>JBCDIX010000050.1:0-52682 GCA_038748405.1 Cyanobacteria bacterium P01_H01_bin.21 | reverse complement strand
CCTGATTCGGCATATTGCTCTGAACCTCTTGAGACAAGATACCGCAACCAAAGCTGGCACGAAGGCCAAACGCCTTAAAGCTGGATGGGATAACGATTATCTCTTAGGAATCCTGGTTAATTGAGTATGCGTTTGCCCTGTTCGTTTATTTAAGTTAATGGGGATTCGATACGAGGAAGAACCCATCAGCGATAACCGCTACTGGTTTGAGGATTTAGGACTGGGCCTCGGTCTATGGCAAGGCAGCTTTCAAGAGGCGACTGGTATCTGGCTCCGTTGGTATGATGCCGATGGTCACTGGATCGCTACTTCAGCTGAACTGGCTGAGCAAGAAAAGCAGCGGGCTGATAAATTAGCCGCTCGCCTGCGGGAGTTGGGAATCAATCCAGAGGAAATCTAGCCTCCAAAAACGACAAACTGCATCCAGATAAATCTGCTAGCTGTCGTCCTTGACCCATACATAATGCGATGGTTCAAACTCCAGGTGTCGCTTAAAGTCATGAAGTGACTTGAAAATATCCTCAACGGAAGCTTTGCCTTCCTTCCAGGTTTTGCGCTCGATCGTACCGACAACCAAATAATCTTGACCAACTAGATGGGGAAAGAGTTGTAAACACATCTTTTGCAGCAGCTGGTCAAGTTCGTTTTTATGGGCGATCAGCAGATCGCAGTAGGGGCAATAGCGACAGGTCTTATTCAGACTCACCGGTTGCTGTGGCGTAATAAAAATCAGCAGCGGCTTTTTTCGCAGTTTTGTTTTGCCGTCACACTGTGGGCAACGGGTAAAGCGAGCATCCGTATAGGGATTTAGGAAAAAGCTGTGCTGTGGCGGAAGATGCCCCAACTGCTTTAATTTATTGCTACGTTTTTTGCCCATAGAAAAAGCCGCACCCTGTTTTCTCACCTAGGCAGGAGTTACCTCCTAGCCTAATACTGTTTCAGATCGCCCACGATAGATTTCATGCCTTCTAGGGTGGCAGGAATAGCGCGGGGGTCCATAAACATGACCTTGCTGCTATCGCTAGCTCCAATTTTAGTACCGACATCCAGATAGCCCTGGGCTAGCAAAAACTGTAGGGCTTCACGGGCAGCGGGATCGCTTTTTAGTTTTTGGGCAAGTACCTGTACGGCCTCTGCTGTGGCCTGGGCGCGCAAAACCTGTTCCTGACGGTCAGCCTGGGCCTTAAGCACAATGGTTTTCTGTTCCGCTTCAGCAGCTAGAATGGCAGATTTTTTACGCGCTTCAGCAGCCAATAACTCTGCTTCTGCCTGTCCCTGGGCAGCATTAATAGCCGACTCTCGCTCTCCTTCAGAGGTCAAAACAGTAGCGCGCTTTCGGCGTTCGGCTGCCATTTGAAGCTCCATTGAGTCTTGTACTGCCTTAGACGGCACAATGTCACGCAACTCTACACGGGTGACTTTGACCCCCCAGGGATCCGTAGCGATATCTAGTTCGCGCAGTAAGGATTCGTTAATTTCAGCTCGGGCAGTAAACGTTTCGTCTAGCTCTAGCTGCCCCATCTCTGAGCGAATCTGGGTCAGCACCAGGTTTACCATAGCGGCCTGAAGGTTTTCGACTTTGTAATAGGCTTTTTCTAAGTCGACAATACGCCAGTAAACGACGGCATCAACGCTAATAGAAACGTTGTCGCGGGTAATGCACTGCTGAGGTGGAACGTCGAGCACTTTTTCACGAATAGTTTGCTTATAAACCACCTTGTCGATAAATGGCACCGTGAAGTTCAAGCCAGGCTGCAGTTTTTTGCCGGTATACCGACCCAGGCTTTCTACTAGAGCTTCATTCCCTTGGTTCACGATGCGTACCGACCCAGCAGCAATAGAACCACCAAAGGCCAACATAATCAACAGTGCAAATGGGTTCATAGTGTATGTCTCAAAAAATTGAAATTTGATTTCCTATGTAGGGGTTTTGCGTGCCTCTACAGGAGGGCGGTTTCGGGCATAACGATTAGCGTATTGCCCTGGCGACCGACAACGATAACGGTTTGATTGGTTGCGATCGCAACTTCTCGATCACTACAGCACGCAGGCCATGAATTCCCTTCATACATCACCCGTCCGCTACGACCTGCGGGAATTGACGTGATGGTTCGAGCTTCGGTTGAGTCCATCAAGGCCGGTGGCTGTCGGCGGGGGGCAAATCGTCGCAGCGCCCAAAATACCAGTAGTGACAGCGCCATCCACAGGGCCACCTGCCAGCTAAAGGCCAATGGCAGCACCATTATCAACAAACCAACTACAACAGCGCTGACCCCAAGCGCTGATTCTAAAAACGCAGTTGGAACCATCAATTCCATCACACACAAGGCGACACCAAGCAGAATCCAAAAAATCGCCAGGTTCATAGGCATTTCACGTTCTAGCTATTTCAAGGGTAATCTAGCCAAATCCAGATTGGCAGAGGATGTTAAAGAACTCCTCAATTGGGCTCTTTGCGACTACCATTAACCTAATCTTTTTACACTTGGCCTCTTGATTGAGGGGTTTACCGAGATACAACCGCTGGCTGACATCACTCAATATGACTCAAGTGGACGTCTATCCCTTTAAGAAATATGTTCTAGCCCTAGGACCTGGACGTGATGTTCCGCCTGGCCAAAGCGTTAATGAGCGCTATTGGGTGCTGAGTCCCGGTGTCTGGCAAGATACTCAAGCCCCTGAGCCACCAGATTATCCAGAGACGGTGTCGGCAGCTGCCCTGCCCTATCTCAGGGCCTATCCCCATCAGCTACATATTCCGACGGTCTATGGTGAGTGCCAGCTAGTTGACGGCCCCATTCTATTGCTCGACAATGCCCCTCTTGACCTCCATGGTAGGTTTCTGCCAACGTTGGGGGCTGCCTGGGGTGACGCTACCCCGTTTCGCCAAGCTTACTGGTGCTGGCAACTGTTTAACTTGTGGCCCCATTTGTTTGGCATGAATATGGCCGCTAGTTTAACGGCACCTGAAGCAATTCATATTGATGGTTGGCGGGTTCGACTCAGTAATTTAAGGCCGGGTCAACCCCCATTGCAGGAGCTGGCAACGTTAGTTGCAGCCTTACTGCCTAAAGCGGCTCCGACGGTAGCCTCCCAGCTGCAGCCGATTTTAGACCAGTGCAATGGCTCACAGCCCACATTTGACCGACTGCTGGAACAGCTCAATCGAGTGGTGCTAGCCCATGCAATGGATATTCCACTGATGACAGAGGTAGCAGGTAGCACCAGCAGCGGTCAGCTTCCTCAAAACGAGGATGCCTGTTACCCCAGCCAGAGCGAATTGGAGCGGTCCAACACGGCTGATTTACCCAGTCTGCCTCGGATCGCAATTGTCTGTGACGGTGTCGGTGGCCATGCTGGGGGAGAAATTGCCAGCCAAACAGTGGTGCGATCGCTCCAGCTGCAGCTGCGGGGGCTACTGGCAGAAATCGCTGACCAACGAGAGCCTTTAGCCCCCTATGTAGTCATGGGGCAGATTGAGGCGGCTATTCGCGTGGCCAATAACCTGGTAGCCACCCAAAATGACAGCCAGCGACGCACAGAGCGACAGCGAATGGGGACCACACTGGTAGCCGCTGTGATGGTTCCTCAGCGAATTCCCACACCGAATGGCGACGAAGAAGTTAATGAGCTTTACATTGCTCATGTGGGAGATAGTCGCGCCTATTGGATTACGCCCGAAGCATGTCATTTACTCACAGTGGATGATGATGTGGCCGGGCGTGAAATTACGGCTGGCAAGAGCTATCCTGCTGCAGCACGATCTCGCCAAGAGGCTGGAGCACTCACCCAGGCTCTCGGTACGCGTGAGGCAGAAAGTCTGACTCCCCATATTGAGCGTTTTATTCTAGATGAAACGGGTGTTTTACTACTTTGCTCAGATGGTCTGAGTGATAACCAGCAGGTAGAGGCGTCTTGGGCCAACTACATCGGGTTAATTGTTAAAAATATTGTGCCTTTGCCCACTGCTGTAGAGTCCTGGGTAGAGCTAGCCAACCAAAAGAACGGCCACGACAATGTTGCTGTGGTGTTAATGAGCTGCACAATTACCGGAGATACGGTCGTAGTGGATGAGAAAACCCTACCCCCACCCCTACCAACTCAACAAAATGCGGGATACCCCACAGAACTAACTGAGGCGTCTAAGGCTCTGCTCTATGGTGAGAACGAAGATCTTACAGAGATTGACACCCCCACAGAGGAAAAGCCACGACGGTCGTTGCAGGCGTTAGTATTGAGCATCTTGCTATTATTCACCCTAAGTTTTGCTGGGGTAGCCGGGGTGTTGTTGTGGCAAAATCTACAGCCAACAATACCGGACAGTATCCAAGAGCCCACCACAGCACCTGACTAGTTGACGGTTCATGTTTGACATCACGGACTTTAACAACTTATAGGTTGTTAAAGTCTCATATAGGGCGCTATCTTGTGAGAAGATAATTTCGAAATCAAGTTAATTCGTGTAGTTCGCCGTGCGATCGCACGAATTTTCAATTTTTGGATTATCGAATATTTATGAAAGCTGGCGATCGCGTAAGAGTTTCTTCACCTATTGTTCTATTTCATCATCCCAAACACCGCAATCAACCCCACAATGCGGAGGGGATGGAAGGAACTGTCAAAGAAGTCATGACTGACTGGCAAGGACGCCCCATTAGCCCTAACTTTCCAGTAGTCGTTGAGTTTGAGATTGAAGGGATGAAGCGCCCCTTTAAGGTTCACCTGGCCAACAATGAGCTTGAGCTGATTTAAGACGACCGTCGCCGAAATCAGCTAAATAAGGGGATATCGTTAAGACGGCCCTCGACGAAACCAGCTAAAGAAAGGAATATCGTTTTGCATAGCAGCCAAATCTGCTTGATTTTGTGCTGCCGTTTCGTAATACCACTGGCAGTAGGCGTCAAAGTCATTACGATGCTGAATTTCTTGACGAAACTCATAGGCGATTTGTTGCAGTTCAAGCGTTTCGCTGACATCAGTAGGGACAGGCTCGAACGACCGTTTCAGCATTCACAATTGCAGCATTGAGGACTTCACCTCACTATAACCAACCCCTCAGGCGATAAATGCCTAATCCTATGTATTCTTTAAGGGCTCTGGTAAAGAAATGCAGAGCTTCAGTATCTGGCAAAACATTTAGAAAGGTGCCCCAAGAGACCCCTTGCATTTGTTCTAAGGTTTCTTCAGCCACCCAGTAATCGGTGGGGGCCGCAATCACATTAAATCCCTGTTTCTCAAAAACGGCGACGGATCTAGGCATGTGTATGGCAGATGTGACTAGCAAAATTGTGTCAATCTGTCGCTGTCGCAAAATTTTGGCTGTCTCTATGGCGTTTTGATAGGTGTTGAGAGAGTTACTCTCTAGCAGAATGTTACGGTCAGGGACTCCCATAGTCTGGGCAATATCGGCCATATCTTTGGCTTCTGAGCCGGCGTCCGAGCCAATGTTGGCGTCCGAGCCGCTGCTGCCGTTTTTCCAAGAAATTCGGCCACCGCTAAACAAAATTAAAGGGGCAACCCCGTCTTGATATAGCTTGACGCCATATAAAATGCGATCGCCCGATTCTAAAACCTCAACCCACGGGCGGGGTGGGGATTGGGGACGGGTGCTGCCGCCCAGCACGACAACGATTTCGGCAGCAGGGACAGGATCAAGCGGTAGATAACGCCACTCTAGAGTTTTGACAAAGTTAGCCGCAATCAGAGGATTACTGCTGCAAAAAATAATCAGTAACGCCGTTGCGATCGCTAATAACGAGCGACGAGGAAACTTCCATAGCCAAATTAAAGAAAACAATAACAATAAACAGCTGAGCCCTAGCGGATAAACCAGTAGTGGCAATAATTTCGATAAAAAGAGAAACATATACTAACGCTGTCGCCGTCGTAGATGACGACGTTCACCTCGCCAACGCCATTTTGGTAACTGAAATGATGATGCCCCTTCAGATCGTTTAGGACTGGGCTCACCCCCCGGAGCATACCACCAGGCAGAAACCAGCCCCCCTGCAAAGCCACCTATTGCCCCAAATAAAATACTGACCGTTACCGAATACCCCAATAGAGCAAAGATCAACAAAAATACTAGCCAGATCCTCAAGGCAGCTGGCACTATCAGATCAGTCATATCGTTAATGACGGGCTTAAATTTAGGCGATTTCATAGCTATCCCTAAATATGGCTGAATGGCTAATGCCTATACTATACCCTCTATATTTCAAAAGCCCGGTTCCTTTAAGAAGCCAGGCTTTTGAAATATAAATTTCCTAAAAACTCACTCTACTGAGCCAAAAAGCTGATGTGGTAAACCTCATTTTTCCAGGGGTGATTTTGCACTTCTTGCAAAACAACCTTGCCATTCCAGGGCATGTCGGTCACATTCAAATTAAATTCAACTTTCTGGCCTTTCGCCGCACGTAGGAGCGCTTCCACCTCGCGAGTGTTTGCTTTTAATGAAACCGAGTTAGTTCCATCATGACCATACAGAACAGCTGGCATCACACCTTCACGGCGCAACGCACGAGGCTTTTCGGTATCAGCACGCTTACTACAGTCAAGAGTTAATTCCATTGCCATTATCCAATCGATAAAAAACTAGTTATTGTCAGTCAAACTTTTTGAGGTGGCCAATCATTCTAAACCGAGTTCGCACTGGCCCCAAATTTTTCAACACAGTCTCGTGTAAAAAAGCGGCATTTAGCGCTTTATCCTTTCAGCGCTCCAGCTCTTTATCATACGCTAGGCCACCTTAAATGCGCCACCATTCTCATAGAGCAGGGCACGCTTTGGTCCGTGGATGGGATCTTCCACAATAATTGTCTGATCGCGGCTGGCTCCCAAAGAGACTATCGCGATAGGGACTTCCATGAGCTTGGCCAAAAACTCCAGATAATCCAGCGCTTCTTTTGGCAGGTCTTCTAGCTTACGGCAGCTTGCCGTTGACTGCTTCCAACCCGGCAATACCTCATACACTGGTTTACACCGAGCAAACAAGCTGGCACTACCCGGCAAATCTTTGCAACGCTTGCCATCTAGCTCATAATCTACGCAAACCTTAATTTCGTCCATTTCATCTAAGACATCTAGCTTGGTAATGGCTAAGCAATCTAACCCATTAATCCGAACGGCATAGCGCCCAATAACCGCATCAAACCAACCACAGCGACGCTGGCGACCTGTCGTTGTCCCAAATTCAGCCCCCCGCATACAGAGGGCATTGCCCATTTCGTCAAAGAGTTCGGTTGGGAACGGTCCTTCTCCCACCCGTGTTGTGTAGGCTTTAGCCACCCCGATAACACGGTCCACAACAGTGGGTCCAATTCCAGAACCAATACAGGCCCCACCAGCTACCGGGTTAGACGATGTCACATAGGGGTATGTGCCATGGTCAAGGTCTAACAGTGTGCCTTGAGCCCCTTCAAACAAGACGTTTTTACGCGTTTGCAATGCGTTGTAAATATGGAGAGAACTATCTACAACATGGGGACGCAAGCGTTCGGCATAGGCCTCATATTCGTTAAAAACTTCATCCGCATCTAGAGGCGGAAGGTTGTAAAGCTTTTCTAGAACAATATTCTTATAGTTAATTGTCCACTCCAGCTGTTCTCGAAACGCTGCCAAATCCATCAGGTCACAGATACGAATGCCTGTGCGCTCAGATTTGTCTGCATAGGTAGGACCAATCCCCCGCTTGGTGGTACCAATTTTTTTGTTTCCTCTACGCTCCTCAGAGGCCTGATCGATCAGCCGATGGTACGGCATCGTCACATGGGCCGTTTCAGAGATAAAGAGATTCTTGCTGGAAATACCTAGGCCGTCTAACTTATCCAACTCAGCTATCAACTCCTTCGGGTCAATAACTGTGCCACTACCGATTAAACATTCTGTATCACGGTACAAGATGCCCGATGGAATTAAGTGCAGCTTAAAGGTCTGATCTTTGACTACAACAGTGTGGCCTGCATTCACACCACCCTGATAGCGGACAACCACATCTGCCGACTTACTGAGCAAATCGGTGATTTTTCCTTTACCTTCATCGCCCCACTGGGCACCAATTACGATAACGTTTGCCAAGGGAATCTCGCGCGTTAGAGTTCAAACAAATCACAATTATGATTAGGCAAGGTGGCCAGTGTCAATAAATGCAACACAAACCTTGTGTATATTCTGAAACACGTTTGCTGCATTAACCTTACGATTTGGCAGGGTTCAAAGATTAACTAAAGTTTAAGCTCCTCAAGGTTTTGAATACATTTTTAAGCAAAAAAATAGATCCTGAGGTAAAACTTAATCTAATAGGCATTTCACACTTTTTTAATTTTTGTTTCAGTGAGTTAATTGAATATGCTCACATTACTTTCGATAAGGTTGAGTATTCTATTAACCCCTCTCAAGCATTAGCTAATTAAATACCGTTTTACTAACCCACCTACATCTCGAGGCATCATGAGTCTTTATGCAGAACTCCACCGCCATCTGGGAGGCTCTGTCGTACCCAGAATCCTATGGCGCTACTTTCAGAGAAATCGACCTGATTTGGCTGAGCGATTTAAGGATTATTCCGATTTTGAGCAGTTTTACAGTCAGCCTAAGGATTCTCTAGAGGAATATCTGGAACTGCACACGTTAGTTGAAAGTGTTCAAACTCGTGAGGCTCTGCCTTACTTTATCTATCGACTAATTCGCGGGGCCTATATTTTTGAGAATTTGGCCTATCTAGAACTGCGATACACCCCATTTTATCGGACTCCCCACAGCCTTAGCGAACGAGAGCGGGTGGATATGATGGCGGAAATTGTGGAAATTGTTGGCCGTGCCAGCGAACAAACCGAGTACCCGGTCGTAACTCGGCAAATTTTGTGTATGCACTCCCGTCTGCCCTATGAAATTAATCGGGCAACAGTTGATCTGGCCGCCCAATATCCTAACTATGTTTGCGCTGTTGACATTGCTGGGGGTGATGCGGCGTACCGGGAAAAACTGGATGAGATTGTGCAGCTATATGACTATGCTCAATCCCTGGGGATCAAGACAACCGGGCATTTGTATGAAACATCTAATGGTTGCTATCCAGAGCTGTTGCCCTACTTAATGCGTATTGGCCACGGTATTCAAATCCCGCTGCATTATCCAGAACTGCTTAAGGATGTGGCTGCACGGGGGCAGTGCTTAGAGGTATGCCCGACCACCTACTTGCAAACCGGCACCCTAGATGAAATTAGTCAGCTGAAGGAGGTCTTTAGCCGCTGCTTTGATGCGGGTGTTGACATTGCAATTTGTACGGACAACGCTGGGTTGCACAATGTGCGTCTACCGTTTGAGTATGAAAACCTGCTAACCCAAGACGTCATCGGTTTTGACGGGCTGCGAGCGTGTCAAGAAGCTGCGTTTCGCCATGCCTTTGCTTGGCCCCACCAAAAGCAGCCGACATCGATGCTGTCGGATATGCTGCAGGGGAGTGAAATCGTAAGATAGCGGTTTTACGGAAAGGTTGGTTTGTCTGTGAAGTTTGAATTTTAAGTTTTGGGCTAGTGCGCTCTTAGCCTGCTAGAACAGGCCAAGAGCACTCAGCTCAAAACTCAAAATTAAGCACTCAAAACTACCTAACAATCCTAGATAATAGGTAGGCTTTGTTGAAACCTACGAAAAATCACACCCTTCCTGTATCCATGCGTACCTTATATTGCGGCCAGCTGCGAGCCGAGCATATTGATAAGACCGTTACTTTGTTTGGTTGGGTCGACCGCCGTCGCGATCATGGCGGGGTGATTTTTCTAGATTTGCGCGATCGCGATGGCGTTGTGCAAATTGTTAGCGATCCCGAACGTACCCCTGAGTCTTATCCAGTGGCCGACCAGGTGCGTAATGAATATGTCGTCAAGATTCAAGGGCGCGTGAGTCAGCGTCCGACCGAGTCGCTGAACCCTAACTTGCCAACGGGGCAGGTCGAAATTTATGCGAATAGCATCGAGCTTCTCAGTGCTGTTCGCAAACAGCTGCCGTTTCAAATTTCCACAGCAGAAGAGGAAAATGTCCGCGAAGAGCTGCGGTTAAAGTACCGCTATCTGGATTTGCGCCGAGAGCGCATGAGTCGCAACATTCGTCTGCGCCATGGGGTGATGAAAGCGATTCGTCGTTTTCTAGAAGACCAAGAAGGATTTGTTGAAGTTGAGACACCGGTCTTAACCCGCTCTACACCAGAAGGGGCCAGAGACTATGTGTTGCCGTCACGGGTAAATCCAGGTGAGTGGTATGCGCTACCCCAGTCTCCTCAGTTATTTAAACAGCTGCTGATGGTGGCAGGTATGGACCGCTATTACCAGATTGCTCGCTGTTTTCGTGATGAAGACCTACGCGCTGACCGTCAGCCAGAATTTACCCAGCTGGATATGGAAATGAGCTTTATGGATCAAGAGGAGATCCTGGCGCTCAACGAGAGTTTGGTGGCTCATATTTTCAAAACGGTAAAGGGAATTGAGCTGCCGCATCCATTTCCTCGCATGACCTACGCTGAAGCGATGGATCGCTACGGCAGCGATAAACCTGACACGCGTTACGGTCTGGAGCTGGTAGAGGTCTCTGATATTGTCAAAGACTCTGGATTTAAGGTATTTTCTGGCGCTGTTAAATCGGGTGGGCAGGTAAAGGTATTGCCGATTCCGGGCGGTAATGATGCCATTTCTAACGTGCGGATTAAGCCCGGTGGCGATGTGTTTAAGGTGGCCACTGACGCGGGTGCTAAAGGCTTAGCCTATATTCGTGTGCGCGACGGTGGGGAGATCGACACGATTGGGGCGATTAAGGACAACCTTACCGATGAGCAAAAGCAAACTCTGCTGGAGCGCACAGGGGCAAAGGCCGGGCACTTATTGCTATTTGGGGCTGGCCCCACGGCTACGGTCAATGCTGCTCTCGACAAGGTGCGTCAGGCCATAGCTGCTGAGTTAGACCTAATTGATACTGACAAACTCAATTTTCTTTGGGTGACAGACTTCCCCATGTTTGAGTGGAATGCGGATGAAAATCGCTACGAGGCACTGCACCATCCGTTTACAGCGCCTAATCCTGAGGATGTTGGCGATCTCACCACGGCCAGAGCGGTGGCCTATGACCTAGTGCTCAACGGCTACGAGATTGGCGGCGGCAGTCTGCGTATTTTTCAGCCAGATGTTCAGGCTAAGGTGTTTGAAACCATTGGTCTTAGCAATGAAGAAGCTCGTGAAAAGTTTGGCTTCTTTATGGATGCCTTTGACTTTGGCGCGCCGCCCCATGGGGGGATTGCCTACGGATTAGACCGACTGGTGATGCTGATGGCAGAGGAAACATCGATCAGAGATGCGATCGCATTCCCCAAAACCCAGCAAGCTCGCTGTCTGTTGACCCAGGCCCCCTCTAAGGTAGACGAACGCCAGCTCAAGGAGCTACACGTCAAGTCAACCCATAAGCCTAAAGAAAAGGGAGACGAGTAGCGCCAACGCTACTCTCTCTCCATAAATCCAAAGAAAAGGCAGACGAGTAGCGCCAACGCTTACTCTCTCTATATCGGCCTTCCAAAAATCTAAATCTGCCTGACAAAAACCTGCGCTACCATCAAATTAATAGGATTAAAAATAAGCGCTGGCGTATGGTCATAGTAGTGTTTGTGATTCTGATAGGGCTGCTACCTCCGGCTTTGTCAGTGTGGGCGACCTACCGGGCTGAGCGTCGCAACGTTAATCGGTTTGATCTAGCCATAGATTCGGGCCATTACCCTGTCATTAGACCCTGGCGGCAACATGATCCCGATGAGCACTATATTGACGGCATTGGTTTAGTCATTGGTGATATTACCTGCCAGCTCAATGCTCGTTCTCCCCATATTCGCTGCGCCGTTAACCCGACAGGCCCCTGTGAGGGCTGTCGGTTTTATGAGGGGCGCACCTATGACCCGCTGGCTTAGAGCCCCCTTACTCTAGGCTACTGGGTCAGCGATAGATTCTGACAATGCTTGCCCGGAAGCAACTGATGCGGGCACGATATCCAGCTCGGTTGTCTGACCGCTGGCGCGCTTTGCGGCAGCCTTAATCATCCCTAAAAATAAGGGGTGTGGGGCATTGGGGCGGGATTGAAACTCAGGATGAAACTGACTAGCGATAAAAAATGGATGCTCCGGCATTTCAATAATTTCTACCAAACGTCCGTCTGGTGACGTGCCGCTGACCACATAACCGGTCTCTAAAAACAGATTGCGGTAGGCATTATTAAACTCATAGCGATGGCGATGCCGCTCATAGATGACGGGCTGGTCATAAAGCTGGCTGGCCAAGGTGCCTGGCTCTAGCCGACAGGGGTAAAGGCCAAGCCGCATCGTCCCCCCCAGGTCGACGACATCCTGTTGCTCAGGCAGCAGGTTAATCACTGGGTTTTCGCTGTCAACATCAATTTCAGCACTGTTGGCTCCGGCTAGCTCAGCCACGTTGCGGGCCCATTCCACAACAGCGCACTGCATCCCCAAACAGAGACCTAAAAATGGAATGCCCTGGTCTTTGATGTATTCAATGGTGCGAATTTTGCCGTCGATACCGCGACTGCCAAAGCCACCGGGGACCACAACGCCATGCACCCCTTTTAGATATTGGGCCGGTTCGTTGGTTTCAATATCTTCTGAGCTAATCCAGCGGATGCTAACTTCAGCATGGATTGCGATCGCAGCATGTCTCAATGCCTCTACGACCGATAAATAGGCATCGTTGAGACTGACATATTTACCAACAATGGCGATATCTAGAGTTTGCGTGGGCGTATACAGCCGCTGCACCAAAGTAGACCAGCTGTCTAAATCAGGTTTGCGGGGTTCTAAATTTAATAAACGGATTGCCTGCTCCGCCAGCCCTTCTTGTTCCATGAGCAGCGGCACTTCGTAGATGCTGGGGGCATCGTTTGCCGCAATCACACAGGCTTCGGGTACGTCGCAAAAGTCTGAGACCTTGGCTTTGATATGCTCTGGGATTGGCTGGGCACAGCGGCATACCAAAATATCTGGCTGTAGACCAATGGAGCGCAGTTCTTTAACGGAGTGCTGGGTGGGCTTGGTTTTAATTTCGCCCGCTGCAGGAATGTATGGGATCAGGGTGACATGCATATAGATGACGTTTTCGCGCCCCACATCTTTGCGAAACTGCCGGATGGCCTCTAAAAACGGCAAACCTTCAATATCACCAACGGTGCCACCAATCTCGACGATGACTACATCGGGGT
The DNA here is from genome assembly GCA_038748405.1 of Cyanobacteria bacterium P01_H01_bin.21. Lineage (GTDB taxonomy): Bacteria > Cyanobacteriota > Cyanobacteriia > Phormidesmidales > Phormidesmidaceae > Leptothoe. The sequence goes on along the minus strand of JBCDIX010000050.1, from coordinate 39,443 downwards.
TACGGTTTTGGGCAACTCGACGAATGCGCTCTTTGATTTCGTTCGTAACGTGGGGAATGACCTGTACCGTGCGCCCGTCATATTCGCCGCGCCGTTCTTTATTAATAACTGCCTGATAGATTGAGCCCGTGGTAACACTATTGAGCCGCGACATGGAGGTGTCGGTAAATCGCTCGTAGTGACCCAGGTCCAAATCCGTTTCAGCACCGTCTTCGGTGACAAAGACTTCACCATGCTGAAACGGGCTCATGGTACCGGGATCAACGTTGATATAAGGGTCGAGCTTAAGGATAGATACCGAATAGTCGCGGGACTTGAGTAAACGGCCTAAACTAGCCGCCACGATGCCCTTACCAATACTGGAAACGACACCACCCGTGACAAACACAAACTTAGTCATAATGCGATCGCAAAGCGGAGGTCACTGTTCACATCCAGCAGGGTCAGATTTCGTCTGAGAAATCAGAGATTAAAACTGAAATGTGATTTAACCCGTTAATTGTGCCACAGGGTCACAAAGGCAGATTATTCTTTAACAGAAGAACTGCATCGTTTTAGAGGGCTAGGAAGCCGTTGACTAGTTACTCAATCCCAGAACTCTCTTACCAGCGCTTTTTTATGTTTGCTCATTTGATCAGTAACCGGATCAACAGCAGTTATAATTTCGCCCGTGAGTGCAAGAGAGGGGTCATAACCATGGCAAATCGATGGGACATATTAATAGGGACATTAGTACCAGCAGTAACCTGTCAGGTCTTAGTCATTCAACCCGCCATGGCTGAATTATTTGTTGCCTATCCCCCAGTCAATCACACGACTACATCCGATCAGATCTTCTTTATCGGCACTGGCGCTCCCGATAGTGATGTGTTGATTAACGGCAACCCCATTACAGAGCGGAGTCCTGCCGGTCATTTCGCCCCCACCTTGCCCTTAGCACTTGGGCAAAATCGCTTTACCCTGACCCAGGGCGATGAGACTCTCATCCTGAACATTACCCGCAGTTCATTAGAGCCGCCTCAACCCAACGGAGTTGCCTTTGCAGAGGGCACCATAGAACCTGCCAATAGCCTTGCTCGTCAGCCAGGAGAATTAATTTGTTTTAGCGCTGTTGCCCCACCCCAGGCTCAAGTATCAGTAAACCTGGCCGACCAAACTATCCCCCTCGCTGCCCAAAACAACAGCATAGAGCTGCCCCCCAACTATGCCGTACTAACCGAGCAAACCGAACCCTATACCCTCAGTGCCACTCAGTACGGCGGCTGCGCCACATTTAACCAGCCTAGAAACTTTGGCAATCCTGACTTTCAGCTTACATTAGATGGGCAAACCATTACCCAGGAAGGTAATGGCCCCATCGAAATTTTGTCGCCCACAACCTTTCAAGTAGCAGAAGTCACAGTTGATTCTGGCATTGCCCGCACGGGGCCGAGTACAGATTATTCTCGGCTGACACCTTTACCTAAAGGCACACGCGCTGCAGTTACCGGTCGTGACGGTGACTGGGTACGCCTAGACTATGGAGCCTGGATTCGAGCATCGGAAGTTTCTGTTTCCCCTAGTCCTGTTCCGCCAACAACAACTATTCGCGGCATCCGCTCTCGTCAAGCACCCGAATGGACTGAGGTCATCTTCCCGCTACAGGTGCCGGTTCCCATGAGCGTGGAACAAGATACCAGCAGTCTGACGCTGATTCTGCACAACACTGTGCCCCAGACTGACACCATCTATTTCTCAGATGATCCGGTAGTAGAACGAATGGACTGGCAGCCCATTTTGCCCGACAAAGCATCCTACACCTTTCATTTCAAAGCCGATCAGCAGTGGGGCTATAAGCTGCACTACGAAGGAACAAATTTAATTTTGTCGTTAAAACATCCACCTGTTGTTGATGCGGCAGCAGCACCGCTGCAGGGCACAACAATATTGCTCGATCCCGGTCATGGCAGCAGCGAAGATCTCGGCGCTCGGGGCCCCAACGGCTATCCTGAAAAAGATGTTGCGTTACTCATCTCCAAGCTGGTTAGGGATGAGCTGGAGGCATTAGGAGCCTCTGTTGTTATGGTGCGTGAGGGAGATGATGATTTGTTTCCAAGAGACCGCGTCGCTGTCATTAACGAAACAGAGCCCACTATGGCCCTGAGCCTGCACTATAACGCTTTGCCCGATAACGGGGATGCCCTTAACACAGCAGGCATTGGGGCATTTTGGTATCATCCCCAAGCTCATGATTTGGCGCTGTTTTTACACAACTATTTAGTAGAGACGTTAGATCGTCCAGCCTACGGTGTCTATTGGAACAATTTAGCGCTGACGCGTCCCAGCGTGACGCCGAGTGTTCTTCTAGAGCTAGGCTTTATGATCAATCCCTATGAGTTTGAATGGATTGTTGATCCAGAGGCACAGCAACAATTAGCCAAGGCCCTGGCTGATGGAGTTGCCGCGTGGGTAGCCAGTCGATAAGCCTGTTTCACTGAGAGCTGAAATCCGATGCTAATATTAGGTCATTGCTGAGCCTTAGCAGGTGTTTGAAGTTCATGACAGTCACCAACATTTCAGCTGCTTCAGATACACGACCATTGCTACTTAATGTGACCAATGCCACATTGACGGTGACCCCTGAGCAATTTGATCGTCTTTGTATCGATAATCCTGAACTGCGTCTTGAACTTACAGCGGACGGACAGCTGATTATTATGGCTCCAGTTGGTGGCGAAAGTAGTGAAAAGAATTTTGACCTGGCCCTCGAAGTGGGTATTTGGAATCGACAGACCAGTTTAGGACGAGCCTTTGATTCATCCTGTGGTTATGACTTTACGGCATTGGATGGTGGAAAAATGTCACCAGATGTTTCATGGATCAAAAAGTCTCGCCTGGAGGGTATTGAAATTGTTAAATTTATCCCGATTGTTCCAGATTTTTTAATTGAGCTACGCTCGGCTACAGACAGTCTGCCAGCGTTACAGAAGAAAATGCAAGAGTATCAGCGCTTAGGGGTGAAGTTGGGGTTATTGGTTAATCCTAAAAACAAGCAGGTGGAGATTTATCGTCCTGGAAACGACGTGGAGATATTGGAGACACCGACTGAGGTTGACTGTAATGAAGTGATGCCAGGATTTATGTTGAGTATGAATAGAATTTGGTGATGCATTATGATTCAGACGATACTAAATCAAGCAGCCAAGAAATCGAATCATACACATCATTCCTTTGGGCTACCGTCTGGGTCACGCATTGGGTATAGCGTAACTGCCAGTGAACAATCTGCACTAGCAATAGCCTGAACAACGGGCGATGGAAGCGTGTGAACGTAGGCCCAAGTATCCAAACAGTGAAAGCCGATATTGAATTCACGCAGATAGCACGAGGCAAGTTCAGCCGTTGCGGCTGGTGAAAGTGTATTAATCGCGGTGATTATCGCGAGGATATCCATTTCGGCATTACGCTTGGAAGTCTCGTCAGGAATTGCGGATTCAACAGTCGAGTACCAATGTCCATCTTCGCCGTGGGTGTAATGAAGCACACAACACATTTGGTCGAGTTCACGATTGAGGGTATCGAATGGCGATTTTGATTTCAGGTCGAAGTCTGTGTTGACGTATTCTGTTTCAGTCTTCATGTGTGTGAGTATACATTCGGTTTTGCCACGTAATGGTGGAACTGAGCAACAGTCAGTATTTTTGCATCAATTCCTGGCTTTATAAATTCCGTCTACCCATGCTCAGGGTTATGCGGCAAAACCAGAGGCTTTATCCGTGGCCGTTGAAACTACCTTAGACTGAAATCCTTGCTTCAAGTATGAGCATGGTGCGGTCCCCCAAATTCATTGGTGAGACATTAGAAGTCACAGCCGAGACCGCATCCTACAACTTGCTGTTGCTACCAAAATTTGGTGATAAGCATTGTGATTCAACGATCGATTCGTCAAGATATCTATCTTTTGTTAGATATCCTGACGAATCGATTGGCGTAATGTCACTGACAGATCTATTGGCAATTTTTTCCCGAACAAGGATGTATTTTATTGTTATCGGTGCTGAGAAGGAAGGCCAACACTTTGTCAATCTAACAGTTGAGGGCAATCATGAGGTTACTCTAATCGATCCATCTGAGGAAAAGGCACGCCAGATTCTAAAAGAAAACAATGTTCGTGTGCTGGTCGGCAATATTGCCGAAGACGGCATCCTAGAGGAAGCAGAAATTGAGCGCGCCGATGCTGTTATTGCTGCCACATATGATGATGCTCAAAATCTGATGGCAATGGTGTTGGCAAAAGAACAAGGTGTTGACACCTTGATAAGTCTAGTTAATTACAAGATCCATGACAATATTTTTGAAAAGCTAGGCGTTAATGTTGTTAGCGAACCGGCAAGGGTAGTCGCACATCAACTCTATGACTGTTTGGGTTAAGGTGCTGCAATATGACTATCAGTTTTCGGGGGCTTAGCCACGATATCAGCCGATTGCTGCTGATTCCTGCAGGGATGGCTTTGATTTCTCTGCCTGTTTGTATTTTGTCTCGAGAATGGTTTGCGATCGCACCAATGGTTGCAACCGCACTGATTACACTGGCATTGAGTGGATTGCTGCGTTTTCTGGGCAAAAAGGCGGAACAGACCTCTTTATATCGAGCGTTTACCAGTGTTGCATTGGGATGGGCTTTGATTTCAACAGTAGGAGCCCTGCCACTGTGGCTAACGGCTATAAAACTAGGAACCGATGCAACACCTACGGTTGAATATTTTCGCAATGGGCTCAATGCTCTGTTTGAAGGGTTTTCAGGGTTTACCAGTGCCGGACTGACAATGGTGATTCGTCCGAGTGAGCTGCCAGTATCTCTGCAGTGGTGGCGATCGCTGATGCAGTGGGTGGGTGGCGTGGGCGTTGTTGTTTTGGGATTGGCCCTGCCGGTATTTCAGTCGGCATCACCGGTCCTTCTCTACACTGGACCGGGAAAACCGTGATCATTGTGCTAATGTGGATGGGACGGTTAGAAATTTTTCCTGTTCTTTTGCTGTTACTGCTACCGTTTAACGTTCTGTTTCCGCCCCGTAGATAGATTATCGTCTAAATCTGCCATTCTATTCCAAAAGAAAGAGGGTTATAGGATTATATCTTCTTAACATTCAGGGGTAAACATTAGCTGCAGGAGCCAGCGTTTTACTTCTGGTCTCTTCCAGAATTGGGAAACGAAAACAGGCCTCACTATCTGCCAGCTAACAGAATTGCTCACTAATTGTTATCAGAATGCTGTCAGCCGCTAGGTTGCATGCTACTGAGTTTGAGCAATCAGCAATATTACCAAGGTAAGTTTTAGACTATGGACTACGACATTATTATTATCGGAGCAGGGGCTGGCGGCGGCACGCTAGCTTACGCGCTAGCGCCAATGGGTAAGCGTATTCTTTTGATTGAGCGGGGCGACTACCTACCAAACGAAAAAGAAAACTGGGACCCAAACGAGATTTTTTTAGAAGGGCGCTATCAGGCTCCAGAAAAGTGGTTAGATGCCCAGTCTCACCCCTTTGATCCGCAAGCTTACTATGTGGTTGGTGGTAATACAAAATTTTATGGTGGTGCTCTGCAACGGATGAGAGCCAAAGACTTTGAACTAATGCACCATGCGGACGGAGATTCGCCGGGCTGGCCTTTTTCCTACGACGAGTTTGAGACCTACTACACTCAAGCTGAAAGTCTGTACAAAATTCATGGACAGCAGGGGGAGGACCCTACGCAGCCGTCTATGTCTGCAGACTATCCCTTTCCTGCACTTCCCCACGAGCCAAAAATTCAAGAGATTAGCGATCGTTTAAGCGAGCGCGGTTTGCACCCAGTACATCTGACCCTGGCTGTAGATCGCAATGTTGAGTCTCCTCAGCAGGGGGCCTGCATTCGCTGTAATACCTGCGATCCCTATCCTTGCTTGTTAGATGCCAAGCTGGATGCTCAGATTGCCTGCGTTGATCCAGCGGTTCAGTATGACAATGTTATGCTGCTAACCAACACCAAGGTGACCCGTTTGTTGACGACAGCCGATGGCCGCCGGGTTGATCGGGTAGAAATCGAAACAGATACTGGTTTGAGTACGCTGTCGGCTGATATTGTTGTCTCGGCCTGTGGTGCCATCAACTCTGCCGCGCTGCTGCTTAAGTCCGCCAATGAACAACATCCGAACGGGTTAGCCAATAGCTCTAACCAGGTTGGTCGTAACCTGATGAAGCACAACCATTCGGCGCTGATTGCGATCGCACCGGATAAAAACCCAACCCTATTCCAAAAAACGTTGGGAATCCACGACTATTATTTTAGCGGCCCTTTTCAAGACTATCCGCTTGGTCAGATTCAGCTAACGGGCAAAGCCAACTGGCAGCGACTGAGTACCATGACCCCAACCGAGCTGTCGCAGGAGTGGCTAGAATATCTGGCTCAGCATTCTGTTGACTGGTGGGTAACTACAGAAGACCTGCCCCGGCCCGAAAATCGGGTCACGATCACCGCCGATGGACAAATTCAAGTTCACTTTACGCCTAACAACCTCAAACCCCATATCGAGCTGATTAGTCTGTTAGAACAGCATCTTAAAGAGCTAGGCTTCTATATGTTTTGGCATAAACGTATGGGGTTAGAGGTATTTTGGCATCAGGTGGGCACATGTCGCTTTGGTCATGATGCCGAGACAAATGTACTTGACGTTAACTGTCGCACTCACGATGTCGAAAATCTCTACGTCGTTGATGCTAGCTTTTTCCCATCCATGGGAGCGATGAACCCTACCTTAACGATTGTTGCCAATGCTCTACGGGTGGCAGGACATCTCAAAACCGTCCTGTAGTGCGATCGCAATTCATCCTTTGGCGGTATGACATCCGACATGTATCGTGACACCCTACAGGTAGGTTGTTTAGAAATCGTGGGAAAGGTTGCTAGCCATGGCAAACTGGTTTGGATCAGCTTTAAATGCGTCTAAGATGGCTGCTGACAGTGCTGGGAAGGCAGCAGCCGAACTAGTTTCTGCTGCTGGGAAAACGGCTAGAAGCGCGGGTAAAGCCGTTGGTGAAACCTCGTCTGATCTAGCCTCAGCCGCCGGAAAAACCGCCGCCAGCTTGGGTAAAAGCATTAGCTCCACAACGACCAGTCTGGTTAAGGCTGTTCAGGGTTGGCGTCCGTTTTCTAATGATGACACGCTGGCATTTTTTGCTGTTTTATTTGCAGTGGCGGCAGTCGATAAACAGATCGACGAGGCCGAGCTACAGATGATTTTAGCCAGTCCCGAAGCTAGAAATCTTTCTGATGAACAACAACAAATCCTGCAGTCATATTCCTACAATCCGCCGCCGATTAAAGAATCGATTCAGGCACTATCAGAGGCTGACCAAGAATTAAAGTTTGGGCTAATATTTTGTATCCTCAACCTGGTTTCCATTAATGGCAGAATATCGCCGGCAGAAACAGATGCGATCGCCCTGGTCCAAGAAGCCTTTGAAATAAACGATGTGCAGTTAGACGCGATTCGCAATTTTATGCAGCTGCTGACAGAAGCCAAGCCTGAACAAAGTCAGGAAACCAAGCAAGAGGTAGAGGCCGCCGTCGAGCGCATGGCGTCGGTCGGTGTTCCTGTAAAATCGCTGGCCTATTCCCATGAGCAAGTAATCAGCGGGATGGACTATTCTGACGAAAAGTTCTTTAAAAAGATGAAGGCGTTTGGCGCTCAGGCAGGTCGGGGACTGGTCGAGCAGGCCTATATTATGTGGTACGCGCTGCATTCGTCTAAAACCCCAGCCTCCGCCAAGCTTGTTATTGCCGGAGCCCTGGCCTACTGGATTTTGCCAGTAGATCTGGTACCTGATGTGCTACCAGCGGTGGGCTTTACCGACGATTTCACCACCATAGCCTCTGCTGCGACCAGCATTGCCATGAGCATTACACCTGACATTCGAGCCAAGGCCAAAATGCAGACCAATACTCTATTTGCCGAGCCTGACGGGTTTAGCTCTAACGCTGTTGAGCCTAGCGGGAACTTGGCTTAAAGTGCTACCTCGCAGCTAAACTGTCCACTCCTAAGCTTCACTGTGCAGTTGGTAAACCTCCAATGATTTGTTTAAGCAGGACTTGCTGACGAAGTCTAGTTTTCAGGTTTGGTAAGGGGTTAACTAGTGCGATCGCACCAAAACTGCCCTTTTCTCAAAAAGTAGCGGCATCCGGCCACATGCTCTTACCATTAACAACATTGCTACTCAGCAACCTGGATACCTCATCAGAGTCAATAGGGGTGCTGAAAAAAAATCCTTGCGCAGTCTCACAACCAAATTGTTGGAGTGTATGACATTGTTCCGCAGTCTCCACACCTTCAGCAACAATTTTATGCTCTAGATTACGGCACATTTCTATCATAGAGCCAATTAAGATTTTGGATTTATGATCGGCCAGCATATCGTTAATAAAATATCTATCAATTTTTAAGCAATCAACCGCAAGATGCTTAAGAGATGAAAAGGACGAATAGCCTGTACCAAAATCATCAATTGCCAGTAACACTCCTAGATCTTTTAAGTCTCGAAAAATTGAGAGATTCTGTTGATCAGTTTGCACAACATTCTCAGTAACTTCAAGCTCTAGGTCCGATGGCACCATTCCTGTTTCATCGATAACATGCTTAATCAACGACACAAAGTCCTTATCAAGAAAATGCACAGGAGAAATATTCACCGCCATACGAATTGCAGGTAAACCGGCCTTCCTCCATGCAACTGCTTGACTGCAGGCTGTTTTTAATACCCATTCAGTCAAGGGCTTAATCATACCTATTCTTTCGGCTGTAGCAATAAATTCAGTGGGCGAAACCTGACCTAATCGTGGATGATACCAGCGTGATAGTGCCTCAACACCGATAATGTTGCCAGTGAGTATCTGTACCTGGGGTTGATAAACCAGTGATAACTGCTGTTTCTCAATCGCCTCCCTTAAATTTTGTTCCATACGAAACCGATACTCTGCTTTCTGAGTTAGCTCAGGCTTGTAAAACGCATACTGATTTTTTCCACACTCTTTTGCAGCATAGAGCGAAGTATCAGCTGCTTTGATCAATGTGGAGAGATCTTTTCCGTCATCAGGATAGTGTGCAATTCCAATGCTGCAAGCCGGGGTAAATTTTCTTGTTGACAGTTCAACCGGCTTTGATATTACGTCAAGACAACGTTGAGCGACATGGGCAGTAGCATGCTCATCGTCTATCTCATTTACAAGAACGCAAAATTCATCACCGCTCAGTCGTGCGACAAAATCAATGTCACGTGCTACAGTTTGCAGCCGCTTGGCAATTTCCTGAAGCAGCAAGTCACCAGCGTCATGTCCTAGACTATCGTTCACACTTTTGAAGTTATCTAAATCGATATAGAGCAGTCCTAGACGAAATGTATTTTCATCAGAACAATTGATTAATGCTTCAAGATTCTGATAGAAGTGGGCACGATTGGCAATTCTTGTTAAGTCATCGACATACGCTAATTCTCGTATACGCTTTTGGGCATGGTCTCGTTCCATTACAATTCCAGCTAGTCTTGCCGCAGATTTAAGATCGTTTGACTCCTCCTCATTTGGCAGCGCGGGATAGTCATAATACATGCCAAAAGCACCTAAAACGACTCCTGAAGAGCTCTTAATCGGTTCAGACCAACAGCAGCGCATGCCGTGGGGAAGAGCCACATGCTTGATTTTTGCCCATTTTAGATCTGTTTCAATATTCTCAACAAGAACACGTTTGCCAGTGTAGGTCGATGTGCCACACGAGCCTACATTAGGACCATTTTTCAAACCATGAACAGCATCGCAGTATTCCTTTGGTAGGCTAGGAGCTCCTCCATGCATAAGTCGCCCATCCTCTAATTCAAGCATTGAACATCGCAATCCAGGATGACGTTCTTCATACATTAGTGCGATTTCTGGATAAATCTCCGATGCCGGTTTTCCAGTTGCAATCATCTCCAGAATCTCGGCATTCTTGTCATCAAATGATGCTGCTTTCTTTCGGGCTGTGATATCAACGTGGGTTCCCACCAGGCGCACTGCTTTACTATCGGAATCGCGATGGACAAGAAATGCACGAGAAAGCACAAACACCTCATGTCCAGCTTTATGCTGCATACGCATTTCAACATCAAATGAATCGATTTTATCGACCAAATAATCTTGAACCATTTGCAAAACTCTGTCTTTATCATCTGGATGCACTAAGTTTTGCCAGGTACTGAAATCATTGGTCAGTTCATCATTTTCATACCCCAACATGCTTTTCCAGCGCGGTGAGTAATAAACTTCATCTGTTTCTAGATTCCAGTCCCAAAGCCCATCATTAGCTCCACGCATAGCAAGAGAAAACCGCTCCTCACTTTTTTGAAGTTTTTCTTGTGATTCTCTACGCGTAGTAACATTGCGTCCAACACCCAGTACACCAATCAGCTCCCCCTTATCGTCATAGGTGGGAAGTCTGATTATTTCTAAAAGTTCGCGGTGTCCATCATTGGCAAATGTGCTCCATTCTTCACGTATGGATGGGGAGTCTTTCAGTATGACTTCTTTATCATGCTGCCGAAACAAACTTGCTAACCTAGCATTTACAAAATCGTAATCGGTCTTGCCCAATATCTGTTGTTCAGTAGCTCCAAAAAAATCTTCAAAACGACTGTTACAAGATAGATAGACACCATCTAGATCTTTTAGCCAGATGAGAGCTGGAAGAGTATTAATAATTATGCTGTTGAGTTCAACGTCTTTTTGGAGTCTTTGTGGACTCTTTGATGCAATAAAAACTCCCTTACAGTCAATGGCTAAAGCCGATTGAATCTCACATTTCATAATAAGTTACTATATGTCCTATATTTAGACATTTTCCAGGCATATCCATAGTAAAGGCTGGAATTATAATCAGAATTCGTACTTTGGCTGAATAGGAGTCGACATTAATTATAAATTCTCTATGAAGTGCCTCTAGAAGTAAGCATAAATACCGAAGCGTTAGTCAATCACTGTGAAGTCACACTACAGTGATTGACTAACGCAAAACTCTCAGCGAGGCGATACATACAAGGCATCGTCTCGCTGAAAGTTGTTATGGGAATTTTATCTGTAACAGTGTGGCTGCCAACTATGCTTGAATAACAAAGCTATTAGCATCTAGTGTGGGTGCACCTTCAACTGTTGCAAACTGAGCACCGTTACCAAAGCCATCTTCAATGCCGTTCGGGTTGTAATACAGGTTCCCAGTATCAGCCCCGTAGACGATCAAGGCATCACTCAGAGCAGCCTCTTCTGCACTGTTGACCACTGCAAACTCGCTAGCAGACAATGCGCCACCTACAGCACTGGCTAACTCAGCAAACACAGTAAGATCCAGCACAATGCTGTCGCCAGCCTCAAAGTTTTGGATTTGATTAGTGCCGATGTCAGCTGCGTTAAACGCTGCACCGGTGTCAAAACCAAAGAAGTCAGCTCCATTGCCGCCAATGAGGATATTGTTGCCTGCTCCACCAATCAGCAGGTCTGCTCCATCACCACCAATGAGGATGTCGTCACCAGCACCACCGATGAGAATATCATCACCGTCACCACCGTCAGCGGTGATAGGTGTGGACGTGCCGCTTGCGTTCAAGAAGTCATTGCCGTCACCACCGGAGAAGAGCACGGACTCTACCCCACTACTGGTGAGGTCACCAACGGTGAAAGAGTCATCCCCACCCTGACCGTTGATTTCGAACTGTTCGATACCTTCGTTAGTGAGGGTAAAGAGGCCCAGATTGAGACGATTGAAAATAGCTTGACCATCAACTGCACGCAGGTCAAACTCATCACCCGCTCCGTCTGCGCCGTTGACCTGAGTCACGTCAAAGCCTGCACCACCATTGATGAAGTCGCTGCCGTCGCCGTTGTTCCAGATAAAGCGGTCGTCGCCATCTTCCAGGTAAGCGATATCATCGCCGCGTTGACCGACAACAATGTCATTGCCAGATCCTGCAAAGAATGTGTCTACGGCAGAGCCACCTAATAACAGGTCATCACCCTCACCGCCAAACGCTTCGATGGTAGTAGAGCTCTCACGGGCATCTAAGGTGTCATTGCCCTCACCACCGGAAAAGACTACTTTTTGTACATCGCTACCGGTTAGGTCGTTAACCGTTAGGGAGTCGTCGCCGCCCTGACCATTGATTTCAAACTGTTCAATTTCTTCGTTGGTGAGGGTAAATAGACCCAAGTTGAGGCGGTTGAAAATAGCCTGTCCATCAACCTGACTGAGGTCAAACTCATCGCCCGCACCATCTGCACCGTTAACCTCAGTCACATCAAAACCAGCATCGCCATCAATAAAATCACTGCCGTCGCCGTTGTTCCAGATAAAGCGATCATCACCGCGCCCTAGATAAGCAGTATCATCACCACGCTGACCAACAACTAAATCATTGCCAGAGCCGCCGTAAAACGTGTCTTCAGCAGAGCCACCTAGCAACGTGTCGTCACCTTTGCCCCCCCGTGCTTTAATTTCTGTAGAGCTTTCACGGGCATCTAAAATATCATTACCGTCACCACCAGAAAAGACAACTTTTTCGACATCGCTACCGGTCAAATCGCCTACTGTCAGGGAGTCATCTCCGCCTTGACCATTGATCTTAAATTTTTCAATACTCTCATTTGTTAGAGTAAACGGCCCTAGATTAAGCCGATTAAAGATTGCCTGACCATTTTCTTGAACAAGTTCAAACTCATCGCCAGGTCCGTCAGCTCCATTTACCTCTGTGGTATCTTTACCAGCACCACCGTTGATAAAGTCGCTACCATCACCGTTATTCCAGATAAATCGGTCGTTGCCTGAGCCTAGAAATGCGACATCATTACCAGTTTGGCCGACAACAGTATCATTGCCTTTGCCTGCAAATGCAACATCAGTACCAGCACCGCCAAGGATAGTGTCGTCACCGCCTCCACCAATAAAGATATCGTCTTGATCGCCTCCTTGAAAATTGTCGTCGCCGTTACCACCAATAAAGATATCGCCTAAATCTTCAATCTCAGGTGCACCGTCGAATAGTCCGCCAATAATCTGGTTTACAAGAAGAGTTAGAAAAGCGTTCATGGTGTGTTTTCCTATATTTTTGACAGTCGAAAAGCAAGCGCTCTCAAGAAAACAGCATGCGCAACAGCCCCCTGACTAGAGATGTCAAGGTGGTGATGACAGTATTGTTAACAAGAGAAGAATGAACCGTGCAGAGTTGTTCTATTGCCGGGCTATGCCTGGACGAGAGTACAATCAACACTCAGTTATAGATACGAATGATGCTCAAGATCGGATGAGATTAAAATGAGGGTTTTCTGTACTACGTTTGAATGTTGTTGGACAGAGAGAATACCCTCGAGCACTATCATTCTTAAAATAGAGAGTAACAGTGAGGTCTCAAGTATATAGCTGCGTATCAATAACAATCTATGCGTTTGACTATTAATACGAATGAGGGTGTGGATTGGATGAAAGTTTTTTGATTAATCTTGCTGACCTTTGTTTTAGGTGGTTTTAGCAACAATTGGGCCAGTGGGTTGAGTGGATAAATCTGCAGGTTCAACGGTGACAATCACATCTTGTACCCAGGGCCTTGATTGATAAACTGGGGGCATGGATAATGTCGCGAAAACTCTACCATCTGGCTGGGTTTGAAATACACCGCAGGGAACGTACTCGCCTTGATGGCGAACCCACAGAGCATAGGTTTGATCGGTTGATAGAGGTGCTAAGTTTTCAAATGAGATCGCAGCTTGCAACCCATCCGTATCAACAATCATGCTGCCAAAGGCATCCGTAGCATTGTCGGTCCCGGTAAAGTCATAAAAGCGAGTCGTTGGCTGTTGCAAAATGAGCTGAGCCTGCTGTGCCGGCATCGTGGCTAGTAAATCTTGCTGTAGCTGCTGATTGGCTAGCCGTAACCGATGGTTGCTAAGACCTAGGGCAAGGGACAACACGGTTGCTCCAGCAGCCGCTGCTCCGAGTATCCAGGCTTGGTAAGATCGTTGCGATCGCACAGGTATTTTAGCCCCCGTCAGCACCTTCTCTCTCAACTGTTGAGGTGGCTGCATAAATGGCAATTCATTAAGCACTAAGCTGATCGTCTTTTCAAGATGGCTAACTTCTGTTTGCAGCTGAGGATATTTGACCAGCAGTCGGGCAAATTCGTCAGCCTCTTCAGCTGAGAGGTTACCAGCTACATAGTCAGCTGCAAGTTCATCCAATTTTCGCTCAGAAGTCATAGGACAGAGATGGGTAATCAATCAGAAGGAACAGCTAGTCAACCAAATCTTGTAACGATGTTTTGAGTTTGAGTAACCCTTGGCGCATACGAGATTTGACCGTCCCTAGAGGTATATTCGTATGACTAGCAATTTCGGATTGACTAAATCCATGGTAATAAGCTAACCACAGTAAATCACGTTGTTTTTCCGGCAGAGTTCGTAAAGCTTCACGCACCCGTTGCGATCGCTCACCTCGAGATGCCTGCTCAACCGGTAGGGAAAAGGAATCTACAGGCTGAGACGCCATTCCTTTAAGAATTCGCCGTCGAATCCCCCGAGACCGAACCCGATCAATGGCTCGGTTGCGAGTGACGGTGCTTAGAAAACGGCTGAGGGCACTGCGGCTAGGGTTATAGGTTTGTTTTTGCCAAAGATTAAGAAAAATATCTTGGGTTAAATCTTCGGCTTCTGGTCCACTATTTAAGATCCGAAATGCGATCGTATAAACCAGGCGAGAATAGCGATTATATAAAATGGATAGTGCAAACTTGTTGCCCTGCTGTAGGGCTACAAATAATGCTTCATCTGTGGCGCTACCCCAATCTGGAGACGGACTTTCAGTACGTGCAGAAGGCATAGGATACGGCTAAGCGGTAAATATACGAATCTGTTTTCGGAGAAGTGCTCCATACATCATGTGTTAGAGCGCCTCTCTGAAAATACGTGGATGGTCACCTAAAGCAACAATCCATTATGAGTACCGGAATCTATCGAGTTTGGATTTGTTTTCGGTGCAGCAGTTTGAAAAATTCTTCCTAACGCCTGCTGGTAAAAGGCTAGAGTTTTTGGAAGTCAATCTTGGTTATATCAACTCTCAACAGTGTTACTACAGTTTAAAAATTGCTATTCCTGACGGCACCAGAATTTTGTACCTCAAAACTCAAAACCTCCTTTGGGAGGAGGCTGAAGCATCTACAAACTAAGAAAACAAAATTAATTAGGCTCCACTCTTAGACGTACAGACGTTGTATGCAACGTCTCTCCAGCATTAATTTTTGGATCTTATAAAATCCTTATCCCTAAGCACTGGTATTACAGCCAAAATCGAGGGGCTAAATTTCAAGCCATGGGAAATATCTGCTACATCCTATCTACAATTGGCAGGGTAAACCAAAATTCTGCCCCCCGGTTGGGCGTTGAGGTCACCCCAATACGTCCACCGTGGGCTTCAACGATCTTTCGACAGATATATAGCCCCAGACCATACCCATCGACTGAACGGTGACTATCGCCACGAGCATAGATTTCGAACAACGATCTCCCCTTTTCAGGGTCAATACCCACACCATTGTCAATCACTGCACACCGCACCATGGATGGAGCAGCTTCCCACGGTATAGCAGTTAGTGTGATGACAACATCTTTAGTATTGTATTTGAGGGCATTGCCAATTAAATTTTCAAAGACTCGTCTGAGCTGACAAACGTCACCATAAATTAATGGCAGGCCATGCGAAATTTGATTGTTTATTGTAGTAGCTAACACTATTTGTTTAGTTTCATAGAACAGTCTCAAGTCTTCTGTTAGCTGTCGCAAGTTCACACTGTCTTTCTGTAGTGAGACGTGCCAAATATCGGATGACTGGACCTCCATAAGAGAGTTCATTAGCTTGAGTTGGCGATCGCAACTTTGCTGAATCATCGAAAGAGCCTTGGGCTCTATGGCGATGGATGCTGGCTGCGCGGCTTGATGTGTCGCCTCTCTAGATGAGCAAAAAATAATCCCCTGTACTAGGTTAGAAATACCCATGACCAGGTTACGTAGATCATGGTTCATGGCGTGGGAGTAGGTCTGGAGTGCATCTTGAGCAGTTTTGCGATCGCACATCTCCTGCTCTAACGACCGAGTCCGTTCCTGAACCGCTAGCTGCAAATCTTGCTCACGACGGCTAAGCACATCAATCATGTACTGCAGCGCTCGGGCCAACTGTCCTGGTTCATCCTGTCGTAGGGTCAATTGTTCTAACTGACTCGCTTGTTGATAGGTATCTTGCTGCGGTCGAATCGCACAGCTACTCACCCCCTTGGCTGTCTTGGTTAGTATTTTGAGCGGGTTGACCACAGTGCGCCACAGTAGCAGATTAATGACCACAAAAAATGCCCCTAAAATACCCAACAGGGTTTTGGTCACTGTTAGTAAATTTTGACGCCCACGGTCAAAAATCATATCTGCCGGCACATAGATCATCTGGGCTGCAACGACATCATTGAGTTGCCACCCAAAGCCGTTGCGATTTCCATACATATCGATCAGATACTTGGGGGCATTTTGAGCATTGCCATGGCACTCTAAGCAGCTAACATCATCCATTATTAGAGGCTGAGCCATGTAAAAAAGCTTCTTACCATCCAATGAGCGATAGCCAGACAGATCCTGTGGTTTGGACAACTGCCGTAGCTGATTAAAAATAATCGTCTCAAACGAATCTGCAAGATCAGTTGGATTAGTAGGATTCGGCGTTGCCTCCTTATACAAAAAATCTTCCAACAGCACATCCTGTTGTTGAAAGTCAGCAAAAACAGTTCGAGCGGCGAAATTGGGAATACTCTCCTGTACAAAGAACCCCATTTCACTACTGTCTTTTAGCAAGGGTTGCACATGATCGCGTGTATAGTCGCGAACTGACTGCATTGATGTCAATAAGATATCCGCTCGCTCTTTAACCGCTTGTTCTGCATGAGCATTCAGGTGTTGTGAGAGGACAACAATGGTAGATCCACTGACTACTAGCCAAACCAAGAACAGAAACAAGCTAAACTTTGCCCAAAGGTTCCAGCGCATCATGGGGGCTCATATGAATTTTAGGCAGTTTGTAAGACGTCTAAACTAGCTGTATTCACCCAAATAGCTAATTGGGTGCGATCTCTTAAACCTACTCGACTCAGGATATTACTGACGTGATTCTTGACGGTTTTTTCAGCAATGTGCAGCATTTGAGAAATCTCTCGGTTACTAGCACCAGCAGCAATTAGCTTTAATACCTCTCGCTCGCGCGGTGTAACTCCCTTCAAATTATCTACAGTGGTAGCTAGCTGAGGAGACTTAAGTTGTTGATATAGTTTTTGCCCCATAGTAGGGTCAAACTGCATATACCCTTTACAGGTACTCTGAATAATATGTATAAAATCTTCCGGCGGTATATTCTTTAAAAGGTATCCTAAGGCGCCCTGTTGAATCGCATTGTGCAGATGTTTATCCTCAGTGGACGTCGTTAAAACCAGAACTTTAACATCAGGTAGTGCCCGACAAATCAAACCTGTGGCGGTGACGCCATCCATCACAGGCATAGCAATATCCATCAATACAATATCCGGTCTAAGCTGCTGGACTTGATTGACTGCGTCTTGACCATTACAGGCTTGACCTACAATTTCAATAGCCGTCTCGCATTGCAAAATCGCACTCAGACCGTAGCGAATAATATCTTCGTCATCTACTAATAGAAGCCGAATCGGGGTTTGTGAATTTGCCATAGTGTGCCAATATCGCTAAAAATTAAAACTCAGATGATTCCCCCTACTCTCGGTGTAGGCCCCTTCCTTTTAGATAGAATGATAGATTCAGAAGCCGTAGGCTAAATGAATAGCATATGAGAAAGTGCTGTGTTATGGCTAATTATGCGTAGCTATCGCCATCTGACTCGCTTAAAATGCCCATAAAGAAATTTTACAGTCGCTATTAGCTTGTACAGCTAATAGTCAACCAGCCCAGATAAATGAAAACTGTCTGAGAAAATCTCTTGCTGACTGAGAGTTAAGTGAACCAAGGCTTGGTATATCGTATCATTTTGCTTGGTTTAGCTAATGCTTTAAAGCGCTTTAGAACAAAAAATACTTAGGGCTTTAGACCTATACCTGATTTAGGTCCTACGCCTCAAGCATGATCGAATCTGGCTTTCTACGATGCAAATGTAAACCAATCTGTTCTTATCTTCGCAACAGATTAAATCAGCACAATGCACTTATAGGAGCCCAGTCATGACAGAACAGCTTAGCAACCCCATCGTTCTCTCTGATGGCGAGATTGAAGTTATTTTTGAAGATATTCAAGCGCCAGTTGGTGAGCCAGCCATTGATATCCCTGGTAGTGAAACATTGTTGGCAGTTATACCCGGTGGTTCTATTACTGCACCTGATCTAGGTAATACAGCGGTTCAAGCAAGCGGCGAGAATGTGACAGTGCTTAATCTCGGAGAGATTTCTGGAGATTTAAACGGTATTAGCACAACCGGAGATGACTTAAGATTGCTTAATATTGGGACGATTCAGTCTAACAGTCGTGCTGTTGATCTCAGTGATGGTGATGGTAGTTTTATTCTAAATACAGGCAACATTGTAGGCACAGGAAATCAGCGTAATGGCACCCTCTATGTTGACGGTACTGTTGATGACTTAGATTTAATCAATAGTGGCACTATTGATGCTGGTGAGGGAAATCTGGGCGATGCTGTTTCTGTTCAAGTAGGGGCAACTGACGACCCTGGCAATGAAAATATCAATATTACCAACAATGGTTTATTGCAGGGGCGTGGTGATGGCCCAGATGTCTTTGCCAATGGCGGACGAGTAACCGCGAATGGCTCTAGCGGCCTACGATTTTTTAACGGCTCGGGGCAGCCTGAGGCAACAGTTAGTGGCTCTGTTGTAAACCGTGGCACCATTACCTCGGAAGTCAATGTTGGTTTTTTGGGCGGTCTGGTAGTAGAAGATGGTGTAGCCTTTGATGGCCGCATTGTGAACAGCGGGTTAATTTCTGGCCCTCGCAACGGTCTTTATATCGGCGATGCCGACCACAATCTGTCAATTGTTAACACTGGGCAAATCGAATCGGGCAGTAGGGTCGTTAATCTGGATGGTGACAACGTTACCCTGACCAATCAGGGCACCATTTTGGGCACAGGTCCCCAGCGTGACGGCACAGTCTATCTGGATGGGACTGCTGACAATATCACCGTCAACAACCAGCATGGCACCATTGATGCGGGCGTAGCTGGCAGCGGTATCTCTGTTCAGGTGGGAGCTGCTAACGGTCTTGGTAACGGCATCGACGACCTAGAACTGTCTGCCGATATTTCTAACAGCGGTCTAATTCAGGGTCGAGGTGACAGCAATGTACCAGCGGGTATCCGTCTGTTTGTGGGTGCAGGACTAACTGAAGCTACGTTTACTGGCGACATCACTAACGAACTTGACGGCGTTATCGCATCAGAAGAGAGTGCTGGTCTCTTAATCGAAGCGGGTGTGATTTTTGATGGGCAAATTACTAATTTTGGCACCATTAGCGGTGGTAATGGATTTGCCATTGATGCTGAGGGGGCGTTGGGTAGCGTTGATATCTTGAATGCTGGAACGCTGCATGGCTCTGTCCGTTTGGGAGCAGGTAGCGATCGCTTTATTCAAACCTCTGGGGAAGATGTAGTCGTTACCGGCGGTCTGGGTAACGATACGATTATCGGTGGCGATGGCAACGATATCCTCAACGGTGGTGACGATAATGACATTTTGACCGGCGGGGGTGGCAGCGACACCTTCGAGTTTGGCAGTAATGCTGGCATCGACGTTGTTACCGATTTCTCAACATCTAATGATCTACTTGATGTCGGGACGATCTTTGATAATGTCTCGGATGTCTTGGGCGCAGCTACTCAGATAGGGACTTCTACTCTAATTGACTTTGGTGACGACAATGCCGTTCTCTTGCTCAATGTAAATGCCAGCGATTTAACCGGCAACAACTTTGTGTTTGCCCAGGGGTAACTACAGCAAGGCGTACATAGTTCAAAACATCGTAACCGCTGCAGATCCCTGTGGCGGTTGCTATGCGATCGCAATCCATACTTTAGAAAGTAACTAAGCGCGCTATGGTGGGAGCATGAGCACGTTTGAATTACCTACGTTTAAAGACTTAAGCCTCTGGCAGCTGGCCATTACCCACAAGTCCTACGCCAAAGAACATGACTGCGAGGACAACGAACGGCTGGAATTTTTAGGGGATGCGATTCTTACGTTTCTAAGTGGCGAGTACCTCTACCAGCGCTATCCTAAAAGACCTGAAGGGGAACTCACACCGCTGCGGGCTGCATTAGTCGATGAGAATCAGCTCAGCTATTTTGCCAGTCAGCTCAATTTACAAAAACATCTATGTCTGAGCCGTGGCGCAGAAAATAGCGATAGCCGTAACAGTAAGCGAGTGCTGTGCAGTACGTTTGAAGCACTGATTGGGGCCTACTTTCTAGACAGTGGTCAAAATATTGATACGCTACGTGCCTATGTTGTCCCTATGTTTGACAGCGTCGCCGATACCGTTAGTGAAACGGCCATCCATATCAACTACAAGAGCCGTTTTCAGATTTGGTCACTAGAACAGCTAGGAGAAGTACCTGCCTATCAAATCATTGCAGCCAGTGGCCCCGACCACGCAAAACAGTTTACCGCTGAGGTGCGGGTAAAAGGGCTGCTCTATGGCCGAGGTAAAGGTCGACGCAAACAGGATGCTGAAAAAAAAGCAGCGCAGGCCGCATTAAAAAAAGTTGGCGTAGAGTAGGAACGCTTAGCTTTCGCTACTAGATAGCGCTACATCATCCCGTTCACCGGTTCGAATACGGTAGACAGCTTCAACCGGTAGCACAAAAATTTTACCGTCGCCTATTTCGCCTGTGTAGGCAGCATCGGTAATGGTTTTTACAACCAAATCTATTTTCTCATCAGCCACCGCGACCTCAAGCCGAATTTTCTGCAGAAAGTCGACTTTATAGGTTTGGCCTCGATATTTTTGCGTCTGTCCCTTTTGACGACCAAAGCCACGCGCATTGGAAACGGTCATGCCAACAATACCCGCGTTTACTAAGGCTTCTTTAACTTTGTCTAACTGGGTAGACCGAATAACTGCAACAACCTGTTTCATAAATTTTTGTCACTAATGACTCTGAAGCTACTTGCGGTATTTGCAGAGTGCCCTGCTAAACGATACACCAAACAGTGTATTTTGATACAAAATTTATTTCATCGTCTACTGACTCAGCCAGGTGATGGCTTCACGAATCCAGTCTTCGGTATCGGCAGTTTTGCTGAGTGCTTTGCCTTGACCAACAGCCTGCAGAGCTTTGGTGATTTCGCTGTTGGAATACCCCAGGGCCAGCAGGGTCATTTCCACATCTTCTTGAATAACCGACACTGGACCAGCGGCTGGAGCGGTAATGAGCCCAGCCTGCTGTCGCCATTCGGCTAGCTTAGTTTTGAGCTCCAAGATAATACGCTCGGCGGTTTTTTTGCCGACACCTGGGGTTTGGGACAAAATGCGCGCATTGCCGGAAACAACCGCTTGAACCAGGTCGTTAAGGCTTAGAGTATCGAGCAGCGCCATGCCCATCTGGGGGCCAATGCCGCTGACACTAATCGCCAGACGAAACACATCGCGCTCGGCTCGTGAACCAAACCCAAACAGCACTGGCTGGTCGTCACGGTTTTGTAAGTGGGCAAAAATCTGAACCGAGTCACCAATGGGGGGCAAATTACCCATCACTCGAGCCGTAATCTGTAGCTCATAGCCGACACCGTTCACATCCACTGTAACGATCACACGACCATTGCTTAGCCGCTGAATATCGGCTAGTCCCCCTTTGATATAGCCAATCATTAGAACTTACGAGGCGGGCGTTGCTGAGGCGGGCGCGGTGGCTGCTGCTGAGGCCGTGGGGATGCTGGCGGCGACTGAGGTGGTTGAATGTAAGACTGCTGCTGGTTGGGGGGCCGCTGAGAAATAGGGCGACGGCTCAATGGACTTGGAGGAACATCGGTCGCTGTCGGCTGTGGAGACGCCTGACGTGCTCGCTGTTGGCGTTCGTACAGCTGCTGACGGCCATTACTGATGACATCGAGCATTTCACCAAACTGGGTCTCCATACGCTGCAGCACCTGGTCAGCATAAGTGTCTGCATCGGTTTGGATGGCATGACATTCAGAGATCGCACTTTTGCGCATTTCGTCACATTCCTGTTTGGTTTGAGTCTGAAGCTGCTCAATTTCCATCATGGTTTGCGAGCGCAACGCCGCACATTCCTGCTCCACCTGTAGTCGAAGCTGCTGGGCCTGCTGCTCAGCCTGCCGCAAAATGGCCGTCTCATTTAAGATGGCCGCTGCCTGTTTTTCAGCCGTGGTGACAATATCTTGAGCATATCGCTCCGCCTCACTCAGGATGTCGTTACGCTGCTCTAATAGCTGCTGCGCCTCCTGAAATGCGCTGGGCAGATTGAGTCTGACAGCATCCAGCTGATCGAGCAGGTCATCCTCATTGATCATGGTGCGGCCCATTACCGGCAGGCGAGGGCTGTCTAGCACTGTCTCCTCAATCTGGTTAAGGGCATCTTGAATGTCAAACCCTGCCACAGGCGCTGCGTTGCTGGCCTGCTGAGGGATAGCCTCATCGAGCTGCTGTGCAGCCTGGCCATTTAACCTAGGATCGTTAATTAGCCTAGGGTCGTTTAGTGGAGGTTCTTGCCGTACCATCTTTGAATATCTTGGGCAACATGATCAGGAACAAGATGACCGATTGATCCGCCAAACCTTGCAATCTCTTTTACTAGACTACTGCTTAAAAAGCCGTATTCAGTAGACGTCGCTAAAAAAACAGTTTCCAGGTCGTCTGCAAGGGTCTTATTAGTATGGGCCATTTGGAGTTCTTTCTCAAAGTCTGATAGTACACGTAAACCACGAATCAAGACTTTGGCATTTTGCGTATGGGCGTAGTTAACCGTTAATCCATCAAAACTATCGACGTCTACATTACCAATATGTGCGGTCGCTTTACGAATCTGCGCTAAACGCTCCCCGACTGGGAACATGGGGTTTTTGGTCGGGTTACGCGAAACCACAACGATAACCCGTTCATAGAGGACACTGCTGCGGGTAATGATGTCGAGATGGCCCAACGTAACTGGATCAAAGCTACCGGGATAGATGG
This sequence comes from Cyanobacteria bacterium P01_H01_bin.21, assembly GCA_038748405.1. GTDB lineage: Bacteria > Cyanobacteriota > Cyanobacteriia > Phormidesmidales > Phormidesmidaceae > Leptothoe. The sequence goes on along the minus strand of JBCDIX010000050.1, from coordinate 16,160 downwards.
CAATCACAGTGATTAACTAATAAGTAGTGTGCACGGCCTCCGCCCTAGCAATGGGTAAGGCATGACCTCAAACCCGTGTTAGAAATCGGCATGGCAATTAAACTCGCCTGATTATAGCGAGCTGTCAGAAATCCTGACTGATTGCGGCTGATATCAAGGGTTTTCCTTATGAATCGAGACGCTTTTTGTAAACCTTGTCGCAGCGTGTAGTTTCCACACCCGTTGCCTTTAGATAGCCTGAGCTTTCGTACATACGCACAGCTGTTTTGAGCACCGTTGCTGTTTCTAGCCAGATTTCTTTAAATCCACGAGCTGCGATCGCACCCTCCAACTGCCCCAGTAAAAATCGCCCCAATCCCTGACCACGCGCCACTGGTAGCAGATACATTTTACGGATTTCCACCGCCTGCTCACCCCGCTCAATCGGATAGTAGGCAGCTGTGCCGACAACGGTCCCGGCCTGCTCCACCACCCAAAATTCACCGTCTTGATAGTGCTGGTCTACCTGCACCACGTCGATATCAGCCCCTTCAGGCTCCCAGCCCAGTCCATAGTCAGTCAACACCTGACCAATAAGCGCCGCGGCTGCCTCTCGATCAGTCGGCTGCCAGTCGCGAATTACAAAGGATTTGAAAGAAGTATGCATTAGAGGGGGCGGCTAAGTAGATATTGAATTTTGAATTCCTAGTTTTAAGTTTTGAATTTTGAGTGGATTAATTCCGTATTGCTTATATCTGTTAGATAAGTACGAACTCAAAATTAAGAATTCAAAACTCACGCAAATTTAGCTGTGGACCCTTGGAGCCGGGTGCAACGTAGCTAAAATTTCACTCTCAGCGGTCGCCAACACCTCCAGTCGAGGAGTAACTACATCGGTGCCAAATTCGTTAGTGGCCAGTACCCAATAGGCACCGTAGTGACGTGCCTCAGAAGCCATTAAACTGCGGTAAAACTTAGCCAGCTCAGGGTCTGGACAATGCTCACCCAAAAGACCCAGACGCTCGTGGCTACGAGCTTCGATCAGGGCCGACACGAGCAATAGATCCAGCTTGCGTTCTGGGTCGTTGGGCCGAACCTGTTTACGTAGCTTTGAACCATAAGGACCAGCGGCCAAAGAACGCAGGGCAACACCTCGACGCTCTAGCCACTGATTTACCTGCTTAAAATGACTTAGTTCTTCCTGGGCAATCTCCGTCAGCGCTGCCACCAAAGCTGCATCGCCAGGGTACAAAAACATCAGCTTAATCGCAATTCCTGCAGCCTTACGCTCACAGTGAGAATGATCTAACATCACCTCATCCAGGTTGGCCAGGGCCTGATCAATCCACTCCTGGGACGTTGGCGTTTTCAAAAATTTAATCTTTTGAGGTCTGTTTAGTGTTGCAATCACAAAAATACTGGCAGCAGCTGCATTTATTGTAATACCTTGTTCATCATCATCATGACGGCAGGTTTTTTCTGAAAATCTAGCGTAATGCCTCGAGCACTGATAGGGATAACCTGGCCATTTTCATGGGTAATGCCAAAGTCAAGACTAAAAATTTGAGCTAACTTTGCGCTGCAGATTTCTAAGCTAGCCTTTACCTGGTTGAGATCTTCGTAGGCAATCACGCTAGTAATCGACGGTAGCTGCAGTAACGCATCTGCTTTTTGACCAAACAGATCGGCAGCAAGACCGTTTATATGGACAAACTTGTTGTTTTGCACCACGACCGCTGCCACAATCTCAGTGGCCAAAACTTGACAACAAAACTCTTGATGTCGACGCAGACGCTTATCTAAGATTTTATGCGCATACCGTAAACGAGTACTTTCTAGCACCAAAGCTGTCTGTTCAGCCATCGCCCCAACCAAGTCTAACCATGGCGACTGAAAATGTTTTGGCTCTGGATGGGTCAGGGTCATAATTCCAAGAACGCGACCGCTACCCACCATGGGCACACAGAGCACCGAGCGAACTTTATAAGGCTGGTTGGCCAAATTAACCCAACGAGTGTCTAATGCAGTATCTGAGATGGTTTCCACCTTTCGATGCTCAAGCACCCAGCCCGCCAGCCCCTTTTCTAACACTTGCCCCACTAGCTGATGTCGTTCGCGTTCTGTCGTGCCTGATCGGGTCAAAATGCACTCTGTCACAACATTCGCATCATCCAACAAAAAGAGGCTGCCACTATTAGCCTGAGTAATATCGACCGCCACATCTAAGGTATGTTTAAGATTAGCCTTTAGCTGAGTGCGACCAGTGGCTGTCCGCGATAGAGCGACGCGGTCTTTGAGCCAGTCAAGTTGTTTCTGATAGGCCGTATTCTCTTGCTGTAGCTTTTCTAGTTTTTCTCGCAGGACGGTGACATCTGTCGTCAACGCACCGTCTGCAGCTTGTTGCTCTGCCATCTGCCGAGTAGCAAACTGTAATACTGAAACCAAACCTCGCAGCAGCTGCAGGTCATCTCCTGGTAAGGATGTTGTAGTCGTAAGCCGGGTAATAGTTTTGTAGAGGTCGCCCAGCTCATCAGTGAGGGCTTCTTTAAGCAGAGTCTGATCATCCATTGCTAACTAGAAGTGAATAGAAGCGGTGTGAGCACCTGATGTATCACTGCAAAAAAGGTAACGCTTTTTAGTTTTTAGCGATTGCTGATTTAGGGGATGAATCGATCTAGAGCATTAGCTATTTTACAACCTCTCACAGCTAAAACCATCCCGAGGATCAGCAATGCCAGTTTTTAATATTTAGTTTTTACATACCTAAAGGCTACAACGCTTCTTAAGGTTACTCCCGATAGTTTAGGATTGCTACCGCGTCATCCGTTCTTTTCAAACGTCTCTGATGCCAATAGGACTAAACTGGTGCTGTGGTGATAGACATAAGTCATGCATCGGTTTTTCCTTAAACGACTGAAACGCAAGTTCATTTGGGTCACGCTGCTTATTTTGGTGTGGTTGCTGTGTAGCGGTGAAGCAATAGCTAGCCCGCTAGCTGAGCGACTGTCTGCGTTTCCGGACTGGTCTAGCAAACCACCAGTACAGCCATCAGAAGGAGACTTGGTGTATCCAGCCTGGATGGATGGTCCCTGGCGTATGACGTCCACACTGCTAGAGATGAAAGCTCCGCTATCTCCGGCCATCGTCACCCCCGGATTTGAAGGTAATCGTAAGTTTCTTGAAGTTGCGATTGAGGCAGATATCCGCTTTAAAGAAGCACGGGTGTCTCAAGGTAAATTTCTGAACCGACCGTTAAAAACAACCCAAGGTGTTGTGTCGGACCGAGCCTTTAATGGCCTGAGCCTGGCACGGGCCTATTTAGGTAATAACTGGGTAGAGACCGTTAAGGTTGATCCTGAGAATCCAAATCGACAGATTACATTCCTAAAAGATAATCAGCAGTTGGTATCCACCGTAACAGGGCGAGCAGTGGAGCACCCTGATGACGGCACATTTATCACCACCGAAGTATTTCAACAGTTTTTTCGCGGCGGTCGACCGACAGTATATTTAAACGAAGTTGAAAATACAACGGCCTACCATTACAAGCAAGACCATATAGAGGCCGATCAAATCACAGCAGTATACTTGTCACCCCAAGACCCAGACTACTTTAAGGCAATTGACCAACCAGTGGCACTCTACCGCTATGGGCTACAGCTATATCCTCGAAGTGAGGATGCTTAGAAAGCATTCAAAAACAACTGCATAAATTGAGATTTATGGGCTAAATTTTCCGAAGAGATGGCTCCAGAACACCAATAATCAACCCCGCCGTAACCCCAACTTATTGCGTACTAGTGATAATCTAGTACGCTGGGTTGTAGGGCGGCGTTCCGGCCCTGCCCATGGGGGTTTGGGGAACTCGGAGGGACCCCAAGCAACATCTTTAAGCACCCCATCAACATTCCACGCTACGTTTCTGAAACAGCATCTCTGAATAAAATTACTCTAGCTAAACCCATGAGCTTAATTTTTAACAAACATCAGAGTCGATAAGAGATAAGATAATTGCTTCTGACTACCTTACCCACAAGAGCTTACCCTCACCTATTATTCTGTTGCCAACTGCAGCGAAGCATCGCATAAACCTCATGATCAACAAAATGATCATATAGCCACTCCGCCTCATACGCAGTACCCTCATGCCTAAAACCAAGTCGTTCAGGCACAGCGCGACTGCGCTGGTTTTCGGTTGCACAGAGAATCACAATTCGGTTGAGATTTAGGTTAGCAAATGAATAGTCAAGCATATGCCGACAGGCCATGGTCATAATGCCATTACCCTGATGAGATTTTGCCAGCCAGTAGCCAATTTGACCACTGCGATTGGCCCAGTCAATTTGGTTATAGCCAATTACACCGATAATGTGGTCGTCGTAACAGATGGCAGCAACAACACCTTCCGTTTTAGAAAACTGTTCCAATGTATTGCGGATAAAGGTACGGGTATCCGCAGATGTAGTTGTCCTGTCTAGCCACGGCAGCCACTGACGCAGATAGCTGCGATTGGCATCGGTCAGCATAAAGAGTTCGTTTGCATCGGTAAGCTGGAGCGATCGCAACTCCAGCCGATCAGTCAGCCTGTAAGAAAACATACACTAGGCACAGCACCCTTCGATTTCATATTACCGCCCAACTATTGCAATGCCGTACGTCAATATTCAGATTACAACCGGAGCCACACGAGAGCAGAAAGCAGCCCTAGTTAAGGATGTGACTGACTCGCTAGTCCGTGTGTTAGGAAAAAAGCCTGAACATATTCATGTCGTTATCCAAGAAATTGAGGAGGAAGACTGGGGTTATGCAGGTCTACTCACAGACACCTGGAAACAGCAGCAGACCTAATACCGTACTTTCAAGGTTACCCCTACATCCACAGCCTGTTCCCCAGAGTTGACCGCTGGAATGCCTGACCAGCGGCTGCTACCAGAGTAGCTGTCGCCTTGGGGTGCAGCGTCAGTGCCCGGCGCTTGAACAATGGCATCGTCTATCTGGATGTCGACAACTTCTTGAACGCTAAAGCCCAGTTGGTCAAGGGCAATTTTGGCCTGGGCCTGGGCATCGGCAATGGCGGCTTCTAATGCCTTAGTGCGGGCCGTGAGAATAGCTTGCTCTGTCGCAAAGTAGCGAATGCTGTGAACTTGATCTATGTTGGTTGCGATCGCATCATCTAACACCCCAATATTGTTAGCAGGCACCTGAAATTCGATATTGCGATACCCTTCGTAATCATCTTTCTTCGGCTTTCCATCACGGTCACTCTTGAGACTCAGGTTGATGTTTGAGGTTTTAACCTGGTCTACTTTGCGAGACTTTAGTAACGTTGTTACAGCAGAAGAGCGCTTATTTAGCTGATCGTAGGCTGTTTTAGCACTGTTTCCCTGATCTGATATGCCAAGGGTGATTTGAGCCAGGGTAGTGGGAGCCTGATCGTGGCCATGCCCCTTAACCGCTAGGATGCGTGGGTTAGAAGACTGTTGAGCGGCAGCAGGTGGGCTCACCGTCATAACAATCAGTGCGGTTAGTAACCACGGCAGCACTCGCTGCATTATCTTTGCTAGTCGTTGCATACGATGTTCAGAATCTACCTGATGAGTGATCCCCATCTGGCGGCCGACTTTCCGCAAGCTACGCAGAAGTAACCCCTGGTGCTTTATTGGTGAATCACCTCCACTAGCGGACGAAACTGTTGGTCTAGTTCAGTTCGGGCGCTTAGTAAGGTAGGAAATGGGCGATTCCCGTAGTTTTCGCCGACTTTTAGTGGAAAAATGCTGGTCTCCTCTAGAGGTGTCCAAACACCACCCGCAGCTTTAGTAATTGCCCATACGGCAGCAATATCCCAAATTTTAGGGGTAGCTTCCACAGCCCCCAAGCTTATACCTGCCGCTACCATCAGCAGGTTATAGGTGGCGACACCTAACATACGAATTTTGCAGGGAAACGGGTTTTGAAGCACCTTAAGACTACGGGCACAGAGACTAAAAAACTGGCTACCGGTGGCCTCGTCTGAAGAGGTTTGAATCAGGTCACCATCCAGAAAAGCACCACTGGGGCCGTCTAAGCCGGAATCTCCCATAAAAAACCCATGAAACCGCTGATCTAGGGTGGGAATATACACATGACCAAAGACCGGTGTGCCCTTGTAGAGCAGACCTAGGGAAATGCCCCAGAGAGGCACGCCTCGGGTAAAGTTAGTGTTGCCATCAATGGGATCAATAATCCAGCAGAAGTCCTGCTCAGGAAAGACATGCACATCCTCTTCGCTAAGCACACCATGGGCCGGAAATTCTTTTTGGAGTCGTCGCCGTAGCTCGCCATCGGCCCACTTGTCGGATTGGGTGACTAAACTACCGTCAGCTTTTTCTTCCGCTGTGGCATTGCCAAAATCTTTAAGTAGCTGAGTGCCAACCATAGTTGTTGCTGTTTCCGCAACGGTCAGAATGTGTTGCCAGTCTTGAGTCATCGAGGTTAATCCATATCGCTTTCAAGGGCATTTGCGATCGCACTCTGTGCAGTCGTTTGAAACTCACGAATGTTTACACGGTTCACAATGGCCACTGAGACCAACATACCAACCGCTTGGGTGCCAAAGACCAAACCATAGGCAGGCAGCAGCTGTGATTCTGGCACAGGCCCGCCTGCTATGGCTTCCATAATGCTCTTACCCAGCGATAGCAGACCGCCCCCCAACACTGTCGCCACCCCTCGGGCCACAGCTTGAGCTAATCCCCAAGCACCCACAAAGGTGCCCGCCACCTCAGCAATGGTTAGATCTAACATCAGCAAAATTGAGCCTGTCGTGAGCACACCTGAGGCCAGACCAAATAAACCCACACCTGCACCCAGCAGCGTTGGATTGCCCGTTGCACCAATGGCAATCAGCAAGGTTAGACAGAATGCCGCCCACAAACAGCCCACTTTAATCGTGCGTTTTTTACCCAGCTTGGGTGCTAGCAAAAATGCAGTGACTACAATACCTAGACCGGTACCACCACCAAAAAACCCGTTTAGCCGGGTGGTTTCATCGATGGACATGCCAAATACTTGCCCGCCATAGGGTTCGAGTACGGCATCTTGCATAAAGAGACTGAGACACAAAACCAGCAAAAAGCCAAAGAATAGTCCTGCCTGACGACTGGCAGTTAAAACCTTAAAGGCGGTTCTTAACGTAATTTGATCCTCTCGCCCTTGGTTACTAGACCGCTGGGTGAGGCGTGAATACTTTTTTTCAATACCAAAGGTGCTTGCGATCGCTAAAACGCACACCAGCGAAGCCGCCACAATAAATAGCCGATTGATCGGTGCTCTAATGTCGGCCAATGTGGGCGCATTATCCAACGCTCCGCCCACAACTACCGTTGTTAAAATCACAGCCAGAATAATGCCAATCATGAGCATAAACCAACCGATGCCGATCAGTCGGGGTCTGGCGTCTTCATCAGATACATCGACGAGTAACGCCGTAAACGGTGTAGAGGTCGACGATAACGCTAATCCATACAGCGCAAATACCAAAGCGAGTAACGCCACCCATGGATAGATATGGGGTCCCCAACCAAACAGCTCAATCTGCGTACCAATTTGCCAAACCACTTGTATCGCCAAAAAGGCCGTCACAGCCATGGCAACGATTCCAAGCCAGATATAGCCACTGCGGTGATAGCCCAAAAATGGTTTTGAGTCTGACATTTGACCAAACCAAATCCTGGCAGGAGCCATAAACTGATGGACTGCAATGGTTCCTGCTGCAATCAATGCGGGTATTTGCAGCTCATCAATCATAATGCGATTGAGAACACCTAACGTTAGGACTGACATAATCCCAAGACCGGCGTTGAACGCCCCAAGGCGAAGCATTGCTAAAGTGCCAATTTCTGGAATGACACGGTCAGGAGCCGCATGGCGACTGGTCACATCTGGGCTACTCATAGCGTTTCATTCTCTAAAGCGATTACCAACTGCGAGTGTACTCCCAGCTTAAACGCCAGCAGCCCCCAACGCGTAACCTTTAGTCACCGATCGCTATCTCCATAAGGGCTCGGTCTGTGGGCATCTCACCAAGATGTTGGAAGAGCCCACAAAAAAAGCGGCAGGTAAACCCTGCCGCCATAGCCAAACTAGGAGAATTAGAGAAGAGTCATCAGGAGGATTCAGACGCGATTAGGTATTCCCAACTAATCACGCCTGAACACCCGCATTATTCGGCTGCTGCGTCGGCAACATTCACCTTAACTACCTGGTGACGCACCTCGGCAGACTTGGGTACATGCACTGTCAAAATGCCGTTAGTGTAGTCAGCACTTACCTGCTCATGGTCAATCGCCACAGGTAGATTAATCACACGGCGGAAGCTACCGTAGCGTCGCTCGCGACGTAGCACTTGCTGATCGTCACCAGCGGCAGTGCGCTCACCAGAGATAGTGATACTCTTACGGCTAGCTTCAATGTTGATATCATCACCCTTTAGACCCGGTAGAACCACGTCTAGAACATAGTTGTCGCCTGCATCTATAAGATCAACTGCAGGAACCCAATCTGTTGTCGCAGGCGTGAGATCTTCAAAAATGTTGTCAAGCTGTTGTCTAATGGTTTCGATTTCTTGGAAGGGTTGCCAGTAACGTACGATCATGTTGTTTCCTCAGTTCTTGATTGTGGTGTCAATGGATTTGAGGAGAGTGTTGACTCTGGCCTCTTTCCTTTGCCTTACAGTCATCATGATGCCTTACAGATATAGCAACACCCAGGGAAGAGAACCTCACCTGATATTAGGGCTTGCCGAAAGTGTTTTGAGTGAATACAACAAGCCTTTAGAGAGAACCCTAATGGTTGGATCGGTTGGCCGTACTAAGGCTATGGTGAAGCAGAGGTAGACCTTTCAAACTATGGCAAAAACAGCACTGCTTACGGGCGCATCTGGAGGTATCGGTTATGAGTTAGCAAAAGTATTTGCACACCACGACTACGATCTGATCTTGGTAGCCCGCAGCACAGATAAGCTCCACCAGATTCAAGACGAGCTGACTAAAAGCAATGATCTCAGGGTTTGTGTCATTAGCTGCGACCTGAGTCAACCTGATGCACCACAAGCGCTGTTTGAACGTGTTCAGCAACAGGGGCTAACGGTAGATGTGTTGGTCAATAATGCTGGCTTTGGTGCCTATGGCCCCTTTGCTGAAGGTGATTGGCCAACGCAGAATGCTCTACTGCAGCTTAATATGGTCAACCTGACCTATTTAGTCAGGCTTTTTCTACCAGCCATGCTGGAGCGAGGCTACGGAAAAATTCTTAATGTGGCATCCACGGCAGCCTTTCAGCCAGGGCCGTTTATGGCAACCTACTATGCCAGCAAATCTTATGTAATGGCGTTTACTGAGGCTCTGGCTCACGAGCTAAAAGACACAGGCGTCACCGTCACCGCTCTTTGTCCGGGGCCGACCCGAGGGACTGATTTCCAAACCCGTGCCAAGCTTGGGGATATAGAGCTATTTAAGAAGTTCAAGTTACCTGACGCTGCTGACGTCGCTAAATTTGGCTACGCTGCTCTAGAACGGAATCAGGTTGTGGCCGTTCACGGTATTTTTAACCGACTGTTGGTTTTTTCAAATCGGCTGATGCCGCGTCAGATAGTAACCAATGCAGTCGGACAGCTGCAGGCGCCTAAGGAAGGCTGAACCAAACCTTGGGCTTCAAGACGGGAACGCCCATCTCTAAGGTCGAACATTTTTATTGATAGTAAAAGAAATTGAAGGGAAGTTTTGCTGAGAATTGGCAGGATAGGGATTGGCCGGTGTCTCGTTGGTTGGGTCTGACGGTTTTGGTGCTGATTTTACCTGGGGGCTATCGTCATGGTCATCTGTTAGGTTTTGTGGGGCTGAGTTTTTGGATGGGTTGCTTAAAAACGGATTGCTTGCGATCGCAAGGCTAACACCCCCAAAAATTGACAGCGGCAATGAAAAATCAGCCAGCCAGTGTTGGCCGGCCACCCAATCTAGTAACACGAGACCTAAATATAAACAGAGCCCACAGATAGACCAGACTTTCATTGCGCTTTAACATCTTCAGGTTTGACCTTTTTATCACATCTAAGGTTGGGTACACATTGCGGACACGATCACCCTCCGTCAACACCAATTCATCAAGTTTGCCCAACCAATTTTTCATTATCTAGCGGCTAGAGGATGGCAATAGCGCTAGAGTGAGGTAGGCGGGGCGATGCCCCCTCAAATGACATACATTGAACGGAATCATCGTGGACGCTGCATTCAAAGGAATCATTCGGCTATCAAAACGAGAAATTGAACAGATGCGTAACGCCTGCCAGCTAGCGGCGCGTCTATTGGATCACCTTGAGCCAATGGTCCAGCCCGGCGTCAGCACGTTAGCACTCAACGACGAAGCTGAACGTTGGACCCAGGCCCACAGCGCTAAGAGCGCTCCCTTGGGATACCCAGGTGGTGAAGGTGCAGACCCTTTTCCCAAATCTATTTGCACCAGCGTTAATGAAGTAGTTTGTCATGGGATTCCCAACGAAAAGCAAATCTTGCAGGACGGTGACATCATTAACATTGATGTCACACCTATTTTGAATGGCTACCATGGGGATACTTCCCGCACGTTTTTAGTCGGTAATGTGTCCCCCCAAGCCCGCAGACTGGTCGAGGTGACTCAAGAGAGCATGTATCGCGGCATTAAGGCCGTCAAGCCCGGTGCTCGCATTGGTGATATTGGAGCCGCCATTCAAACCTATGCTGAGGCAGAAGGGTTCTCTGTAGTGCGTGATTTTGTTGGACATGGCGTCCATCGGATTTTTCATACCGAACCTCAAATTCCCCACTATGGCACAGCTGGTAAAGGTAAAAAATTAGCGCCGGGTATGGTCTTTACCATCGAACCGATGATTAATATAGGGACATATGAGGTAGAGCTGCTGGCCGATGGTTGGACAGCGATCACTAAAGATCGTCAGCTAACAGCTCAGTTTGAACATACAGTGGTGGTGACTAAAGAGGGGGTAGATATATTGACTAAAGCACCTGTTGCAGCAGCGGCAGTTTAAGCCATACTGCAGCGACTCACACCCACAAATCCATGCAAAAACTTATATTGCTATTGCTCTTAGTGCCAATGGTAGCCTGTATGCCATCTCCAGAGACCAGCGAGGTACCCCTGGCACCCACCCCTGCCCCCGAAACAGTTGCTGAACCAGTGGTTGATCCTATTTCAACAGAACCTACCGATGAAAATGGCGTCCCTGTCGCCGACATAACGTCAGTTGCGGTCACGGGCGAAGCCGGAAATTATACATTTGCCGTCACCATTAGCAGTGCCGATACGGGCTGTGAGCAATATTCTGACTGGTGGGAAGTAGCGGACGCTGAAACAGGCGAGCTAATTTACCGTCGCATTTTGGCCCACAGCCATATCAATGAACAGCCATTTACCCGCAGCGGTGGCCCTGTGCCAATTGACCCCGATCAAAACGTTATCATTCGCGCACACATGGGCGGGCTGCAGAGTAATTATGGCGGTCAAGCCTACGGAGGCAGCGTAAATTCTGGCTTCGAATCTGTTGTCGACTCATTACCGAGCTTAGAGACTGTTGAACCCTTACCGACAGGGTGTGCGTTTTAAACAGACGTTTGCTTGGCTGGGCTAATCGGTTACATTGCGAAGTCTCGGAATGGGGGTTAGTTATGAGGGCGCGTTAAACAGCCACCGCGTTAGATCGATATATCCCCTCAGCGATCGCAGTCGGTTTGCGCTCGTAAGCTGCGATCGCACTTTTTATGTATAGTCCGTCCAACCACATTTTTAGTTCTCTTTTCTCACTATGTATGTTCTGAAATGACTTACTATTTCAGAACGGAAAAGACTCTTTACCTCGGTCAACGACGGCGGAACTAACAATGCTGCTTCAGAATCGCGTTGCTCTCATCACAGCAGGAGACTGTCGAGTAGGGCGTCGGATAGCAAGCTTGTTAGCACGTCACGGAGCCCAGTTAGTTCTTTGCGGGTTAAATCAGTCCAAGGGCAACAAATTAGTCCATAAATTAGAGAAAGAAGGCGCTAAAGCACGCTTTTGTCTGGTAGACGCTACGGCTCCCTACGATGTCGAAGCAGTTGTTAAAGACACCGTTGCTACCTTTGGTCGCATTGATATTTTGTGCAACAACGCTAGTTTTAGCTTGCTCGGAAACGATGCCTCTGTGCTAGACCTAACGGATGAATCATGGGAGCGCATTGTCAGCCTCAGCTTACAGGGGGCCTTTCTGTTTAGTCAGTATGCACTGCCTTTTCTCAGCCGTTCTGCCACAGGCTCAATCGTTAATATCGTGCCCTATCCCCGTAAAGGAATGCAGGTGATTGAGGGCACAAGCCGTGGCTGGATGATAGCGATGACGCGTGATATCTCAGAGGGCACTACTCAGGCTGGCGTTCGCGTCAACCTAATTTGGCCTCACGTTGCCGTGAGCGGCGCCATCTTAGGTGACTCCCAAGCGGCTCTAGCCGAAAGAATTTTTCGGATGCCCAAGCGTGATAAAAATGCAGCTCGAGCAATCGCCAGAGCCACTCTATATCTGGCTTGCGATGATTCTGTCGATATTACAGGGTCGATGGTGGTTGTGGATGCTAATTATCCTCAATGGGCGTAGTTCATTTAAGGATTGCCCTGTGGAGCCCCCAAACAACAGGCAATTAGGCAGCCAGATCATCCTGAAGTTCTAATTCACCTGTCCAAACCTGGGTAAGCATCGCCACCCCTGCCTCGCTCAACAAAATATCGTTATCGTCATAGTCAATATCGTCAGCTGAGCCACCGGCTGCCAACACTAGATCCTCAATCCAAACACTGCAAGGCGTCAGCGGCGTGAGGTTAAGTAGCTGATCTAACCGGCGGCAGGTTTCAGCCGACAAATCCCGTTGGATAAGTTGATACAGAGATATTCCTGTACGTTGTTCTACACCACCCAATATTTGATGCACATACCAGGCCGCCTCATTGGTAGGTAAATGCTCTAGACGGTGTTGTAACCGTTGCATTACAGCGGCAGTGAAATCTACCCCCAGCTGCTGATTCAGCCTTTGCACTGGGCCGTCTAGATCTCGCTCAATCACGCTTGAAATTTCGTGCCAGTTAATATCGGGAAAAGCATTTTGCAGCAGAATAAAGCCGCGCTCATTGATGTGACACGTGCCTTGACCGAGATCGTAGGAAAAATCTTCTCCTGGCTGAGCACCAGCTTCAACCAGCATGCGAAACAGTTGAACGTTATCAGAATGCATAAGACGAACAGTTGGAGATGGTCGCTATACGTTTTTTAATACTTTGATTTTCATATCAACTTAGCTAGTACAGATAGAGACTGGTGTATCTGTAGGTACAAAATTTTCAAAAGGATTATAAAAACAAGTCAAAGAATTGAATTGTCAATGGTTAGGCTATGGCCACCCAAATAGCATATGAACACCGAGCGTATGCCGATTTCACGCAGCCTGAGTTAGTCAGAGCGGGGGTTGTACACAGTGCCTATCTAGAGGATAGATAAAGTCAGACTAATATAGCCTCACCCTTAGGGGGTATGCCTGCGTATTATGGCTGCTCTCGGTAGGCAGCATGGACAGCATTGACGTTATACCAGTTTAGAAAAATGCGGGCCACTTCCAGGGAAAGCTGGGGACGCCCTTGGTCAATCAGCCACTGCAAGAGGGGTTTGAGCGTTTGTTCGTTGAGTAGGCCACCCAGTGAGAGCAGCCCCCATAGCAACCGATGCAGCCAGGTCATCTGAATCATCATGCGAACATCGAGTGTAGGATGCTTTTTGTAAAATACAACTCCCATACGGGCGCGTTGAATTTCTACATCGATCAGTCGGGGTAAATCATCAAGGCTAAACGGTGGATGCCAGTGATACCCAACAGCTTCTGGACATTTGATCAGGTTTAGCCCTAGATTTTTGAGACGAACGCCTAACTCTAGGTCTTCCCAGCCGTATTGAGTGAACTGAGTATCAAATAACCCCGCTTTGAGCAGCCAGTGTTTTGAGATCGCAACGTTCCCCGTCGCAAAAAATGCCTGGGAATAATCCGTCACCTTAAACGGCTCTGATGTAGGCTCCTCAAAATTACAGGTATTCACAACCCGCCCGTAGGTAAATACACGGTCATTGCCCTGGCTGGTGTAATGCTTCGTCAGCGCATCAGCATGGTGCTGCAAAAAACCGTCCAGCACCACCAGATCGCTATCGATAAAAATGATGGTGTCCCCGATCGCCTTTTCTACACCCAGGTTACGGGCAACGGCGGCCCCTTTATGGTCTTGCTCATACAGCGTTACATGGGAAAAATTCTGGGTCTGTAGCCACTGCACCGTGCCATCGGTCGACCCGTCATCTACCACCACAATTTCATAGTTCTCAACCTGGGTATCGGCGCGCAGTACCTGATGTTCCATTGCCCGCAAGCATTTTTCGAGAATGGGTTTGCGGTTGTATGTGGGAATAACAACGCTGAAAAACATGGATAAATGGTTAGGGGAGCGACCTCTATGATAGCGGTCCAGCTAGACGATCTTAGGAACGGTTGATTTCTAGCTCTCTTGTCACGATTTAATCGCAAACATCAAGAATCTAGATACCTTGAGACTTCTTAAACTGCAATAATAAGGGCTTGTGATTTTAATTAGGTTAAAACTATGGGTCGGGCTGAACGGGTTGTACTTGCCTACTCTGGCGGTGTAGACACAACTGTGTGCATTCCTTATTTGAAAAATGAATTTGGTGTCAAAGAGGTCATTACGCTGGCGGCAGATCTCGGGCAAGGTGAGGAACTCGGCCCGATCCAAAAAAAGGCGCTAGGGGCTGGGGTAATGGAGTCGCTAGTCGAAGATCTGACCGAAACCTTTATTACTGACTACGCATTTCCAGCGATTAAGGCAAATGCACTCTACGAAGATCGCTACCCTCTGTCCACATCCCTGGCTCGTCCGCTGATTGCTAAAGCGCTGGTAGCCGCTGCAGAAAAATACGGCGCAGATGCCGTAGCCCATGGCTGTACCGGTAAAGGGAATGACCAGGTGCGGTTTGATGTTGCGATCGCAGCCCTCAACCCTAAACTCAAAGTCCTAGCCCCTGCCCGCGAATGGGGTATGAGTCGAGAAGAAGCCATCGCCTACGGTGAAAAGTTTGGCCTCACCTTTCCAGTTAAAAAGTCTTCTCCCTACAGTATTGACCGCAACTTACTCGGTCGCAGCATTGAAGCGGGCGTTCTAGAAAATCCCTGGACTGAGCCCCCTGAAGAGGTTTATGCCTTGACTAAGGCAATTGTCGACACCCCTGACGAACCTGAGTATGTTGAAATCAGCTTTGAGAAAGGCATTCCTGTGGGCGTCAACGGCAACCCCCTTGGTCCCGTTGAGCTAATTAGCAAACTCAACGACTTAGCCGGCAACCACGGCATTGGCCGTCTCGACATGCTCGAAAATCGCTTAGTTGGCATTAAGTCTCGTGAGATCTACGAAACCCCTGGCCTACTTACCTTAATTGCCGCCCACCGCGATCTTGAAAGCCTCACTCTCACGGCAGATGTCACCCAATACAAGCGCGGCATTGAACAAACCTACAGCGAAATTGTCTACAACGGCCTCTGGTTTAGCCCACTCAAAGCAGCCCTTGATGCCTTTATCGATAAAACTCAAGAGCGAGTGTCCGGCACCGTGCGTCTAAAACTCTTCAAGGGCAATGCTGCCATTGTGGGTCGCAAGTCCACCAACGCTCTCTACACCGAAGAGCTAGCCACCTATGGTGCAGACGACCAGTTCGACCACAAAGCCGCCGAAGGCTTTATCTACGTTTGGGGTTTACCCACCCGTGTTTGGTCAGAAAAGATACGCTCTTCATCCTGATCGACGATCGATAACAACAAACACTGTGGAGCACTATTCTAATTCGTCCTTGATGGCGACGCTCCATAGTGTTTGCCATCTTAAGAGAAATTGCCAACAGATTGGTTGAATATTGTCTAGTCATCCAGGTTAAACCATAGGGCAAACGCATATTCGGAATGGGAATATCAAGGGGGTTGCGCGTTAGGTCATCCCCCATGTCTACCCCCGATGAGACTTCAAGTACCCTGTTTGAGCACTTTAGAGACCTTGACGATCCGCGTGTTGACTATCTAGT
>JBCDIX010000049.1:0-52838 GCA_038748405.1 Cyanobacteria bacterium P01_H01_bin.21 | reverse complement strand
GACCTTTTTTGATGATTTGCGAGCACTTACACGGTACATGTGGTTTGACACCTGGGATCATCTACTAACGTTCATGATTCAAGGCTTAGAGCTTGAAATCCCTGCCGATACTAGCTGAAATCTCATACTGAGAACTGCTGCGTTTTTGCTCATCACTCCACCAATCCGACCGGCTTAGCTTCCAGCGACTCAGCACCCGCTGCAGATTAGCTAGCTCCACAGCCTGCTCTAAACTGGCCTCTACATCAAGGCCAGTCACCATCCACTCGATAAAAAACTGGCTTTCTCTAACTAAATGCTCGACAACTAATTCACTAGTACCACTGCTAACAAAAACCTGAATGCGAGTCAAATTCAAGGCAAGGCTATCTAGCTGAGCTGATTGGTCAACCTTAAGGAAGCAGGTTTTCAGAATCTCCCAGTTTATTCCCATCGTTACACCTATGCACTGAAATACTTGGCAACAGGGTGGTAAGTAATGATGGCAGTTGTCGATTCTTCAGGGTAGAGCTGTTCGCTTTCATCCATGGTCATGCCAATACGGTCCACACCCAAAATATCTAGCTGTTTAGCCTGGTCAGCCACATTAGGACATGCTGGGTAACCAAAGCTATAGCGACTACCTTGATAGCGCTGGGCTAACATATCGCGGATAGTGTCAGGCTCCTGATCGCCGTAGCCTAGCTCCTTACGAATGACAGCATGGCACCATTCCGCCATCGCCTCAGCCACCTGCACTGCTAGACCATGAAAATAGAGATAGTCTGTATACTTATCTTCTGCAAATAGCTGACGGGCGTAGTCTGCTGAAATTTGCCCCACAGTCACCGCCTGCATCGGGAAGACATCAAACTGGTTCTGTTCTTTGGGTAAAAAGAAGTCAGCAATGCACAAACGACGCATTGATCGTTGACGAGGAAACTCCCAGGTAAAGAGTGGCTCTGCATCGTTAGGTGTTAGTCCTTGGGTAATTACATCAGGATCATAAACATGCACAGAGTTACCCTCAGCTGTGCAGGGGAAGTAACCATAGATAAGCTGAGGATGCAGCAGATTTTCCGCTTTAATCTTTTGCTTCCACTCCGCCAAAATGGGATGCACTTTCTCAGCGAGAAACGTATCGTATTCTTCACGCGTTTGAGCCTTAGGCTTACGGAACTGCCATTGCCCGACAAACAACGCCTGTAAATCGAGGTACCAGTAAAGTTCATCCATATCAAAGTCCTCAGGGTTGAGGACTTTTGTGCCCCAGAAGGGTGGAGTCGGACGAGGAATATCAATATCAACCGCTTCAGAGCGACTAATATCAATCACTTCAGGTTCTTTCTTTTTCTCTTCTTTAACAGCTCCACCATTTAGCTCGGCTTCTGCCTGCTCAATTGCCTTTCGACCTTTCTGATTATAGTGAGCATACTCACCGACAAAGCCCGCGTTATCTTGCCAGCTATTCTCTTTTTTAGCGGGCATTAGCCGCTCCATAAAGGTAAGGTCAGCAAAGGCATCTTTACCGTAGATTACTTGGCCATCGTAGGTGTCTTGACAGTCTCCATAGACAAACTTAGGTGTCAATGCAGCACCCCCTAAAATCACAGGTACAGAAATCCCTTTTTCATTAAATACAGCCAGATTCTCTTTCATAAAGGCTGTAGATTTCACCAACAAACCGCTCATAGCAATACAGTCTGGCTGATGCTCTTCGTAGGCAGAGACAATGGCATCGACAGTTTGTTTAATGCCTAGATTGATTACCTTATAGCCATTGTTGGTCAAGATAATATCGACCAGGTTCTTGCCGATATCGTGTACATCGCCTTTAACGGTGGCAATGAGAAACTTGCCTTTACCACTGTCGTCTTGGCCCTCTTCTTTTTCCATCAGAGGTTCTAGAAATGCGACCGCTGATTTCATTGTCTGGGCTGACTGCAGAACAAATGGCAACTGCATTTGACCAGAGCCAAACAGTTCACCCACAACTTTCATGCCGTCGAGCAAGAAGGTGTTAATAATTCGTAGTGGCTCATAGGGAGTATCTAGAGCAACTTGTAAGGCGTCTTCTAGACCGATGCGTTCACCGTCAATGATGTGTTGTTTTAGGCGTTCTTCGATAGGTAAGTCAGCCAGCGATACAGATGAGCGAGCATCTTTAGTGGTGACCCCTTCAAATAAGGTTGTTAGCTCTCCAAGGGGATCGTAAGTGCAAATATCACCCTCAAATTGTCGATTGTCATAGATCAGATCTTTGCAAACTTTCTGGTGAGCTGGGTCAATTTTAATCAAAGGCAAAATCTTTGCAGCTGAGACAATGGCACCATCCATACCCACCTGCATCGCCTCATGCAAAAACATTGAGTTTAAGGTAATCCGCGCTGCCGGACTCAGACCAAAGGAGACATTGGAAACCCCCAGCATAAAATGAACGCCAGGCAGAGCCTCTTTAATTTGCTTGATCGCTTCAATGGTCGCTGTGGCATTCTCTCGGTCTTCTTCAATGCCTGTAGAAATGGGGAGCGCCAGAGTATCAAAAAACAACTCATGGGGCGGCAAGCCATATTCGAGGGCATCACGATAAGCACGCTGAGCAATTTGAAGCTTCTTCTCAGCAGTACGGGCCATGCCGTCTTCGTCAATACAGCCAACGACGACACCAGCTCCGTAGGTCTTGGCTAACTCTAGAACCTTAAAAAATCGCTCGTCACCATCTTCGTAGTTGGTGGAGTTGAGAATGCACTTACCACCAGCAACTTTGAGACCTGCTTCCATTTTGGTCCACTCGGTGGAGTCAAGCATGAGGGGCAAGGTGGTATTGGTAACAAGACGAGACACAATCTCGTGCATATCGGCTTCGCCGTTACGGCCAACGTAGTCTACGTTGACATCGAGAATGTGGGCTCCTTCTTTAACTTGGCGTTTTGCGATCGCAATTAATCCATCCCAATCATCCTCATTTAACAGCTCGCGCACCTTACGCGAACCGCTGGCATTTAGCCTCTCTCCTACAATTAAGAACGAATTATCCTGCTCATAGGGCTGTGCCCCATAAATCGAAGCCGCCGCAGGCATGTAGTTCAACGCTGGTCGAACCATAGCCTTTTTATCGTTATTTTCCTTATGGGAAGCAGCAGAGGTGACTGTTCCATTTAAGTAGGTCGACAATCGAATCTCGCGCTCCTTGGGAGACAGTGTCTGAGAAATCTCCGCTAGCGCCGCAATATGCTCAGGGCGTGTGCCACAACAGCCACCAATCACCTGTACACCCAAATCTTCTACAAACCGATGTAGCGCCATGCGCAATTCCATCGGTGTCAGCTTATAGTGCGCGTGCCCACCAATATTCTCTGGTAGACCTGCATTTGGGACACAGGAAACAACAAAGGGAGACGTCTCTGATAAATACTTAATGTGCTCTGTCATCAGGTCAGGCCCTGTTGCACAATTGAGCCCTAAAATATCGATGGGGTAAGGCTCTAGAATGCTGACTACTGCTGTAATATCAGAGCCCACCAGCATTGTTCCAGTGGTCTCCATCGTGACGGATACCATCAGCGGCAGTCGACTACCTTTTTTGTCAAAGACGGCTTCGATTGCATTCAATGCGGCCTTGATTTGCAACACGTCTTGACAGGTTTCAACAATAAACAGATCTATGCCTCCGTCATAGAGGCCCTCTGCTTGGACCGTAAAGGCTTCAAATAGCTCATCATAAGAAATGTGGCCCAATGTAGGTAGCTTGGTTCCTGGCCCGATGGAACCGGCAACAAAGCGAGGTTTCTCAGGTGTTGAAAATTCAGCCGTGCAGCCTTTGGCCAACTCTGCGGCTACTTTATTGAGTTCATAGGCTTTGTCTTGCAATCCATACTCCGCCAAGACAAAGGTGCTGCCCCCAAAGGTATCAGTTTCAATCACATCCGCACCCGCTGCTAAGAAGTCGCGATGAACTTTAGCGACGGCCTCAGGCTTAGTGACTACCAAGTATTCATTACAGCCCTCATACTCCAAGCCACCAAAATCATCGGCGGTCAATTCCTGGACCTGCAAATTGGTACCCATGGCCCCATCAAATACAATTACGGGACGTTGGGGACTATGCAGACGTTTGAGGAAAGCACTGTTCATAGATGTTAAAGCGGTTTAACGAAGCGAAAACTATACCTATTATTATCGACCTTCTTGATCAATAGATTGGCAGGATACTGCTGATATATGAAAGCTATCGATAATTTCTGTGGCTTCGGCTGCGCTCAGCCACCGTAGAAAGTCGGCTGCGCTCGGGCAATACGCAGGGGCTGCGTGCTCGCAGAGAGAACATCTGAGCTATTCGCTAAAGTAGAAAACAAAGTAATCTGGTGCATTGGTTATGACACTATCGATTGACAGACAGAGCACGGGACTCAGCCCTAACGTATTGCGAGGTGTCCATCACATTGCACTGAATGTCAAAGATATGGCTGCATCACGCTATTTTTATGGCTCAATCTTGGGTCTCCATGAACTCACGGGGAACGAGATCCCTGAGACACTGGTGAAACTTGTAGCCCAGGGAAAAGTCGCAAATTTTCGTCTACCTGATGGCACCATCCTGGATCTCTTTGGTGAACCCAACTTAAACCCTCCCAATCTTGACCCGACTCAGCAATTTACTCGGGCCAATCACATGGCTTTTGATATTGCCCCTGAGCAATTTGAGCAGGCCGTTGAAACGCTCAAACAAAATCAGGTGGCTATCGATCATGGCCCCGTAAGCAGACCCACTGGGCGCGGCATTTATTTTTATGACCCAGATGGTTTTTTATTAGAAATTCGGTGCGATCCTCAATCGGGTCTAGCCTAACTAGATTTCAAACTGTCGGGCACTGCCCAGGCTAAGGCCAGGGCGCGAATTGCCATAAACCCTACCATCGCCAACCACAGAAGATTAGGGCTCATACGGGCATAGGCGACCAGTGCTACAGGGAGAAATCCGATGCTGGTAGCTAAAATGGTGGAGTTGCGCAGCGTGATACCTGACGTAAGACCCAGAAAATAGCCGTCTAACATAAAAGCGATAGCGCCAAAACCAAACAGAGGCAGTAGCCAAAAAACATACTGGTTGAGCTGAGTTAACACCGTCTGATGATCGGTGAGTAGACCAAATAGCTGATTTGTAAATGTGATCAGCGCGATCGCAACTACCACTCCCAGACCGACACTTATGCCACTGCCCAATCGCACTAAAAGCCATAAATCAGACCATTTGCCCTGGCCATAAAACTTGCCAGCATAGGCTTCAGTGGCAAACGCAATCCCATCTAGAAAATAGCTGACCAGCATAAGCGACTGAAGCAGCAAAGTATTGACGGCTAGCGTATCTGTACCGATCACTCCGCTAAGGCTAGTAAACGACGCAAAACTCAGAAGCAATGCCCAGGTTCGCACCATCAGATCACGGTTTAATCGAAATAGCTCTGTAATGGTTCGACGGCTCCATATCGTCAGTCGCTGCTGCCAAATTTGAACCCAGGGC
The DNA here is from genome assembly GCA_038748405.1 of Cyanobacteria bacterium P01_H01_bin.21. GTDB lineage: Bacteria > Cyanobacteriota > Cyanobacteriia > Phormidesmidales > Phormidesmidaceae > Leptothoe. The sequence goes on along the minus strand of JBCDIX010000049.1, from coordinate 47,338 downwards.
AACGACCTCGATAACAGCGTTACCCCTACTAGCATCATGGCGTACTGGCTCAGGGCAGTGGCCAAGCCAGCGCCATAACTCTCCCAGCCAAGGTGCACAATCATCCAATAATCAAGCAAAATATTGGCTCCATTCCCGACTACGGCTAACGCTAAGACTCGCCGCCCGTACCCTAACCCCAGAAACCACCCCATCAAGACATAGTTCATTAGCACTGCGGGTGCACCCCAAATGCGACCTTGATAAAACGCCACCCCCGCATCCAGTACATCGGCATCAGCTTGCAAAATCGAAAACCCAATCATCCGGATCGGTGTTTGCAACATCAAAACGAGCAGGCCAAACGACAGCGCAACCGTGATCCCTCGCAACCCTACCCGCCACTGTTCAGCTCGATCACCTCGGCCTGCGGCCTGAGCCATAAGCCCGCTGGTACCCATGCGCAAAAAGCCAAAGCTCCAATAGATAACGTTGAACAGTACAGTTGCCAGGGCCACGCCTGCTAAGTGACGAATATCGGCCAAGTGCCCCAGAAACGCGGTATCGATTAACCCTGCTAGGGGCACCATCAAGTTCGATACAATATTTGCGATCGCAAGTTTGCCAAAAGCCCCTAACCAAGACGGTTTCATAAAAACTAGATCCCCCTTTGCATATCAATATCAATTGGTCAAATAGCAACTCTAGACCTGACTCTGGGTAAATTTAAGTAAACGCACGCAGATACGGGTTAAGAGGAATAATTATGAACCGATTTGCTCTGATCTTTCTGAGCACAGTAGCTTGCCTGGGCAGCATTACGTCCTCCGGTATGGCCCAAGTCGTCAGTACTACCGAAAACGAAGAATTTGACCAAGAAGGCGTCATTTTTCTAGAGTCGGATGCTGAAGCTCCCGCTGAAGCGCAGCCAGCATTGCCCGTTTTACCAGAGGAAAACAATCTGCCGGAAGACAGTCTGCTAGAGGACAGTCTGACAAACGAGGAACCGGCTCAGAGTGAGCCAGCAGAGGGGGCTGAGGTACCTGCAGAAGAGCCTGAAAGCTATGTTGAGCGCTTTGAGGAAGGCTTAGAAGAATATCGAGACGGTAATAATGAAGCCGCTATTGAAGAATTCAACGCAGCCATCAATCTAAATCCTGACTATGCCCCTTCCCATCTATTTCGCGGCGCGGCCTTTGACCGCTTAGGAAACACAGATGCAGCGTTAAGTAACTATAACCGGGCCATAGAGCTTAATCCTAACTATGGCGCAGCCTATCTTAATCGAGGCATTCTTTACTACGATTTAGGAGAAACTGGCCCAGCTACTCAAGATTTTGACCGTGCGATCGCAATTGCACCTGACTCAGCAACAGCCTACATTTATCGTGGCCTAATCTCGTCCGAGCAAGGTAACCAGCAAGCGGCTTTAGAATACTTGAACGACGCCGTTGCATTAGATCCTGACAATGCAGCAGCCTACTTCCACCGAGGCTTAGTATTCAAATCATTGAATAGTCCGCAAAGTGCTATCAGTGATTTTACACAGGCCATTGAAATAGATGACGACTATGCCGCTGCCTTTTTAAATCGTGGTGTGGCGTACTATGGCGTTGGTGAAACTAATAACGCACTTCGAGACTTTAACCGTGCGGTCGACCTTGATGAAGACAACGTAGAGGGTTACTACAATCGCAGTTTTGCCTTAATCTCTCAAGATCGTCCTCGGGCAGCTGTTGACGACCTGAACCAGGTCCTAGCTCTAGAACCTGGTAACGCCAAAGCTTATCTGATTCGGGGCCAGGTATATGCCTCATCCGGTAATTCTTCGGCAGCGCTTAACGACTTTACACAGGTTCTAGAGTTGTCTCCAGACTCTGCTGAGGCGTACCACAGCAGAGGGCGTGTCTATCTGCAGATGGGCGAACAGCAGTCTGCGATCGCAGACTTTACCGATGCCCTATCCCTAGAGCCTGAGTATGCTCCCTCTTACAAAGGTCGTGGCGATGCATTTGCGAATTTAGGCGATCGGTTTAGCGCACTTGGCGACTACAGCACGGCGATTGATCTCGACAGCACTTACTGGAGTGCATATTCTAGCCGTGGGCGTTTGCTCTATGAATCTGGCGATTACCAGAGCGCTTACACCGATTTCTCGGCAGTGATTGCCGCCAACGTTCAAGACGCAGACGTGTTTTACTACCGTGGCATTACCAATGCTCGCTTAGGTAATCGAGGGGCCGCCGCGGCTGATCTAGAGCAAGCTGGTAGCCTGTATCTGACCAACAATGAGGCAACCCGCTATCGTTTGGTGCTAGACGCATTGAACAAACTATAGGCATATCGTAGTAGGGGCGTTGCATGCAACGCCCCTACTACGATTTATCCTAAAAAAGATATTTCCAAAACAACCTATGGTTCGGCAGCTGCTTGGCGTTTTCGTTTGTCTTGGTCTACAGCTTTGTCTGCTTATCCCACCAGCATTGGCGTCGGTACACGTTTACCATGAGCATCCTGGGCAAACCACACTGAGATCGCAACAAAGCCTACGCGATCGCAGCGACCGTTCATGGCAGGCCATTTTGTTTAAACGCTATCGACCTGATGGGTTAGAGGGTATGTATTTGCGGTTGGTCGGGTTCCCTGGAGTGGTTAATGTGGACCCCCAGCAGCCCTTGACTATCAACACGGGAACAGCCCTACAGTGGCAGGCAGCCCCTAAACTTGATCCACCCACACCCGCTTTACCCAGCAATACTAATCAGTACGACGTTGCCGATGTGCTGGCTGACTTGCAGAAGGCGATTCCATTAACCTTAGCGGTGCCGCTACAGGGGAAAGGTCCTAGCGAAATTATTGTGCCACCCTATGCAGTTAAAGAATGGCGGGACTTGGCCGCTCAAACTATCGAATAGAAGGGCGAGCAATTATTGCAAACTTTCTATTCCTCACCCGCATGGTAAGAACTGCGCACTAGCGGGCCGGATCGAACTTGAGAAAAACCCAAGCTACGCGCAGTGTCCCCTAACTGGTTAAATTCCTCTGGAGTCCAGTAGCGTTGTACAGGTAGATGGGCTAACGATGGACGCATATATTGGCCAAGAGTGATGCGATCGCAGCCCACAGCACGCAGATCCTTCATCGCTTGCACCAACTCATCTTCTGTCTCACCATGACCCAGCATTAAGCCAGACTTAGTTGGCATAGAAGCATCCAGCTCTTTTACGTAGCGCAGCACCGCCAAAGAGCGACGATACTTAGCCCCCCGTCGCACCGGATCTTGTAAACGCTCTACGGTTTCTACATTGTGGTTAAAACAAGCGGGTTTAGCCGCTACAACCGTCTTTAGCCGCTGTCGTTGCTGTTGGGCAGCATTAGCCCCACCCCAAAAATCAGGAGTTAGCAACTCAATTTGAGTCTCTGGGCTAACCGAGCGAATTGCCCCCATCGTGGCCACAAACCAGCCAGCCCCTTGATCCGGCAAATCATCTCGTGCCACCGATGTCAGCACCACATACTTCAAGCCCAGTAATTTAACCGATTCAGCTACTTTTTGGGGTTCTTCAGGGTCTAACGGCATAGGAGCATGTCCCTTATCCACCTGGCAGAACGCACAGGCTCGGGTACAGGTTGGCCCCATCAACAGAAATGAAGCAGTCTTATTCGCGTAGCATTCACTCCGATTTGGACACCGGCCTTCCTCACAGATCGTGTGGATCTGTCGCTGTTTGATAATTTTTTGTACAGTCGACAGCTCGCTCGCTCGACCAATCGGTCGTCTTAACCAATCAGGCAGCTGCACAATCTCAGGTCTATCAACACCGCTGGAACGCATTTGAGATAAACTTTCCATGACACAATTAGCTTGTCTACTATACGCCTAGCATGCGTGGCATTACGCGAGCACCAGTGCGGCAGTCACTTTATAGCAACGTTCTATCGCCTTTTTGATCCTATATGATTCTTACAAACTAGTCAGGGTCAGACTTACCATCGTTGCCGAGCTGGGCAACATTGCTTTATACCGTTACTAGACTAAAGAATTATTAGTAGCGCTCTCTTTACACAAACTGTAGCTATCCATTATTAGGAGTCAGTCGTGGCAGCAAGTCATAAGATTTTAGTTATCGATGATAGTCGGGTTATCCGCATGCGCGTCCGGGATATGTTGCCTCAGGGTAACTTTGAGGTGATTGAGGCTGCCGACGGCGTCGAAGGGTTAGAGGCTATCCGCAATCAGCGTCCCAACCTGATCATGCTCGATTTCTTGCTGCCGCGCATGAGTGGGTGGGAAGTATTTCAAGAGGTTCAGGCATCTCCAGAGCTACAAAAAATTCCCCTCGTGTTGATGTCGGGTCGTCGAGAAGAGGTCACTGAAAAAATTCAAGGCCCGTTTGAGTACTTTGAATTTATTCAAAAACCCTTTGAGCAAAAAGAACTAATTGAGGCGATTAAAGCGTCTATGGTGAAGGCGCGTAAAGTACGTCCAACCAGCAAGACCGCTGCTGCACCTGCTGCCGCTGTCAGTGGTGAAAGCGCTGCTGAAATTGCTGCCTTAAAACAGCAGGTTGCTACTCTACAAAAAGAAGTGGCAATGCTCAAAAATCAGACCGCCAAGATTTTGGCCTTTATCAAGCAGAAGCTACGCTAGAGCGTCTCATAAGGGTGGGCAATGCCCACCCTTACCCCAATGCCTGACGGCCTTCTAACGCTCTGGCCAGGGTAACTTCATCGGCATATTCTAGATCGCCGCCCATAGGTAGCCCAAAGGCAATCCGCGTTACCTTGGTAAAGGGTTTAATCAGCTGCCCCACATACAGCGTTGTCGTGTCGCCTTCAATGCTAGGGCTAATGGCCAAAATTACCTCGGTGATGCCATCCTTATTGACCCGATGCACCAGTTGGCCAATATTCAACTGCTCTGGTCCGATACCATCCATCGGTGAAATTAAACCACCCAGCACATGGTATTTACCCTTAAATTCTCGAGTGCGCTCAATGGCAATCACATCACGAGAGTCAGCCACCACACAAATAGTCTGATTGTCCCGACGGGTGGAACGACAGATATCACACACCGGATCTGCTGACAGATGAAAGCAAATGGAGCACTGGCCTACTTGCTGCTTGGCATCTACTAATGCCTGGGCCAGGGCTCGCACTTCAGTTTCTGGACGCTTAAGCACATGCAGGGCCAGACGCTGAGCTGTTTTAGGCCCCACACCTGGCAGTCGCTGAAATTCCTCAATTAATTTAGCTAACGGACGGGTATAGATTGCTCTGGCTCCTTTTGTAAGTCATAGTCCTGAGCTCTGCCAGCAGCAGCACTGACGAAAGACCACAGAGAAGCATAGCGTAAATCAGTTACAGCTATGATTCAGTTGTATCAGCAACGTCTTCTGGGTCAGCCACCTCTTCACTTTTACCGCGTACCGGAGGCAGCTTTTCCACCAACCCCATGGTGAATGCGACGTCCGGCAAATCCCCAGTAATGTATTTACCAGGTTCAAACACACGGCCTGGGGTAAAGCAAATCTGGCGTAGTTCCACCATCTCAGTCGCTTCAAACATTGCCCGCGATAGTCGACGTTCTAGAGCCATAGTTCCTCTTTGAATGTGGATTAGCCAAGTTTGAAAGACACCTTTAAAGCGAAAAACTGATTAGCTATGGCTATTCATCAATCTGCCAAAGTTCTTGGGTGTAGTCTTCGTCTAAAACCTTTTTGGGTCGCACGATAACAATAACTCGCCCCAGCAGAGGAGTGCTCGGATCTGTATCAAACCAACGCATTAAGAGCTGACCGCTACCGTCATCAACCAAAAAGTAGCTGCTGTCGTCCCATACTTGTTGCTGGCGGTCTACCAGCACTAACACTATCTCGGAAACAGAGCTGTCAGTTTGATTAGGCAAGGTATTGAAAGGCATGAGGAATGCGATCGCATCCTGCGCCGTCAGCACCACCTGCCACCCCGGCACTGGCACCCATCTCTGCGCACCAGCAGACTGCACCACCCCAAATGCTCCCTCTGGTTCCATTTTAGGCACGGCCTGGAACTCAGCTGCCATCAGAGGCCACTGCCCCATCATTGGCACCACACAAGGCACATCGGTATCTGTTTCAATACGAAATAGAGGCAATCGCGGTGTCGGCTTAGTCTTAACTACTGCAAAATCTGTCAGCAATTTTTCGATAGCCTCACGGGCACCTGTGCTGTGAGCAAATCGTAATCCCTGAGCAATCAGTCGTGACCTTGCCTGCAAATCAGACGTCTGCCGTGCAAACCCCCAATAAGAAAATGCCACCGCGTCCCCTGGGTGATTGGTAAACCCCTGGGGCAAATCACTGCGGTATGAAAATTCCTTTAGTGCTTTTGCCACATCGCGCACTTGCTCAGAATCTAGGCCCTGGTCATAGATAAACTGCACCGCCTCAGCCCGTTCATCTTTAGATAAGATACGTAGCTCATAGAGCGAGTCACTGCCACGGGCAGTGTAGTGTTCCAATGCAGATTCTGAAACAGCTCCATCCTTGATAGACTGATATACCTGACCCGCCACGACTATCTGGTTCTGCTGAATTGGCTCAAACCCAGTTTCCTCAAAAATCGCCTGAGGTGACATTCCAGACTTCTGCAGCGTTTGACACGCCGTCGCCCAGTCAACCCAGTTACCTTGTTTACGACGCAACTGCAGAATTAAAGCTTCTGTTTCTGCTGGAGATGAATTGTGAGCAGGGGTGGTCATCGTAGTCGCTAGACGAAAAGTGTCTTTCGACTTTATCGCGGATAGCTAACTACAGCACAAGAGTCACTAACTTTTTTAGGCTTCGATATCTCACAAGAAAAAGCCTCTGATAGTACTATCAGAGGCTTAATGACGTCTACTCTACTGGATTCAACGCTGGAAATATTAGTGAGGCATAGTTTGATAACAGGCCTGCCAGAGTGCTCTGTAAAAAGTCTCTTTAGCAATTTCAATATCTTTCAATTAGGTTTGAGAGTTGATGTAGAAAGACTTTAGAGTGAACCGAGATAAGAGAGTTAAATAGGTAGATTCCTGATGGATTAATAGCAAACAGGGAAAACATGAGAGGTTTTATAGCGCGTGCTGACGGTTAGGCAATACCCAGCAAAATAGCGGAGCCAGAATTACCATAGATGAAGCAAGGCAGAGGCAGACCTGAAGACCTTCGATTTGATCAGGTGTCATAGCAAGAGGCTCCAAACTAGTGATGAGTGAACGTGTGTGTTCTATCTATAGAAACGTTCCTTACTCAATCAATTCCGACGAAATTCTTGTGATCTTGCAGTTTTTTATCTGTGCTGTTGATCACTCCGGGCAAATAGCGTGGCAAATATCACACAAACGATTTGTCAATCGCTTGGCGCACATAGCCCACGGTTCCGACCAACATTAGCGATCGCAAAACCTTGACCTAATCCCTTGACGGTAGGCTCCCGGCGGGAGATTATTAATTAGACCTACGGGGCTATAGCTCAGCTGGTAGAGCACCTGCATGGCATGCAGGGGGTCAGCGGTTCGAGCCCGCTTAGCTCCATGTTTGACGATTAGCTTGAACTAATTGCTGTGTAACGCGGTTCTAATCTGAATCCATAGCAATTAGTTCAAGCCCTTCCGAGTCATCCTCATCATTTGCAGTGTCTTGCATAATGGCCTGAAGCAATGGGTCAGCCTGCGCACGTATTGTATAGACGCTCGGGTCTATGGACATTGCTCGACGCAAATGCTCAAGGGCCCACATATCTTGACCTAAACGGGCATAGCATCGAGACTGATTGAAAAATGCAAACGGCTGGTCAGGCTCAATTGCGAGGGATTTATTGTAAGCCTCGATAGCGCGGTTAAAATCACCCATTTTTTGTAAAACCCAGCCCATGGCTAACCAAGCCTGATAGTTGTAAGCTTGCTGTTTTAGCGAGTTGGTAAAGCTTTCCGCAGCCGCCGTCAGCTGTTCAAGCTCCAAAAGCACCAATCCTCGCAGATGCCAAAATCGTGATTCACCAGGCTCAATCGTGAGCGCTGTTTCAATGCTGACAAGCGCATCTTCTAAACACCCTTGCGCCTTTAGAGCAGCTGCATGATAGCTCCAGACACTGGCGTCATGGGGGTCTATATGAATCGAATGATTGAGCGCTCTTAAGGCGTCTTGGGGCTTTTGTGCCTGTAGCAGTGTACGACCTAAAACCGACCACACTTTGCTATCACGGTCATACAGCTCGACGGCCTTAGTTAAACTCTCAATAGCCTGCTCAAGCTGCCCAAGCTGTAGGAGAGCTTTGCCGCGATAGTACCAAACCTTGTAAAAATCAGGTCTCAACTGAATTGCTTGCTCGTAACTTACAATCGCTTCGCCATAAAGGGCGCGTCGATGTAGATTTTTGCTCTTGTGATACTGGGCCTTAAAGTAAAATGGAGCCTGCTTTAGCGCATACTCGTAGCATGTGGCTGCTTTATCAAGCGCATTTAATTTTTCAAGAACAGCACCGTAATTACACCATACGCGATGCTCTGTGGCCTTCAGAGAAAGAGTATGACAATAACTCTCAGCGGCAGCGGCATATTGCCCAATGCTAGCCAATAAATAGCTGCGATAGTTCCAAGCCTGATAATGCTGAGGGTAGCGTTGAATGACGCGATCGCAAATTTTGATTTCTAGCCTATAGCGATTGTCGTGCTCATTAGCTCGGTAACTATCACTGGCAACATCAAAAACTTGACCACTCATCATAAGTATCTATGTATTTATACGGCAGAAGCGCACACTGTACTGTTACTTAGTTATACAAATCTCAAGGATAGAGGCCGGAAACGACGTTGGGATTGACGATAATCACACCTAAGGAAGGTAAAGACATTATGTTGGCTTGAAGAATACATTCCCTATGTATATGTCAACACACAAATGTGTGTACATCGACACACAGGTTAAGAGTCCCCACTTTGATTAACCATACCGACATAACTCAATATTTAGTTGGCTAGACGTTCAAGCCCGTATTTCGCAACGATGAAACCCCAGAGTTCATCGAAGTTTTATAGAAAGATTTACAAGACCATCACAATTGATCCCCATTACATAATTATCGTTTGGACATGCGGGTAAATTTTTTGATTGCTAAATTACGGATCAAATGCACGACTTATCAGACCTGTGGAAAAGGTAAGTAGGCTGTGGAAAACTCTGTGGAAAACGTGTGGAAAATTCTGCAAAGAGTTAAAAGCATGCAAGCACCCTTTGTGATTTATAACAAAGAGATTAGATAGTTTAGATAGCCGAAAGTACTCAAGTCACTGGAATGTAAAAATTTCAGCTATCTTTATATTTCAATAAAAGTCTATCTATTTGGGACTTTGAGTGGTAACAGAGTTATCCACAGGTCCGGACAGAGCACACCTAAAATTGCGGCTTATCCCCCGTAAATTTGCCGAAAAAGACCGCGACGATTTGATCCCCCCACTACTAGCTGACGCAATAGGGCATAGTGCCACTCATATAAAAAACTTTCCCCATGGGCTGCAATATTTCTGAGGCGGCTAATTTGAGCCAAACTTGCGGCTGATTGTTTACCTTTTTGACCAAAGCAAGCTGCCATGGGGTGCTCCCATTGCTCAAAAAATTCAGCTAGCAGAGTGCGATCGCGCTTATTTAGGCTGTTGGAATGCTTAAAATTACGATAAAGCTGCTTTTCAGGCACTTCTTGCTGCTGAGTCAGGGCCTCGCGCTTTAGGGTCAGCCATTGATCTGCCAGCAGTGGCGGCATCATACCCAGCGTATATTTTTGATGAGGCCCAAGGGCGACACCCGCAATTTCTGATAGTCCTTCTAGCCTTACAAAGTCGTAGAGGTCGGTGAAAAACGGCTGCATCACCTCGCGCTCCACTGCAAAACTTAAGCGAATACCTGCTTCTGAATAGTCGGCAATGTCCGGATCGGCTCCATCAGACTGGAGCATGTGGTAGTTACGATACGCGGCACAAAAATCTTTTTGGGATTCTGATTGAATACAAAACCAAACGCTGTCGCCCAGAGCTTTGCGCACCTCTTGTTTGATTTTCTCTGGGTCGGGCGGTGGCACCGTCCGCCGAGGTCGTTCAGTTTGTAACTGCACAATGTGGGCTTCTTGGTCTGCGATCGCAGCCTGCTTTTGTTGCAGCTCAGTCTGCAGTTCTTGATACGCCGCTTGCTTTTCCTCAGAGAGCTGGGTAATTTTACCTTCCAAGATTTGAATTTGCTGATTTAAGGTGGCAACTTGACTATCCTTCTCTTTCAATAGCTCATCTTTCTCCGCCAGCAGCTCATTTTTATGGATTAGCAAACTCGTTTTTTTCTTCAACTCCAGCGCATTGAGGCCAGCCCGCAGCAGATTGAAATAGTACGTATCAGACAGGTCGATAACTTCAGCAGGCTCATCAGGTACGTAGAGCACACCACGACGCTGAGCCAGCTGCACTACCAGCAGCTGGCCCTCGCCATTACGAACCTGAAGTTCTTGAGAATTCTCGTGGTCAATGGTGCTGACGTAGCGACGCTTGCCGTAAAAAAATTCAGCATGGGTGGCCACTGCTGGCAATTTATTGATCACATCTAGCTGGGTAGACGGTGGAGAATCTGCAATGGGTGACTCAGCAACTTTAGGGCTATGGCCATTCACCAGCGGCAGCTCCAAAGAGCCAGCCGGACGTTTAGGCGTTACCTCCAGCTGGTCTGCCAAATTTTTGGGTGGATTGATCTGTGGATTCGCATTAGGCAACACATTCTCGCCAAGCTGCACCGGTTGCTCGGACCAGGGTGGAATTGAACCCGCTGTTAGATCAGGCTGGGCTAGCTTGACCCCAAGCAGTTCTAGCTCAATAGACTGTCGCCCCTGCCACTCATTTAGACGAATTTTATACGCAATATCCACCTGATGAGGGAGTGGATGATAGTCTGCCCATCGCCAGGCAATCGCCTTGATAGAGGTTACTTGGTGAGTCTCTGGATGTGTCTGAGCAAGGGTGAGCTTAAGATGTTTGCTGTCTTTGCCAACTATCTGCTGCTCAACAACATTCACGATTGGCGTCCAAAATACCGGTTCATTGTTTTGAATACCGCAGGGATGGAGAAAATCGATTTGCTCATAGAGTTCTAGAGTAATGTCCGCCAGATTAGCTTTGACATCAACACTGACCAGCGGCTTGAGATACTCCGGCTGCAGGTGTTGACACGCAAAATGACTCAGCCGTGCAGCTACCTGACGCAGATTTCTAGCAGCAAATGTAAACCCTCCTGCCGCTCGATGCCCTCCATACTTATCCAACAGATCATCACAGGCCTGCAGTGCTTCAAACACATTAAATTCAGGAATCCCACGCGCTGAACCCCGAATTTCTTTTTTATCTTTATCCTCATAGGTGCCAATAAAAACAGGCACCCCATAGCGCTCTACCAAACGTGACGCCACGATTCCAATCACGCCATGGTGCCACTCAGGCTGCACGACTACAAGCACCCGTTCTTTTTGCAAATTTAGCTTGCCCTGAGCTTGTTGTTCTTCACACCAGGCCACTGCCTGAGTTTCGATCAGCTCACACATACGCTGTCGCAGTGTATTTGTCTCTTCACACTGCATAGCTCGCTGTAGCGCGATACCCACATCCTCGGTTGTGAGCATATCAATAACAATCTGCGGATCGGCAATGCGACCCACCGCATTAATCCGAGGTCCCAAGCGGAAACCAATAGCTTCAGGTTTGAGCGCTTTTTTGCCCTGATCTAACCCAGCCACCTCAATCAGCGCTTGAATACCAGGGATACGAGACTTAGGCAACAGCTGTAGCCCCCGCCGTACCCAGCGACGATTTACCCCCACCAACGGAGCAAGATCGGCAATGGTCCCGAGAGTAAACAACTCTAACGATGATGCGGTGAGAGCCTGCGTGCGGTTAAGTGCCTGGGCAAGACAAACTGCAAGAATATAGGCCACACCCACACCAGCAACACCGTAGTAGGGAGAACTCATCGGCAACAGTTTTGGATTAAGAATTGCCTGGGCCGGTGGTAGTTGTTCTGGCAGGTCATGGTGGTCAGTAATAATGACCGTTATTCCTAGTTCAACAGCACGAGCAATCGGTTCATAGGCTGCAATACCGTTGTCTACAGTAAGAATTAATCTCACCCCTTCTGAGTGAAAATCTTCCACAATACGCCGATTAATACCGTAGCCCTCTTGCATACGGCTAGGAATGGCATAGTGGGCATCTGCCCCCAAATGCCATAGGGCTCGCAATAAAAGAGCGGTGCTGGTCATGCCATCAGCATCATAGTCACCACAGATGGCAATCTTTTGCCCCTGTTCGATGGCTGTCGCTAATAAATTGACACTGCGCAATAAATCAGGGAATTCATCCAAGGGCGATGGCAGCTGCTGCGTCTCTGGATCAAGATATAACCATGCTTGTTCTGGCGTCTGTACGCCTCGATTAATCAATACTTGAGCCAGCAGAGGTGATAGCTGCGTCACCGTCGCCATCCGTTGCGCTTGCTGCACCTGAGGCGGAAAAATTTGCCACCGCTGTCGAGGAATCTTAGCAGCGGCAGATTCTTGCGTAGCGATGGACGTGGTGACGGGTTCGGTCAAGGAAGCGAGTTAGGTATGAACAAGAAATTAGTCCTAGGTTAAGGCAAATACTAGAAATAGCAAGTTTTAGCAGTCGTGAATCAACATTTAGGCAACTCATCGACAACTCTCCCCACTTGGGAGTGGCTCAAGCATCGGATTATCTGATTGGCTCGTCCCTGAGTTATGCACTAAATATATAGTGCATTTGATCTAATGATAATCCGTGATTATCGTCCAACCAATTTTGCGGGCGTAGGTCGTGCTTTTTGTGTCGTGCTGTAAAGACGATAAGTATCGGCGCGTCGAGTTTCTACGTCATTTTCAGCAATGCGCTCAACATAGTTGACTTTAACTTCTTCGAGCAAATCATTAAGTAGCCCCTGCAGCTCCTCTAGCGTATTACCCTGACGCATTTCATCGCGTAGGTGTGTACCAAAACTATCAATTAGCTTGGTAAATAGAGCCGCTCCCTGTTCATCAGAAAGTGCCTGTTGCAGGGCACTGTATAGATTTTTAGAAACCTCTGCTGAAATTTGCTGAGTGATCTGCGTAGAAATATTAGTAAACCCTGGCAGCAGCTGCAACCCTTTGTAAGCAGGGGCCTGGGCTAGTGCACCCGTAACACTATGGCTAAACACAGCATCCACCTCAGGCTTAATCTCGGGTAAAACTCGGTTGACAACAATGTCGCTAATTTTCTGGGCAATTGTTTGCACTTCGTTGACATCATTCAGGTCAATGTAGCCTTGCTGGCTCGTTAGCTCAAATACCCATCGGCTGATCTGTCCTTCTTGGATCAGGTTTTGCACTTGGTCAATCATGCGTAAAAAGACGACTTCTGTTAGTTCAACGGCAAACTGACTGATCAAAATTCGGTTGAGACGTCCTTGGATAGGGTCTAGATGCGATAGCTGGGCCTGATTAGAGCGCACCACAACGGGCACAATACGTAGCCAGCGCCAGAAGGGTAAAAACAAAGCCACGTCATAAATGCGCCATAACATGGCATCCAACCAGGTGGTGTTGGCGTGTCGACGGCTTAGATATAGGGTACGGCCTAAAAATTCGACGATAAACAGGACTACAAAAGGGAAATCAATAATCCAAAACCGATCGGTTGGTAGTCCATTAAAACCAATGCCCCGCCAATAGTTGGTTTTAACCCGCGGACGAATCTGCTCATCGAAAAAGGCGAGTTCTGCTGACCAGCCGCGCTCTAGATACGCCTGACTCCAAAACATGCGAAATGCATCCTTAGAGGAGTCTTCTTGACCGGTGCGATCGCGCATTTCCTTTTTTATTCGCTCCAGCGTCCCAGACTTATTAGCCACCGCAAACGGATCTTCATCCACCAGACTGATACTGCTATCACGCAGAACCGCTAGCTGTTGCGTTGCCTCAGCTGATTCTAGACCTTCGGCTTCTAAGATTTCTTGCAGCTGATCAACGTCGTCTAGGTAAGCTTCAGTGACACGATGGGGTTCAATGCCTTTAAGGGTTTCGCCGTACAAGGTAGTCAACTGCGGCAATACCTTGAGGTACTGATCTCGAAAGCGAATATAGCTGAGGTCAAAAAAGACTAGGAGCAGGTTGACGGTTGCGATCGCAACCATAAGTCGTTCAAACCACAGCTGAAACGTACGAACGCGTCTAGAACGAATGGATGTCATAGTGGGGGCATCACAGCACACATAGTTCTAGCCTAGCCGTCTGTCGCTGCCAGGATGTGTAACCCACGATAGACTTAAACAAGTAACGAAATATTACGTAACACATGCCTTCCAGGCCCCCAAATTTGTAGGGGCGTTGCATGCAATGCCCCTACAAATTCATCAGTAAGAATCCCACGACATAGATTTTTGAATTCTACAAACTCCACCCCAATCTACCCATGACCATCGCAGCAGCCCCCGCCATTGGTAATACCTGGACCTGGCGCAACTTCAACGTCTACTACGTTCGTGCAGGCGAGCCCCGCACCGATCGCCCACCACTGCTGCTGGTGCATGGATTTGGGGCTTCCACCGACCACTGGCTCAAAAATATTGCCGACCTCCAGCAGGACTTTGAAGTATGGGCCATTGACCTGATTGGTTTTGGCCGGTCGTCTAAGCCCTCTAGTGGCTACAGTTCTGACCTATGGCGCGATCAGCTCAGCGACTTTATCGAGCACATTATCGGTCGTCCAGCAGTCATTGCTGGTAACTCCATCGGCGGCTACAGCTGTCTATTTACAGCCGCGACTCGCCCCCAGTGGGTTAAAGGAGCCGTACTGCTAAACGGTGTAGGTTCGTTTAAGGACCAAATGCCGACCGAGGAACCCAATCCATTTAAGCAAGCGATTGGTGAGCTGATTAAAAACGTTATTCTTAGCCCTATCCCCAGCTGGTTTGTTTTTCAGTTTGTTCGCAACAAATCCTACATTCGTAAGACACTTAAGCAAGTGTACGTGAACAAGGATGCGGTGACCGAAGAGCTGATTGAGAATATTTATCGCCCAGCCACGGAACGCGATGCTCCAGCCGCCTTTGCTGCATTATTTAAGGCTCCAAGGGGTGAGCGGGTAGATGTGTTGTTGTCACAATTAGAGAGACCGTTGTTGTTATTGTGGGGCACAAAAGATCCTTGGATGAACTGTGAGCAGCGCAGTGAGCTATTTAGAAAGTACTACAACAATATCGAAGAACACTTTTTAGACGCAGGTCATTGTCCCCATGATGATCGACCTGAATTAGTAAATCCATTGATCAGGGATTGGGTGCTCACAACAGTTATCTAGCAGAAGCAAGACCTCTAGAGCCAACCGATCTAGTCAACTCACTCCTAGAAAACTAAGTCACTCTTTGGCACCATCATGAGTTTGCCCCTTGGTTAGTAGCCTTTGCTGAACAAGCCTTCTATCAATGGCCATCTGAAATCCCCTTTGGCACCGAGCTTACTCAAGCTAAACAAATTAGTTCACCAGAAACGCAACAAAAACTCTCCCGAGCTTTCAGTAGTTTGCAACCGAAATTGGTCAACAGCGTTCACATACAAGAATTGATGCTGATGTATCTGGGCGCAAGCTATAAAGTTATTACACAATTCTCCAAAACCCCTAAAGCTCAAGCCACGGCAAAGGAGCGAGAGCATTATGCAAAACGCACAGCCTTTTACAAACAGCACAATATGACCATGCAGGAATACATTGAACGGCACTTAAAGCCTAACTCAACTGATTAATGCTTCACTCGCAACTGCATGGGGGCTCCGCATTGCTGCCATATCGATCACTTGCCCCTCGATTAATGTAACCAGGCAATCATCAAACAACCCCATCTCCGCCATGCGGTGATATTCATGGTGCGTCCATTGATGAATCTTAGGTTGTGCAGTAAACACCGTCGTTTGATTCTTAGAGCAGCTCTTAAATCTAGAATAACGTTCTTGCTTTGTGTCGATTCATAGGGTTGCCCCGTTAAGCAAATCAGTGCAGGGATTACAAATAGACTCAAAATGGAGCAAGAACGCACCCTCCACAAACCCAATCTAGCCCTGAGAGCGATAAGCTTCATTTCCACTCATAACCTTTCCTTTACCGGCAGACTGTAGGCTCACGTATTGTTGATTTGACATTTCTAGATACCGATTTGGTAGCTTCCACGATGATTAAGCAATTTTGAGCCCATCGTTGTGCTGCTCAAATCTGCGGTATCAAATGAAAAAGCCCCCACGTCAAGGATCATCTCAAGGAGCCCCTATGACTCTTTCTCTAGAGAAGCAAACGCTGCAGAATCTGGATAACCCTGAGTACTACTGCAATCGTGAACTTAGCTGGCTGCAGTTTAATGACCGGGTGCTTCATGAGGCCTTTGATGAGCGTACACCCTTGCTGGAGCGGCTTAAGTTTTTGGCTATCTTTAGCACCAACCTAGACGAGTTCTTTATGGTACGGATATCGGGGTTGCTAGAGCAGGTACAGGCAAAAATCACAAAGACTCCGGTCGATGGGCTGACTCCTCAACAACAGCTTGAGAAAATCCATGAGCATTTGCTACCCGTGGTGCAGCGACAACATCAATATTTTTTGGGTGAGATGCGATCGCACATGGAAGCCGAAGGCATCTACCTGCTTACCTATGACCGACTTAGCGACCAACAAAAGTCTTATCTAGCACAGTACTTTGAGGGTCACATTTTTCCAATTTTGACACCTTTGGGTGTGGACCCTGCTCACCCTTTCCCCCGCATGTCTAACTTGAGTCTCAATATCGCGGCAGAGATCCAAGACCCAGAGACAGAGGAGCGACGACTGGCCCGCATTAAGGTACCCAATAATCTCCCTCGGTTTATTAGTTTCCCCGACGAGTTTAAAACTGTTGACGGAGAGAATGTAGCTTGGGTAGGCGTCGTCCTAGAAGATATTATTATTCACCATCTAGACGTGCTGTTTCCAGGTATGACGATTCTCAATAACCATCTGTTTCGGATTACGCGTGATGCTGATTTTCCTGTACGTGAGGCTGAAGCAGACGATCTCTTACTCGCAATTCAACAAGAGATTAGTCGACGACGGTTAGAAGGGTCTGTTGTTCGCTTGGAAGTAGCTGCAACATTTCCTGACTCACTGCAAGACTCTCTGATTCAAGAGTTTCAACTCACCCCTCATGATGTATACCAGGTGGATGGGTTACTTAATCTGCAAGATTTGTTCTTTTTCCTGTCTATTCCCAAACCAGAGCTCAAAGATGCACCATGGGTTGCGGTCATTCCGCCAAGACTTAAGCCTATTCACGAAGTAGAGGTTGAGGAAGCGCTTGATCTACCGGACACTCATCCGAGTATTTTTTCAATTATTCGAGAAGGCGATCTGATGCTTCACCATCCATACGAGGCATTTGACGCATCGGTGCAAACCTTGATCACTCAAGCCGCCCATGACACAAAGGTGCAGGCGATCAAAATGACACTGTACCGAACATCTGGTGATTCTCCCATTGTAAATGCGCTCATTGAGGCAGCCAGAAATGGTAAGCAAGTGGCTGTTTTGGTTGAACTAAAAGCTCGCTTTGATGAAGAAAACAATATTGAGTGGGCAAGACGGCTAGAACAATCTGGCATTCATGTTGTCTATGGGGTGTTGGGGCTAAAAACCCATACTAAAACAGCGCTTGTAGTCCGTCAGGAGGGCGACAAACTACGACGCTATGTCCATGTGGGAACTGGTAATTACAATCCTAAAACAGCCAAGCTATATACAGATTTGGGTCTTATGAGCTGTAACGAAAGTTTAGGAGCCGATCTGTCGGATTTATTCAACTATTTGACTGGCTTTTGCCGTCAGAAGGCCTATCGCAAGCTGTTAGTCGCTCCGTTTACCCTTCGCGATCGCATGAAGTCTCTCATACAGAGAGAGATTGACCATAGCCGAGAAGGACGCCCTGGCAGAATTATTGCCAAGATGAATGCGCTAGTTGATACAGACATGATTCGCTGGCTCTATAAAGCCTCACAAGCTGGTGTCGAAATTGATTTAATTATTCGCGGCATCTGTTGTCTTAAGCCTGGTCTTCCTAATGTTAGTGAGAATATTCGCGTCATTAGCATTATCGGCAGGTTTTTAGAACATTCTCGAATTTTTTACTTCCAAAACAATGACCAAGAAGAATGCTATATCGGCAGTGCAGATTGGATGCCACGCAATTTAGACCGCCGAGTAGAAGCAGTAACTCCCATTGAAGACCCAGCACTAATCAGCGACCTCAAAGAGCTGTTAGACATTTTTATGAATGACAATCGCCAAGCGTGGGACATGCAAACCGACGGCAGCTACATACAACGTCATCCTGACCCTGACGAATCTGAACGTAGTTCCCATCAAAAGCTGATGCAAAAAGCGCTTAAGGGAGTCTCGTGATCAAAATGAGCATATGGGCTCGAGCCTTTGATCTACACGCCTTCTAGTGACTGACTAATGGCTACAGGTGCCATACATAATCCAAACCAAATTCAGAGCATTATGGTTTTCATATCAAACTGTTTTGCACAGAAGCTGCGGAACACTTCATGTTTCTATACAATGTGCATTTAATAGGAATAAATATATGACTAGTTATTTAGTGCATATGTTCGTTCTTGAGCCATGCTCACATTTTAGAAATTCATTTTTATAAGCAGCGAGGGGTCAGCATGTATATCGTACAAATCGCCTCTGAATGCGCTCCAGTAATTAAAGCTGGAGGTTTAGGGGATGTTGTCTATGGTCTAAGTCGTCAGCTAGAGCTACATGGCCATGCAGTGGAGCTAATCCTGCCGAAATACGATTGCATGCGGTACGACCATATTTGGGGTCTACATGATGCCTACAGAGATCTCAAAGTGCCCTGGTACGGTGCTGAAGTACGGTGCGATGTTCACTGTGGCTGGGTCCATGGTCGTCTCTGTTTCTTTATTGAGCCCCATGATAAAGACAACTGGTTCCGCCGTGGTAGGTATTACGGCTGTGATGATGATCCCATGCGTTTTGCTTTCTTTAGCAAAGCGGCTCTCGAATTTCTACAGCAGAGTAACAAACGTCCCGATGTTATTCACTGCCATGACTGGCAGACAGGTTTGGTGCCAGTCATGCTGTTTGAAATTTATAAGCATCACGGCATGGAGCATCAGCGTGTGTGCTACACAATTCACAACTTTAAGCATCAGGGAAATGCAGGCACTGATGTTTTGTGGGCCACTGGCTTAAACCGCGAGCCTTACTACTTTGACCACGAGCGGCTTCAGGATAATTACAATCCCTTCGCACTCAACTATATGAAAGGGGGCATTATCTATTCCAATGCCGTTACTACCGTCTCACCACATCATGCTTGGGAGGCTCACCATGGCGATTTTGGTTATGGTTTGGGCCATACACTTCACCTCAATCAGCACAAATTTAAGGGAGTGCTAAACGGTATCGACTACAATCTGTGGAATCCCAAGGTTGATACGTACATCCCTGAACCCTATTCCCCAGATAGCCTAGAGAACAAGCTTTACAACAAAAAGGCACTGCGTGAGCGGCTGATGTTGGGTCATGACGATAAACCATTGGTGGCCTTTATTGGCCGACTGGATGAGCAAAAAGGAGTGCATTTGGTACACCATGCTATGTACCGGGCGCTAGATAGAGGCGCTCAATTTGTTTTATTGGGCTCAGCCACCAACGCCAGCATCAACGAGCATTTTCAATATGAAAAAGCCCATCAAAATGACAATCCTAACTGCCATCTAGAGCTAGGTTTCAATGAAGAACTGTCTCATTTGATCTATGCGGGGGCGGATATTATGGTCGTACCTAGTAACTTTGAACCCTGTGGCCTCACTCAACTGATCAGCTTTAAGTACGGTACGGTCCCTGTGGTTCGCGGTGTAGGTGGTCTGGTGGATACGGTCTTCGATGTCGACTTTGATGAGAGCAAAACACCTGAAAAACGCAACGGGTTTGTGTTCTACCAGTCAGATAACTATGCCCTAGAGTCTGCCCTAGACCGAGCGCTAGACCTTTGGTATACAGACCGCGAAAAATTCCAGCAAGTTCAGCGTCAAGGCATGGCCTATGACTATTCTTGGAATCTGCCCAGCCAGCAGTATGTCAAAATCTACGACTCGATTCGACATCGTTAGCCTGCGCGCAGTGACTATAAATCTGGCTAGCAATCAAAACCCCAGGAGCTGGGCTGGGCACATTGAGATGGCATACCGAGCATCTCCAAAGGGGTTTATTTTCTATGTCCAGTGCTGGTCTAAATAAGTGGACCGTCAGCGGCAATTTGGCTGCTGACGCCGTTGTTAAAACTGTGGAACTGCGCAACGGTCGTCAATCTAAGGTGGCGAATGCGACTATCTATGTGCGGGGGGTAAAGGACCGGAATGAGTCCTTTACCGTGCGGTTAAACATCTGGGAAGGTTCGGCTGCGTGGCGCACTTTACCTTTTTTGAAGAAAGGTTCGCTCATTATTTGTACGGGTAGCGTAGAGCCCACACCCTTTGTATCCAAAACAGATGGTTCAGCAAAAGCGGGCTTAACCATGAAAGTTTTAGATATCGACCTAGATGTGGTGCGGGACCCTGATGGAGAAACAAGTCGCAGTAATCGTAACCAAACTCCTGTTGCTGTTTAAAGCGAGTGATTTTGCGGAGAGATGATGTCCTTTTTGGCTACACCGTTTGGTAATCTTTTATGCTTCGGCACAAACTACCGTAATGTCTTTAAGGAAAGTTCAAGTTATTTTCGTTCGAGTGTTAGCTGATAGGCATCATCTGGGTTGAATTAGTGTGTAGACAAACGAATTATATTTAACCCACCCCTTATTGCTACACCAATATACAGAAACGGGCCAAGTTGTTGTTATCAACAGCTTGGCCTTTATAATTCTCCTGTTTCTTGAGAATAGAGAGAGTGGGTTTGAATTTGATAGGGTCGATCAGGGCAATGCTCTATAGGGTCTTCTAATAAATTCAGAGGATCTCCTGGCAATAAGCCCAGACTATTGTTGAGTGGAGAGTTTGCCCCCCCAGGACTTTGGCCATAGGCATCGTAGTATCGAGCAATAAATTGATTTGAATCTGATTCACTTGGTTTGAACGCAGACAAAATCAGATGCTCTGAGTCGAGACTTAGAAAGCTGCGACTGCTAGAAACATCAGCTGGCTTAGCAGCAGTTCTGATAAATTCGGGAATATGAGCCCTCAGGGGAATATTTAATTCCTGAGCGTAATGGGGTGTACGGGCCGCTTGCCAATTGCTTTGATGGGGATAAACGGCATAGGTAAAGTGATGATGGCCGCGATCGCACCCTGGGTCTGGCCACAATGGAGCCTTGAGCAACGTCAGTCGTAGCTGATTTGGCTGAGCATCAAACCCATGCTTACAGTCTGCCAAAATGCTTACCCCAAAAGCATCGTTACTTAAATCAGCCCAGCGTAGGGCAGGGACCTCCCATTTTGCTTTGTCATGCTCAGTAACAGGATTTGTGGGCCGTTCAATAGCACCAAAAGGAACCTCATAGGTAGCATGCTCAGCTGAGAGCATCAGCGGAAAGTTCACCTTCAGCACGACCTGGGTCTCTTGCCAATCTATCCACGTTTCCACTTTTAACAGCGGAGACTGGCCTTCTAACCTATAGTCCTGAACAATAGTTGATTTATTGAGTTGACGAGTTACTCGCAGACGCTGACTAATCGATGTGTGGGAAATCCATTTAATCTCTGTTAGCTGGGCAGGGGCACATGGCTTCTCTGCATAGTCAGGGTCAATATTCCAAGCATCCCAATATTGACCGCTATCTTCAAAACACTGCAGCTGATTTGCCGCTGAACTAAAGATTTCTTGTCCCGTTTCGCAATGTATACAAGAGACAATCTCGCCAGTTTCAGCAGAAACAACAGCTCGCAGGCAATCATTCTCTAAAACAAAATCGGTGATACTTGTAATATCTATCTGTTCTCGATTAGTAGAAGTTTTTTCCAAGAGGGCATACAGACGATAGCCCACTGCCGGCACGCCATTGGCCACAAAGCTCAGACTGTTGGCATTTATCTCTTCATTAAAAGGATCGACCACCCCGTTCACCATAGAATCGACTGGTTGGTTGGTTTCACAATCGAGAATTTGCCAATCTCCTGGTGGTATAGACACATTAACGACATCAGTCCGTGACCAGCTGTGGGCATTAAACACGAGTAAAGGCTTATGGTCAGCCTTTACTGCCACACAATTAGCCAAGGCTTCTAGGGCTGTTGTTAGGGTCTCTTGTCCTATGGTGTGCACTTTTTCCCATTGTTGATTCGCATCCTTAAAAACTTCAGGGATGGATGAGCCCGGCAAGATATCGTGAAACTGGTTAAATAGCAGTGCTTTCCAAGCTGCTTCTAATGCATCTTTTGGATAGGGTTGCTTAGCCACCAGCTGGGCGACTGTTGACCATAGTTCTGCCTGATAGAGTAAATCCTCGCCACGACGATTCTGTTGCTTTTGATCGCTGTGTACGGTGTAACAGCCGCGATGTAGCTCTAAATAAAGCTCGTTGTCCCAGACGGGTAAGTCATCCAAGATTTGTTCTGTTGACAAACTCATCCCACCATCAGCCTCAAGCTGTTTCGGCCCTTCAGATTGAGGCTTACCCGTTGCCGCTTGCAAGAACTGTCCTGGGGTTGAAAATGTTATCTGTGGGAAAAACGGTGAGTCTCCCCAGCGGCGAGCTTTAAGCAACATGTCACGGGTTGGGCCACCACCATGGTCGCCAACGCCGGGTAGCCAACAGGTATGAGGTTTTTTGGTGGTCGCCTCCCATGCTGCTGCATAGTCGGCTATCTGCAGTGGGTCAAAATCTGTACCGATTGGTGGTAGAGTCCAACCTATGACCTCACTACCGTCAGGAGCCCGCCAACAAAAAAGCTCATGGGGAAATTGTGTGGTGTCATTCCACCGCAGTTTTTGGGTGGCAAATACTTCGATACCGCCTAGTTTTAGTAGCTGGGGCAGCTGAGAGCAAAAACCAAATGTGTCGGGTAACCAGGCAATTAAACTGCGTGTACCAAATTTTTCTTGGCAGTATC
Organism: Cyanobacteria bacterium P01_H01_bin.21; assembly: GCA_038748405.1. Taxonomy (GTDB): domain Bacteria; phylum Cyanobacteriota; class Cyanobacteriia; order Phormidesmidales; family Phormidesmidaceae; genus Leptothoe. Next base: position 24,160 of record JBCDIX010000049.1, on the reverse strand, counting down.
GCTGACCATAGAGAATTTGCCGTGCGATCGCTTCTCCACTGACAATGTTTAGCTCTGGCTCTACCCACAGACCGGCATCAATAGACCACTGCCCATTGGCCACTTGCTGCTGTATCTGACGAAATAGCTCTGGCCGATTGGCCTCCAACCAGTCAAATAAGGCGGGGCTAGAGTGGCTGTAGGTCAACTCAGGAAAGTCTTGCTGTAGCGCTAACACTGACTCAAACGTGCGCTCGGCAGCACGCCAAGTATCAGCCACTGGCCACAACCAGGCCAGGTCTAGATGGGCATGACCGACACAGTGAATCTGCCGCTGCTTAACCCAGTCGCCATAGGGTAACAGACACTGACGCAGACTTGCCAGACGCTGATGTAAGCTGCCGTGATTGGCCTGCCATTCTTGAGTAATAAGGGACTCAACCGCAGGGAGTTTCTCAGGGGCTAGGTGCTTTAGATAGTACTGCAGAACTTGTAGCTCATCGGCGACAAAGCCGGGTTCAGGACTTAATGGATGATTAGGGGCTTCGTAAAGCAGGTGCGATCGCACCAAGGCCCCGGCATCATGCTTAGGGCTCATCAGCCTGAGTGTCACATCAAACAATTGCCCCGGCATCACTGCTTCACTCAGACAAAGCCGCGTAAAGAAATCAAATAAATCGCCCTCCTGAACGAGTTCACCATTGATATAAAGCTGTGCATCCTCAGCCCACCAGGCTGTTGATAACCGTAGAGTCAGCCCCTGTAGGGGGTAGCCATGCAGCATCTCAGGTACGACAAACCGCTGATACAGCCAGAGGACTTGCCCCTGCTGCCAGGCAATATGCTGCCGCTCATTAAGGGACATTTTTTCCCACTGATCTCCCTGTGCCATGGCGGCTCTCAGGCTTCCTCCCGCATCCTCATGCAGCCCGTGCCACGTCATTTGCACATCCTGCTGACTATATGTTCGTAACTCTTGAATCAGGTGTGTTAGAAATGGATAGGGTGCGTTCATAACTTCCGCTAAGATCGGATACAGGATACTTTAAGCGTCCTTAGACGCGTGCCATACAACTATGCCATCGTCGTCCCGCCCCTACAAAAGCAAATTGCTCAGGTTTGTGCTGCAACAGTGGCAGCAAGGGTTAGACAGACAGGACCGAGCATGGCGACAGCTAAAATCCACCTCCACTTGGAGTGCTCAGGTAGCTATTTTCCCTATTTATGCAATTGTCCGTGCAATAGAACGAGCGAGCCTCATTCTAGATAGCGACAGTTCGAAGCCCGATCAATCGCCTCAGGCCGTTACCGCTGCTAAGACAAGTGTCACAGATATTGACCATTCATTTGCAGCCATCCTGACCCATACGCAACAGCTACTGTCGTCAGAACACATCACTCAGCCAGACATCGACACTGAAGGTGGTTTCATTCGTCGGGCTCAATCTCTTCTCACCAATGCGATTACCCGGATTCGACAACAACTTCCAGCCAAATCACATGGGTCTAGTCGCTCTGCAGCGCTTACCCAAGTTCAGCCACGCTCGGCAAGCATTCGAAAACCGCAACATGGGCTCACAACAACTCGTTCTTACAGCATTCGCCGTAGGGCTGCGTCAGGGTTACTCCAAAACGGTATGACCCTAGCATCCTCTATAAAGCAACAGCAGCTAGTGTTAGTTAATGCCGATAACGAAGTCTTTGATATTTTGACGACTGAGGAACAGGGTGAGCTAAAGCACTACATTCTTCGCATCATGATTGCCTATCAGCAGTCTCGTATGATTACCCCTCGTCAGCCCAAGCGACTGTCGACTAAGACTGTTTTGGCGATTGGGGCGGTTTTCATTGCAGCTTTACCAGCGGAGCTCAAAAAAGCTTGGTCCAAGATAGCGCCGGGTCCGCAACTGCCACATCTGCCGCCTCTGTCTACCAACAGTCCAGAACCTAAGTTTCACGTTTTTTATCCCTCTTCATCCACAGCAAACACTGTTAAAACACGTGCTCATCGATTACCTAGCAGGACATCTAAGCCCAAAAGCACCCATCAACTCTATGGCGCCGATCCCTATGCCTTTGAGGCCGATGTCAACGACATTGACTACCTAGAGCATCCCTTAGAACGGGTTCTGCGTTGGATTGATCGCGTTCTGACCTGGTGTGAACACCGTTGGAAACAATGGCTTGGGGGTAAGGCTAACATGGGGTAGTCTAACCCGTCCTTCTCCTGATCATTATGCTCAAATTCTGGTCTCGTCTGTGGCGTCTGGTTCAATCCCAACGCACAGTCTTGCTACTAAATTTGGCGGTGCTCCTGCCATTTGCATTGCTCACGGTTTACATCAAACTATCCACCCTAATCAATGGATACTCAGCGGGCCGCACCCTTAGACGCTCAACAGGAATTGAGTTACTGATCACTCTTTTTAGTGAGCCTTACTCTATTCCTTACGAAGGCATTTTGACAGAGATTTCTGAAATTGTTTGGTGCTTTCCTATCGCTGTATGCTTCTTTACGGCTAGCCTAATATGCCATAAGAAATTACGACGTTATTTGATTTGTTTAGGTAGTTTGCTGACGCTGTTGTTGATCGATGATGCGTTTCGAGTGACGCTGATTTTGTACGCTCTATTAGCTGTGCCTAAAGTAATGTCCTATGGGGTTTATGTGGGCATTGGAGTTGCGATCGCGCTCTACTTTCGGCGCACTATCCTGCAAACCCCCTACCGATGGCTATTGTTGGCCACTGGACTGATGGCAACCTCAGCCATTGCCGACTTTGTGCCGATTCCCGGCATCGGCACCCCGATCATGCTCGAAGACGGCACCAAGTTGTTGGGTCTAGTCAACTTAACAATCTATATCTGGCAGTTAGCCCAGTCTGCACTAACAACAGTTATTCCGCACCCAGACATTGATTTAGCTGTTGAGCCAACCGCTGCACGTAGGGCTCGCTAACCATATCTTCGTGACGACTATCAAACTCATGTATCTGGAAATTAGTGGCAACCTCATCCCAACCAAAGATTAAATCAGTCTCTGGTCCGACTGAAATATCATGTTTGAAAGAGGCCAGACTATAAGGCTTGGCGATGGCTACATAGGTATTACGGGTGGACAAAAAGAAATCAACCCGACCATCGTATGATTTGGGTACATAATTTTGCTGTGCCCTTAAAAAACTCTCAAAAAATCGTTCATCAATATATGATTTTCTGATTGCTACAGAGTTGGAGGGTTGTGATTGTTGAAGCTGATTCACACCAGCTTGTGCATCAAGAGACTGCTCTGGGTCAGTAATAGAGACTGTCTCACTATGCTCAACAGTCTCGCTTTGAGCAACAGGCTGAGAGATACGACTTACTAACTTTTTAGAAACTAATACCGCTGCTGAGGCTATGTAGCCACCGATATAGGTGAGATTCTCAGCCAGTGTTTGTTGTTTTAGTTTGCCGAGGTGATAGCTCAGCTTGGTATATAAATTGAAGTACGTTGGGCGTATGCGATAGATGACAGACGAAATATAAAACCATGCATCTGTCTTGTCTTGTTTGAACTGCGGCGGATGATCGTAGTAAAACAAACGCGGTCTCAAATAATTTTTATAGCGCGGATAGGACGTATCTAACAATCCTAAAAATTCTACAACATGACCCTGGGCTGTTAGTTGCTGCGCCATCTCAAAGGCTACTGTTCCACCAGTACATTGCCCACCCAAAAAGTAAGGTCCTTCAGGATATTGTTTCTGCAGCTCAGCGACATAATGAGCCGCCATTGTCTCAATCGTAGACAGTGGTTCATGCTGTCCGCTGAGATCCATAGGGCGCAATGCATACACAGGTCGTTCACTATCCAAATGCCGCACCAGTCCCTCAAACCCAACGACATCGCCAAACCCCGCATGCACTAAGAAAAGAGGGGGTTTATTGCCCTGGGACCGAATCGGCACCAGAGAAGACCAAAGATTAGGGTCGTCATTCTCTTGCTCCAGCATTTGTCCAAGCTGAGCAATGGTAGGAGCTTGAAATAAAGAAGCGAGCGGTAGAGCAACATCTAACCCTTGCTCAATTTGCAGAAATAGGCGAGCTGCCAGCACAGAAGTGCCACCTAGTTCAAAGAAATTATCCTGTCGCGAAACGGTCGAAATCCCTAGAACCTCTTTCCAAATGGCAGCGAGTTTTTCTTCGGTTGGAGTTTGTGGTTGGTTCTCGCCTTGATGACTGTGGATTAGATTCTGAAGTTGTTGCTTATCTACCTGCCCATCTTTTTTTAAGGGAATATGGTCAATCTGCTCAAACCGATAAGTGTGATTAGACAACGGCAACGGAATTGATGAAACCAGGTTCTCAGCGCTCAACTCAGTTTCTAGATAAGCAACAGGCTGCTGCATCCAATGAACCGCTCCAAGGCAGAGGGTTTGAACTGCCGGCTTTTGCCGATCTAAACCAAAGATTAGCTCAGTCTGATGAAAGCGTAGACCCATTAATAACGATTGCAAACCTGCCTGAGCAGACATGGCAATTTGCCCTTGGGCCTGTCTTGAATCCTGCCCTTGATAGCCCTGGTTAACGCCAATTTGAGACCAGGTGCTCGAACGAAAGCAGTAATGTTGGCTATACCCCTGGCTTTGAGCATATTGCTGAAACTGATTTAGAAAAGTGTTGCTTGCGGCATAGGCTCCCACTGTGGCTCCACCAAAGAGACTAATCACAGAAGAGACCGTAACAAACAAACCATCGAGCTGCTCTTTAATTAGCTGATGCAACACCCATGTGCCAGAAACTTTTGCCCGCAGAGTAGCTGCCAGACTGTCTACTGTTTCATCGACTAGCAGTCGTTCAGGGGCAGCCCCGGCCAAGTGAATAATGCCACCTAGAGGCATGTTCCAGTGTTCTGTGTAATGCTGCACCAACTCACTTAAGCGGTCCTGGTCACACACGTCGGCAACGGCGTAACCAGCCTGACCCCCAAGGGTCTGTAAAGCCTCAAACCTCTGTTTTCGACTGGTTGCAGCGTCTGATTGCTCCAACGGTTGTCGACCAATCAGTACTAATTTAGCCTGATGGTGCTGGAGAAGATATTTCGCAATTTCAATACCAACCCCTCCTAACCCACCTGTAATCAGATAAAACTTATCCGCTGAATATGGCAGAGGTTGCGGCTCAGACAACTCGACGGGGCCTATGCGAGATACAAAACGATGTCCTTGACGATAGGCAGCTTCCCGCTCTAGCTGTGGTACCTCTAGTTCTTTTAGAACTGCGCCGATATTGTTCTCTGCAGGAGATAAATCAAGATGTCGACAGTCTAGCCAGGGCAGTTCCTTTGACAGTGTTTTAAGTAAGCCCAACACCGGACTTTTAGAGTAATCCAGAGATAGGTCTTGAGCGTCAACCATCTGACTGTGACTGGCAACCATCTGTAAGCGAACCGTAGCCTGAATGCTAGCTGCCTTGTGGTTAAGTACCTGAGCCAGGTGCAATAGCGAATAGGTACCATACTGCTGAGCATCGTCTAAATCCACCACGGATTGAATTGAGACTTGAGTAGCTCGATAGAGCCAGAGATGGACAATACAGTCGGGTAGCTGTGAGGGATAAGCAGTTTCTAACAGCTGCTGGTAATGTTCTTTTTTTATAGGGTTAATGTAGTAGCGATCGCACCCCAAGTCACCACTCACTTGCTCAAAGCTATCCCCAGGGCAAACCCCTACACACCGATGACCTTGGGCCGTCAGAGAGGTCATCAGCGCCTGCCCCAAGCCCAGCTCATCTAGAAAGATCAGTACCTTACTTGCTGCTTTCAAAGGCTGCTGCTGAGTTGCCTCATGCCGTTGCCACACAGGCTGATAAAACCAATCCGGCAGCGTATTATCGTTTTCCAGCAGCAGATCACTCTCTTTAAGCTGTTGGTCAAACTTTCCTGCCTGAAAGCATTGCTTGAGCTTCAGACGCTGAATTTTACCAATAGAGGTTTTAGGAATTATCGATGGTTCTACCGGCAACAGATATCTCGCTTGAATCCCTAGCTTACGCACAATGTTGCTTTGAATTGTTTTTAATAGTGTTTTGAGATTATTGGGCGATAAGTCTTCAGGTGCAAAGAAAATCAGCAGCTGATCGGTATCCTGTCCGGGTTGCCGTAACCCACAGGCAGCTGTATAGCTAGGTTTTACACCGTCAACTTCCTCAACAATCGCTTCAATTTCAGGGCTAAAGTGATTAAGACCGTTAATAATAATAATGTCTTTTTCTCGCCCAGTAACTGTTAAATTTCCCTGTTTGAGATAGCCTAAATCACCGGTCTTAAACCAGCCATCTTCAGTAAAAACGGTCGCATTTAGCTCAGGATTCTGATAGTAGCTCGACAGAATCATGGGACCCTTAATCTGCAGTCGACCTACCACTTCTTCAGCAATTAGCTGATCGTTGTTATCAACAATCCTCATTTGAAACCCAGCGGTGGGGGCTCCCACCTCCACATAGGGATAATTTTCGTCGGGTAGTTTCTCTAAATAGTTATGGGAAAAGGTAACCGCTGCACAGGTTTCAGACATTCCCCAGGCTGCGTGCATCATGTTAGCCTTAAACCCGTAGGGAGCCAACAGATGAGTAAAGGTGCGAGCAGTATTAGGCACAATGGCTTCAGCTACACTCAACATTGAACGCAGATGTGAGAGATCCCATTGTTTATCGCTTATCTCACTGGCCTGATTATTAATCAGCCCCAAGGCAAAGTTAGGTGCCCAAGCAAAGGTGACCTTATATCGATCAACCCAATCTAGTAGCTTAAGCGGGTTTTCTAACACGAGTTCTGCTGGGGCATGGATTTGGTTGGAGCCCACATAAATATCTCGAATCGAGCAGCGTACCAAGCTACCCACATGATCCAGACGCAGCCAGTTTAAGGACATATCGCTTTGATCAAAGTCATTCACCTGCGCACTGGCTGCTACGTTACTCAGAATATTGTGATGGCGAAGCATTACGCCTTTAGGCGTCCCTGTACTGCCCGAGGTAAAGAGTAAAACCGCCAAATCGTCGGGCTGGCTTTTGTACCATTGAGTCGCAGGCGCATAGGTTCTCAAAGACTCAATGGTAACCAGGCGCACGTTCAGCTGCAGGTCTTGCAGGAGCGGACGCAGCTGAGCAGCGACACTCTCATTGGTCAACACAACAGGCGCTTCCAAATGACGCCAGGTATTAATAAGTTTCTCAACAACGGCATTACCTGGCTCATAGACAGGTGCGATCGCAACCGGCACGGGGACATATCCACCTAGCATGCAGCCCCAAAACGCAGGAATATAGTCTGCGTTATCGTCAAACTGAAAAATTAGTTTTGCTTGGGGCATCAGCTGCAGACCTTGCAAGCCGCCCAAAATCTGACTTGCTTCAGTTAGTAGCTCAGGGTAGGTCTGCAATCTGTCTGTTCCATCCCTATAAATATAGGTAATTCCGTGATCAGGCGTGCGTTTAGCACTGCGCTCCAGAGCCTCAGATAATGTGGTGGGCGCATTCTCTTCTACAATCAAACTAGGGCCAGTTGCGATCGCGTTTGGCTTATCTTCCTGTTCTGTATCAGGCCGGGCTGCTTTTATGGCCTCCTGAGGCGATGTATGAGTCCAAGCTTGCCACTCGGGCAACAGATCCGATAGATGCAGTACCGGCACATCCACCGTAAAGTCGTCTAAAACGACAGCCGCTCGCTGAACCTCAGACTCAGCATTCAGAGTATCTTCCCAATTCGCAATACTTTCCTTGGTTTGCTTTAGCTGCTCCAATACCAGCTGATCAATTGCACCAGCAGCTGTCAGCGGCAGCCTTGAAACAGGGATATAGCTAATCGCAACGGCTTTTTCAAACCTGGTTTGTAGATGATTATCCAGTGCTTGGGCATCTAATCGACCTCTGAGAACCAGGTAAGCCGTAAACTCTGGCGCGCGCTTTTGAGTAACGACACAGTCCACAACAGAATTATGCTGTAGAAGTGCGATCGCAAGAGATTGCTGATCCATAAAACACGCCTAACCTAAGTTTCCTAGAGTGTTACTGATGCCAACGTCAGTCACAGGTCAGAGACACACTCAAACCCTACATTGAGCTGGTTGCCATTTTGAAAATAGCATTTCCCATCGTTGCTGGGTGTTTTAGAAACATCTTAAGTAGTTTCTTCTTACTCGCAAAAACTTCTGTAAACTCTTGAATCCGTTTGCGCACCATCGTTTTGCAAAAGTCTTCAGAATAGCCGATACGCTTCAGACGAGCATACATTTGGGGTACATCAGCATAAAGCAACTTCAGATGTACCGCACGATCGCTCAGAAAAAAGTTATTACCCTCCGAGCACTCAAGATAAGTCTCTTGTGTAACTTTTGCCCCACCATACCTGGCACAGTATCCAGTAACGTAGACTTGAACAGCTAGATTTTTAACCCCCGTCTGCCAGTCCGCCAATGCTTTTTGAGCTAGATCGGTCCGGTATATCTGAGCCGACGTTAGCGCCATCCCACCGGCACTCCCATCCATACGCACACAGGCTTCAAACACCCTATCTCCCTGTTTGTCATACAGCGCTTTGTCGAGCGCGTAGCGACGGTCGTAACGGATTGCCCGAGTGTGAAAATCACGACTGGAAAAATTTAATGTAATCAGACCAATATCAGGGGTTTTCTTTAACTCTCGCAGTATATACGGCAGCGTTTTATCAAATACGGTGTCATCATCACTCAAAACCCAAATATGCTCAGCTGAAGATGAATGAATACAGTGCGCAATATTACGAATTGCGCCGACATTTTCGGACTGCTGAAATATTTGAAAATTTAGCTGAGATAACTTTTCAGACCAGGTATCTAACACGTTAGCCGTCTGATCGGTCGAGCAATTATTAGAAACAAAAATCTCACAGTCCTCTTCAAATCCTTTAACAGCAGTTGTTAACCATGTAAGCTGCCGATCTAACAACTCCGCACGGTTGTAGGTAGGAATCGCTATCGTGAGCTTTCTCTTGAGGCCTGTAGTACTAACCATGCTGACACCACTGATACTACTGCAGCTGTAGCGCCGATGAGGCTGCTTGCAGGTTGCGATCGCACAACAGCTACAGACATCCATATTGGAAACTCTGGCAAGCTACTCTGCTTTACTAAGTGCTTTTACTTAAAAACAATGTGTCGCATTCATGACAGGATCATCAAGACATGACCGTATAGTCCACAAAAAAATCATGAAATTTCAGTATCACTTTGCAAAAACTTAAGTTAAAAATTCCAAAATAGACTCTCAACATGAGATCGTGATCAAGATCGATAGGGATTCATCTGATAGGACAAAGGTATTTGGAATGATGAACGCTAGGCCGATAGCGCCTATGTCTCGATAGCGTTTATCACGGTGTGTGATGATGGGCTTTAGAGAGTTATATCAATGAGCATGCCGATCGTAATCGTCCCCTGATATCGACGAATGCATCCGTCAATATCAGGGGGACGATTAGCTGTTGAAATTCGGGGCTTTCAGTGATGTCAATTGTCCTAACTAACCCGACAGATGCAACAAATAGAGGTGCCCCTTAAATAAATCTATCTACAAGGTATATTCGTCTAAATACCTCTAGCGCAGATGAGCACTCAGCTAAATCGTAATAACGTCTGAAGCTCCAAGCCACCGATGAGAAAACTTGGCTATTTCATCAGGACTGTAAAAGTGCTGAGCATATTTAGATTGATACATCTGTTCGATATACGTCTCAGGGAGTCGAATAGAACTCAGCATTCTGGAATAGGCTTCAGAATAACTCTTATCTTTGCCAACATTAGTCTTTTTCATTTTGAAGTTGTCGATCCCTAAAAACTCCCTAATGGCATCTGTTTGACAATTTTTCAAATCTTCTAATCGAATAAGTAGTACATCCGCCATTTCCCCTTCATATATGCAATAACCAGTCTCACGGGGAAAAGGCTGCTCAAATACATCAACTCCAAATACCGGCTTCAGCTCATCATCAAACCAGCTAATTGGAGCCTCATGAGCATAAAATCTTTCCAGAAACAAATCTCTTAATTCATCGGCATTTGTAGAGCTAAGAAGAAGCCTCTGCTCATCGGCACGCAGCAAATGTTTTGTCTGAAAAAAAGCAGATATATTCCTAGCAATCGGATCTCGCACTAACGTAATCACCTTCCACTTCTTATGAGGTTGTTGCTTGAGCTTATTCTGCAAAAAAAGACTGTGCCAGAGATGCAATGGATTCCGAGTGGGACTCCAATTGGCCTTTATCAATTTCTCAATTGCCAATAGCTGCGTAGGTCTTAATACGTGAGCATGGTAAATAGGCAAGTTAAGCCCAATCCGCTTCAGAGATTCGTAAATGCTACTTGAGCCGACCTTACCCATCTGGAAAACAATTACACCTGACTCGTATTCTCCATAAGCTCGTTCAAGAGATAAAAGATTAATTAACCTAGCTAGCGTATAGCTCCGACAGAGATTACTGATAACAGCATTTTTAATTTTTCCTTTAATGCCCATGATGAGATATGAACCTAATGGGGGACTTCAAAAAAGATAATATCTACAGTCAGGAACGCCACAAGTATAGCAAACCACTGAATGTATTCAGTGGTTTGCTATACTTGTGGCTGTTGCCATCTAAAGCTTTCAGCACTCATATGATCTGAACTATAGGCATCAAGCCACACATTAAAAAAATGCGTTGAGTCTAGCAACTCGCTATGAATAGAAGGGACATCAGATAGATAGCCTGTACATTTGACATCACCTTAAATGCATACGTGCTTAAAAATCACGTCTCACTTGTTCCAAGACACACCCAACAACATTTTTATAGTTATCGACACTAAATTGCTTTAACACTTTTTCCTGAGTCTTCGTCCAATCCACGGCACGAGCTTGTTGATGAAAAATTTGAATCAAAGCCTCAGCAATAGACTCAGGTGATGGCTGACAGGTCCAAAGATCTGTAGCCACGTCAAAAAACTCTTCCAAAGCAGGGGAACACCGAGTGAGCGTGGGAATACCCATCGACAGTGCTTCTACTAACTTATTTGGAACTGAACTTTCCGCCTTGAGTGTCTCGCCAAAAACACCCAGCGCTAAATCACAGTTTTGTCTAAGATAGTTTGGTAGTTTTCCATCGGAAAACGTTAGATCTCGTCTCAACCTGACGTGAGAGTCCAGGCCCTCTTGTGCTATTTTCTGCTTATATTTTTCGAAAAAGTATGCACGCGACCCCGCCGAGTAGGCACCAAATAGATCACACTCGAAATCTATACCCTGGCGCTTCAAAATTTGGAATGCATCCAGAATATAGTCCAGACCGTGTAAAGGCAAAAAGCTACCCCACCAACATATTCTAAATACTCTATCGGCCATAAAGCTTCGATTATGACGTGGTCTAATCGGACAAAAGATAGGCGCAATAAATACTTTATCTTTAGGGATATTTATCTCTAGCACTTTAGACAAGAACTCAAGTTCATACCCCGCAATGTGAACAATATAATCTGACTCTCTAATTGCCAGCTTTTCATTTTTTGGGTTTAGATCAACATTGTCTTCTTTAACTTTTTGGATTGCTTGATTATCAATAGAAGTACTACCTTTATTCTCCATATAATGGGTATACATACTGTCGTAAAGTTCCAGTATTATTTTATTTTTGAATATTTTCGACACCATTAAAGCTTGGTTTATCAAGCTAACGTTGCTAGGTAAAATATAAATAACATCTGCAAAGCTAGCCTTAAAAAATAGTTCCACGAACGGCAGAAGTTGAAAGGTCAGCTTGTTGACAACTCTCGTAATGAAATTTCTATGATGTTTTCGAGTTACGTAGAAATCTGTGAATACACCAGAGACATAGTAACCAGAAGCAATCAGAAACTCAATCAGATGCTCACAACGATTGGGAGCCCATAAACCTCCAAAAAGAACAATACTCGGTTTTTTTCGAATAACACCCATATCAGGTTCTTAAATCAACAACTACCTCTTTGGTCTGCTACAGGGTGGATCGCATTCGACGGTTTAGATAGTAAAAAGGGCTCCAAAACCAACTAAGAAAGAAAACAAACTCACATCGAGTCACAATATCTGTTTTAATCTCACGTCGATACTTCCAGAAATGAACACAAGCTCGTTTCAAACCTCCTAACATCACCTTTGAGAATGTGATAGGTTTCTCCCAATTTTTAGCCGTGATTAAACGCAACTGAAAAATACATAGTCCACAGCCACGACTCAACGCGATCAAGTACTGTTCCTCTAGTCGCCCAGCAGGAATATGATGCTCAACATACATCTCAGGATGATACCAAATCTCCCAACCCGCTCTGTAGATATAAAGTAATGGTTCATAGTCATCGCCCTGCACCATAGATTTTCCAGTACGTCCACCTAAATTAGGTTGAGACGGCACATTGTCTATCCAGGCTTTCTTACGAATAACCCAAGCAGCAGAAGGCGGTAGTGCCAAATTTTCAGGATTGTAGAGATGAGGAGAATTTCCCCGATCTCTCAGCGCTATAAACGACTGTATGCGCTTGAAGTTGCCGGGAGGAGGAACTTCAAACTTCCCAATAATGCGACCACCATAGGCACCAGCTTGCGCATGCTTTAACCCAAAATCATAGGCAGAGGCAACCCAATCCTCAGCAGGCATCACATCATCATCTAGAAAACCAACTAATTCACTTTGGGCTAGCTGCATCGCTTTTTGTCGAGCAAATGCTGCACCCTGTTGCTCTTCAAACGCATAAATCAGAGAGAGCTTTTCCTTACAACGAGACTGATAATCAGTAACAATCTCAGCCGTCGTATCTGTACTGTTGTTATCGACAACTATTACTTGCCAGCTCAAATCTGACGGCGTTATTTGTGCTATCAGCTTATCTAAAAGTATTGGTAGTCGGTTAGCACCGTTATAGGTAGGAATGGCAACTGTAAAGTTCATAGTCATTGTTATCGCTGGCTAATAAGTCATGTCGTCAGAGTCTTTGAAGGCTCATGTTTTGCTAATGCTGGAATAGACTCCGTAATTCCCATAATTTTCAAATATTGATTAACAGCCTGTTCTAAAGAAAAAGTATGGGCTCGAGTTCGAAGATTTTCTTTGGCATACTTTAGTTGAGTCAGCGTAACTTTCATAGCTTCAGCCAAAGCTGAGCAATCTTTAACGGGCACCAGCATCCCATACTTCCCGTTCTCAAGGATTTCTGTCGGACCATAGTCGCAATCAGTCGAAATTACAGGACAACCACAGGCTAAAGCTTCCACTAAAACCACACCAAACGTTTCCCACACTGAGGAGAGCACAAAAGCAGATGCACGACTCATGTAGGCATAGGGATTATCTACAAATCCAGGCATCAACACATCAGCTTTTATATCAAGGGTTTCCACCAAACTCTCTAGGTGAGATCTCATCGGGCCATCACCAAGAATGATCAAACGAGCAGGCATTTGCTGCCTTAATAACGCAAACCCATGAAACAAAGTTGCATAATCTTTCTGTGGTGTCAGTCTACCAACAGCCAAGAAAACAGGTGGTTGATTTTCTAGAAACCACGGGTGCTCCAACGGCGCTTTAGCTTTTTGATTCAACTGGTCGTCTACTACAGGATTGTAGATGACCTCAAGCTTATGGCTATGATGGATTTTAAGTCCTATCGCTTGAGTTATCTCTTTGGCCATGCCATGAGATGGAGTGACGATGCAGGCAGCATGGGGATAGAGCAATTGCGTCATCTTAGTCACCACGCTAGTGAAGCGTTGTCCAAGGCTGCTCTCGCTCTCTTGCTCTAGTGAGCGCTCTAGGGGCAACGTGTGCTCAATCAAGATCACTCGGACTTTACTTAATGAAACCCCTTTAGCCAGTAGGGTAATAACATTAACAAACGGAAGATTAGACAGGATAATATCTGGCTTAGATTGTCTTAAATAATGCGATAGCGCAACAGTCAGTTTACAGCCATATTTAAGACAGAGTTGGAATGGAATACCAAAATTGATAGTCTTTAAATTGCTAGGGAGTTGATTAAGAAATCCTCCCACTTGATTAGAGAGAACCAGTTCTATTTCAAGATCAGGATGCTCACTTAAAGCTTTCACCAGCTTTAAACAGACAGCTTGCATACCACCTTTCTCTAGATCGTGTAGCAATAATGCTACTTTTTGCGGTGAATTACTCATGATGCCTGGAGATGACTATCGTACGGCAATAAAATAAAACCTTGCTCTTTTAAGCATAGTAGTAGCTGCTCTTGTATATGGTGCTCTCTATTGTTGGCTCTAACCATGGCTGCCAATACCCCAGATAAATATTAGGGTCAGCTATATGAAAAATAACGAGCACCCAATAAACCATCGCTAAGCAGTAGTAATTTGAGTAAATGGAGTTGGCTTTGACAAATAGTATCCTTGCATATGAGAAATACCCAGCTTTTGCAGTCTTTCCATCATAGATTGAGTTTCAACCCCCTTAGCTACTAGCTCAATTCCACGTCGTTGGGTGCAATCAACCCAAGATTGCACAGCCTCACCAGTAAACTCAGAAGAGTTCCATAGGGTTTGACTGAGCTTAAAATAATTAACAGATAGCTGTGTAATACCGCCCTGATAGCTCTCAATATCGGTAATTTCATCGATTGCAACTAGGAAGCCCAACGTCTTTAAGCATTCAACTAGTGCTTGAGCAGCGTCAAAAAATGTCAGTAACGTACATGCTTGAATTTCAAAACATAAAGACTCAGGTTTCACCTGATAACGCTTGAGATTTTCTTCTAAAAAACTAGAGAAGCCTGGATCGCATACGCTACCGGAAGAGAGATTTAAGCAATTCACTTCCTGTGCCGATCGACTATTTAGAGCCTCAAAAACTTGTTGAATAACTCGACGATCCAAAGTTTTCATTAGCCCATAGCGTTCTGCTGTTGGGAAAAACAACGCAGGAGATGCTGGAGGCTCACCTACTGCGGTTTGAGGCAATCGTATTAAGACTTCAAATTGTGCGAAGTGTGTCTGATTGTCTGGAATGGACGAGGAGTTGACGTGAACAATTTCTTGGCGGTATAGCTCTAAATGACGGCTTTCAAACGCATCTGCCAGTCGCTGCAACCATTTTTGTCGTTCAGGTAGTTGAGTATTGTCCAAACGGGTTTGCCAAATCTCTTGCGAGGCTTTTCTCAGTAAAAATGCAGGGCTCACCACAGTGCTTTTTAGCAAAGCGCGCTCACAAGCGGTCACAGTAGTTAGGTCAGTCTGATAAAAACCATTTTTGAGATAATGCAGCGCCAGCTTACGTAGGTCGTTGGCTATGTAGGCAGGAGCCTTAAACAGACGTTGCCAATCTTTTGTGCCTAGCCAACGGATATAGAATCGACTTAACCCAACACACCTGAACAGTGCCACCAAATACTCTTGCTGCAGACGTTTACTAGGAATTTGGTGAGTAACAACCATATCGGAGTTGTACCAAATTTCCCAGCCAGCCTTTTGAATGTAGAGCATTGCCTCTAAATCCTCGCTAGCTAGTCCTGCTTTTTTACCTTTATGATTTAAGAACAAGCGTTCTGGTACTGCATTAAGCCAGGCCTTTTTGCGCACGGCCAACCCCGCAGCTGGCGGAAGAATTTTAGACTTTGGAGTATAGAGATGGGGTTTGTTTCCTCGCTCCACAATCGCTAAAAAGCAGGCAATCTGTTCAAAACCGTCTGGTAAGCTTCCTTGAAAGTCACCATGAATTTGGCTACCAAATGCTCCGGCCTGGGGGTAAGCCTGCGCAAAGCAATTTACGTTGAATAGCCAGTCATATGCTGGAATATTGTCATCATCCAAAAAAGCAACAATCTGTCCGTGAGCTTCGGTTACTGCACGCTGTCTAGCAAACGCAGCTCCCTGCTCTGGGACAAAACAGTAGCGTAGCGGATATTCTTTTGGCCAATTTTTCTGATACTCAACAACCACATCTAAAGTGTGGTCATAGCTGTTGTTATCACAGACAATAACTTCCCACCTTAAGTTATCTATACCCTCCTGTTGTCTCAGGCGATCAAGCACCTGGGGAATTCGTTCGGCACCATTATAGGTAGGGATGGCAACTGTAATATCTAGGTCCGGTCTCTGAGAAACAACCGAGGAATCAGTTGCTCTATTCGGCTGATAATCAACGACTGTCATGACTAGTAACCGATATTTTTACGCAGCGTTAGATGTTTCCCTAACGCTAATGTCTACACTTCTAGGCGCTCAGTAGTTAAGAGCGAAGTCCAATACAACGCTTTACAAAGCTCAAACCCAAACGCCCAATGAAATTGATACGTGGGCAAAATCTTGATAAATATCAGCTTTGACGTTTATGAATTAAGAATATATCAACGCACAGTGTCCCTGAGTTTATTACAGCATATGGCTTAGTCGAAGAAAAGATGTTCATCCGCAATTTTAGACAGCCTTAGGAATATGGCTATATGTAATTACTCGGCTACAGCTTTTCTGAATCATTGAATTCAGTAAACTTTTTGCAGAAATTAAAATTTTTCACCACTTAAAATAAATGTAGGCATAACTGGCTTCAAGACCTGGTTAGAACCGCGAATTTCTAGTCGACTACCACCAGTTTGCACAACTTCAATATTGCGCACCTGAAGATCGGCAAAGATTTCAGAAATAGCATAGAGCGACTGAAAGTTACTGGCAGTTGCCACTAAACGACCATGGGCAGCCAGTTTACTCCAAGCCTCAGCTAGGAGAGGTTTTAGATCTCGTCCTCCTTCTACCAAAATCGAATCGGGTACGTGGGGCAGGTTCTCAAAACAATCGGGAGCCTTATCAACAACAACATCCACATTAGTAACTCCAAATCTCTGGCAATTATTTTTAATGAGCGTTGCGACATCTTGATCTCTTTCCACCGCTACGATAGAACCCTTTGGGCAGAGCAGAGCAGCCTCCACTGTGACAGTCCCAGTTCCAGCACCGATATCCCACAGGACAGCTTTGGGGCTGAGTCTAAGAGCACTTAGAAGCATTAACCGCACTTCCCGCTGGCTCATCGGAATGCCGGGCAGCTGTTCAAATAATTGGTCAGGAATGCCGGGAGTAGCATAAGGCCAAAGAGGCTCCATAAAGATTTGCCTTAAAACACTGGAATAGACTGAGGATAGCTCTGTTCTCAAAGCGTTGCTAGGGGGATAGGTCTGTTTGCAAAATTCTCACTGTCTGTAACGTGGGGTCTGCTAAACCACTTAGATGTGCACCTTCCAATTGAGCCGTCCTCAACGTTTGCAGAACGTTTTTTGTAATTTGCTCTCCTGGTACTAGATTGGGGATGCCTGGAGGGTAGACACAAACGGTGTCAGCACTCAACTGACCAATTGCCGTATCTATTGGACAGATTTGAGTAGGTGAAAAGAACGCTTGACGGGGAGATAGCCCCACCACTGGCAGGTCAAGTCTTGCCTCGAAGCGTTTAGTTTTACCTGTTGCGGGTAGCTGCTTAACAGCTTGCACCAGTTGCTCAATATCTTGTCTTGAATTACCTAAACTAACGATAAAAGTGAGCTGATGCAGCGATGGTAATTCAGCTGTAATCCCTCGTTTATGCAGCCAAGTATCTGCGGCAAATCCGGTTGTATTGGCTGCAGATACATCGAGCGTCAGACGAGTGAAGTCTTGCTGAAAAACACCGTCCTTAGATACATCTAATACTGGCAGATTGCCATTTATCTGCTCACGTGCTGAGCGGGCCAAGGTTAAGGTATGGTTCATTAGCGTTTTACCGCTGTTAGCCATCTGATGACGAGCGGCATCTAGGGACCCTAGCAGCAGATAACTAGGGCTACTAGACTGAGTCATGCGCAACGCCTGGTTTAGATGATTGCGATCGCATCTCCCTCCCTGCACATGCATTAATGCTGCTTGTGTAAATGCTGCCAGTACTTTATGAGCCGAGTGAATCACTACATCAGCGCCACTGCTGAGGGCTGACGCAGGCAACTCTGGATGAAACGCAAAATGGGGGCTGTGGGCCGCATCCACAATTAGCGGAATGTTGTATTCATGAACGATATCGGCAATCGTAGCGATATCACTGCACACCCCTTCATAGGTGGGGGATACAATTATGACGGCCTTAGCATTGGGGGTTTGCTTTAGGGCTGTCGCGATCGCATCCGGCGTAACTCCTAACGCCAGCTGCCAACTCGGATCGTAGACTGGAGCAACCCACACTGGCATAGCCCCTGACAAAATCAATCCAGACAAAACCGACTGATGAGCATTACGCGGCACAATCACTTCATCACCCGGACCACAAGTAGCCAATAGAGCTGCCTCTACGCCACAGGTTGAACCATTGACCAAAAACCACGTTTGCTCGGCTCCAAATGCCTCTGCTGCAAGTTGCTGGGCTTCTAGAATGACTGATTCTGGCGCAAATAAATCATCTAATTCTGGCAGTTCTGGTAGATCTACACGAAAAATATCGCGTCCAAATACAGTCCGATGCAGAAGCGATATCCCCTGCCCCCCCTTATGACCGGGTGTATAAAACGCAGCTCGCTGTCGACAAGCGCAGTCTTTTAGAGCATTAACAAGAGGAGCATCAATTTGGGAGAGCATGATCCTTCTATTTGTTTCAGCATGAATGAAAAAAGCACCAAGGCTCAAAACCCCAGTGCTTATATTGACCAAATACCAAGAAGACTAGCAGGCTAACTCAGCCTAAAAGTTTTGAGATAGATTGACCTATCGACCAATCTTCTTAGCCATATTCCGGAACATATCCATGCTGTTGTCGGGAGTACGACGGGCTACAGGCTCACTAGCAGGCGCGGGCGCAGGTGCCTCACTGCTCGCAGCAGGCGCAGCAGGCTTAGGTGCAGGTGTACTAAAGGTAGACGTAAAGCTCGCCGTTGGCGCTTTAGCTGTCTCTCCAACACTTTTACTTGTACTAGAAGAAATGCTCTTAACGCTTTCCATCTCTTCTGCCTGACCTTTCTTCTTAGCGAAGGTACGGCGAATTACAACTTCCTTACGCATATAGTCAATGTTGCCAAAAGTCTTCGCCTCGTCTTCACTTAAGAAAAAAGCTTCTTTTGATTGAGGAGCCTTATCTTTACCGCCAAAAAGTCCGAAAAATCCAGCCATAATCTTTTATGTAACGAATGGTAGCCATTAGGTTCCTTAATATTAACTTTTATCAGGCATTCTCAGAAACGTTATTCCTTTAAGTTTTGTAAACAACCTGCTAAATCCCTTCGTACAAAAAAGTTTGAATCTAGCTAGAACAATAAGTCCAGCCATCTAAAAAAGATGACTGGACAACAATCTTACAGGTGGATAACAACTTACCTTTTTATGAGCCCAGTAGCGTTATGTTAAGCCAGCAGATTAGCCGCATCTGTCAACACATCCTCTACCGTTGATAAAGCGATCTCACCCGACAATGTGCCAAAGGAAGTATCCAAATTGATAGCAGCCAGTCCATCATTGAGGGTTAATGCACCGGTTATTTGATCGATCACAGCACTTGCCTGCAAAACCAAATCATCAAATGATGCCAATACCTCAAAGTCACCAAAGCCGGTGACGATGTTGCCAGCCAACTGACCCGCACCTATTGTCAATTCACCCCTCAAATCTTCTGTAAGCTCCACAGCAAGTTGGCTAGCTAGAGTACCAACTTCAAACGTTGACGTTCCACCAATTGGCAGACCAGCAATGCTATTTAGCGTAAACGTCCCTAAGCCTGCTGATAAACCCAATTCTCCTGCAAGCTCATCAAGAGGAATATCAATAGGTAACCCCGACACAGGGACTCGAACAATACCAGCGCCTAAATCTAGCTCTAACCCGCCATTATTCCCGGGTAGAAAATCACTGGGAATATTAAATTGAGCATTATCAGGAAACGCGACGCTAGTATTTACATCGCCCAGCGGAGTCACCAGATCAAGATCAAGATCGCCATCCGCAAAATCAACTGTCCCGTCAATGGCACCTAAAGGCGTATCGATATCAACTGCCAATATGCCATCCGCAAAGGGTAACGTTACTTCTGCAATTGACAACAAACTTGTAAAAGTATCCGTCAACGCTTCAGTGATATCCAGACTTAGGGAGTATCGAGAACCACCAAGACTGACATCACCCGTAAATTGACCATTACTTAAGGTGACATCACCCGTAACATCGGCAAGAAAATCGCTCACGTCTCCTAAGAGATCGTCCAGCTCATCAGACAGATCTGTCGCGAACTCACGAGGAGGAGCACCATCTAGAGTCAATGTGCCCGATAGACTGGTGCTGTCAATGGTGATGGTGCCAGTGCTCTCGATTAGATCGCCAACAAAATCCACACCCTCGTCTAATAAAGGCGTGATCGAAGTCGTTTCATCAACCATCTGATTAACATCTAAGATCGTATCCTCCACTGCATCAGTTAGACCTGCTATTAGACCATCGAAATCAATACCTGAGATCAATGACGTAGATACAAAGTCTTCAATCGTATCTAGAGCGTCATCCAAAAGCGATAAAACGTTAACGTCCACGGATGCTTCCCTATCTTGGTAAACAACTCTGAAAATATACGTGAGCAGAACACTGCTACGCTTAACGTTGCCCACTACAGTTTAGGTCAGCTAATGAAAATGTGGCTGCAGTTTAGATGCCCCTGCTAACCAACTCTATAGTTCACTTCGATGACGCTCAAGCAGATCAAGCAGATCTACCTGACATTGAATGGGTACTAGATCGCTTAGCGGCAGAGAACGACGACCACCACCTAATTTGATAGTAATATCCTGCAAAACTTCCACGACACCAGTCTCCGAAAGATCACTATCGGTCACCATCGGATAAAACTTTTCTGCCAAAGTGGTATGCAAAGAAGTATCCCGCAGGTACAGGTGCCACTTCGCAACGTCGATATAAACCGTATCCCCAATATCTGCCGCTAACGCCTCAATAATGGCTGCTGCACCAGGATAAGCCATGGTAATTCTCTTTTTAGAGGAAAGTCTCTGTAAGCATCAGGGTAAAAGGTTTAGCCTCTAAAATACCCCTTTCGTAAAATGCATTCACAAAGTTTTCGCTTTATGACGATGACTTGTCTACAGCTGCATCTGGTGATGAATACGATGCGATCGCAAACGCCCACACAGCATGTGCAACCAACACCCCAAGCCAGGGTAACGTCAACTTAGGCAACCATATTAAGGCACCTGACATAAACTCATGAAAAAACCAAAGCCCTGAGTTTAAAGCCGTGAATGCTGCCACATGCACAGCAAAATTAATGCGGTCTTCTAATTTGCGGTAATCCGGATCAGCACGGTCCGGCTTACGTGGCCACTTGGGAGGCATAAAACACCAAAAGATATGTCATGAGTCACTAGTATAGTCTCCCGATTTACCCCCAGTTTTAGCAAGCAGACGAATGTCCTCAATTTGCATTGATTTTTGCAACGCTTTTGCCATGTCATAAAGCGTTAGGGATGTCACCGCGACCGCCGTCAAAGCCTCCATTTCCACGCCTGTTTGACCAGTCGTTTTCACCATAGCTTCAATGCGATACCCTGGCCGAGCGTAGTCCACCTCAATAGAGATTTGTACCTTGTTAATAGGCAGAGGATGACATAAAGGAATTAAATTAGATGTCTGCTTTGCAGCCATAATGCCCGCAAGCCTGGCAGTCCCTAAAACATCTCCTTTGGGCAAATCCCCCGCCTGAACTGCTTCAAGAGTTTCGAGGGTCATACGTATATACCCCTCTGCCGTAGCCACACGCTGAGTTACTGGCTTGTCTGCGACATCCACCATATTGGCAGCGCCGCCACCATCTAGATGACTAAGAGACGGTTGCTGCGATTGAAACGTCACAACCCCATTACTCAAAAAAATCGCCATATAAATATTTGGAAGAGTATCGACAGTGTGCTAAAGTTTAATTCTGTCAGAGCCTGTAGCTCAGTGGACAGAGCACCTGGCTACGGACCAGGGTGTCGGGGGTTCGAATCCCTCCAGGCTCGTTAAGTTATTGAATTTGATACAGCATACACATCTTTGCCACCTCTTAGTGCAAACTTGACAGAGTGATTGATGTCTTTGCTAGAAGTTGTAGTGAAAACAATTAATCCAACTATCGTCATCATGCCGGCGACGCCAAAGATATCGCGGTAGCTAGCCACATCAGCAATTTGTCCCATTACAGGGCCTGCTAAAGCTATACCTACGTCAAAACCAGTAAGACATAATCCAAACATTAATCCCCGCTCCGCAGGTGTTGAACGGTCTGCCATGAGGGCCGCCACCATAGGAATTAACATACCTCCTCCCATCCCCTGTAAAGCAGCAGCCAGAAGCACTTCAGCCTCAGTCTGAGCAAGCCAGAGAGAGAGCATAGCCACTGAGTAGAACACCAGACCTAAAGTAATAAATGGTCCACGGCCAAACCGATCAGAGGCTCTCCCAACTAAAAGACGAATCGCAAAACTGGAAATAGCAGAAGCTGTGTAAATAAGGCCAATGTTTAGGGTCAGGTTAGATTCACGAGCATAGAGCGGTATAAAAGTAGCCAGTCCGCCAAACGCCAAGCCTACCAATAACAACATTAAAGCCGGCACTCGTACCGCTGGCATCAACATCAAAGACCAAAAAGCAGTTTGGCGCTTTGATACGGATAGCTCTCGTTTAGGTTCAATAATTGTGACGGCAGATATTAGCCCAACAGCTCCGAGTACAGCCATTAAGACAAATACTTTAGTAAATCCCGATTCTGCCTGTAAATATCCACCCAACGCAGGCCCCACAGCCATCCCAATTGGATTCACTAGACTCATATAGCCGATCAGCTCACCTCGCTGACTTGGTGGCGCAAAATCCGCAACCAAAGCACTATATGCCGTTACAAAAGAGGCAATACTTAACCCATGAAATGCCCTAAATAACATCATTAGAACAATAGGCGACTCTACACGCTGAACATAGCCTCCTACAGCAATCTGCCATGTCACATCAGGAAAATAAGGTACTAACCAATAAAGCAGTGGTGCTATGGCGATTGCCATCAGACCGATTAGTAGAACTGGCTTACGACCTCGCTCATCAGTCAGACGCGCCATCACTGGACGCATCGTCAACAGTCCGATAGCAAAACTTGCCATCACAAGACCAATCTGCTGACCGTTTGCCCCAAACTGTTCAATATATAAAGGTAGAGCAGGTAACAACCCTGCTAACCCCGCCCAAAAGCACAACCCTGCCACAAACATTAAGATTAGGTTCCGCCTTAGAGCAGGCTCTAGGGTGAGAAATACGTTCAAAATTTTTCTCCTTAAAGGAAGATGCGTCGACAAAATACAGTCGCATGTTGCCTGTTCACGAACCGCAGTAGTACTAATTTCCCTGATACGCCAATGTTAACAAGTGTAACGAACTCTCTGAAGGGTTCGGCAACGTTTGATGTCTCTAGTCGTTACAGATACTGCCTCACTCGCTCCTGGACTACAGATGAAGAAAATACTCATCAAGTTGCATTTATTATGCTTAACCCTAGTAAAGCCAATGCTGAACAGGATGATCCAACCATTCGAGCGTGTTCACAGTTTGCACAACAGTGGGGTTACACTCAGCTAACAGTTGTTAATTTATTTGCATATTGCACTGCTCATCCAGCAATGCTCGAGCAAATAGAAGACCCAATTGGGCCCGAAAATGACCAATATGTGACAAGTGCAGTTAAAACAGCCGATAAAGTGATTCTGGCGTGGGGCAATCAAGGAATCTTATTAAATCGAGACCAGGCGGTCATCAGTCTCATTAATTCGTACCAACACAAACTCTATTGCTTAAAACGCAATAGAACTGGCCAACCTTGTCATCCTTTGTACATCAAGCGAGAAACTGTACCTTCTGTTTGGAGTGAATAATCCTTCGCACATATTCCATCAGCAGAGAATTCAAAATGAGCAGAATGATGACTAAGAGATAATCTGATGTGCAGGACAGTTGTGCATACACAATAAAATAATAACCAATAAACGCGCTGCGTCTTGAAGGACACAGCGCGTTCACCGAAAAGGGACCTGGCACCGAGCTATTTTCACAAGGGGCAACCCCCTCACTATCTTCACCGCAGATGCGTTTCACAACCGAG
>JBCDIX010000048.1:0-53514 GCA_038748405.1 Cyanobacteria bacterium P01_H01_bin.21 | reverse complement strand
CTACGAGAAGGGTATTATGGTTCCGCCTGATGAGTTAGAACCGTATCAACAAAAGTGGCAACGATCTGAGACTTTACCCAAGTGGGATATCAAAATTGTTCCAATCTGATGGGTATCTTATTTTCTGGCGAACCCCTTACGGCTATTTTCCTTAATAGGAAATTGAATAACTTTTCCTTTTAGGATTTTGTCGCCGTGCGCAAAATTCTAAACCACGTGGCCAAATGCCCAAAGCTGCTATTAGGGGTACCGCCGATGTTTTTCCGTCGGGTTCTAGGGCGGCGGAACGCCCTAGCCATGGGGGTGTGGGGAACTCGGCGGGACCCCACGCAACTGATTTTGCCTCCAACCAATATCTGAAATTAATTGTGAATATTGGCTAATTGGCAGTGAGGGCTGCTCAGGGCTTTCCTCCCTGAAACCCTCCGTTCGTGGGGGCCTAAACTCCCCCACACCCCCCGAAAGTGGGGTGTCGATTACCTTAAAGATATTGGCGTGGTATACGTTACGGCGAGGTTAGGAAAAAGGTTGTACGCTTCAACCCATGAAATTGTTTCTTAATAACTCCTAAAGTCAATGGCTTTGGTTGGTACTCACTAGGTGAATTGGGGAAACAGGAATTACACCAACGACACATCATCCAAATCATAGTGCCGTCCACGCCAGCTGGTGGGCCGACGAAATGACGACAGGGCTATACGTAGCACCGCTAACGGGTCCGCCAGAGGAGATAACCAAAACAACCAGCGTCCTTGAGCATGGCTTAAATCATAGGACGACAGAATGGCAAACTGTAGGGCAAATCGAGCCGCTATAAGTCCCCCATTGATATCCAAAGCTAGCTGTGTCGTTAGCGTAGGAACACCCAACAATAACAGCGGCACACTTAGCCAGGGCAGTGCCTGCACACTGGTAAGAAACCACAAATCACTCCAAACCTGCCCCGCAGAAGACGCATCTTTAAGATCAAGGGAGCGTCCCCACTCTTGCCAGGTCTCTTGCCAGCCTTCATACATACGCACTTTTAGCAAACATGCGCCGTCCCAAAAGCCTACGTTTGCACCGCTTTGAGCCGCATGCCGCGCCAGGGTAACATCGTCACAAAATGAATTTCTAGCAACGGTGTAGCCGCCCAGCTGGTCTAACAGCTCTCGTCGACATAAAAAGCACTGACCGTTAGCCATCACCCGCTCTGCCCCATCATCGGGGGCACCAGCCGGACCAAATCGATACACCAGGGTCATCAACAGGGCTGGCTGTAGCCAAATCTCACCGGGGGTTTGCAATATAAATTGAGGAGATAGAGAAACCAGGTCGTAGCCGTCGGCCTCAGCTGCTGAGATCAAGGCAGCAACCAGACCAGGTTGGGGTTGAGTATCTGCATCGATGCCCAGTACCCACTTAGAGCTAGGGGAGCTATGGGTATAGCCATAGTGCAGCGCCCACGGACGACCCACCCACGTAGGGGGCAGCGGGTCGTCGGTAAGTAGACGAAATCGCGCGTCTTTTTCCTGAGCTGCCTTAACCAGGTCGGGGGTGCCATCAGTGGAGTGACTGTCGACTACAACAATTTCACGTACCTCCTCAGTTTGACGGGCCAGCCCTGCTAAACAAGGGGCAATCCGCTGCGCTTCATTGAGGGTGGGTACTACCACACTCACCGCGCCTGCCTGGCTCGGGGCCGCGGATTGGGGCTGGAGTGGACGACGACGGGTGGGACCTTTGAGTAGCCGCGACAACAACACCATCACCGCCGGTAGCTGCACAAGTAGCAGGATAAATGCGATCGCACCCGGCCAGACAGAATCACTCACGATTTAGAGGCCCCAGCCGCCGTCATTTGACCTAACGAAGACAGCTGTCTGGGCAGCGTCACTGGGGTTTTCTCAGCCGGTGCTGCAAACCAACAAAACAGTGCGGGTAAAACACCCACAAGAATTCCTAGTAGTACGGGTGGATAGATACCTCCCGCCAGACTCATAACCATGGCAAAGCCAAAATTAGCCAGGTAAATCACCAATGGCAGAGTTAGCTCAGCCCGAGTGAGGCCATCCACACGAGCATTCCCACGCCAAAAAATAGCAGACAGTGACATAAACACCAGACCGGTCAAAAACCAACCTGCAAAATTTTGATAGGGCATGCCAAAAAATGCCCCCGGTGTATGCCAGTACCAAAAGGGCATCGCAGTCTGGCTCATGGCAGGGTCTAGAACAAAATCCCAGGACATCAGCAGCAGGGCTCCAATCGCCAGGGCTGGCAGATGCCAAAATTTAGAGCCCCCCAGCTTGAGCAGTCCCCCCCGCGCTAGCAAATAGGCAGAAATGCCCAAGTAAAACCAGGATAAGGGAATCGTAAACGGCACCAGACCGGCAATCTTATAGCCTAAGCCATTGAGATAGCTATACTCTCCAAAGGGAAACCCGGTGCTTGTTCCGAGCAGCTCACTAGAGAGGGAAACAGAAAGCGCCGCTAATAAAAATGTGACCAGTGCCTTGGGCCCAATAGTTCTGTAGCAGTAAAGACCGACAGCAACCACACCCATAAGAATATAAGCCACTCCACCCCCCGCCAGACTCCAGCGATAAAGTGTGGGACCCGCAGGTAAATAGTCCAGAATCTCCGGATGGGGCATTACCCACAGTAGCCCTGCTAAACCAAACGCCATCGAAACAATGTGGCCCCGGAGACACCACACTTCCACGCGCATCAACCAATTCATACTGGATAAACCTCAGAATCTAGTTCCAATCACTGCGTCACAATTGGAAGATAAAAACAAAACTGTCGCTAGTAAAACCGCAGACGGTCTATCAAGAGAGATAACCATCTAGCACACGGTTCGCGCTATCGGATCCTTAACGTTGGGTTGGAGATGTTAAGGAAACAAATACCAACAAACTTAGCTGCTGGATCTTTTAAGACTGCATATATACAAAGCCGCTATCGATGAGTGTTCAGACTTTCTAGCGTATCTGTCTAATGGTAAAAGAGATTTTTAGAAGGGTTTTAGACAGTCACTTTATAAAAGTTTACAGTTATTATACAGCTACATCATAAGGTATGCTCGACGACTTAAAAGAAATCAGGGATACAGATTTTTAAGGCTTGCTGTTGTCTGAGTGTTGATGGTTAAACAGCTTGACCAAACTGTCCTCTGACAGGGTGACCGGCAGTGGGCCTTTGGGCAGGTGTATGTCTCGTTGGGGAAAGGGAATCTCGATACCCACTTTGCGAAAGGCGGTTGCGATCGCAAAGTTTAAATCACTGCGAATCTGCGGATATTCCTGAGGTTTAGGAATCCACACCAGCAGTTCAAAGTTCATGGAGCTGTCGCCAAACCCCATCAAAAACACCTGGGGTGCCGGGGCCGCCTTCACCTGGGGGTGATTACGACCCACCTCTAATAAAACCGCCTTTACCGTGTCTGGGTTGCTGCCATAGGAAACCCCTACCGGAATATGGATACGCGACAGAGGATTGCGATGGCTCCAGTTGATCACATCCTGTTCTAAAAACCTTGAGTTAGGCACAATAATCGACACCTGATCGAGGGTGCGAATATCGGTGCTGCGGGGGCCAATGCGATCCACCCGGCCCATGCGATCGCCCAGCTCAATAAAGTCTCCCACCTGAATCGGGCGCTCAAACACCAGCACCAGACCGCTGCTGATATCTTTGGCAATATTTTGCAGTCCTAAACCTAGACCCACACCCAAGGCACTGGCCAGCAGCGTTAGCGAACTCAGGTCAATGCCCCACAGCTGCAACACTGCAATGATGCCCACAAATAAAATTGCATAGCGGATCAAAACAGCAATGGCCGCCTGCATGCCCAGACTCAGCCCTGAGGTTTGCAAGACCCGCGATCGCAATACATTAGTGGAAATTTTGGCCAGCAGAATAATGCCGCCCAGGTGCCCCAACAGCACCAACACATCAGCCACCGACAGACTTGTTTCCCCCAGCGGTAGTGATTGCCCCACAAAGACAGAGGCCACCGCATCTTGAACTCGATTTGCCCAAGCCCGCGTTACTCGAAATCGGCCCACAACAAACAGCAATGCAGACAGCCACAGGGTGATCCGCAGGCCAAACAGCAACAGCTGGGCACTCAGCCGAGCCAGTGAAAACTCAGGTCGAACCACACCCGTACTCCCCGGCTGAGGTTGGGGTGTGGTAACCGGCAGCAGCAGCGCTACGTAGCGTCGCCACAGATATCCCAGTAAATAATGAACCGCCACGGTTGCCAACAGCACCGCCAGAGAGACCACCGTAGCCTCTAGCAAATAATCACCACTGCGCTCTCGTCGGGCCTGGGTTAGCCAATCCTCAATGGCAACCGCCCATTCCCTCGCCTGGCGCTCCAGGTTTTCTTCCTTAACATTCACTGGCGGCTCCATCGCCCGCAGATCGTTGGCCGTTACCGACAGCAGCTGTCGTCGAGTGCGGCCAAAACCATTGTGGATAATGGGGGTATAGTCAGATACGTCTACATTGATTGACAGAGCCTCACTAGACTTCATCAGTTCTGTTAGCTCTGCATTGATGCCCTGGGCTCTCTGTTTGGCAGTTAAATCTTGGGTTTCGGCCACTGGAAACAGACGTTGACCGTCTACTACAATCCAGGCTGTAGAAATTACCTCTTCCTGGGCCGTACTTTGCTGGTCTTTAGTCCCCTGGGCAAAAGGCTCAGGGGCCGTAAATACCGTCAGCCCCAGTACTAAACTCAGCCCGATACCGATCACAAAATTGCCGGTGACCCGCCAGCTCGCTTGACGGTTTACAGAACCCGTACGGTTTACCAAACCCGTAATGTGAGCAAAAAATCGTCCTAACACTGTCCTCCATCCCGTGGATCTGGCCCTATCCTATAGTGTTTTACAAGGACCTGACAGAAGACCCGTACAGCTTATGCTAGCGACATTTTTGAGCCCAGATAGGCAGCAGTGACAGCACCATTAATATCAGCAGGCAAATGGCAACGGGCCACCAGTCTCCCCCCTGGAGAGCATCCATGCCGGTTACCCCTAGCCAGGTGTAGGCCATCGTGCCAGGAATAATGCCAATTAATGTACCCATGGCGTAGTCAGCTGTGGGTACATTGGTTAACCCAAACAAAAAATTCACCACATTAAAGGGAGAAACCGGTGCAAATCGTACCGCCAGCACACAGGGTAGTGCCTGGTGTTGGATGGTGTGATCCAGACGCTTAAAGACTCCCTGAAAGCGAGGATGATGGGCAAAATGCCGCTTAAACCAATCATGTAATAAATAACGGGCCAGCCAAAATGCCACCACTGCCCCAGCTGTCGCCCCGATAATTGACCAAAGGGTGCCCCACAGCAGTCCAAATAAAGCCCCGCCCAAAACCACCAGCAATGTCCCAGGCACCCCCACTGCCGCTGCTAACGTATGGGCTCCCAAAAAGACCGGAATTTGCCAGTGACCCGCCCCTTGAATTAAAGCCTTAAGCGCCTCGTGGTCAAATAAAACGCCTATCCATCGCCACAATAAAGGGGCCATCATGGCCGCAACCAATAGACCCCATAAAGATTTTTTGATACCCATAGCGATGCAGTGACGATACTAAATTGAAAAAGGCCCCTGCCCTGACATTCTGGACCTGTTGTGAATGAGGGCAGCTGATAGTGTGAGCCTTTGCTGAGAAATCGCTTAAGAACCAGACGATGCCGGTTGGGCGGTATCAGGCAACGATTCCTGCAATGATTTCCGAGCTACCTTAGTGACGATAAAAACAACGGCAAATGTCGCAATTAGACCAATTACCAAAAACGCCCATTCTGCCGGAGTTCTCTCTTGACCTGCCGCCGCACTGCCCACAACACCCCCCAGATAAACGTACAAGATCGTTCCTGGTAAGATGCCCACCGTACCTAACACATAGTCTGTTAAGGACACGTTGGTCAACCCTAGCCCATAGTTCAAAAGGTTGAACGGAAACGCTGGCGACAGCCGCACCAAAAAGATAATTTTTCGTCCTTCTTTTTCGATAGCGTCGTAAATGGCCTTAAACACCCGATTGCCCGATACCTTATTGGATACCCAGTCACGGGCTAAATAGCGACCAATTAAAAACGCCGCCGTTGCCCCCAACATGGC
Organism: Cyanobacteria bacterium P01_H01_bin.21; assembly: GCA_038748405.1. Taxonomy (GTDB): domain Bacteria; phylum Cyanobacteriota; class Cyanobacteriia; order Phormidesmidales; family Phormidesmidaceae; genus Leptothoe. Next base: position 47,391 of record JBCDIX010000048.1, on the reverse strand, counting down.
CCCAATAAATACCAAGATGGTGCCTTTGACGATACCAAATACGGCCCCGGCACCCAACGTCACCACCGAGGCCGGTAAGAATGACACGGTGATGACGATATACATCAGCACAAAGACGATGGGGGCAATCGGCCCTAGACCATCAATCCAGTTGAGGGCATTCTGCAAAGCGCCCTGGATGCCGCCACCGGCAGACTCCTGGGCCATAGCTGGGGCAGCCGCTAGCAGCACACCCATAAAAGCAAACGACATAAACTTAACCAGCAACTTTGGCAGAGAGCTGCCCAATACGTTTCTAGACTGTTTCATTACTAATACTCCTGTGATTCTATCTTGACAACAACCCTTGTCTGAGTAAATAGCCCCTGACTTAAACTAGTGAACCCCCACAGCTGGAGCCACTCCCAGCCGTACAGCCATAACAATAAGAGCGGGTTTGCACCTGCCCGATGATGTCTAGAGTGTCACGGTTTAGTAATGTCTTTACCGTGATTGGCCGCCCCTGAGCATCCACAGCAGGCACTCCCTCCATCTGGTTAAAGTCACAGTCGTAAACTTGACCTAAATAATCGATGGACAGCTCACTGCGACACATAAGATGGTCTACGGTGCCAGCGTTATGGTGTTTGGCTAGAAACTGTAAATAGGGCTCATGGAGCTGACGATGTTTTAGATGAAATTTAGTCCGCCCAATGGGCAAATTTGTAATGGTAAATAGGCTATTAAACTGAATGCCAAAGTGTTCGCTAAGGTAGGCTTTGTAATTTTTCTCTAACCCAGCCTGTCCTGGCGTTAGCGAAAAATCTTCAGAGGTGGGCACAGGCGGATTGTAAACCAGATCAACAATCAGATTTGGGGTCCGTCCGTAGCCTTTTTGATTGAGTAGCTGCAGGGCATAAATTGAGTCTTGATACACCCCCTGCCCCCGCATTTTGTCGACGTTATCTTCTAAATAGCAGGGTAATGACGCCACCACCCGCAGCTGGTGTTGGGCAAAGTAATCGGGTAAATCCTCATATCCAGGGACAAAAAAGACTGTTAGATTTGAGCGAACGATTACCTCTTTACCGTGCGATCGCGCGGCTTCCACAATGGGTCGAAACCCATAGTTCATCTCCGGTGCACCCCCCGTCAAATCCACAGTTTGAATCTGTGGGAACCGATGAATCATTTCTACTAGCTGGTCACACACCTCAGGAGATAACTCCTCGGTGCGCTGAGGTCCAGCTTCCACATGACAGTGGCTACAGCTGAGATTACACTTACGGCCTAGATTGATTTGTAAGACACTAATAGGACTTTTAGTCAACGGTTGACCTAACGCGGTCTCAAAGCTGGGAACGGTCAGTGGAGCAGGTTTTGACTGGACCATATTTTAGATAAACGGGTAGTTAACGGCTTGCAGCCAGGAAGCTTGACTTCCACGACTGTCATTGAACGATACCTTGCTGAATTTTTGCTGAAAACAAAACATTAAATTGCTTAGCAGCCCAAAAGCTTGTTCAATTAAAGGCTTTAGCAGAGGTAGGGATGTATTTTATCCGTCTTTCGGTGGGTTAGTAGGAGTTGCAGACAAGGGAACGTACCCTACTGGTGCTTGGTACAAATTCAATTTAGGTATCCATGGGCATCACCTGCCGCACGATGCTCTTTGCTCTGCGTTTCTTACACCGCTCTAGGTACTCAGCGGTTATACCGCAATAGTCCGTGGGGCCATAGCGTATGAATAGCTCAGCTGCAACGTTGGGTAGTTTACGCCATTGCGAGATCCCAAGATCTTGCAAAAGCACGTCGAGATATTGCTGGTAACGGGTATTGACCGCAAGATTGTAAGTCGCCTCGAAGGCAGTGTGTTCTTGTTTCCACTGTGCAACACGTTTAGCCGAGGTCGTCATCTCCTCTGGCGATGGTAACTTCAGATCGCCACGAAAGGCCGCCACAAGCCACAGTGCTCCTACCTCACAGGTAGCGATATGAAGGAAGCCATGGTTGTATCCAGCAAATCCAAGCCGAGGTATCTTGGGATGAATCAAATGACGATATAGAGCAGGCCCGCCGGTCTGGTTCTCAAGGTATGTACGGTACCGATCTGGTAGATAGGGATAAGTTGGGGGCTTGTTGCCAACACAAATACACACCAGATCGGTGTCGATGTGTTCGCCCGTCGATAGCATGATGCCAGTCTCGCTGAAGGATTCAACCTGTGCCTGCCGAGCTAGAATCCGTCCGTGGGCAACGTGGTGATAGTAGTCCGGCGGAGCCAAAGCGGTGGCGCTTCGTAGGTCAGTTGTGAGCTGGGACTTGGGTGGAATAACCACGTCGAGGACACTGTTTGATTTACCCCCGAGCTTGGCATCGCGTCGGTATTGAAACTGAAAGAGAGTTGCGATGAACCACCAGAAGAGCTGAACCACACCACTGAGGTAGCTGTGAAGGAACTTCTGTGGCATGGAACTATGAATCCAGGAGGGCATCATATCGCTGCCGAAGCGGGCAAAGAAGAGGCGGCTGTAATCGATGCCCAGGGGATAGTCGGGGATCGTCCAGCGAGGCGTCCTAAAGATATGAACGGTCTGCGCGGCGCGTGGGGCGCTCCACGCCGCGTAGTCAAGGGCGGTTTTGCCAAAACCAACCATCACCACCCGTTTACCGTCGAAGATCTCGTGGGAATCAATGTTGGTGACGATCTGCCCCTTGAAGCGGTCGAGGTTTTCGAAGGGCGGAAGCCACTTTCCCTCGCCGCCTGGGTATTGCCCAGTGGCGATGACGACGTAGGAGAAAACCTCAGTCTTCGCTTCATTGTTGATGCTGAGCGCCCATCCCGAATCGGTTTCTACCATACGTGTTACTCGGTGTTCAAGCCGGATATCAAGCTCGAAGGCCTTAGCGGCGGCTCGGATATAACAGAGTATCTGCTCACTGGTGGGGTGACGATCCGGTGTGAAGGGCCAGGGAAACTCTCCAAATTGATATTGCGGTGACGTGTTTTGAAGAGTCACACCAGGGTAGGTCTTGGTCCACTGACCACCGATGGTGCCGGAGGCTTCGAAGATCGTCACGTCGTAGCCGCATTTCTTCCAGACATTCCCGGCAGCTACACCGGAGACCCCGGCACCAATGATGGCTATGCGTTCAGATCCATCTACTCGCCTATCCGTTTCTCCTGAGTTGGCAACCTGGGCTCTCTCTCTCATTCCTTATTCTCCTTGGTGAATATGCCTAACTAATGGGTTATTTGAAACTGTTAATGATGGAGACTCACTATTCTTAACCTGACTTAAACAGAGCTTAGGGGAACTGAGGCTGTTCAAATGAATCGTTAAAAATCAAGGCATCAATCCTCTGAGAAGATGTATTTTCCAATGGTAGAGATTGTATTCGCTCTGGGCAGTGGGTCTGTACATAGTCCATTGATTCAGGCCAACGGGTCCGATGAATGGTCACTGCCCCCTCAGTCCCCCAGGCCGCCTCAAATGCCATCCCACTATCGGCAGTTGCCAGCTGAATCGACAAGCGATCATATATATCGATAGCAGTACCATTTTGGGTGTGACTGACCCCATCGCCACAATAGTCAGCACGGGCCATACGAGTACATGCCTGGTGAAATGGCTGCAAAGAATAGCCTTGTTCTGTTTGTTGGGGATGGTAACCCCAGAGCGCACATTTACCGATTACCCCGCTGGTACAGGCAAATGTAATTTCTTCGTTATCAACATAGTCTCCAATCGCATTCCACTGACCAGGCAATGCTAGAGCTCTTAAATCACCGTCCTGGGTGGGTTTGCACAAAGGTTGCCACTGTTGATGTTCGTCCTGGTAAGCAAGGCTGTAAAGCACACTTTCATAGCCAGATTCAGTGACGATCGGCTCAGCAGCAAGAATTTTAATGTTTAGAGTTATCCCCTGAGTTGTTGTTGTTGTGACCAGACTGCCAACTTCAAACGTAATCGTTGTTGATTCAGGCTTAGCAAACAGGGGTTGCATGGTAAGCATATGGAGAGTAGTAACCAGATAAAGAGAGCATTTCATCGGTCTAAAAATGTTACTGGCTTGTATTTCAAGAGAACGCCATATTCCATTCAAAGTAGCTACTCCTTTGGAACAGAGCCATGGTGCCCCATCAGAGACTCACCATTAACTGAAATAATTTTTGGCTGGGTCAATGCTTGATCATCCTGAATGTAGCTACCGTTTGGCGCACACCGATGGTGCCCCATTAGGTCCTCGTTATTGAGGTGCAGTCCTTTGGGCAAACTAGACATTTGTCCATCAAGAGATTGGCCATGCCAGTGAATTTGTTTAGGTTGGTTGGATGTTTGTCCCTCTGAAGCAATGTCATTGGGAACCAGGGCTTCAGATGTAACTACCTCCTCAAATACGTTATCAGGGGGGAGTGATTCAGTCTGCTCATCGGCATAGACCTCTGTATACTCAATTGTCTTGGCATAAGCTTCAGTAGTTGGTAGTCCGGTCACTTCCAACGTAGTTGCACAAACGAGCGTTGTTAAAGAAAATAGTTTCATGATGAGATTCCTCAGGTGTAGCTCTAATATTGCTAAAAGCAATAAGTTCACTCTAGTAAACTGGACGTTCCCGTAGTGTTCCTGCAGCGTTCCCACAGCGTTCTTGTATTACATCAGCGATGACGACACCTATGGAATGGATCACACAAGAAAAGCCGATCGGTTTTCCGATCGGCTACACAGTCAACGCTTATTGGTGATTCACAAGTCTAAACGTAGGTAAACTGACTAAGCCAGATTGAGACTTGTGGAATTCACCCCTCGGACCAATGAGGTCATGAGTATAGTAAATGTCAGCACTAACAACCCCATTCACCGACACATTGCAGAGAGAATAGGAGATGGCGTTATTTTGGCAATAGCGAGTAAAGCGGTAGGTAACATTTCTAGAGGTCCCGCGTCTGTTAGCAGACCATCAATAGTGTTGTTACCGGTGGCGCTGTTAGCCGTTGAGCTAGTATCAAATCCGTAGGCCATGAGTAAGATTCCGATAGTAGGGGCATAATCCACAGGAGACAATGCTGAGAAAAAGACATGCGACACAAACGCCTGCAGACGCTCTAATACCACAAGTCTGTTGAAGCAGGTGAACTAGAAAGGACGTTGGGTTGTTTGTGTTTTGTCCTTTCAGTAGCTACTCATGGGAAAAAGTGGACTTTTATGCAAGTGCTGAAAGTTTTTTTGGAATTTGACGCTGGTTCCGGCTAATGGAGATGGGCAAACCGTTGATGTAGAGACGGTTTGAAGAGAAATAAAGAAAAAGGAATTTATACAGGAGGCTCTTTAAGGTCCCCTCCTGGGAGGGACAGGGGTGGGTTGACTGCTACCGCTATTGATCAAAACCCACCCCAGCGCCCCTCCCAGGAAAGGATGGAGCTTGACTTTATTATTAGATTTCAGCTTGAGCCGTTTTCAACCTTCTAATCTCTATATAGAAAGCATCTCAAGGCTTCTAGAGATCTTTTATAACTTTTGCATAAAAACCAATCGAATCGTACGAGTTATCGGGAAACGGGCCGATAATCTTGAGAGGGTTCATATGGATAGTCGCATTGCATTTTCACCATGCCTATGGAATCGCAGTTTGAAAAACTTATCCTGGCTCTCCAGGGACAGCCGGAGAAGGATGACAGCATTTTCGGTGAGCTGGTGGATATGATGATGCGATCGCGAAAAGTAGGGCGTCCTCCTCGAGGTGAACCACTCGCCGGTATCTATAAAGAAATTTGCGATCGCATCCGTCAGCAGCTCACCCAGCTACTGCAGGACTATTTAGATGAAGGACTGCTCCAAACCGATACCACCTGGGGCTATCAGCTGCGGACTCAGGCCACCCAAACGGCGTTGACTGACCCATTGCTCAAAGGACTGGCCTTAGAAGCCCAACGCCAGCCCAACCCCAGCAGCCTCAGACAGCATGCCCTGCTGCAGCTCGTCGAAGCCATCCGCGCCTGTGGTCGGCTGGCCCACCCCCACCGGGCTAAATTTGCCCCATCGTTTTACACCCTGCTGTACGAGGAGGCCGTTAACCGCACCCTGGTGTACGTTTGCCAGAAGATCGACACCTATGACCCCAACCGGGGTCAGGCCCAAAAGTTTATGAACTGGGTCAATTTTCGTCTAGATCGCATGGTGATTGAATGCCGTCGTCAGTTTAGCGATCGCAACACCCAAGAACTGCCGGATCTTAACGACCTGGAGCGACTGTCTCAGCCAGAGCCCGAGTCTTCGCTGGCCAAAGATGTACGAGAGTATATTGCCGCCGACCGCGACAATTTATTTAAATCTGCCCACATTCGTAAACGCCCCGACGCCAGCTTTCAGGCCATTGCCCTAGCTCGGTTTGCCGACCAAAGTTGGGAAGAGATTTCGGCCCGGTTTGATATCAAAATCCCCACCCTTAGCAGTTTCTTTCAACGCTGCTGCGACAAGTTTTCAGAGAATTTTCAAGAGCTGCTTTAGACGCCCTCGCTGCAGACCAACCAGCCAATCCCAGAGACTATCTGCCTGCCACTCCTCCTGAGACACCCACCATGAACACCTCTCCTGCACTTTCGGATATTACGGTTTCTCTCTCTTTAGAGCCTCACCATCAAGCTGAACAATTTCGCAAACATCAGCCAAATCCACAAAAAGGGAAGCAGGTGTATCTAAATACGCTGGCTATATATGCTACCCGGTTTCACTTAGAATGTATGGGGTATGAAGTCGATCTCGCAGCTAGCGACGGTCTTAACCCCGTCCAGCAGCTGTTGCTTGGAACAGCGAGCTTAGCCGTTAGAAACTATGGCCAGCTAGAATGTTGCCCGGTGCTGCCTGATGAAAATGGATTTACGGTTGGGCCAGAGGTGCAGTGCGATCGCATTGCCTATGTTGCGGTGCAGCTTGACAACAGCTTACGCTCGGCCACCCTGCTAGGGTTTGTCACAGAAGCCGCCGACCGAGTTCTGTTAACAGAGCTACAGCCCATTGAAGAGTTACCACAGTTGCTCACCCCGACAGTGGGTCAACAGGTCGCCCAACAAGTTGGCACACAGATTACTCAGCTAAACCAGTGGTTACAAAATTTGGCCGATGAGAGCTGGCAAGCACTAGACAGTCTAGTTAACCCGGCCAGTCTAGCTTTTAGAAACCAAACAACAGCCTCATTCCCTGAGGGAACCGTTGGCCGCTGTAAACGCATTAGTCTAAACGACCAAGATATCACCCTGGTCTTGGCAATTGTGCCCCTCTCTAACTCCGAAACAGAAATTCAGGTACAGATTTACCGTACTCAAACGCAAACTTATCTCCCCCCCCAGCTACAGCTCAGCGTTTTAGATGCCGAAAACCAAGACGTGATGCAGGCCGAAGCCCGAGCAACAGAAGCGATTCAGCTCAGATTTACCGGCAGCCCTGGCGAACAGTTTAGTCTCAGGCTCACCTTCCAAAATGCTAGCTTTACCGAAACCTTTGTTATTTAACCTGTAGAGGCGTTCCATGGAACGCCTCTACAGGTTAAACCTAGCCACATTCCAACCAACCCCTCTCCCCAGATCAATGACCGAAAAACTGGTAACCCTAAAACTTGAGGGTGATCTTGTCGCCACTGGATTTCACGTTCTCTTAGAAATTGGAGAAGAGGGTGCCCGTCCAGATATGGAGGCCATTGGGTCGCTACCAGCCAGTCCGCCGCTGCTGCAACAGCTACAAAAATGGCAAGATAGCTACCGTCTCCTTGATATCCCCTCTCGCATTCAGCCCGTAGAAATCACCTATGTGGGGTCTCTACACACGGTTGATGCCTGTCAGCAGGAGGCCAAAAAGCTAGGTCAGCAGTTCAAAACCTGGCTGCAGTCTTCTTCATTTGCAGCCATTGATCGACCCCTCAGAGAAGAGCTAAATCCGGATGACATGGTGCGTTTGGTGATTCGGACCACCAGTGCTGATCTACAGCATCTGCCCTGGCATTTGTGGGATTTAGCCGACCGCTACCCCGGTGTAGAGATTGCCCTGGGTGCACCGACGATTAAACGATCAGAAACGCCCATCATCCACCACTCAGCGGTCAAGATTTTGGCGATTTTGGGTGACAGCAGCGGCATTGATGTGGCTGCCGATCGTCAGCTATTGGCCGCGATTCCCGGTGCTGATGTCACCTTTCTAGTGGAACCTCAAAGACAACAGATTACGGATCAGCTGTGGGAACAACCCTGGGACTTACTCTTTTTTGCAGGCCATGGCCGCACTGAGGCTGGGGCGGGCACTATCTATATCAATCCTGACGAAAGTCTCACCTTAGATGAGCTGAAGTATGGGCTAAGACAGGCGATTAAACAAGGATTACAGCTGGCTATTTTTAACGCCTGCGACGGATTAGGTTTGGCGGCCGCACTGGCCCCGCTGGGGCTACCGCAAATGATTTTGATGCGCGAACCCGTCCCCGATCGGGTGGCTCAAACATTTTTAAAGCATTTTTTAGATGCCTTTGTTGCCGGTGAGTCACTGTATCTAGCCACTCGCCAGGCTAGAGAACGACTGCAGGGACTAGAAGATCGATTCCCCTGTGCTAGCTGGTTGCCAATTATTTTTCAAGTCAATCCTGCCGTACCTAAACGCTGGCAACAGCTCGCCCCCCAGCAAACAACTCGGCCACCAGGTCCTCAGGTTGGTGGGCTGTCGGTTAAAACGTTGTTTATCATGGGTGCGATGGTCACCGCCACAGTTGGCCTGCTGCGGTGGACAGGAATTTTGCAACGCTCAGAGCTGCTGGCCTATGACCGGCTCATGCGTCAACAGCCTGCTCAAACTGTTGATAAATCTCGGCTACTGATTGTGGAGATCACAGAATCTGACGTTAATACCTATGGGTATCCCATCCCCGATGATGTGTTGGCCGAGGGGATTGATCAACTGTTGGCCCATCAACCACGAGTGATTGGGTTAGACATTGCCCGCAATCGGGTCACACCCGACTCGGGGCCGTTGGGACAGCAGTTTCAGCAACAAGATAGCCTGGTAGCTGTATGCAGTTTTGGCCAGACTGGTGACGCCAATAAATCTGGCATAGGTCCCCCGGCTGAGATGCCGGAGAACCGGGTGGGCTTTGGTAACGTAGTGCCTGATCCAGACGGTATTTTAAGACGACAGCTGTTGTTTGCTCAACCAGATACCACGAGCCCCTGCACCAGTCGAATGTCGCTGGCCATGCTTACCGCACTACATTACTTAGATGCTGAGGGGATTGAGCCAGAAAATTTAGACCGTGATCGGCTAAAGCTGGGGGCAGCTATCTTCACCCCGTTAGAAGATCGTAGCGGGGGCTATCAAAACATTGACAGTCGTGGCTTTCAAACACTTTTAAAGTATTCTTCTAAAACTGATATTGCTGAGCGCATCTCTCTAAATAAACTACTCTCAGAAGAGATTCCATTAGAAAATCTAGCCACTCGCGCTGTATTCATCGGTATGAGCGCACCCACCTCTAACCCAACAGAATATTTTTTAACACCCGTTGGAGCCGGACAGTGGCCTCAAGAAACGCTATCGGGTATTGATATTCACGCCCAAATCTTTAGCTACGTGGTGGCTGCAGCGCTAGATGATCAGTCGGTGCTGCAGACTTGGCCTGGCTGGGGGGACGGACTGTGGATTGCCCTGTGGACTCTGGTGGGCGCAGGCTTAACCCTTAAACGACGTGGGTGGACAGTTTGGTTGCTTAGCCTAGGCGGCGCTGTCTTTGTGCTCTATAGCGCTAGCTGGGGTCTGTTTGCCCTAGGTCTGTGGGTGCCGTTAGTCCCGGCGGCTCTGGGGTTAGTGGGGGCCAGTGGAGGTGCGATCGCATCAACGTTATATCAAACAACTCCGGAAAAATACTTAATCCATCGTAGTTAAAACTTACACAGCACAGACTCTACCCATGGCTAAACACCTCTATTCAGCTCGTTTGCTCAGTCTGTTTGCAGCTTCGATAGCGACCCTTGGTCTATTACCCCCAGCCATGGGGCAGTTGGTCCCTCAGCTTTCTGCTGTCAATTACAATCCGCCCAACCGAGGGGCACCGTCCCGCACGCGCAATGCCCTCAGCCGGGCCGGACTGTGCGGCGACCTGACAGCGATACAACCCAGTCAGACCAACTGGGGAGAAACCTTAGCCGCCCGCCCCACCTTTGCCATCTATGTAAGTGAACCCGCCACTGACCTCACATTTGAACTTAAAGATGAGAGTTCTGGTGAGATTGTTTATCAGACACTGTTTGATCAGGTGGCCGGACCCGGTATTAGTCTCTATACGCTGCCAGATACAGTGCCAGCATTAGAGATTGACCGCTCTTATCGCTGGCAGGTGAGCCTTGACTGCGAGCAGTTTAGTACGTTCCGGGTACCCCAACGGGGCACTAAACAATCGGATGGCATCATTGTTCGTCGTGCTAGCAATGAGCTACAAATCGCTTTAGCAAACACCCCAGATAGTGAGAAGCCCTCGCTGCTGGCCGCCAACGGTCTTTGGTACGACACTGTTCACACGCTGCTCACATGGCGTTTAACATTTCCTGAAACACAGACATGGACTGATCAGTGGCAAGGATTATTAACCCACCCCATGGTGCAGCTTGATAACTTACTAGACGCGACTCCTATCGATTGCTGTTTAGCTGCCGAATGCCCCCATAACCCTGAGTAGAACCGGACGCAGTGACTATTTAATTGACCTGCCCCAGTCATTCTTGGTGGCTGGGCCGATAATGTCATGGTTTCCCTATGGTAAATATTCGATAATGCTATCGCTTAGCTGACAATTGGGCTTTATCGACAATGCCAGACTGTGGACGCTGCCTGAGCACTGTCCGTAAACAGTATCAAGATCTGTCCGCATGGGCGGTCTTTAATGTCATTGGTGCCATAGAGTACAAAAAGTGATCGCTGGGTGGATAAATCTGTCCAGAGTATCTGCTATTTCACTGCCGCTTATGGCTAAAGTCGTTTTGGGGATTAGCAACATCAAATTAGCGAATTATTCCGCCATTTCTATTATGTCTGTCTGGGTGATTTATCAGGATTATCTCAGCTAGCCCGGATAGAGTCATTACAGATAAAAAAGTATCGATCTGTGTTGTTACACTCTGCGCGTTGTTCTAATGAAATTTGATCCAGGCTGTATTCAATTCCGTCTTACCGCTGGCATGGTGCTGGCCTCCATTCTTGGTTTTGGTGGTATGACCGCCTGGAGCAACTTTAGAATGCAGCAAATTTTGATCAGCGGCCATAAAGAAAATGCGCTGGAAATTGCTGAGCGATTTGGCCAAGATGTTGCCTGGATGGACGAAACAATGCCGTCCAAAATGGCATTAGAAAAAGTCATTAACTATCGTTCAACAGCTGATACAGCGATTTGGATTCGATCTCCAGACGGTGAGATAGTGGCCCAGTCCGACACTCTGGAAATGGGGTCTTGGAAAAAGAATGGACTGGCAGCAGAGGTGTTGGACCTGCCTTCATACAGTCGACTGGAAAATGTCAATATCCAGGGTCGAGAGATGATTGTCTGCATTAGTCCGCTAGAAGTAAATGGCACTCTTGTGGGGGATCTGTTTGTTATTGATGACATTACCCAGAACCAGCGGAGTTTTGCCACCGTTAATCGTGATTTGACCCTGGCTAGCATCTTTGTCATTGGGCTATCTGCCATTGTGATTGCCATCTATGTGCGTCAATCTATCAAGCCGCTGTGCAAAATGAACCAACTGGCAGCAGATGTCTCGCCTGATAATTTGGCAGATACTCACCTCACATTGGATCGAGCACCAACCGAAGTAAGGGACATGGCCCAAGCATTTAATATGATGCTAGGGCGATTATCCGCTGCCTGGGATCAGCAGCGTCGTTTTGTTAGCGATGTGTCCCATGAACTGCGTACCCCTCTGACGCTGGTCCATGGCTATTTACAAAGTACTCTGCGTCGCTGTAACACTCTGACCGAACCCCAGCGAGAAGGGTTAGAAATTGCAGCCTCAGAAGCTGACCGCACCATTCGGTTGCTGCAGGACCTGCTGGATCTGGCGCGGGCTGATGGCGGCCACATCCGCTTTCACATTGAGCGGGTGCCACTCAAGGAAATGATTGTGGACACTGTTGAGTCTGGCTATCCTAGCGATCGCGTCAAGGTTGATGTCCAACGCTCAGGGATCGATGCTCGGGCCGATCGCAATCGGCTAAAGCAGGTGCTGATTAACTTAATTGACAATGCGATCAAATATTCTGACGACAAAACGGTTGTGAGCGTGCGGTTAAAGCAGGAAGGTGAATGGGCGTCGATTCAAGTGTGCGATCGCGGTCGTGGCATCCCCACAACTGATCTCAGTCAAATTTTTGAACCCTTTTACCGAGTGGACGAAGACCGTTCGCGGTTAACTGGCGGCACCGGGTTGGGACTATCCATCGTTAAAACCCTAGTTGAAGGCATGCGTGGAAAAATTAAGGTACAGTCCAAGCCAGGTGAAGGTAGTATATTCACGGTTAGTCTGCCTTCTTAGCGACGCTAATCTAAACAGCGTCAGTCTGCTTTACCAGCCAGGTTATTGCCGGAGTCAACCACCATGCCAGAGACCGCTGCCAAAATTTTAGTCATTGAAGACGAGACCCAGCTTGCCAAGTTTGTGCAAATGGAACTCTCTTACGAGGGCTACAGTGTGGAAATCGCCAACGATGGCCTGTCTGGTCTAATGGCAGCAAGAGATCAGATGCCAGACCTGATTTTGCTCGATTGGATGATGCCGGGTCTAGCGGGTGTAGAAGTTTGCCGTCGTTTGCGCAGTACCGGAGCGCAGATGCCGATTATTTTTCTGACCGCTAAGGATGATGTGGCCGATCGCGTTGCCGGACTGGATGCTGGTGCCGATGACTATGTGGTTAAACCCTTTAGCATTGAAGAACTGCTGGCTCGCGTACGCGCCCACCTGCGTCGCAACGACCCTCAAGAAGCTGAAACTCTGCAGTTTGAGACCCTCACACTCAACCGTAAAACCCGCGAAGTCTTTCGCGGTGACCGGGGTATTGAACTAACGGCTAAAGAATTTGACCTGTTGGACTATCTGATTGCCCATCCTCGCCAGGTCCTCACCCGCGACCAGATTTTAGAAAAAGTCTGGGGGTATGACTTTATGGGAGACTCCAACATTATTGAGGTATACATTCGCTATTTGCGATTAAAACTAGAGTCTGAAGGCGAAAAACGTTTGATTCAGACCGTGCGCGGCGTGGGGTACGTACTGCGGGAGTAATGGTCGCGGTAACCCACCCCGTTGCCCCTCCCAGGAGGGGATAATGTGTCGGTCTATGTCTCAGCATTTAACAGAATTAACAGACCTACGTGAACCCAACCACCATTGAACTCGATCTTATCCGTATTGCTTGGGCTTTAGGGCTGATTGCTGTCGCCATTGGCCTATCGCTCTGGCAGCAGCTCGGTCTTGCAGGCACGCTTGCCCTGGCTACACTGCGCACCGTTGTTCAGCTGTTTGCGGTAGGCATTTTTATCTCCATTGTCTTTACCTTACGCAGCCCGGCAATCATTATTCTAGTGCTTCTGGTAATGACAACAATCGCAGCCCTGACCGCTCGTAATCGCATTGGTAAAGATATTCCTCAGCTTGTATTTTGGCTGTGGGGGGCAATTCTGACCAGTACGGCGCTGACCATTGCCTATACGATGACGGTTGTGGTTCGCCCTGAGCGATGGTATGAACCGCGTTATCTCATTCCGTTGACGGGGATGGTGCTGGGCAATGCATTGACGGCTGCATCGTTAGCGGGTGAGCGGTTGGTTAGCGCCCTGCGCAATAATCGCACTGAGATTGAGACTCATCTTAGTTTGGGCGCCACCCCAGGGCAAGCGATCGCAACCTATCAACGAGATGCCATTAAAGCAGGTCTTATCCCTACCGTTAATTCCATGATGGTGGTGGGACTAGTGACGCTTCCGGGTATGATCACAGGTCAAATTTTGGGCGGAGCTGACCCGCTAAATGCAGCTCTATATCAAATTTTGATTATGTTTATGCTGGCCTTTGCTACCCTAACAACCGCAATTTTAGTCGCCTATGCCATTAGGCAACAGTTTTTTAACCAGGCAATGCAGCTAATTGATCCCAAAAAGCAAACCTGAATTAGAGAACAAAAGTTCGTGGCGACAAAATAGCTAACCTACACCTGCACCATAACAAACATCTCACGCGTCAGCTCAGTAGCCACAACATCATTTAACTGTGCCAGAACCTCTCCATCTATAGAGATAGTCGCTACGCTATCGCGTTGTCCCAGAGAAAGATCGTCAAATACCAATCCATTGGCTAGACCAATCAGGTCAATGCCAGTCTCAAAGTCTGTAATCGTATCTGTTCCTGCACCAGTGGCTAAAACAAACGTATCAGCGCCGCTGCCGCCAGAGAAATTATCACCCGTTAGAACATCGTTACCCAGACCACCATATAGGAGATCATCTCCATCATCACCCCAGATGGCATCGTCACCTTGATCGCCAAACAGCTTATCATTGCCTCCCTTTCCACCGATGCGATCATCGCCATCTAAGCCAGAGATAGTATCATTACCACCACTATCATCGCCAGGGTCTCTGCGATTAAAGTCTCCCCTTAAAACATCATTGCCGTTGCTACCAACAAGCTGATCGTCCCCCTCATCCCCCGCTATTGTCTCGCCATTTGAAATCTCTTCCACAACAGGCTCCTCATTTTCATTGTCAGTAGGTAACTCTGGAACCGAGGAGGGTTCGGTCGGCAGAGGTGTTTCTACAGGTAACTCTGAAACCGGAGAGGGTTCGGTCGGCAGAGGCGTCTCTGTTACAGGGGTTGGGTTTACCGAAGGGGAAGCTTCCCCTTGAGGAGAGTCTGGATTGGGTGTTGGAGAATCATCTGGAGACGTTGGAGTAGGCAGAGTATCAGGCTGAGTCTCTGGATCTGTTGGTTCTGGCACAGGCGTAATCGGGACATTAGGCTCTGGCTGTGACGGAGGGTTATCGAACACCTGTGGCGAAGTGGGTGCTGGTGAATCTTGAGAAGGCTCTGGCTCAGCAATAGGAGTGACTGGCGCAGGGTCGGGTGTGGCAGGAGGTTTCGGCTCAGGAGCGGCAGGCTCCTCCGGTATAGAGACACCATCTGCCAAAACAAGTGTCCAATACTCAACATAGTTGTTTTTGCCAGTATCTTTATCTAGCAGAACCCGTCCTGCACCAAGATGTCTGACATCAGGATTTAGAATATTAGCGCGATGCCCCGGACTGCTCATCCAATCTTCAAAGGCTTCATTTGCTGTGTAATAACCACCACCCACATTCTCAACAACTGTTTTAAATTCATACCCCGCATCTGTAACTCTTTTCCCTGGTGTAGAGCCATCAGAACCAGTGTGGACAATGCCTAAATCTTTGTCAGCTATGTCTCGACTATGGTTGTAAGCAGCTTCATTTAAATCTTCGTTTAAGGTGACTGCAACAAAACCAGCTTCAATACGGGCTTTGTTGACCAGCTCAAGAAATCGCTGCGTATGTTCAGATGTAGTCATTTTTATACGTATGTCGGATCGGTGCGTGCCGTACTGTTCTTTTTTATCCCCCAGCATGCAGCAGTCCCCATAGTGCTAACACCCAACTTTAGAGGAGTTTATTGAAGCTAATCTAAATAATCTGTAGATACACCAGCAGTGTTTTAGCTGCATCTTGAATAAAAATGCTGGTGATTAAAGATACTTTAAAAGTCTCAATTAAGTATTTTTACTGAGTATCTAAAATAGCTGCCAGCGAGGCTACTACGTCCTCTGACTCCCGCCCAAGGGTGTTGACAAATATACTGAACAGGTTCTGTCTCATAAAGGTCAGCTAGGATGACATCAAATCTGTTGGGGTTGATTGTTGGGGGACTTTTACCCGCCATGTTTTACGGTATTTCCAACGTCTTTGCCAAAAGCAGCACCAATGCCGGTATGTCGGTCGGTGGTCAACTGTTTGTCATTGGCATTGCCGTCAGTGTTACGGGACTATTGTTTAATTTGCTGTTGCCTGCCAATGTACCGTCACTGGTGGCGGTGGCATCTTCGTCGATGCAGGGTCTCTTCTGGGGTCTCGGTACGGGCTGTGTCGTTCTAGGGTTGCTCAAATATCAGGCTCCATTGGCTAAGCTAGCGCCCCTTTACAATATGAATACTCTGGTCACCTCTGGTCTGGCGCTGATCATCTTTGCAGAATGGCGTACCGTTAATCTGCTGCAGTTTCTAATTGGTGCCGGATTAATTATTGCTGGTGGCATCTTAGTATCGGGTGCGTAGAGCAGCTGATATCATGAACCCAAAGTTGATGCCACCTGATTTATCATGACCGGGCCTGATCCTAGACAATCAGATACAAACCGCTTCCAGACACCAAAGCGTCGTACTGTTTCTCGGCGTAATTTAACCTTGAGGAAGGTGATCAGCTTTATCTACTATCTAGCTGGGGCATTAGAAATTTTGCTCTTCATCAGATTTATTCTGCGAATTTCAGGAGCAAATCCTGAAAATCTGTTTGCCAGCTTTATTTATGCTCTTTCCACGCCCTTTGTAGCCCCCTTTGCCACACTGTTTCAAACACCTGCATTTGACCCCAGTCATACCTTCGATATCAGCGCTCTGATAGCCATTGGTGTCTATGCTTTACTGGCCTGGCTAGTAGCACGGCTGGTGTGGATTATTTGGAGCAAGCCCTAAGGGGGTAGTGAAGGCACCTACAAAAATGGATGCTCATGGCTGAACATCCATCATCTAAAAAAGAGGCTTTACAGACTTCGGTTACTCTTTGCTAGCTTTGCTTTTCACCACCCTGGGCTGCCAGTCTTTAATTACTCGCCGTTCCCCACGGGTGACAATTAGACTGTTGTCATCGACATCCTTAGTTACTACAGCACCCGCACCAACGGTCACATTCTCACCCAGAGTAACAGGGGCCACTAACACACTGTTGGAACCTGTTTTAGTACCATCTTTAATCACCGTAGGATGTTTGTTAAACCCGTCGTAGTTGGCTGTGATAGTCCCTGCACCGATGTTAACCTTGTGGCCCACTGTGGCATTGCCTAGATAAGACAAATGGGCTGCATTAGTTTTCTTACCCAGAGTGGACTGTTTTATCTCAACAAAATTACCGATGCGACATCCTTCCCCAATTACGGTCTGACCCCGCAGGTGAGCATAAGGGCCAATCTGACCAGCTTCCTCGACTGTGCTATCGCTGACAACGGAGTATCTAATCGTGGTCCCTGCGCCAATGGTACTATTTTCAATCAAGGTACCAGGGCCGATATGACAGCCTGCCGCAATTGTGGTGTGGCCGCGCAGGTGAGTTTCAGGCTCAATTACCACATCGGGCTCAATAGTTACTGTTGCATCAACGGTAATACTATCCGGATTGATCATGGTGATCCCAGACAGCATCAGGTCGTCTTTGATACGCCGTTGCAAAATCGTTGCAGCATCTGATAGCTGTTTACGGTTGTTGATGCCAGAAATCTCTTCGATATCGTTGACATCTAAGGCCATAACCGGTGAGAGATCTTTAACCACATCGGTCAGATAATACTCATTTTGGTCATTATCTGACTTGAGGTAGGGCAAAACTGTCATCAGCTTTTGCCAGTTAAAGCAGTATATGCCAGAGTTGATACGCTGATTGCTGCGTTGTTCAGGCGTACAGTCGCGATGTTCAATAATCTCAGAGACAATAAAATTGTCGTCACAAAAAACTCGACCATAGCCGGTGGGGTCGTCAAACTGAGCTGTTAGAATTGTTGCTGCATTATTGTTTTTAACATGGGTTTCAACCATTTTTGCAATGGTTTCAGGTCGTAGTAATGGTACATCTCCATTTAGCACCAGCAGGTTACCCTCAAACCCTTCTAATGCCGGAATCACCTGCTGTACTGCATGACCGGTACCCAGTTGTTCAGTTTGTTCAACAAACTCTAACTCACTGACATGGGCCAAAGCAGCACGGACCTCATCGGCTAGATAACCCACGATCGCAATCTGACGAGTGGGTTGTACCTTTTCCAGGCTAGCCAGTACGTTTTCTACCAACGTGCGACCACCGAGAGGATGGAGTACTTTGGGCAAGCGCGATCGCATCCGAGTTCCTTTGCCTGCTGCTAATACCGCCACTGCCAATGAGTTAGTCATAGGAATTACAAGAGTACAAACGTTAGCGTTGAAAATTACGGGAGAGTATACCGCGCAGCGGCGAGACTCCCCAAGTGTAATGATTACTTTCCCGTTAACCAACGTCGTCGCCAAGCGCCGGTTGGTTCCAATGTAGACTGCTGCTGTTCTTGCTGACGCTGGGCCATGATCGTTTCAGCAGTGGCCGTTAGTGTCGGGTCACGATAGGGCACTGCCGCTCGCGTTTGCAGATGTTCTTGCTCTTGTTGTGACAAAGCGGGCAGAGGTCGCTGATCGTTTGTCGCGATTGTGCAGGGCCAATGACGACCCGCACCGGGTAGTGAGCCAATGGTTAACCCCGCTAGCTGCATGGCTGAGCGCACAGCTGCCGCACAGGAATAGGTGGCTAAAATGCCGCTATTTGCCAGACATTGAGCCGTCAGCTCAAAGAATTCCACAGTCCACAGCTGGGGGCAGCGTGTGGGGGAAAATGGGTCAAATAAAATGGCGTCAGCCCGCCAGCCATCAGCAACAATGGGCTGTAGCGTTTGTCTAGCGTCACCAATAATCAGCTGAATATCGAGCGTTGGGCTTTTGTAGTGGCCTTCTGTTGCCAGGGCATTGAGTATGTGCTGAGTTGCCGGTGTCCAATGATGAATCAGGTTGTTTGCGATCGCATCCCTGGAAACCGCTGCATTGATTTCCAACGCCCGAATCGTCACCTGACAGTCAGGATTTACCTGCAGGATCGTGTCCAGCGCCGCCGCTGTATTGTATCCAAGGCCATAGCACACATCCAAAATAGACAGCCGCTCCGCCTTTGCTAGCTCCGGAATATTCGCCGCGTCTACATAATTCCGCTGGGCATCGGTATAGGCCCCTGCACGACAATGAAACCACTCGCCAAACTCTTCTGAATAGAACGTTGCCGAACCATCCCCAGTTTCCTCAGGGATAAACACAGCATTTTCTAGGGAACGATCATCACGCATACAGATGCTCATCAACATGGCGAGTACCCATGACTAGCTCCGCGGCTTATAAAGCCAGAATCGAAACCTATGGGCCAGTTCAATTATTACAGCTGTGGCAGGCCATAAAAAGTCTGCAGACTCCTGAATGGCCGTCAGGCAAAGCATTGGAATATTTGGTTTTACGAGCATTTCAGCTGGAAGATGCTGATGTCACCTATCCCTATGAAATCAAGGTAAGGGACATCACGATGGACGATGAAAAGACTACCGATAATAAAACCCTTGAGCAAATTGATGGTGTTATCTACTGTGACGGTTTAGCGTGCCTGGCTGAAATTAAAGACCAAACAGAGCCCGTTAGTGTAGACCCCATTGCTAAATTACGTAACCAGCTATTACGTCGTCATGCCTCTACAATTGGAATACTATTTAGCCACAGTGGCTTTACACAGCCTGCTGCTGTTTTGGCCCGATATCTTGGCCCCCAAATGGTTTTACTGTGGGGGAGCGATGAAATCAGCTATGGGCTAACTCACCAATGTATGCGGTCACTACTAGTGGAAAAATATCGAGCATGTGTTGAAAAAGGTATTCCAGACTTTGATGCAAGATTTGAGGTGAGACTATGACAAAAGCTTATATTGTTACTGAAAGTCCCAGACATCAAGAAATTTTGCAGGCGACTCTTCCATCTGACCTGTTACAGGGCATTACGTTTATCAAAAATGAAAGTAAGTATGGTGCTGAAGCCCTGACCAGAAGTATTCTGTCAAGCCATCAGATTCCAGTGGTATTGGTGATTAATGCTGACACGAGTAGTGAGAGCGCGATCTCAACCTATCAACAGAACTTAGAACTCTTAACTCATAGCGTTACCATCAACACGCCTTTCAAACTCCTGCAAGCTATACCTACTATTGAAACTGTTTTCCTGCAAGATCGAACCTGGGTTGAGCAATGGATAGGACGTTCGCTGTCAGACTTAGAATGGAAATTAGGTCAAAAACATCCCCAAGATTTGTTGCAGGAATCATCTAAAAATATCGAAGAGTTTGTTAAATTCACGTTAAAAAATCTTACAGACGAGCGATTACAGACTCTACGTCAGCATCCTCTAATTCAAGAAATCGTCAACTTTCTGGCCACTCAGGTTCATCACACTAACCCAGCTTTAGCCTCTTGAGTACCCTAATTGATCTCTCCAACTCTCCCACGGTCTCACCGCAGTGGTTGTCAGACAACCTTGATGCGGTCATTGTTATCGACTGTAGGTTTTCCCTACTAGAACCAGACCTGGGTCAGCAGCAATACGACGCAGGTCATATCCCCGGTGCATACTATTTAGACCTTAACCGTCATCTTTCCAGTACGGTACAGGAGCATGGTGGTCGACATCCGCTGCCCAACTGGTCCAAGTTTGTCAATAATTTGAACCTGTTGGGGATTCAGTCTAGTCCGCCAACACCTGTTGTCATCTACGATGCCTCACGGTTTGCCTTTGCTGCCCGTCTCTGGTGGATGCTGCGCTATTTAGGCCATGACAATGTGACACTTTTAGATGGTGGCATTAATGCTTGGATTGAAGCAGGGCTATCTCTGAGTAGTAAAACACCTCGTCCTCAGGTGGGGCGTTTTGTTCCTCAACCCCAGGCAAATTGGATTGTTGATATTGACTATGTTCGCCAGCATAAAGACAATCTTGGCACCATGGTGATTGACTCTCGTTCTGCCGATCGGTTTCGGGGTGAGCGTGAGCCCATTGACCCGATTGCCGGGTCTATCCCTGGGGCGGTGAACTATTTTTGGCAAGACATCAGCACTAAAGCCGGAGTGCTGATGTCTGCAGACGAGTTGGCCCATCGTTGGAGAGCATTGGACGATGCCGATGAAGTAATCGTCTACTGCGGGTCTGGTGTGACTGCTTGTGTTAATTTATTTTCCCAGGTTGCAGCAGGAAAACCCATGGCTAAGCTTTACCCCGGTGGCTGGAGCGACTGGTGCTCTTATTTGTAGAGCTATGCAGACATGGATGCCAGCAATTTCTTACGAATTCTCCTCAAGGTCATCTCAGTTATCCAATCGTTCATTACCCAATGTCCGTCCGCATCTACGGTAACCGCGCTATCAAAACCCTTCCTGGGCAAGCGACTCGGCCGACACCCGCCAAGGTACGAGAGGCGCTGTTTAATATCTGGCAGGGGCGTGTGAGCGGCTGTCGCTGGTTAGATCTGTGTGCCGGCAGCGGTGCTATGGGGGCAGAGGCTCTGTGTCGAGGGGCTAGCGTGGTGGTCGGTATTGAGCAATCCGGAGCCGCCTGTCGTATTGTGCAAACCAACTGGCAGACTGTCGCGAAATCCGAACAAACTTTTCAAGTCATTCGGGGAGATGTGGTGAAAAAGCTACAACAGCTAACATTAGAGCCATTTGACCTGGTGTACTTTGACCCACCCTATGCCGCTGGACTTTATGAGAAGATTCTCACAATCTTGATTCAAAAATCTCTGCTGGCTGCTGGGGCAACAGTCGCAGCTGAATACACGCCTGAGCATTGGCAACCTGTGTCTATTCAGGGGTTAGAGCTAGGGCGCACCAAACGTTATGGCCTCACCAACCTGGCATTTTTTGATGCTGAGTAGACTAGCACACCCTCATATTTGTTTTTTCTATCAGTTCTAAGAGCAAGATTAATGGTGCGGCTGACTGCCTGTAGAGAGCTTGTTTCGAGTTATCCTGCCTTAAATTTTGGCGATATTGCCTACAAATATGGCATTGATTACGAACTAAAATGTGTGGTTTATACAGGGTTTGCTTAATCTGGTAGCGTTACCAGTGGGGGGCATTATGAGATGCAGCTTAGAGAACACTGATAAAGTGTTAGAATTGTGAATTGCATCAAAGATGGTTTATTTGCAATGTAGCTCCTTGGTCTGAGTATGGTGTCTGATATTCGATCACAAGCGGTTCAACTGGTCGAAGCCTTGCCACAAAAACAACTGGCTGATGCCGTAAAATTTTTGGAATTATTATCTAAACTGGATATGTATGTTCCTAAGACGAAGCGGGAGGCGGAGCTGGTTTCGACCATTCAACGCCGTCTGTCTTCAGAAGAGCAGCAACGGTTGGATCATCTGCGCGATCGCAACCAACAGGGTGCCACTCTAACCGATTCTGACTACCAAGAACTTATTCGATTAGAAGACGAGCTTGAAAAGTTCGCAGCAGAAAGGTTAAACGCTTTGATCCAGCTTGCTGATCTGACCCATCTTGGATTGGCAACTCTCAACCAAAGACTTAAGGCAATGCCGAACAACTCCCATGCCATCGAATCGGGAGCGTCTTACATCCCTGACCAAGAGAACCGTTCAGACTAGAGCCCATAATTTTTGCGAGTATTGCCGTTGCCCTGGAGACTATGCCACCGATAGTTTCACGGTGGACCACGTATTGCCTCGATTAAAGGGAGGGTCTAATGAGCTTGAAAATTTAGCATGGGCCTGCTTTGGCTGTAATGGACGTAAGCAGGCTAGAACCCAGGCAGTTGATTCAGAAACTGGTCAACTCGCTAATTTCTATAACCCCCGTACCCAGCGTTGGGCCGATCACTTTTGTTGGAGTAAAGACACTACTCTATTGTTGGGTAAAACACCCACAGGCCGTGTCACCATTGATGCACTAAGCCTAAACCGAATCAACGTGGTTAATTTACGTCGGCTGTTAGCCTCTGTCGGGCTACATCCGCCGCATTTTTGAACAAAATCATTTTTGTTGTCTCAATTAGGCGTACTAAGATCTCTCAAAATTTGGAAGAAAAGACTCAAAGCCTCTAAATTTGAAGGGTTTAAAAGCACAATAACTGGCAGCTTCTTGACCAGAAATGTCCTAAATTGTTGTCACTATCACGAAGGCGATGAGAGCCATGATGTTCTCGTCGCCTTCGTTGCTCAATAATAATTAAGGTCCGACCCTAACCAGACTGTGAGTCATTCATTAGCGATCGCACCTGCTTAATATGGGCCAGCCCCTGCATGCGGTAGGCCATACCCGATAAATTCTCATTCACATGTACGTGATTACCTTCATCGAGTCTAAGCTCTTTTTGGGACGCGACCCATTTAGCCACTAACACCATTTGATCAACGGTTAGAGAATCTAACAGTGCTTGTTCTGCTGGAAAAATAGGAGAATTAATAGTCACGATAATCCTGTCAATACTGTATACCCTACGTTCTTATTTACATACATCTATACAAATTTGGCAATATTGCCTGCTTTATTAGCAAAAGATCTTCTTTTTACAGCTGAGTTGATAAAGATATGCATAATAAATTGACCCTCAAATTTCTACAGACAGAGCAATCTTCACAGCTAATTTATAAAAAATCTCCACCAGGACACTCAGCTGGCCTTGAGTTGAATAAGTCAGAATTTGCTACGTTGGCGGACCTAGAATACCTGAGTGGGTTTTATTCTCTTTGCAAAAGTTAATGTTTTAAGTCACAATAGACACTAAAGCAACACGTATGTTGCTAAAGTCGTTTATGAAGCGTTTTCAAAACACTACGTTAGAGGTATCTATGGTTGTAGCTACGCCCAATGTTGCCCAACCCACTGAGAAGCGTCTCACCATTACTACCAGCGAGATTGCAGACAATACGGCGACGATTCGTTCGCTGGACTGGGACCGCGATCGCTTTGATATTGAGTTTGGCTTGCAGAACGGTACGACCTACAATTCCTTTCTAGTACGGGGCGAAAAAACGGCATTAATCGATACATCCCATGCCAAATTCCAGCAGCTCTATATGGATGCGCTGACTGGATTAATCGACCCCAAGGAAATTGACTATATTGTTATTAGTCATACCGAGCCTGACCATAGCGGTTTGGTAAAAGATGTGCTAGACCTTGCCCCCCAAGCAGTGGTTGTAGGTGCAAAGGTAGCGGTTAAGTTTCTAGAAGATTTGGTTCACCAGCCTTTCAAGTCTCAGCTGGTAAAGAGTGGGGACACCCTGGACTTGGGCAACGGTCACGTGTTGGAGTTTGTTAGTGCGCCCAATCTTCACTGGCCCGACACTATTTTTACCTATGACCAGAAGACTGGCATTCTCTATACCTGCGATGCATTTGGAGCGCACTATTGCAGTGACGACACCTTTGATGAAGATCTAGAGGGGCTATCTCCTGACTTTCGGTTTTATTATGAGTGTTTGATGGCCCCCAACGCTCGTTCGGTCATTTCTGCGATGAAGCGGATGGATGGTCTAGGTGAGATTAATACCATTGCCGTTGGCCACGGTCCACTCATTCGTCACAATCTAGAAGAGCTTACCGGTCGCTATCGCCGCTGGAGTAATGAGAAGAGTAAAGCCGAGAATATGGTAGCTATCTTCTATGTCTCAGACTACGGGTATTGCGATCGCATCTCTCAAGCTCTGTCTAAAGGTATTAATAAAACCGGTGTCGCCGTTGAAATGATGGATATGCGTCTAGCAGACCCCCACGATGTCACTGAACTTGTGGGTCGAGCTAAAGCCGTTTTATTAGGAATGCCGCCTTCAACCGGGCAGGGGGCAGAGGAAGTGCAAACGGCAGTGAGTTCGATTTTGGCTGCAGTGAGCAACAAGCAAGCCTTTGGTCTGTTTGAGTCCTATGGTGGTGATGATGAACCCATCGACACATTGCAAACTAAGCTACAGGACCTGGACCTAAAAGTAGCGTTTGACCCAATTCGGGTCAAGGATACGCCATCTGAGGGGCTATATCAGCTCTGTGACGAGACCGGTACCGACCTGGGCCAAGAGCTAGCCAAAGCGAAAAAGATTAAAAAGATCAAGAATCTAGATGCCGACCTACAAAAGGCGCTAGGTCGCATCAGCAGCGGTCTCTATATTATTACGGCAGCTAAAGGTGAGGTTGCTAGCGCCATGTTAGCGTCCTGGATTTCTCAGGCTAGCTTTAAGCCCCTGGGCTTTACCATCGCTGTGGCCAAGGACCGGGCGATTGAATCGTTGATGCAGGTGGGCGATACGTTTGTGCTCAACATTCTTGAAGAGGGCAATCACTTACCGCTGATGAAGCATTTTCTCAAGCGATTTCCCCCCGGTGCCGATCGCTTTGCAGGCATTCGTACCCGTCCTGCTAACAACAAGTCCCCAATTTTAGCTGACGCTCTGGCTTATTTAGAATGTACGGTAACCACTCGTATGGATCTGAGCGATCACTGGCTAGTGTACTGTACCGTTGAGGATGGCAAAGTTTCTAAAGATGAGTCCATCACTGCCGTACATCATCGGAAGATTGGTAACTACTATTAGACAAATTTCTCTCTAAAGACCTTGGCAGGGAGTCAAATGGGTAGATGGTCTATGACTGTCTACCCATTTCTTTATGAAATGAGTATTACGGAATCTCTGAGAATAGCTAAGAACAATATTATACAAAGTCCAAGTTCCGTATTCTCGATTCAAAATAGAGGTCTCGCAGAGATGTTCGTGTGGTCTTACACTGATTTATGGCATGGTGTCATCCATCCACCGTGATTATGCTTAAAAGAGACTGGCAGTGTGAACCGTGTGCGCAAAGCTACAGACGCTATCTATAGCTAATCTTTATCGGAAGTGAGCCAATCTTGACAATGCCTAAACAAATTGTTTAAATGAGCATCGAGGGTACACTCGGCTATGTTTTGAGCCCTCGCAAACAGTCAGGTCCATAAGTCGACTACGCACACCAAGGTGCTCTGTTTCTTTCAAAAGAGACACACTCTACCACATCGACTGTTTTTTATTCCCAAAGGACATCACTAGAGACTCTCCGGAGCCCGTAGCACTTTTGTAATCTGAACATTTGAGTAAACTTCAAACTCCCGTGACGAAAAGGTTGTTCAGAAAGGTAATGGTTACCGACAGCTGTACTTTTTAGTGCCAAACGTTGCATAACTCGCAGATTGTTCCCAATGCAGTTGCAGACTAGGTATTAAATACAGCCATAAGTCCAGTTAAAACAAGATTATGAATACTTGTCTGCCTAGGTAGTCGAGACTTTTTCTCGAACTCCTAAGCCTGATTGTCAAAGCAAAGAGCTTAGTAGACAACAATTTGAAGAGATCGCCTGACTTATTTGCAACAGTGCTGGCATAAACCGTTTTTGCAAGAAGGTTTTCTAGCATGCGGTACTCAATATGGCAACCGGCTGAATGCAATCAATAGTTTGCGTTGCAGTCGTTGCTATCTAAAGTTTTTGGCGTGCGGACTGGCGCAAATCTATAGGTTCTTTACGTCTGACTAATTCATCCATTTATCTATCAACCGGGGACTATTTATGACTATCAAAGAACTTACCCAAAAGACCAATAACCTGGATATCTCTGGGGCCACTTACCTGGGTGGCAACAGAAATGATTCTGCCAATGCAGTCGATGTCTCAAAAAATGGCATCACTGTTTTTGGTGGCGCACTCTCTCAATACAACTCCAGTGCGAAAAAAATCAACTTATTGGGCGGCGGTGAAGGCAGTGTTGTTCGCTACAACAACAAGACTAACAAAGTCCTTTCAGTGACTCATCTGCCTGGGGAAGTCGATGATCTAGAAGTCAACAGCAAAGGAGAAATCGCAGTTGCTGGTGACTTTGGTGTAGCCGTTCTCAGTGCAGACGGCAGTCGCGTTATTTGGAGTGACAACAGCGCCTCGGCCAGTCAGGTCTCTATATCTGACAGCGGTAGAGTTGTCGCCACGCAGGGTAGAGGGAAAATCAAGCTATACAACAGCCAGGGGAAAGTACAAGAAGAGTTCTCCACCGGTAAGAACAATCGCCGCTTTAACGATGTGGCCATCACCGATAAAAACGGTGGTACGTTGATAGCCACTGGCTATGAGCAAAAGTTGTCGAACTTACAGGTAGCCTTTACCCAAGCTTGGGACTATAGCGGCAAACAGAAATGGAAAAGCTATGACGAAAGTGCTTCCAAAATCCAACAGGCCAATTTAATGGCCGATACGCGCGGTGAAAGCATTGCCATTGGTGACGACGGTGAACTTTACGCGGCTTATTCTATCAATGGAGGCACCGGCTTTTCTATCTTTTCGCGTGACCCGCTTAATTTTGCCCAGTCATCGGGGCCTGACACAGTTCAAACAGATAGCTACACCCGCGCCACGAATGTCGGTTCAGTCAAAATGACTTACTACGGTCGTTATGATCTGGCCACAGGTGATCTTAAAAAGGGACAATCATTGCTTACCCGGTTGAGCAGCGGTCGAGGAAACAGTGTTAAACCAACCGACATTACGGCTGATCAACAGGGCAATGTGTACCTTGTTGGTCAGGCCAATGCGAGTTTGGCCAACCGCGATAACCAAACCATTGAGGGCAAAAAAGTCTCTGGATACTCAGGGTCAGAAGGGTTTCTGGCTGTTATGAGTCCTGATCTTAAAAATCGCTATGTCTGGACACCGTTTGTCGACGGAAATGCCAATGCCATTGGTGTCGGCGGTGGTGTAGCCGCGTTAGCCCTAACGGCTGAACCGGGGGCTGATCTAGTGACCACAAATGCGGTGCAGAGAAATGCTGGCGGTGGTGACGATGCTTATCTGTTGCTAATTGGGGGTGAGAGTGGGAGTAGTAATCCAACGCCCCCAGCGCCCACGCCCCCCACGCCTCCCACGCCCACGCCTCCCACGCCTCCTGTGCCCACACCTCCTTCAGGGCCTAATCAAATCACGAGCAACAACTCTGTAATTCGGGGTACAAGCCGAGGTGACACCATCAATGGTGGTTCTAAAAGCCAGCGTATTGCTGGCAAAAAGGGTAACGATACGATTCGGGGTAAGGGCGGTAACGATACTATTTACGGCGATCAAGGTGCTGATAGGGTGTTTGGCGACAAAGGTAAAGATCGGGTCTTTGGCGGTTCCGGCAATGACTATGTTCATGGCGGTTCAAGCAATGACTATGTTCATGGCGGCTCCGGTAACGACAGGTTGATCGGTGGCTGGGGTAATGATCGGCTCGTTGGTGGCAATGGTAACGACTTTCTACAGGGAGCATGGCGTAGAACAGCCGCCGAAAGAGACGTGATGACCGGAGGTAAAGGTCGCGATACCTTTGTCTTAGGAGATCGATCTGGCACCCTTTATGATGACGGGAAAAGCCGTACTACCGGAACATCTAACTACGCTCTGATTACGGATCTAAATGTAAAGCAAGGCGACATGATCCAGCTCAGTAATGACCATGACTATCGCTTGGGCTCGTCTCGGGTTGCCAGCGGTCGTGGACTGTTTATTGATAATGCGGCTGGTCAGAAAGATGAACTCATTGCCGTAATTCGCGGTTCGGGTAATCTCAACCTCAACAGCAATACGTTTAAGTACGTCTAGATTAGGTGGTGGCGGCATCTCTAAGGGTAACGTCACCCATCAACAAACTGAATCGTTCCTCTAGCACTTGGCTAGGGGAACGACTGATAATGATCGAGCAAACCGTCCACTATGGAGCTGTTATTTTCCAGTCGTTTGCAAAACCCTCAGGATTGGCTGTTTCGCAACTGTTGCTGATGGCGATTAAAGGCTTGTTGTTCGTCGGTTAGCGCAGCGTATTTAATTGGAGGTCGCATATCCCACTGCAGTTGGGTTAACAGCAGCAGACTGCCGCCGATCAGCATTCCGGTGGCTGCGTACTGCCAGGTACCTAGCTGAGTGATAGCTAAGGCTGCGATCGCATGCACCACCGTCAGCCCCAAAAACGTCCGTGAGCGAATGCCCCACCCCGTTAGCCCATGACCAACAGCACATAGCCCCAACCATAGCGGGCAGAGATTTAATAGCACCGGCCCCACATAGCCAAACACCCCCCAGTTGGTAATTACGGTGCCCAATAGCATCAACATGGCCCAGCTATACACTAGCCACATTAGCCGCTCTACCTTGGCCCAAAAGCGCACCATGGCCACCATACCCACCACAGCCACAACGGTCAGACCCGACCAGGCCACAGCCATCTGCTGCCAGCTAGCGTGTAACACCTGAGCAGATGCAAACATAATCAGAGCCAGGGCTCCCCATAGGGCAAACACCTGATCAACTCGGGTGTAAATACTTGAAAACCCATAGCCAAAAAGGCTGGGACGAAAATGCCAGGCACCGCGTAAATCTTGCACGTCTAATGTGTGCTGCTTTGAGCGCAGCAGGGGCTCATTGGAAAAGCCGATAGTCATAAAAGCCGACGATAGTTTCGAAGTGCGATTCAGTCGCGGCTTGAGCAATACGGCGACTGGCTGCGCATGTACTTTTAATTCTAATTGTATAGTTTTGTCAACTGCATGTGGCACAACGGGCCGGATGGCAGTTTCGAGGGGGCAGCGTGCTCTAATGTTTTGGACATGCCCTATTTGCGCCTTCATGCGACCCGATCGTTTTTTATATCTGCTGCTGGCGGTAGTGCTGATTGTGCTGCTGTATAACCTGCATCTATGGGTGATTACCACCGGTACTGAGGGCGGCATTGCAGACGTTAGTCGAGATATGCTGGCGCGGCAAAATTTTATGCATCCACGGTTGCTGGGTGTAGAAGATTTTAGCTATCTGCCGCTGCCTCTGTGGTTGACAAGCCTGGGCATGAGGCTATGGGGAGTGAATACATTTGGGGCTCGTTTTTTTGTTCAGATTAGCCTGGTGATCCAGGTGGTGTTTACCTACCGCATTGCTATGCGGCTGTTTGGCTCACTCCAGGTGGGTCTGTTTGCTGGGCTGATTTATCTGTCATGTCCGCTGGTGCTGGCCTGTAGCCGTTATCTGTCGGCTGATATCTTTTTGGCCACGTTTGAGCTGGCGGCGATCTACTACATTTTGCTTTATCACTTAGAGAAGCTACCGGCTGCCCTCTATGGATTGGCGGTTGCGATCGCACTGGGCTTTCTGTGTGGTGGATTACGCAGTTTAGGGCTACCGCTGGCGGTCGGAGCCTATGTGCTAGTTTTTGGTCCTAAAAATTACTGGATTCACTGGCGTCACGGCGTTGTTGCCCTGGTCTTGGCAGTGGGTCTAGCTGGTTTTTGGTTTGTTCATGCCAGCCATCATCTGCCGGATATCGGGTTGTTTATGCGCCAAATCTTTTGGCAGCCGCTCGAGACCCCCATGCACCCACGCTGGCAATATCTCACCGTCTTTTTAGTGGGTGGCCTGCCCTGGTGGCTGGTGGTCGTGCCTAATCTCTCGGGGCCTGTGTGGCACAACCCCAACGTGCTGCAGGTGTTAATCTTTTGGCTGGCCCTGCCGCTGATGTTTTATACTTTCACCGGCAGCATGTCTCTGGCCGGACTTTTGCCCCTCGTAGCCGGGTTTTCAATTCTTGTCAGCTATCTGGTACAGCTGCTGTCTAAGCAACAGGTTTGGTACTACAGCCGCTGGTTTGCACAGCTGTATGGCAGCCTAGGGGTGCTGGCCTTGATCGTACCTTTGGGCTATCAGATTTTAGGCCAGCCGCTCAAAACCACCTGGCCCATGGTGATTACGGCTCTAGGAACAGTGGCACTGGTGATTTTGCTCTATCGATTTATCCGCGCAGGTGTGCGCATCAGACTGGTGGCTATGGTGCTAGCGCCCTCATTTATGCTGCTGTTATATAGTGGTTACTACACTCAGGCTAACGGCCCCTGGAAAGAGAGTGCCAATGTTGTGTCTCAGATTATCCACCAGCGACAGCTAGAGAGTTTGCCGATATTGGTATATAACGAAACACTGCCATCGTTAGCATTTGCCCTCAACAAAGACACGATCACCATTGATGACGGTGTTGTCGGTGAGAGTTTTTTCCAAACAGCCCAGGGCTGGGAGACTCGATGGATTCGGCCAGACAGCCCCAGTGCCAACCGCTATTTGCGACGACTGATTACCGCTCCATCAGTCTTGATTATTCCCGGTGATTTGCCCGCTCGCTGGAATTGGATAACCATCAACTACCCCAGCGTAGAATGGGCCGGTCGCTGGCAAATCCTTTATCGTCCCCAATAAGTCCCAGTCGCAGATCTACAACAATCCTCGATATCGAATAAACGTCAAAATAGCGGCCCAGGAGCCCAACGCCACCTTAATGGCCACCAAAATATTGAGAATTGGAATCCATCCACCGCTCACAAGGGTGCCAACTTCACCATAGGGTAGGGCCAACCCCACTAAAGAAAGCGCCGCCAAGACAATAAACACCAGCACCGCTATTTTTTCCCACATAG
The DNA here is from genome assembly GCA_038748405.1 of Cyanobacteria bacterium P01_H01_bin.21. GTDB lineage: Bacteria > Cyanobacteriota > Cyanobacteriia > Phormidesmidales > Phormidesmidaceae > Leptothoe. The sequence goes on along the minus strand of JBCDIX010000048.1, from coordinate 15,987 downwards.
CAGCGCCCCACTTTTGGTAAATAGATTCCATCCATTTGGGGGAGGACGTAATGGCTATTAGACCAATGGCTGTACCGCCAGCAACCCCGGCTGCAAATCCCCCACCTGGGCTCAGGTGTCCGCGAATTGCCAGCTCAATGCCCACCAGCGCAGCAATAGTCGCCCCTAATCTGGCTAACACCACCGATGGATGATCCGTAAACTGATAGATGGTGCAGGAAGGCTGCTCATTTGCTAACAAAAACCGGGCTCCCATAATTGCCAGGGTAAAGACCACCACTTCAAAAATGGTGTCGTAGAGTCGGTTTCTAAAAATGATGCCTGAGACAGCATTGGAAACGCCGCTATCTTGCACAATAATTTCAACGGCAGACAGTTCTGTCACATCGGTTGCTGGATTTGGAAAAACCAGCATCTTAATGTACAGAGCAACCCCAGCAACGATGTAAATCCACTTCATAACTACTTCCGGTTTGATACGTCGATCTTTTCTGTGTCAGCCTTTTCTATCTCAGCCTTTTCTATGTCAGCGAACTGAAGACTCACCCGTTCATCCAACAGCCTGGCTTGCAAAATCTCATACAGGCGACGAACTCGAACGTGTAGACAACCGGATGCAGCGTCCAGATTCTCAGGAATAGTTGCAGTGGGTCCCATAAAAGCGGCATGAATTTCTTTGTTGGCCAGGGCTGATTCTAGAGCAGCCGGCTGAGCAAACGGAACAATTTCTAACCGCAGGTGCTTTTCTTGTAAATGGCGGCGTAGGGACGACAAAAATGCTTCATAGGAAGGAAACTCATGGCTCACAGTTTCGACTACCCCCAGACGCATGCTCATAGAGGAACGTACCGCCACGGCATAGAGGGTAATGGACAACATGGTGCCGACTAGGGCCTCGGTCAGAGCCACATCTGCTGCCCCAAGCAGGGCGTACACTAACGCCGCTACAGCTCCCAAAATGCCTCGGATCACCAGCGCATGATAAGGATTCACCTGGGACACCAGCATGCTGGCGGTCAACGGCAGAAGGGCGACAATGAGAACGGTATAAATATCTTCAGTCATAGCGTCCTTCGTTTGAACAGTAGGCCAATACATACCCCAGCACTGTGTTCCAAATGGATAATGAAATCAGCGCCAGCAGCAGCAGCGGCCATTCTCTCGGAATTTTGAGCAATAGGCCAACAATGATGCTCATGGAGCCCAACGTGTCAGAAACTGACAGACTGTGGAGCTTAAACAAAACAGAACGATCGCCCAACAGCGGCAGCGTGCCCCAAAACCAGAAGATCAAACCAATGACAATACAGCCATAGCTGATGATGTTAATAAGATTGTTAATCATAGTTCATTCATCCGTCTCAGCACGTGGGCCAACAACATGAGGGCAGCATTGCCAACGCTCAAGATCAGAACCCCCACGACACCAATCATCCAGTCATCACGCAGAATAGAGATCACCAAAATCATCACAGATGTCTTGGTGGCAATGCTGGAGAATGCCAACATTGTTTGCCAGATATCATCATCCTGCCAAGCTTCATAGATGGGAATCAGCAATGCGCCAATCATGGCGAGTAAAATACCGTTCATGGGCGCTTTCTCCGATCAACTTGATGAACTTCATACCAGCCGTCTTCACGACATTTGAGCACAATCGTTTTGGGCGTAAAGGTAATTAAAAAGATATCTAGAAAAATCAGACCGGGGGTACGAAAAGGCCGTACGCGCTCTAACACAACACTCTCGTGTCTATGGGGGCGCAGCATGATTTCAAAGGCTTCAAAATAGGCTTTAGGAATGGCTAAGAGGATTTCCCAGAAAATGCGCAACCATTCATCGACCCTGCGCTTTAAGGGGGCGGGTATCGTATAGCGGTGGGGAATCAACAACGCTACACAAATGCCAATGGCAATGTTGGCCAGACTTAAATCAGATGTTAGTAAAAACCAGATTGCTAGCCTCAGCAATAAGTCTGCAATATTCATTACACTAGCCCCACACCAAACAGCAAAACTAAAATAAGACTCATCGCACCGATCAGGTTTTCAAACTGTTCGGCCCCACGCGGTAGCTCAATCTTAAGTCGTCTGATAACTAAACTATAGATTGACCACCCTGCCGCAATGATCAGCAATGATTTGAGAATATTGGGAAGTGTGTAGCTCTCAAGTGAGAAACTATTAGCCATAATCAAACCACCCACCAGCAACAGAGAAGCCAGCCAAAACCCAGAAGACATTTTTTTGTCTGATTCCAAAAAACCCCTGGTGGGTAAGAAAATAAAGCGAGCAAAGGCAATGGCTGTGCCAGTGGCAGCGATGGTCAACCCAATAGACTGCCAGGGGGGTAATGACTTGAGTGTCAGTGCCTTAGCCCCAAACCCAGCCAATAGGGGAAACCCCGAGAGCGATAGACCAGCGGCGGTCAATATCCCCCACATGGGAAACGGAATTGACGACTGACGTAATTCTTGAAAGCTACGGCTGGGCAAGTTGCCGGCGACTAAAAAAAGTGCTGCTTTAGCCAGACCGTGGCTTAAGGCATAAAAACCAGCCGCAGCTGGTGCAGCTAAAACAAACCCTAGCTGTGAAATCGTGCTAGAGGCCAGCACTCGCTTTGTGTCTTTTTCAAAGATGGCGTACCCCACCCCCAGAAAAGCCGTGGCTACACTAAACAGCTGAAGAATGAGCAAAAGGTCGTCAAACAGCAGCGCATATCGCACCAGCGGGTATATGCCTGCATTGACGACAGCTCCCGACAGCATTGCAGAGACGGGGGTTTCTGCTTCTGAGTGGGTTAATGGCAGCCATAGCCCTGAGACAAAAATGCCACCCTTGGTTAAAAGCCCCAGTAAAACAAGTGCGATCGCTTCTGTCGGTGCCTGTTGTAATCCGTCATCGGCAAACGAGCCATTTGATTGGTACACCAAGACTGCCCCAATCAAATAAAACAGCATGGCGGTATTACTGACAAACAAATAGCGCAGCCCCACCCAAATGGAACGATCGGTACGTGGATATGCAATCAGTAAAAAGGCCGCTATACCAATCACCTCAAGCGCCACATACAGACTGATAAAGTCAGCGCAAATAAAAACGGCGTTGACACTGCCGTGTAAAACCGTGATCTGAGTAAAGAAGAAGGCGGACTTTTCTTGACCCCAGCAATACAGCACAACTGCAGCGGTGACCAGGGCGTTTCCTAAAATAAAATAGCCGCTGAGTGAGTCAGCAAACAGCGTTACCCCAAATGAGTCTAATAGCCTGAGGGTGATGGCCTCGGAGCGCTGCAGTAAAGCCAGACCGTAACCGACCGACACGAGCACAACGCCCATGGCCAAATAGCGGTCTAACTTTGGCAACAAATAGATACTAAAGCCAACCAGCAACGGCAGGGCAATCCAAGCAATTGTGAGCATCGTCATGGTGTGTTGCCCCTCTCAATCTCAGAAATCTCCAGCGTCGGGTTATCCCGTGCTAGTTTCATCACCCCCACCAGCATTAACGCCTGAATTGAAAAGCCAATCACAATCGCCGTTAGAATCACAGCCTGTGGAACCGGATCCGCATAGGCCACTGATTCTGCTGCTTGTTCGGTGGTTTCTAAAATGGGGGTAAACAAGCCACGGTGTGAGGCCACCAAAACATAACAGGAAATTACTCCAGTGCTCATCACATCCATGGAGATAATTTTCATCATGAGGTTTTTTTTCAGAATAATGCCAAAAAAACCACCCATGACCGTGGCAAAGATACAGGCTTCAAGTATGGCAGTCATTAATTTGAATACAGGCGCTTGTTTAGGGGGGGTGCGTTCTCCTGCTGCGTATAGCGCAGCAGGAGGAATCCGCTTAGTCTGCTGTAGCCGCAGCGCTGCTAGAACCAACCTCCACGCTTGGTTCCTTGAGCGTCATCTGCAACAGCGGAGGTGCTAAAAATGTGGTCAGAATTACCATCATAATAATCGCTGCTTCCAAAGGTCGATCTAAAACTCCGCTAGCCGTACCGATACCGGCAAAAACTAATCCCACTTCACCTCGAGGAATCATTCCCACACCAATGGCTAAACGGTTAACCTCAGCCTGGCCAAATACGGCCCAACCCGTTACTACTTTACCAATGACAGCAACTACAATCAAAAATGCAGCAATGATGAGACCGGCGCGATTCTCAGCCACCATGGGGTTTAAGACACCGAGGTCGGCTTTAGCACCCACTGTGACAAAAAAGATGGGGACTAAAAAGTCGGCAATTGGCATGACCTGTTGATCAAGCTCGTTACGCTTGTCGGTTTCATCGAGAACTAGACCGGCCGCAAACGCCCCTAGAATAGCCTCCAGATGGATAGCACTGGCTAAACACGCCATGATTAAGGCAAACGTGATGGCAGGAATTAACAGTGCGCCACGGGTTTGCAGCTTGTCAGCAATGGCAACAAAGCCGGTATTAAAAAACTTGCCCAACAGAATGGCCCCTAACAAAAAGGCGCTGGCGCTCACAATCAGGTAGAGCACATTGAGCAAGTCCACTTCACCTGTTTTAGCCAAACTAGCAACAACGGCAAGCACGATAATGCCCAACACATCGTCGATAACAGCGGCCCCAACAATAATTTGGCCTTCTTTAGATTTTAGATGACCCAACTCTGCCAGCACTTTTGAGGTAATGCCAATGCTGGTTGCCGTTAGGGCCGCGCCTGCAAAGATGGCCGGAATAACAGCAACGTGAAAAATCGAGACTAAGCCCAGGGTGCCGAGGGTAAACGGAACAACCACACCCACGACAGCAACGACGGCCGCTTGAGCACCAACCTTACTCAGTTCGCGCAGGTCAGACTCAAGACCAATTTCAAACAGCAGAACAATGACGCCCAACTCTGCTAGAACCGAGATCACCTCGCTCTGACTCTCAAAGACCTGCATGGCTGCATCCGCATCGAGATGTCCCATCCACTGTACGACCTGGGCAATCACCGAACCTGAGACAGCAGAGCTGTTTTCAGGGAACATTAGCAGGTGTAGGAATGAAACCCCGACAACAACACCACCCAACAGCTCACCCAGTACGGGGGGCAAATCAAGTCGTTTAGACAGCTCGCCGCCAATCTTGCTAGTGGCATACACCGTAATCAGACTGAGCAGCACACCAATCAGAATAAGAGGGCCGCTTTCAGTGGGTGAGACTTCTGCCAAGACCCATGGCGTCACCGGCCAGGTGTCTATTAGATGGGGGAGTGCCGACATGCTATTCAAAACCATGTACTAAATCCTCTTCATTTCAGAGCTTTAAAACACTTTTATCGAAACACTTTTATCGTCCTGATACGTTCAGGGAAACTCTTTTGAGCCGCTCTTTCTACAGCAGAGCGATGGACATGAACATTGCGATCGCTGATTCTCATCAGCCTAGAACCGTTTTTATTTAATTTCGTAAGCTACCAATCTGTAACCAACCGATGACTATAGCGCCAAGGGTTAGTGGGACCGTGCTAGGTACTAGGGAGAATCCCCAGATGCCGCTTAAGAGACCAACACTATAAAGGGCCATGGCATGAACTTCATCAAGGTGACGCAGCCGACGACCTAGCACGGTCGCACAGAGAGCAAATAACAGCCAAAAGATAGGTTGCATAGCTCTCCTATTAACTAACTTGGGATTGTTGAAGACGCATCCACAGAGGGAGACGCATCTGCGGCCAATACTGGCTGAGTTGTTGTGGGATAGACCTGGGATACAGCCTGTCTAAGTGCTTCAGCCCGATCTGCATAGAGATGGTCAGACGGAACAATATCGAAGACTTTTAGCGAGGCCAATCGACGCTTAGTTTGGCCAGCCGCCCCTACGATATAGACGTGGCGACCTTTTTCAGCGGCTTCTTCAATAGCGCTTTCTATCGCTAGAGAGGCGGTTACCCCCATGTGGGGAACATCGGTCAGGTCAAAGACAACCGCATCATATTCACCGATGGCATTGTGCTCTCGGGAAATAGCCTTGGCTACACCAAAGATCATAGGACCGCCCAGCTGAAACAACAGGACACGTCCGTTCCCTTCGTCTAGCCAACGTTTTTCATCGGAGGTTAATTTAATGGCATCGTCCGTATCCGTAATGGCTCGAACTGACTCAGACCGTAGCTGACTCATGCGCTCGATGGTGAGAATGTTGGCAACAAAAACACCAATACCAACCGCTGCAATCAGGTCAACTAGAACGGTGAGAAGAATAACACCGTACATGATCAGCGCAGCCTTAATGGAGATTTGATGCGCCCGCTTGAGAAAGTCCCAGTCGATAATATCGATACCAACTTTTAGGGCAATACCCGCAAGCACGGCTAGGGGAATTGTTGCCGCTAGATTAGCCGCACCCAAAATCACAATCAGTAGAATAAAGGCACGAGTTAGACCCGAGAGAGCTGTCCGACCACCCGTTTGGATGTTAACCACAGTACCCATGGTGGCACCAGCACCAGCAATACCGCCAAACAGACCAGACATTAAGTTACCAATGCCCTGGCCAATCAGTTCTTTATTGGAGTTATGGTCAGTGCGAGTGAGACTGTCAGCAACCAAAGATGTTAGTAGCGCATCGATGCAGCCCAGCATACCGAGAACGGCAGCATCTACAACCATGAGCCGCGCCTGGTCGGGGCTAAACGTTGGCACTTGCATCTGGGGGAAGCCCATGGGAATCTCGCCGATACGACGGATAGTGTCTGGGCCGGGGAATAGAAGCAGCGAAAGCACCGTACCACCAATCAGCGCAATTAGCTGCGGCGGAACCAGACGCTTAATCTTGGCAGGCATAAACCAGATAACAGCGACAGAAAAAATCGCTAGCATGGTCTCTGAAGGTTGGATGTTCCCCAACAGTTCAGGGATGGACTGTAGTGTGCCAACAACGCCACCGCCAGGACTTGGCTGACCCAAAAATGGCGCCAGTTGCAAAATGACCAGGATGATACCAATACCAGACATAAAGCCCGATATCACCGTGTAGGGCATCATCGTGACATATTTGCCCAGCTTCAGGGAGCCAAAGATAATTTGAAATACCCCTGCCATCATGACTACGGTAAATGCCATAGCCATACCGGTTTCAGGATTGTCGGCGGTCAGGTTGGCAATTACGGCGGTCATGACCACTGTCATAGGGCCAGTGGGCTCAGAAATTAGTGTGGGAGTACCCCCAAATAGAGCGGCAAAAAAGCCAACTAGCACAGCCCCCCATAACCCCGATGCAGCTCCTGCTCCAGAAGCAACACCAAAGGCTAGGGCCATCGGTAACGCAATAACAGCAGCGGTGACACCCCCAAAGAGGTCACCGCGTAAATTTCGGAAATGGATCTTGTTTGTAATCTGCACTTTTGAAGCACCTCGCTTAGTCAAAGCTAAGACTCCCTGGTAGACAGCTAAGTAACGGAATGTAAACCCCGACACCTGACCTATCCAAAGGAAACTGACATTATTCTGACTGCGAAAACAGGTGTGGGACCTTGCAATCAGAGAAGAATTGACTTTAATAAATGCAATTCTTTTTAATCATTGATTAAAGTCTAACAATAAAAGGAAATGGAAGTAACATTTTTTTGATTTATGAATTTCAATTGAAATCAAAAGGTTGGCTTATATATGTGGTCTCACATTTGACATGCACTTGTCTAATAGAGTTTTTGGGTGCGATCGCAACCCATCCCATCCAGATCACCCACAATCAAAAGCCAGGCAACCCTCTCAAAAAGATTGCCTGGCTGGATATGTTGATAGAGATAGCTCTGTATCAGCAGAGGCCTGCTGTCACAGGTATGAATCAATACAGCGTTGGCACCGTGTCGGCGTTAGCGCCGTATCAGCAAAGGGTTACCGTCACAGGTATGAATCAATACAGCGTTGGCACCATTCGCTGAGTGTCTTTGGGGGGACGCTCATAGTTGATGGCCCGTTGCCGTTTGGGCAATACAATCGGCTCATAGGGCAGCTCTTTATAGGGAATCAGACCCAGTAAATGACTAATACAGTTGAGTCGCGCTCGACGTTTATCATCAGCATCCACCACATACCAGGGGGACTGAGTCGTATCCGTCATGGCAAACATGTCATCTTTTGCCTTGGAATATTCAACCCAGCGAGCCCTGGCTTCTAAATCCATAGGGCTCAGCTTCCACCGTTTAGTGGGGTCATCAATGCGAGCCTTAAACCGGTGCTCCTGTTCCCTATCACTGACAGAAAACCAATATTTAATGAGGATAATGCCCGAGCGCTGCAGCATATGTTCAAACTCAGGACAGGTACGCATAAATTCTGCATACTCAGCGTGGGTACAAAACCCCATCACTCGTTCAACACCGGCCCGGTTGTACCAGCTACGATCAAACAAGACAATTTCACCCGCCGCCGGTAGCTCACTGACATAGCGTTGAAAATACCACTGGCTTTTCTCTCGTCCGGTGGGTTTACCTAGAGCCACAATGCGACAGCCCCGAGGGTTTAGACAGTCAGCAATACGCTTAATCACGCCGCCCTTACCAGCCGCATCTCGCCCTTCAAAAATGACAACAACTTTTAGCCCCGCATGCTTCACCCATTCCTGCATTTTGACCAGTTCTAGCTGTAGCCGCTCTAGTTCAGCTTCGTAAAGAGATTTACTAAACTTTTTGGTAGATTTAGCCTGTTTCGGGGCACTCTTATCTTTTGTTACGCGACGTTTTGCCGATTTCTTTTTAGCAGACTTTGATGACGCAGACATAGGAACTGTAGCGATCTGGTTAACGGTTCGTTTGACAGCCTTTGTTTTTGCCGCTTTTTGTTTAGCCGCTCTAGTTTTTGCCGCTTTTCGTTTGTCTGGCTTAGGTTTCTTGTGCGAAGATCCGTTAACAGTCTCCTGCCGCATGTCTTGGGTGGTTGGCTTAGGCATAGAATATCCTAAAATATCGCTGTCCTTACAAGGATAGGTGCTGAATTGGCAAACGATGAGACTATTTAGATGACTCTAAATAATTGCTAAAGAATAACAATAACAACCGTAACATTTTGAATCAAAGGGGTGCGATCTCAGTTAAAATCGCACCCCTTTAACAATTATTAGTCCAAACAGTCTCTAGAACGGTAGGCCAAAGCCACCAGGTATGGGAATGGCATCATTGACTTCATCTAAAATGCGGTCGGTTACCCGATCAACAACAACATTGGCAACAGCGTTAACGGCTGCCTTGGCAAAGCTGCTGTTACCCGTTGCCGCCACATCAAATACACAGCCATCCATCTGATCGTCGGGTACGCCTGCCGCTTCACAGTCTTCAATGGCTGCTTCCAAATCGCGATCGCTAACTCCGTTTAGCGTCAAATACTGATTGGGAAAACCACGGTTGGTAAAGCTGGCAGTTGTCAACCCAGCCGGATAGTCAAATAGCGATTCTGCCTGGGTCACCCGCCAGCTATCGCCAAACTGTTGGTAAAGCTGCTCAAAATAAGCGGTTTCTAGCTCATACACCGGAATGGCCGCTGGTAAGGCCCGGTTGAGGGCATTGGTGGCAATGCTGTAGGTGGAGCGAGCGGGCAGAATATTGCCATTGCGACTGGCCAAATCATCATCCGGGTTGCCATTAAAGTTGCCTAGCAGACCGGCCAAGATGTTTCTGCGATCGCGACTCACAATCGGCATAATGTTGATAAAGCGACTGCCGCTGACGGTAATCAGCTTAAGCGCCACCTGGTCACCGCTGGGCCAGATTACGGTGTAGTTGCTGTCATTCTGCCGCTGGATTTCGCCACCGTTGGGCAGTGCAAAGCCGTTATCCTCAAACTCAATGGGTTGACCATCCACCCACATCAAACTATGGCCATCGGGGCTATCTTGTACGTACATGCCAACGCGATGGTCGCAAACCCGCATCGCAACCGCCGTATTTAGCGATAGGCTATTGCGATTGGGCACTTGTGCCTGGCGGGCCTGTACTTCAAAATTGCGATCGTTTGAATGGGTCAAAATAAACTCACCCACCGTTTGAAACGCATAGTGAAACCCGTCAAACGTATTGATATGGGGGTCACCATAGCTGCGTCCCTGCACCACATCAGATGGCACAGACCGGTTTTCACAAAAGCTGGTTTGCGCCACAGCTGGCTGGGTCGTCACCATCAAACCGCCGAGCAATCCTGCCAAAAATAGCCCAAAACACCGCCGTAACGATCTTGAGTTCAGGAAAATCATGAATATGCGCGAATAGAAGTCCTTCATCTATACATCTCTGATACAGGCAATTCCGTCAGTAGTCCCTGACTTGACTGTGAGATGAGAGTGCCCGCCAGTTGTTTAGGCGTAAACCGCGTTTTAGGATAAAGCCTATAGAGAGCAGGGGATTAGGGTATGGAAGTAGTAGCGATTATGGACGCGTTAAAGGAAAATCGCGATCGCAAATTTCCGCGTGAGGTGATCAAGCAAGCCATTGCTCAAAAGGATGAAATCACCCCGCTGCTGCTGGCTGAGATTACCCCCACCCCAGAAAAACTGGCAGAAATTGAGAAAAATTTTGACTATTTTCGCCACATTTACGCCTTTTATCTGCTGGCCCAGTTCAGAGAAACCCAAGCCTATCCGCTCATGATTGACTTTATTTCCACACCGGATGAGGTGATCATGGACATTATGGGCGACCTGGTCACAGAAGATTTAGGCTGCATTTTGGCGTCAGTGTGTGGTGGCGATCTTTCACTGATTAAGCAGACTATCGAAAATACCGAGATTAACGAATATGTTCGCGGCGCTGGGTTGAGGGCCCTAATCACGCTAGTGATAGAAGATGAACTCTCCAGAGAGTCGGTGCTGGAGTACTTTGAAGAACTGTGGCCCCAGTTTCAACAACAGAAAACAGAAGCGGATGATTTTCTACCCCATTCACTGTTGATGGAAATTTTGGACCTGTGTCCCAGTGAGTCATTAATTCCGTTGCTACGTCAGACTTATGAGACCGATGAGGTCGATCCTCAATGGAGCGATATCGACGATCTAAATGACGCGATTAACACAGGGGTAGAAACGTCTATTGAACGGTTACGCTCACGACGACAGTATGGCTTTGTGACAGATGCGATCGCTTCGATGCAATGGTGGGCCTGCTTCCAGGGCAATGCTCCTAAGCAGAAACGGATTGCTCCAGCAGGCATTGGGCTTTCATCAGGGTTTGCTGATCTGAAAAAAGGGGAGGCTAAGCGTAAGAAAAAGCGTCAGTCGCAGAAGCAGGCGCGCAAGCAAAATCGGCCTAAGAAAAACGGTAGGGGATATTGTCTTGTATATGTTTTCCTTGAAGCATAGGCTTTTAAATAATTTACCCTCAATAAATTCAGAACCTGATTCTGTTTCTGGCCCTGCCAGGAAGGTCTCTCATGCCATCGCTTGTGTTGTGGTACTCATTCGACTTACTCCCAGCGTTTTTGTAATTCTGTCATCCAAGCCTTTGTTCCAAAAATCCCAGCTAGTAATCCTTTAACCGTAAAATCCACATCTAAAGTTTCCCAATGCAAACCATCTCCTGCAGGGGTGATTTCTACCTCAGCCAGGAGTTTAGCATCTGCATTAGTTAGCCCTTGAGCAATTGTTGAGGGAAAGCTATAAACTGCTCCACTCTTTAAGAGAATAACAATCAATCCACTGTTTGTATCGTAGTGAGCAGAAACCGCCCTAGGTTCAGTCACAGCTGCCAGAGCCGCTGTCTGCCTAGCTTGAGCGATTTGTAAATCTAAATTAGCCTCAACCATGATACTCTTCCCACTTTTCTTTTAGATATGTCTGATGTTCGGTGACAATCTTGAGCGCTTTTTTAAGTTCTTTATCGCTCATTTCGTAGACTTCGATCGGTTTAGGTTCATTCTCTTCATTGCCAATGTTAATAATGGCCTGACCATCTGCTTTGAAGCAGAAGAGACTCGACCGGGCATTGCAGCCCAGAAATTGATTACCTGTTTGAGAAAAATGATCACCCTGGTTTTGTTGTGTTGGTACAGAAAATCTCTGTAAGCTTATGATTTTTTGACCACCTTATTGGCACAGTCTTTACCCGCTTCGAGGGTACTAATATTGTCTAATGTGGTTTCTGCAATGTTGCTCAGGGCTTCTTTGGTAAAAAATCCCTGGTGGGACGTAATCACTACGTTAGAAAACGATTGGAGCAATTGGAAGGTATCGTCTTGGATCACTGTATCGGAGAGGTCTTCAAAGAAAAGACTATCTTCGTCTTCGTAGACGTCAATGCCCAGATAGCCCAGACGACCGGATTTTAGAGCTGCGATCGCAGCTTTAGTATCAATCAATCCACCCCGACTGGTATTGATCAACATTGCTCCAGGCTTAACATGTTTTAGGGTCTCCTCATTGATTAAATGATGGGTACTTGGCAACAGCGGACAGTGAAGCGAAATCACATCTGATAACGTCAGCAGCTGTGTCAACGCCACATATTTAGCCCCCAATGCCAAACAATCTGGATTCTCGCGTACATCGTAGGCCAGCAGCTTACATCCAAAGCCATGCATAACTTGAGCAAAACATTGCCCAATTTTGCCTGTGCCGACGACTCCAACAGTTTTTCCATGCAGATCAAATCCCAGTAGACCCTCCAGGGAAAAATTGTCGTCGCGCACCCGATTGTAAGCGCGATAGAGTTTGCGATTGAGGGTCAAAATTAGCCCGACCGCATGTTCCGCCACAGCATAGGGAGAATAAGCCGGTACGTGCACAACTTGTATACCCAACTCCTGGGCTACATCCAGGTTGACATTATTAAAGCCCGCACACCGCAGGGCAATAAAACGAGTGCCAGTGCTGTGGATTGCCCGCAGCGTTTCTTCCCCAAGCTCATCATTAATAAAGACACAAACGATTGGAAACCCGGCAGCTAGGGCGATGGTTTCTTTCGTTAGACGGGGTTCAAAAAAACTGAACTCATGGCCATAGGCTTCATTTGCCGCCATAAAGGAGGTTTTGTCGTAGCCTTTTGTGCTAAAAAACGCAATCTTCATTCAATCCTTCCCTGACCTACCACAGACATAGAGATTTTAGTGGCTCTATAGCTTCAGAATGTTGTTGAAGTTGACTGACTAGGCTAGCAGCAAAACCAAGGCACTCCTTTGAAGGCGGCTGTTAGCTCAAAACTCCCTCCTTTTTACCCATGGCTATCATTAAATCAATCACACGCATAGAGTAACCCCATTCATTGTCATACCACGACAAAACCTTAAAGAAATTGGAATTAAGTTCTAATCCTGCGCCAGCATCAAAAATAGTAGATCGAGAATCAGTAATAAAGTCTGAGGACACAACGCCCTCCTCGGTGTAGCCCAAAATACCGTTAAGGGGCCCCGCTGCTGCCGTCTTCATCGCATCGCAGATTTCTGCATAGCTGGTAGATTTTTCTGTTTTAAATGTTAAGTCTACTACCGATACATCTGTTGTTGGCACTCGCACCGCCATGCCAGTTAGCTTGCCCTTAAGCGCTGGTAGCACCAGCGCCACAGCCTTAGCTGCACCTGTCGACGAGGGAATCAAGTTTTGAGAAGCAGCTCGTCCTGCCCGCAGGTCTTTTTTGCCAATAGCATCAATGGTGTGCTGGGTACCGGTTGCCGCGTGAATTGTCGTCATCAAGCCTTCGGCCAGGCCAAAGTGTTGATTTAGAACCATGGCAATAGGCGCTAACCCATTAGTGGTACAGCTAGCGTTGGAAACAACGTTATCTTTCGCAGGGTCAAAGCTCTCATGGTTTACTCCCATCACAAATGTAGAAACTTTATCGGGATCTTTTGTCGGGGCAGAAATGACCACTCGCTTTGCACCGGCGTGGATGTGGTTGATAGCACCGTCATATTTAGTAAATAGACCAGTGGACTCCACTACATAATCCACACCTAACTTTCCCCAGGGCAGCGCTGCGGGATCTCGCTCGGACAAACATTTGACCACCATTCCATTGACCACTAGATCCTCACCACTGACCTCAACAGTGCCAGGGAAGCGTCCGTGGGTAGAGTCGTACTTAAGTAAATAGGCCAAACTTTCAGCAGGGGCAAGGTCATTAACGGCAACAAATTCCAGTTCTGGATGCTCGATACCACCCCGTAGGACGAGGCTGCCGATTCTACCAAATCCGTTAATTCCGATCCGTAATTTAGCCATCCGTTTGTCTCCCTTAAAGCAGTTTATTTTTAGTTATTAGAGGTAGGAGCGATGAGCGATGTAAAGACGACGACAACTTAAGCATAGAGCCTCACACCTGAGTCATCTCAAAATACATAGACAATCATCAAAATTTAACCTTAACGAGTCAATATCTCGATGTGTGCAAATCATGGCACAGTCTCAAGAAATAAACCATTAGAATGATCGTTAGTTTAAGTTACGGGTTATCTATCTCTTTTAGGCCTGAAACATAGGTAAGTGAAGTGTTATCGTTATGCCTGAACTCATCTTGACGCGCCATGGTCAAAGTCTCTGGAACGCAGAGAATCGGTTTACTGGCTGGGTTGATGTTCCTCTGAGCGAAAGAGGACGGGCTGAGGCAACAATAGCGTCGTGTAAGCTGCGTGATTATCGAGTGGATGTTTGCTATACCAGCTTACTTTTTCGAGCTATGGAAACAGCCGTTATTTGTTTAACTGAGTGTGACGATATTTGTGGTGGTAAGACACCCATCTTTAAACACGATGCTGATAATCCTGACTGGCATGGCTGGGATCACTACAAGGTTGATCCCAACAAAGAACTGCCGATCTTTCCCACCTCAGCCCTAGACGAGCGCTACTATGGCGATCTGCAAGGATTAAATAAGGCAGAAACAGCAGAGAAATTTGGTGCCGAGCAAGTTCAACGCTGGCGACGCTCCTTTGATGTCCGCCCCCCTGGTGGCGAGAGTCTGGAAGATACGATGCATCGATCGGTTCCCTATTTTCAGAATCGTATTATTCCTCACATCAAGCAAGGAGAAAACGTACTGATTTCAGCCCATGGCAATTCTTTGAGATCTATCTTGATGTATTTGGACGATCTCTCCTCAGAAGAGGTGGTCAAGTTGGAATTGGCCACGGGTGTGCCCATCGTTTACGAGCTTGATCAAACCGCTAACGTTCTCAATAAACAAGTATTGAATAATTGAATGCTCCAAATGGAGAATGAGCTGTTTTTAAGAGTTAGTGATTGCCCACGACGATGCAAAAATAAGAGCTTGAAACAGAATCCCTAATAATCCTGCTAAAATAACGTAGTAGAGCGTGGGAAATAGCACTTTACGCATCAGCACTCCCTCATAACCGACTAGACCCACTGTGGCTTCGGCGGCCACGATGTTTGACACACAAATAATGTTACCTGCAGACGCGCCAACACACTGGAGACCTAAAACCATGGCAGTAGGCACCCCAATTTGTATAGCGACCCCAAACTGAAACAAAGAGAACATCATGTTGCTGACGGTAACACTACCGGCCACAAAGGAACCGATGGTACCCACCAGTGGGGCAAAGAAAGGCCAGGTTTGGCCGGTAAATGTAGCCATGCTATCGGCCAGGGTGAGAGGCATACTGGCTAACCCAGAGGTATTCACACCTGAATTAATAAACACTCGTGCCATAAGTATGGCTGCACCAAGAGCAAGCGCTGTTTTTTTCAATAGGGGCAGGGCCTGAACCATCGCTCGCTTCATGGCAGCAGGCTCCATAGTGTGGAGAAAAAAGGTGATGGCTACCACCAGAATAAACACAGTAGGCGGCAGATAAAGAGGCTGAGTGGAAACCGTAATCTCTGTCCCTAAAATATTGCTCCAGGTGAGACGCACTGACTGCAGCCAGTCGCGAATTGGGAGAAATTCTAATCGTGATGCCATTAGCAAGATTCCTAACATGGCATAGGGCAGCCAAGCTTTAGCGGTAGACAGATGGGTTCCAGTAGGGGCAAGAGCAGCTGAGCTAGACAACTGGGAGGGGAAATCCCAGGTCTGACGCGG
>JBCDIX010000047.1:0-55225 GCA_038748405.1 Cyanobacteria bacterium P01_H01_bin.21 | reverse complement strand
CTGAAAAAGCGTAACTGTGATTGTTTAGACTTTGGTCAGGGTTGATTGACCAACCCTGACCTCTAAAAACCGAAACCAATAGACGTTAAAAGAGATAGGCTTTAAGGGAGTTAAAGACTATCTCTTTTTTAGTGGAGGATAATCAATGGCTTTCTGGCTAAGGCTAGTAAACCTATCAGTAACTTAGTTTTGGTAACCCGATTAAGCCTCAGCTTTAATTAGTTCAAAGCCCTGTTTTTTCTCATGAGAAAAAACAGGGCTTGAGATAACAATCGCTATAGTCTAAAAATGAGGATTATTCTAGCTCTTTCGGCATCTAAGCGCTGATGTCAATAAAGTCCATATTCGCTAACCCAGGGGGCAGGGTAACAAATACGGACAGACCGAATTCAGATAAGTCTGTTTTAACAGCGATTATCGCTTAATACCCAAACGTCCCAATCCCATCAGACCTAACCCTACTGCAATGAGATTGCCTAAACTCGCTACGCTACTTTTTGTAATGCCTTGTCGAGCATTTTGTTTGAGTGTTGTTGCCTGTCTTGTTAATTGCTGTGATGCTTGCTGTAGCTGCTCAAGCGTGACTTGCTCAGGCAGACTGCCACCTTGCTGCACTTGCTCAATTTGTGACTGAATCTGCTGTTCTTGGTTACTAATATTTTGTAGGGCTTGTTTTTGAAGAACCAGATTGTCTCGAATAACTACGCCACAGGACAAGATAAATGCCACACCTACAGCTAGGCAGATGTAGCCGAGTGAGCGTTTTAGCGTACGTTTTTCAAAGGTGCTGAACATTAACATTCCCACACCTAACAGTAGGACAATACTACGATCACCTACCTGCTGCATTACGTTAATACGCCACTCTAGAGCGAATAAATCAGGGGGGGTAGTCAACACTAGCATGTCTACTAAGAATCCTAGTAAACAGGTAAATCCAACAATTAAGCAAATGTTCTTAGCCGCTGGTGCCTGTGGACTATGACCAACATTGATTTGGCTAACCTTAGAAGAACCTGGTCTAGGAAGACTTGTCATGGCAAAAAGAATAAATTAAATATCTTAGGAACACACTTGAGCGGCTAGTCTCTATGAGCGGTATTACGTACTAACAGCAAATAATTTTTTAGGCTGAGCATAGATCAAGGAACTGCTCCAGTAGTTTTTGTTATAGTCTGATGGTGAGCTTTAACATAAAGATAGCTGTGAGCTAGGTGTAGAGAGGTCTCAGGAGTCTTTGCGTTCGGTCGAGTGTCTGCTAGCACCCAAGAGTCTAAGCGCTAGCTTGCTCTATATATATCAACCAACTATCAGTCCCCCTGTCTGCTGAAAAACTGTCTCAAAAACTAAAAAATGGTTATAGCCCACTGACCATTTTCTTGAATATCTAAGGTCTATCCGCATGATTTTGCGAAAATTTTTGAGATAATGATGTTTGTAGACCTACTGTTTCTTGGCTGTTCCGGGTTTGACGTTGAGGTATTGAAGGTGGTATGTGGAGTACCTTTATATTTTGAGTACCCTCTAAGCAACCTGGCGGTTGTGCAATTCTAATCAGTTGGCTATAACCGTTTTTATACGGCTCAGTAGCTAGAACAGTGGCGATTACAACCACCAACTTTAATGGGCAATGGCGCTTAGAGAGCTAAAAAAACTCATTAGTATTTTGAATTGAGCGAATTCAAAGACTACTCTATAAAAATATAGTTATTAGATTTCTAAACTACCCCAGCTTATTTCATCGATTACAGATGAGTTTGAGTATCCAGCTGCCTACTCATTCAGCATATGAAAACACTATCTAAAAAAGCGCTATTCAAAGATATGGATGCCCGTTGGACGTTTAGTACGCACCCAACTATTCAGCTGTTGCTGTGTTGTATCTCTCCAAATACAGATCATCAAACAGTTGATCAAATCAAGACTCTGGGCGAACAGTCTGTAGATTGGACTGCTCTGATTGATCTGGCCAAGCAACATCGGCTCGAAACGTTACTACATAGTCGGCTAATGTCTATTTGTCCGACCCTAATGCCCAAGGCGCTGCGAGATGATTTGCAGACTCATTGCCAAGCTATTGCCAGACGCAATTTATTTGTCACATCTGAGTTGGTCAGGCTTTTGACGTTAATGGAGTCTAAAGGGGTTGATACGCTGCCCTATAAGGGACCAGTTTTAGCGCAGACTCTCTACAAAAACTTAAATCTCCGGCAGTTTGGCGATCTCGATATCATTATTCGACCGCAGGATATGTATGCGGTTGAGTCACTGCTGATAGAGGAAGGATACCGCCCCTATTTTGGTAAGAAGAGTAAGACTGAGTTGGAGGCCTATATGAAGTCTCCGGATGAGCATAGCTACGACTTTCGTCATGATGGTAAGAGTGTGTTTATAGAAATGCACTGGAGATTTTGGCCGACTACATTTTCATCGGTCAATCCAAGAGAAGTTTGGGATCGACGTCAGCCGATTGCGATCGCAGGCAAAACAGTCTCTAATATGACAGTAGAAGACTACCTAATTATTCTATGTATGCACGGTTCGCGCCACGTCTGGCAGCGTTTAGCCTGGCTAGGAGACATTGCGACACTCTTACATAACTATCCAGAGCTAGATTGGTCACAGGTGATGCAACAGGCCAATCAGTGGGGGAGTCGGCGCATGCTTTACCTGGGTCTATACCTTGCTCACCACTGGCTCACTGTCCCCCTACCATCGACCGTGATGGAGCAGCTCAATGTAGACTCAACTCTGCCAGCGCTGGCTACCCAAGTTGATCGGCACATCTTCCAGTCTGGTCAATCCTTTCAGAGCCTGATGGCCACCACTCGATACCAAATTCAGGTAAGAGAGCGCTGGTGCGATAAAGGTACCTACATTCGCTCCTTTGTAAAATGGCTGCTTAAGGGATGCCCATAAAGCACGCGCTCCTGTTGATATCAACAGGAGCGCGTCCTAGTTCAACACATAGTTTTGAGCCTGGGTATTAAACAACTGAGCGTACAGTCCATGTAACCCCATCAGTTCAGTGTGGGTACCGCTTTCAACAATACGCCCGTGCTCCATGACATAAATGCGATCGGCCATACGCACTGTTGACAAACGGTGGGTAATTAATATCGCTGCCTGGTCTTGAATGAGTTCACGGAATGTCTTAAAGACCTCATATTCAGCTTTAGGGTCCATTGCACTGGTGGGTTCATCCAACACAATCAGCTGAGAATCCCGCAGGAAGGCTCGCGCGAGTGCGACTTTTTGCCATTGGCCGATGCTTAGCTCCTCGCCCCCCTTGAAGAGTTTGCCCAACATGGTGTCGTAACCCTCTGGCAGCCGAGTAATCACATCATGGGCTCCAGAACGCTTTGCTGCTGCTACAACAGCAGCATCAGGATGGGATAAGTCGATGTTACCTAGCCAGATATTTTCTTGAGCCGAGAGATGATACTTCGCATAGTCCTGAAAAATGACGCTGATCTGCTGTCTTAAATCAGCAACATTGAGATCGCGTAGATCGGTGTCATCAATGGTGATACTCCCTTTGCTTGGATCATAAAGACGACAGAGTAACTTAATCAAGGTTGTCTTGCCAGAACCATTCTCACCCACTAATGCAATTGTTTCACCTGGACGCACGCTCAAAGAGATATCCTTTAGGGCCTGACGAGTGGTGCCAGGATATTGAAAATCCACATGCTCTACCACAATGCCTTTGGTCATGGGACGCGGCACTATCTTGGCATCACTTGACGTGACAAGTTTGGGTTCTAAATCTAAAAACTCATAGAGGTTAGCGATGAAAAGGTTGTCTTCATGTAGTCCAGACACACCTGACATTAATGCTTTGAGTGCAGCTTGCCCTTGTTGCAACGCTTGATGATAAAGCACTAAGTCTCCGAGCTTGAGGACACCTTGAAATGTTTGATAGAGAATAAATCCGTAGATAGCGCCCACCAGTGTGCCTGAAAGTAAAGTTGCTACAAAAAAGGCCAGAGCACGTCTGGTCATTAACCGCATCATGGCCTGATAGATATCAGTGCGTAGACGGTTAAATCGCTGGCTAAAAAGCTCACCGAGATTAAACAGTCGGATTTCTTTTGCAAATTGTTCTCCAGTTAGTAATAGAGAAAAATACATGGACTGTCGCTCTACAGACGTCCATGTGCGCTGCCACGTGTAAAGGGCCTTGGCATAGCGCATCCGTACTAACACAGATGGGATAGCGGCTGCGATCAGCACGCCTAAAATTCCCCAGTGCAGCGTCAGTAGCAGACCTAACATAGCAACGAGCGAGATGCTGTTCTGCCCTACTTGAGCCAAGCGCTGTAGGATTTGATTGGGGCGATAAATAGCTTCTTTTTGCGCCCGTTGCAGAGTGTCGTGATATTGAGGGTTTTCGTAATACGCTAAATCAATCTCAATAGACTTGGCATGTAAAATACTATGCATATAGTCAGAGACTCTTTGCGTTTGAGCCTTACCGACTAATTCTGAAAAGGCATTGCATAGTAATGTGGTCAGAGTAACAACAGCAATCCCAACCAGTAAGGGAATCAGCTGTCTAAACGCTTGTTGAGCATCGGTAGCTCCCCACTCATCAGCAATGCTGTCCACCAGCAACTTTGCTAAATAAATTGAAATTAGCGGCAGCAACCCTTGCAGTGTGATCAGCCCAAAACGTATCAGAGTCCAACTAGGACTACTGTGCCAAACAAGCCGTAGTGCAGGAATAAAGTACACGGCTTTGCCAGGCTGCTGCCCAACTTTTTTCAATTGACTGATGACCGAACTAAGTCCCATATAACGCTCAGGATGAAAAGATTTTGGGGCATTGCTGATCTTGGGGATGAGGTTAGCAATGAGAGATCGTTAAACAGCAACAGCTTTAGATCGGTTTATCCCTTAGTCAGCAATTGCGATTTTTGCTCCACAAGCTTGACTACATCAGGCAATGTAGAAAACGATTTAGGTCTATTTAGCCGATAAACAGACGCTTTCTGAGCTAATTTCATATACTGATGAAATTGATCAGCAGACGATTTGGCAGCTTTCAAAAAACCTATGGCATAGGAATTATTGATCAGGGTCAAAAAGCATTCCTGTGGTGAAAGTGGCTCGATGGAGAGATCTTCACTTTCAGACAGCACGTAGATTTGCTTCAACCGCATTTTATCCTTAGCAAAATAAGCACTTTTAGAAAAAATATGCTTCTTAGTCAGAGGATCGGTCTCAGAGGAGATGGCATCTTCGAGGTGATTTATTCCCTGGACAGTTTCTGGTAAAAACTTAAGCTGAAAAAAGCCCGGTAGTACCAGCGGGTTACCGGCATCGTCAAACTCAATGGCAACGAGATCGTCTGTAAAAATCCCCCCCTGCTCGCTAGCGACACTTTGCTGACGATAGGTGTGCATTGCGATCGCCATTGTCGACTTACCTGCGCCTGACGGCCCAATAAAGGCAATCGCCCCATCGCAGGCTACGGCACTGGCATGCAGTAGCAAAAAGCCACGCTGGTGTAATACGGCTGGCAATAGAATGTCTAAAACCAAAGAACGAATCGCTTGTTCATCGGTATGTGGAAAAGGATCAATAATAATTTCACTACCGTTACGAACCAGGAACTGCCCCATTGTCTGACTGATAACGGCGACCATATCCGGTGTAATCCAAAATCCTAAATCCTTATCTGATTCCATCGGCTCGTCTTCATTTCTTTCAACCTTGCCGAATCGTAAATTTATATCTGATAGACCATCTCCCCCTTTTCTTAGCTCAGGGAAACCAATCTCAGAACATAGATTTAGCCCATAGATGTTGTGGTGATATTTCATGCCAAATAGTCTAGCTAGATTAAATATAAAAGTTACTTTTAATTTAATGCTCCCGGCGGGTCTCTAATGAAACCCGCCGGGAGTAATTAGGCTAATAGCCTACAAGGTTCAGAGCACATAAACGTGTCAACGCTTATATGACTCTAACTAAGGATTGTTCTTGATAGCATTACCCTGGAAGGTGAAACCATCACTGGAACCAAAATCCTTGTCCTGTAGCTGCTCAGTGATTGCCTCAATGGAACCATGAGTCAGCAGGGTTGGGGATAGCCATTGCTTTTTAGTCATCATTATTTCTCCAAAGTTTCAAGTTTAAGTTTAGTTTTTAGATAGACGCTTGCTTACTGATTCCAATTAGTTACTAATCTAGCAAATAAATCAAATAAATCAACCCTATTAAGTATTATTTTTGGATTTTTTTAGATAGATTTAATTTGCTTATTTATGATTTTAAATATAGGTGATTAAGCCGAATAAATTTGATTCGAATAAATAGTATCTAGCCAGATTTCTAGAGTCGTTGCGGCACAAATAGCCATTGCATTAGACTCCATTGGATTATTAATATGTTTGTCTAATTCTGACTGTAATCTAACTACATTTGCATAGCTTTCAATTACGTTTGTATTTTTATAAATTGCCTTTTCAACAGTGTTGCGCTCGTATTCTAAAAGCTTTCTTCTATAGTTTGAGCTTAAATTTCCTTTGCCCAGTCTCCACTGGATTTTTGGCGGTAAGATGCCTTCCATAGCATGACGTAGTACAGCTCTGGTCCAGCCATCACGCAGCTTTTGGTCAGGAGGTAAGGCAACACAAAATTCTATTAAACGTCGATCAAAAAATGGATAGCGAGGTTCTAATCCATAGGTGGCAGACGCTTTGTCATTGATATCTAACGCTAGTTGAAATAAAGGAGAGACAATTCCTGCAATGTGGTTTTCCCTGGCAGTCTTTGCTGGTGCCCTAGTTTGTGAAGCAACACTGATGCGATCGCCCAAGCAAATTCTTTGAAAGAAATCAGGATTAATAAATGGATATCTTTCAGGATTATGAGGAGATTTTTGCTCTCTAAAGATGGACTCTATTTTTTCTGAAAGCTCTGGTATTGCAGGACTTAACCCATACTTAATCAGCGTCTTCCAGTAGGGTAGTTTATATCTATTTGAGAATGCGGCTGTTTCAGAAAATAATGTTTTCCATTGTCCGGTACGAACTGCCTCTGGTAAGAGCCCTAATCCGTGAGATACGGTTGTGTCACCATCTGTTCCATCTAAGATAATCCGAACATTTTGTTTCTGAGCTGATTTGTAAATCGCCAGATGCATGTACAGATTAGGCGGTGGGAAAGGTTCCTCCTGGTGCCACAAGAGTTTTTCTAAATTGGGTAGAGGACTAGTTAAATCAGCACGGACATAGTGAGCATGGATATTGCCCATAGCTGCAACTGAGTCAATATAAGGACGCTCATCAATGTTTTTAAGGTCCTTCTCAGGCAGGCTGGGGAATATGGCAGAAAATGTATGGATTGGTTCACGTTCTGCTGTTTTCAAAAGGTCACGTGCTGTGCAAGCAATGGAAGATGAGTCTAATCCTCCGCTTAATGTAGAGCCAATGGGGAAGGCGCTGCGCAAACGACATTCTACAGACTGCTTAAATACGTCTAAAAATGCCTCTGCATAGTCTTGCACAGACCCTAGCTGGATTTCTTTTGTCGGGTCAAGGGACCAGTATTTAGTTAGCTTTAGTTTATCGGGCCTAACAATCAGACTGGTCGCAGCTGGAAGACCATAAATTCCCTTGTAAAACGTGAGTGCTCTATCTTCAAAGCGTCCAGCGATATATTCGGCTACTCGCACCTCATTGAGTTCACAGGGAACTTCATCCAGACATAGGAGAGCTTTGATTTCTGATGCAAATGCAAATATCTTAGGCGAGGAGTAATAGTAGAAGGGTTTAATTGCCATGGGGTCTTTGGCACAAAATAAAGTATGTGTCCGTTCATCCCAAATGGCAAAGGCAAAGTCACCGAGAAGTTTTTTGGGACAGTCTTCTCCCCACTGTTGATAGGCAGCCAAAATGATGTCGCTATCGGTAATTTTGTCTGGAGAGCAGTGATCAAGCTGCAGGGCAGAAATGAGCTCGTCTCGATTGTCAATTCGAGCATCGGCCGTAATTGCTAAATTCCCTTTTGTTAGCGGCAGTTTCTCTAAAAGAGATTCCGGTGTAGTCCACAACATCCGATGGCCTAAACCAGTGGCGTTGTCACACCAGATATCGGCCCCATCGGGTCCACGATGGGCCAGAATATCTACCATTCGTTGTAGGTTATCTGGTTCTACTGGACGCTGGTCGCGATGATAGATTCCGACGATAGCGCTCATATCTTAACTCCCTCGTGCGAAAGTGATTTGTAGCGGCTTAGCTCTTGCAAATCACCTATAATCACGTTGCCTTCATATTCGATCCATGCGTGAGCTTTAAGTGTTTGAGATTCGTCCATGGCGATCCCAATGTGTAGCTGATGAGCGTACTGATATCGAGTCAACAACAGCTGGGCGGTTAAGGCATTAACAAGACATTTTGAGCGACGTGGTGTGTAATAGGCCGATGCCTTGACACACCAAACAATAAAGTCAACAGACACAGACGTTTGCGATTGATCGCAAACCCACTTTTCTGCAACGGTTGCTAATTGCTGTCTAACTGTCTTGAAGGGAAATAGCCACAGAGCAAAACGAACAATGTTTAAGCTTAAGCACGCATAAAATAAAACTCTACGTTGTTGCCAGGAAAACTCAAGCAGCTTACGCAGCTGTTTCATCGCTAATCTCAATCAAATTGGCATTTTTTAGCTCTAGCAAAAGTTTTAGTACTTCTTGCTTACACACGTCTGGCGGAACGTCATATTCTTCGATTAAAGCGCTTTGTATTTTTTCAAGACTGCAGGGCTCTTGAATTATCTGCCAAATACGTGCCCCAACTTCATTGAGGCCATAGTATACGCCAGATGAAAGGTTTAAGATGACGGCTTCACTATTGAGTTCAGATGAAATCTGCTCTGGCATTGGTGAGATAATGGCTTGAGGAGAGATTTCTAATATGTTAGTTGACATATAAATTCCAAAAGATATACAACCTGGTAGCCTAAGGCTTTTCGGTACGTACTCAATGTTTCTTAATGCTCATCATGTGCTTTCTTAGCAGAACTCTCAAGCGGTTTGCCTGATACGTTATTGGATGAGAGCAGGTTGGCATTTAGTACGATGTGTCTGTCTAAAAGTAAACGGTAGATGAGCATCACAGACGGTCTGTAAAGACGCTCGCTTAATTTATACCTATAAGAATGCTGTTAAAAAAATAATCATGATAAAGGAATGCTTGGGAACACTATATACAACAGTAATGTCGCTTGTTTGAGATGTGAACGCGGCTGGCACAATTACACTTTTACAAGCGTCCACAGTGGGGGCCATCATGTCAATTAGTACTCTAACTCAGGTAAATTACTCCCTGCTGCCTTAGATTTGTTGCTTGTTGTGGTTGCCAGATACAGTAGTGGCACAGTAGATTTCTATCTAATCAAGACCTGCAGATTTAGTTCAATATCTAGTACGCTCCTTGCTTATTAAAAATAACAGCGACAGTTCTCAAGATTAGCAAGAGGTCATAGTGTATTGTCCATTTTCTTTGATAGTTGAGATCCATGTGTACGATTTCATCAAAGTCTCCCACATTAGAACGTCCGTAAACCTGCCATTCGCCTGTCATGCCTGGTTTAACGTTTAAGCGTTGGAGATGATAATTAGTGTAGTTCTGTACTTCATCAAAGGTGGGAGGACGAGTCCCCACTAAACTCATTTCACCTTTTAATACGTTTAGAAACTGGGGAAATTCATCTAGGCTTGTCTTTCTAAGAAATCGTCCTACGCGAGTAATTCTGGGATCATTTTTATTTTTAAAGATATGACCTTCAGCTTCGTTCTCTACTAGGTGCTTTAGCTTTTCTGCATTTGACACCATGGAACGAAACTTCCAGATTGTAAAAGGCTTTCCTCGTAACCCACAGCGTTGCTGAGAGAAAAAGATAGGTCCTGGATTATCTAGTGTGATAGCGATAACGATGGGTAAAAATAAGATGGATGTGATAGCTAGGCCACATAGTGCGCCTACGATATCCATACACCGCTTAGATTTACTTTGAACAGAAAGATGGATGACAGACACATGGGTCTGTAGCAGAGGAGAGTATGAGGAGAGTCGCATGACGCAAAAAGCATACTTAAGAGCAATGATGGGCTACAGGGTCCTGCTAATAACAATCTGGCCTCTGTCTCGATTCGGTTAAGACTTATTCAGAAACCTACGTGCACTTAATAAACGAATAACTTGTTGCGTACTGTATCTCATAGTTAGTTTGCTCCACTCTTCCCAGCGCACTGTTAGCATCTGGAAATAAAACAGCTGCTTTATGAAAGCTTTGCCAACTTCATGAAATACTAATAGTCCTGGTAGTGCTTTCCCACTAATGCTTTAGATGAATACTGATACGATTTTGATTGGTAACAACGAGAGCTTCTGACTCATGGATTTGGATGCCATTATTTACAGTACTATCGCTGATGGTCAGGACGAAATGCATGCTTGTGTGTAGGAAGTGTGAGCCTGCGCTTGGATGCAGGAGTTTTTTTAGTAAATCTCCGGAGATTTTCTAAGCGGAATCGTAGAAGTTTCTAAGCCAAGTCACGTTGTTTCTATCTTCGTTGGTATGACTTCTTTCTGTAACACCACTAAACCCACTCGCTCCTGGCAACGGTTAATTGCTGATTGTCTTGGGGATCAGACGTCCTACCAACGTCAAGATCAAGATAATGATTTAGACCCAAAGGCAATTTCGTCTGATAAAGCTTACTGGATAGATGATGAAGATCTAGCCGTTCCTACACCACCTTCATCACCGTGGCAGTATCAAACAGCTTTAGCGATTGGTGCTACGGTAGTCTGTTCGGCTGGGGCTGTCATGCAATATGCAGAAACAGGAGCATGGACCCAGTCAGACGATACTGTACCAGATTCTGATAATACGGCGAGTGTGAAGCGCTCAGAGTCTGATACTGATGCTCAGGTGTCTACACCCCCGATTACTACCCCACAGGCTCAGGCCAGTGTATCTTTTAGTGCGGGCGCTGTTGATACCAACAGTTGTAACGATAGTACCTGCAAGGGGCTTGAATTTATTGATCAGCAGGTGCCACAGATTCAATCACGGGTACGTCAGCTGCGGTCTGAAATGCAGATGTTTCAGTCAAAGCATACTACACAGAATTTACAAACTCATCGTACGGTCTTGGCCTATCGCAGCAGCGACCTGGCTAACAGACAGGCTGAACTGATTGTGCGATCGCAACAACTAGAGCAAAAATTCTCTAATGTCACCTCTATCCTGGCGTTACAGTCGGATGAAGTTGACCAAATCACAAATCTGTTGCAGACAAATGCTGCATATCAGAGTCAGCTGCAGCAGCTGCACAGACTAGAAGATGACATTGCGGTTGAATTTAGCAATCCTGATCTAGACAATACGCACCTGCAGGAGCTTTACGCAGCGTATTACCAAGTTGAAAATCAGCTAAGACAAACCGCTCAAGTTGTACTGGCAGATCATATCTATGCAGCTAGCTTAGAATCTCCTGATCCGATCTGGCAGGAAGCAGGCTACGAAGTACCTTTACAACAGCTCATGGATCTAGCTCACCAGCATCAGATGTTGGAGATGGAACAACAAACACTCAATCGAGTTGCAACTAAGCTGACTGAACGACGGACTGAGCTTGCCACTCTATTGAGGCAGTATGCCGTTATGCAGCGTCAGCTCGATGGTCATAATCATGTGCTACAGCAGTATGTGGCAGAGCGTCAGGCACTGCAATCTGAATTAACCTAGCTGATCGACCGATACGTCTTTGGTGGATAGCTAAAAAGTAAAAAACACTATGGTTAGTAACGGATGTCTTCAATGTTGAAGGCATCCGTTTTTTTGCTTATCCCTAAACAAAAGTGAATACGCAACAAGCTGACTTTAGGTTCTATTAAAATCCGTGAGCCATGTTGGTTGATTTTTGACTGCTTGGCACTATTAATACAGTCCTTCTTGGTCTCTTTAAGTTTGATGCTCAGACAAAATTTGTCTTCTTGGGCTTTATATCAAGTGTCATTCATTAACGGAGATTTCATCCGTTATCCTGCGGAAAATCGCACATGAATTTGAATAACAAAATAGCGCCAAGACTATTGGGTTCAGTTTTATCGGTCTCCAACAAATTTTCTCCTAAGCTTGGGAAATCAAACAGAGCTGATGTGTAGTTCCCCATAGAATTCATTCTTAAAGTCATCTGCCGTTTTTAATGAGACTTATTCACTTCATGGCTTTGTTGTTCTGTATTGCTTGATGACTATGTTTAAAAGATTTTCCTGTATCGCGTTAGGGACTGTTGTAACCTCCTTGGTTTCTGTTATTGAACCTGCCCAGGCGTTTAATTCTTCTGTTGATGATACTGCTGCTGCCTCTGTGCAGACTGTCAGTAAGCAGACTGATAGTTTTGCTCAAACTGGCTCTGCACGCACCATGTCGCAGACAACACTAAGTACGGCAACTACTGGTGTAGCCGATGTTGCTGTTATTGCTGGCCTCATCATCATGCTGCTTGAGGGACTTGATGGTAATGGTAATGGCGGATCAGCGACTGC
This sequence comes from Cyanobacteria bacterium P01_H01_bin.21, assembly GCA_038748405.1. Lineage (GTDB taxonomy): Bacteria > Cyanobacteriota > Cyanobacteriia > Phormidesmidales > Phormidesmidaceae > Leptothoe. Next base: position 42,653 of record JBCDIX010000047.1, on the reverse strand, counting down.
TCCCATTGATCAACCAGTAGATAAGGGTAATCCAATAGACCCTGGCAATCCTCCTAAAGAGGTTCCTACACCAGCGCTGTTGCCAGGTTTTGTGGGAATGGGGATTGCGGCGATTCGTAAGCGTCGTCAGACTAAGACGGACCAAGACTAGCCACTGTGGTTCTTGAATACTCTCAAAGAGATTTTTGATTAGGTGAAGAGACTTCTTAGCTGACTCTTTTTCTTTGAGAGGATTGCTCTATGTGTTGGTTAGTATCCCTGTTTTCCTGTTGTTAAATCAAAGAGATTTAACAACAGGAAGATTTCTAGTATTATTTGGGCATTGCTGATCCCCGAGATGGTTTTAGCTGTGAGAGGTCGTTAAATAGCTACTAATCCAGACCGATTCATCCCTTAAATCAGCAATCGCTCTGTTTGTAATGCTTTAAGCTTTAGAGCTATGGCAAGCAATCTCTTATGATACTGATTGAGAAGATTAATTAGTCTGAATTTTGGATGATTTAGTGACTACTCATTGCTAAAGTTGTTTGGTCAGTCATGACAACTTCTTTACACTAGTCGCTGGCGGATTTTGGCAGATACTGTGTCAATTAACGCAACAGCGACTATCAAAATAATGAGAATGGCAGAGACTTTACCATATTTAAATGCTCGAAAGCTTTGATAAAGTGATACGCCAATACCCCCTGCACCAACGATACCTAAAACAGATGCAGAGCGTACATTGGCTTCAAATCGATAAAGGGTGAACGAGGTCCATAGAGGAATGACCTGGGGAATAACACCAAAGATAATTTCTTGTAGTTTGGATGCTCCTGTTGCCCGAATGCCTTCTACTGGGCCAGGGTCAATTGCTTCAATCGCTTCTGAAAATAGCTTACCTAAGGTGCCCGCTGTATGCACAAACAGGGCCAATACGCCAGCAAAAGGTCCTAGACCTACGGCAACAACAAAAATTAAGGCAAAGACAACTTCGTTAATGGCGCGCATGGCGTCCATAAATCGACGAATAATAAAGACTAACCAAATGGGTGCCACATTCTCAGCTGCCATAATTGCTAGTGGAACCGCGATGATCGCTGCCATCAGCGTTCCCCAAACACCCATACCGATAGTTTCTAGAATATCGGAGAGGTAAAATCTCCAGTCAGTGAAGTCGGGAGGAAAATAGCGGCTAATGTATTCGGCCATATTGCCACTGCCTTCAGCCAGCTCTACAAAGCTCAGCTCACTCTTTTGACCGGCATAGATAAGGACTGCGATCGCAACCAGCAGCCACACAATCCGCATCGGTGTAACTAGCTTTTTCTCTTGTGCCAGTACGTGCATGACCTCGGATGAAACGACGCCATCATTTTGAGACTGAGAGACAACAACTGACTTAGGCATAATATCGACGTATAAAATAACTAAGAGACACGGGCAGCCCAGCGGCTGCCTGTGTCTTATGCATCAGACAAGCAAAAGACTGCTATTTAAGAGCCTCTAGCTTTTTGTTTAGCTCATCGACTTGAGCCTGCTTGTCAGTATCGCTGAGGTTCTCATCATTCTGAACTTCCAGAATGTCCTTAGCAATTTGCAGTTCGCGAATGGTGTTCCAATCTTCATCTGCAGCAGGATCTAGCCCCGACCACTGTAGACCTTCTAGCACTTCTTGATTGTCGTAGTTAACAAAAAAGTCTTTGATAGAATCCTTGAGACAATCAGGCAGGTCTTTACGATAAGCCAGAGGGTCGCTGGGAATTACAGGAGATGTCCAGATGATTTGAATATTTTCAAGGGCATCGGGAGCTGTCTCTTTGAGACGGTCTAAGTTCTCATTATTGTTAGTTGCCACATCTACCTGATTCTCAGCCACAGCCAGTGCCGTTGCTTCATGACTGCCCGCAAACACAAGCTCACTAAAAATTCTGTCAGCATTGGCTCCCTGCTGAGCAAACACATAGTAGGTGGGCACTAAGAAGCCAGATGTAGAATTGGGGTCGTTAAACGCAAAGGTTAGATCAGCCGCGTTCTCAACAATATATTTGTCACCGTCACCAGCTTCTAGATCAATCTCATTAACGATGGGATTCTCTTTGTTAGTAATCAGGTGTGAAAAATATCCCTTGGAGCCATCCATCGCTACAGTCTGAACAAATGCTTCTGCTTCAGAACGCTCAGCAGCCTCAATGTAGGACTTCCCGCCGTACCAGGCGATCTGAACTTTACCAGCCCCCATACCTTCAATAACACCGGCATAATCAGTGGCATAAAACCCTTTTACAGGCCGGCCCACAGCTTCAGTCATATCTGCCAAAAGAGGCTCCCAGTTGGGCTTTAAGTTATCAGCAGATTCAGTGGAGATAATGCCAAACTCAATCTCTTCAATATCAGCGGCACAGACGCCACCTTCAGTGACTGAGCTAGCAACATCGTCTGTGGCAGCCGTATCAACAACATCACCAGCGCCACTGCAGGCTGCTAGGGTGCTGGCCATCATAGTGGATGCTGCCAGTAAAGATGCGAATCGACGTAAGGAGGTAATAGCCATAGTTTTTGTTCCTTTGATCCTATCCGTGTTCTTGTAACAGTGTGTGGGAGAAACCCCAAGTAATGAGCAGTTATTAGCTTGCAAACACCTCACTGTGACCGCTCATTACCAGCTCTTCAGTTGCTGAACCATAGATGCTGTTGAGGCGAGCTGCATCTAGATCAACTGTATAACCGTCAAAACAAACTTCACCTTGACGCAGCGCTATGGAACGTTTGAAATAGCGCTGAACCACCTGAACCTGATGCAGAGAGGTCACCACTGTGATGCCCTGCTCTTCATTTAAGGCCGTTAGCAGCTCCATCACCTTGCGAGCTGAATCTGGATCAAGAGAGGCAATGGGCTCATCGGCCAAAATTATTTTGGCCCCCTGCATCAGACAGCGGGCAATAGCCACACGCTGTTGTTGTCCGCCGGAAAGGGCCGAAGCTCGCTTGTGAGCCTGTTCTAAAATACCAACTCGTTCAAGCGCTGAGAGCGCCCGCATCTTCTCAAGCTTGGTAAAGTTTTGAATCAACGAGCGCCATAGGGGCACCTGGGATAGATTGCCAACCAGCACATTTTCTAGTGCTGTCAGTCGATTGACCAGATTAAACTGCTGAAAGATAAACCCAACCTGGCTACGAATCCGACGGGCTTTAGAATGCAGCTCACCCTCTAGCTGAAGAACATTGCCAAAAACTTCTACGCGGCCCGTATCAGCCTGTTGTAAACCATTGATATTTCTTAGCAGCGTCGATTTCCCCGAGCCTGATGCGCCCACTAGAGCCACCATTTCACCTGACGCTATCTGCAGGCTGACATTCTGTAATGCCGGTTGCCCCTTAAATGTCTTTGACAGATTACTGACCTGCACCACAGGCTGCACTGATATCGTATTTGAGTTCATTTCTACAACTGATTGAACTGCCTTACTGGGGTCGACTGCCCTGCCAAGGACCATCCGCCTAGAACAGTCAGTAATTTTAGATGTATAGACATCTAGAACTGAAACTGTCCAATGACATTGTCACGGGTATCGGCTTAAGAGATAAACCAAGGCAAGTTAACATTGGAATAACTTGAGGTTAAGGATTGAGAACCCAAAATTTGCTAATAATTAGACTAATCTGGTCTCTCTATTTCTTATAAGGATATTTAACAAATTAGAGTCTTAACCTTTGAGATTTTATTTTCTTACTTGATTTGAGACGGTACGGCCAACAGCACACTATATATCGTGTTCCATGACCAGCTCCATCCGATCACCTCGAAACCGGGTAACGCCGTATTCAATGACAGCGCCCGTTTGGTCTACGTTGATAGACTCTGATAACAAGATAGGGCTATTGGCAGGCATCTTGAGCAGACGGGCATCGCGGGGGCGAGCCATGCGAGCTGAAATCCGTGTGGACCGGCGTAAATGGTCACATTGATACTCCTTAAGCAGCATCTGAGAAATAGACCGGTATGTTTCACAGTGGGTGGCTAACTCTGGAAACCGCTGACCGGGGAAGTAGCTGCTGCTGATATTGATGGGAAGATTGTCAACCAGGCTAAGCCGCTCATACAAGATTACTGAATCGCTCAGCTCTATTTGTAAGTGTTTAGACAGTTTAGGATCGGCCTTAATGTCGACGATTCTAAGTACCTGCCAGGCAGGGGTCAGGGATTGCGCCTTGAGGGCTTCATTGAAGCGAACACGTTTGCCAATGGGCAAAGCGATGGGGGCGACTACAAAGGTGCCGCGACCCCGTTCTACATCCACCAGTCCCTCTTGCCTCAACACCTCTACGGCTCGTCTGAGGGTGTGGCGATGGACCCCAAAGCGCTTGCTAAGTTCTAGTTCTGTCGGTAGCTGGTCTCCGACATTGAACACCGATTCTTCGATGTTACGTCGCAGTTCGTCAGCAATTTGAAGGTAGAGGGGTAAGGCGTCTTGGCGCATCGTTTCTTTTGCTATTGCCCACAGTTTAACCCGCTTTGAACCTATCTAATTAGCGACTGTATTAATGTGAGCAGGGAGTTCTGTGTGCAGATTACCCTAAGGATAGCTTTAAGGAAAGTATGTCGGGCTCTGTTGCGGACGACCTTGTTGTTTAATCTGACATGAGAATGCCCGTTATTCTCGTCATCTTAGATGCCTTGCGATTTGATGTGGCCAAAACCTCTATGGGCTATCTGGCTCATCTCATAAAAAATAAAAAGCAAGTCTTTATCGAGTCAAAGCTGAGCTGCTGACGCTGTCTCAAACTCTATATGAGGTTCTGTTGACCGGAGTACCCACATCTGTCAGCGGTATTACTGCCAATGAAGTGGTGCCGCTGTCTCACCCAAAAAAGTGTTTTTCATATAGCGACTGAGCATGGTTTAACAACAACTTACCTCTTAAGATATCAGTAGCGGCAGTTCGACTTACTATCATTTCTATGCCCTCTTTCCCAAAACCCACAAAAGCTGAAATTCAGGCGGCCTACGGTAAAACCGTTCCCGATATCATTGCTCCCAATCTAAATGTGCTCTTTTGTGGCATTAATCCCAGTATTTACAGTGCTGCGGTGGGGTATCATTTTGCCCGTCCAGGCAATCGCCTTTGGAAAACGCTCTATGCTGCCGGGTTCACGCCTCGACTGTTTCACCCGTCAGAAGATCGAGAACTACTGTCGCTGGGACTAGGTATGACGAACATTGGTGAACATGCTACAGCTAGGGCGGATGAACTCTCTAAAGAAGAGTTATTGGCAGGAAGGCAGAACCTTGAGCAGAAGATCAAGCACTATCGGCCCAAGGTTCTGGCTATTTTGGGTATCACCGCCTATCGCACAGCGTTTCATCAGCCCAAGGCGGTAATTGGGCGACAGCCCCATGGGTTACATGCCGCTATCTTGTGGGTATTGCCTAATCCGAGTGGTCTCAACGCTCATTATCAGGTTGATGATCTAGCACGGGTATATGTTGAGATGAAACAAGCGATTGCTGATTTAGAGGATGAACCGGTCTAACTCCGTTGCTATTTGACGATGCCTCATACTTTGGTGTTAGAGTCATGCGGCGAAATACAAGCGACTCTTCTGGGTGGGTGGTTAGGGGTAATGATAAATGGCTATGAAGATAGACGGTAACAATAACTATGATGCAAGATCAACGTCTTTCAAAAGCCTGCGCTTGAAAGACATTCCAACCTGTCTTTACTAGGGAATAAATGACCAAGAGCGCGCTTAGCCAATAAAGTCTATGATAAAATGCGAGATCTTGAATGTAGGGCAGACTGTTTTTCAGGGCCTCAAGTCTCAGTATGATTAAGTTGATCGAGAATAAAACGATAAAGCACGGAAAAAGTAAGATCGAGCTTCCCACTATTTGATCGACAAGGTTCTGCTTGGGATCAATGAGTAAAGGAGCAATTAAGGTAACATCCATTGGCTCTTCAAGATTGCTGACTTGTTGCGTGATGGCTTGGCGTAAACGCATCAGCCCCTGCAGCTGAGAAGACACTGCCACAATGCCACAAGCTACACCTGTCGGGAAAAAGACTGCCACTTCGGCTGTTGATATAGGGATATTGCCCCAACTGGTTGACACATCTGAAACACGTTCCTCTAGACCAGATTGATAAAGTGCAGGACAGTCCAGCTCATTTACTCGACAAGATTCTTGATTGCCAATTAGTGTGATGTATGGAAGAAATATTAAGAAGAAAAAGATAATTGTGCCAGCTAGAAGTATTGTCAAATACAGTCGAAATCGCTTTAGTTTCTCTTCATAAAGCACCAAAAGCCGATCCAAATAAGGAATTGTCTCAATATCATCCATGCTTTTTCTGCTAAATCGTTAGCTGATTTTAATATTGCCCTATTCGTTAAGTCTAAATAAAAAATGCTGCAATTAGAGCTGACCTATTATAAAGTCCAGGGTGCTCCTTCTGTTTGCTATAGTTTTGAACCTGACAAAAAATAGCGCTGCCATAAAAGGTAGCAAATTTAAATCTGCTTAACGTTTTCAACAGCAGTACTAATTTTCTGATGACCTGGCACGGGTGTATCTTGAGATAAGACAAGGTATACAGCAACCTCACCTGCCTTCAAATAAGTGAACCAAACCAAATCCACTACACACTCATAGCACTGCCTTTACCTTGATATCACCCTAGAGGTTTTAGCGCACTGTGCAAACGTTGAGTTAGATGTTGTGGGTAGGCTTGAGTCAAAGATACGGAGTCACATTGTTGAAAATGACTGAATTGTGTGATGGCGTCTACAAATGCCGCAATAACTAAATTTTCATCAAAATTATGTTGTTCAAAATGGAGTGATTTGATCTCTAAATGGTTGTTTTTTCGATGGGCTTTACAATCCATCCGTCCAATAAATTCATCGCGGTAAAGGAGTGGCAAACAAAAGTAGCCATACTGACGTTTGGCTGCAGGGACATAACATTCTAACCGGTAGTCGTATTGAAACAGTGCTTTAAGCCGTTCTCGCTGAATAACACAATTGTCGAAGGGCGAAAGAATTAACATGCGGTTATTCAATCGAGGAAGAGGACGTTCGAACGCACCTGTTTCTAATAAAAATACTTCACCACTGTCCACTTGTACTTGATCCAACGTGTGCTCTGCCAACCTTGCGTTGACCAACGCTTTGACAGCCTTGCGTAGGTCAGTATTTCGGCGCTGGTAGGTCAGTCCTTTGAGTGAAGCCAGCCCATGGCAGCGCAACTGTCGCTCGACAATATGCGCCGCAAATTCTTCCATGCTGGGCATTTGTGAATTTACGTGAGAGGGCAGTACTCGCTCGGTCAGATCATATGTTTTCTGAAAACCTTCGCGATCGCTGACCATTAAGTCGCCCTCCATATACAACTGTTCGAGTGCTTTTTTGGCAGGCTTCCAGTCCCACCAGCCTGCACGTTTTTTGGTATTCGTTTCGATATCTCGGGATCGTATCGGGCCATCTGAACGTATGCGTGCTAACAGTTCATTCATAAGTTTCGTATCGCGGGTTCTATACCAATGAGTTTGGCCGTTTTTAATGGCGTGTTTGTAAGGTAGGGAGAAGCGAAAATCGGCGATGGGGAGAAAAGCAGCCGCGTGTGCCCAATATTCAAAAATGTCTCTATTGAGCAACAGTTGATTGGTCATGGCGGGCTTAAACTTAGGCACCCTAGAGTAAAAAACATGATGGTGTGCTCGTTCTACCACCGATATGGTGTCGATCTGGACATAACCCAGGTGGTTAATGGCTTTACGTGCCCCCGCCAAACCACGTCCATAGGGTTGAGCCTGCAACAACCCTTGTGCAGCCAAGGCAAGACGGCGTAAACGCGCCTGTTCTTTTGGGTGTTTAATTTCAATCATGGTCATACTTGTCGCATAACGTTCACGATCATCGGGTCGCCGGAGTGATCATTCTATTCACAAAACGCGCAGTCGGCAGTTTCATGTGCATCGTGTTGTTGTCCAGCATTATTCAAATTCGACGGTAAATTGTCATAACGACCCCACTCGGTGTCGCTTCTGTTTTTACGAGCGAAAAGCTGCACTGTGGATTACCGTTACCGAAAAGCCGTTTGCCGGAACCAACCACAACCGGAAAGGTCCATAATCTAAATTCATCGACAAGTTCATTTGCCAGAAGGGTTTGTACAAGTTGCCAGCTGCCATGAACCTGAAGCAGTGGCCCATCTTGCTTTTTGAGTTGAGCTACCTCTGCTGTGATATCTCCTGAGATTTGATGGGAGTTCTGCCAGGTAAGTTTGCCACTGGTGGAAGTGACAACATATTTGGTTGCTTGGTTCAGTTTTACGGCGACAGGATTGTCATCGCCTGCATTTGGGAACGTAGACGCGAACATGTCATAGGTCGTTCTGCCGAGAAGCAGATCATACGGTTCAGCCATCGCCTCCCGCATGACTTGTGTCATGGCATCATCCCAACACGGTCGTGCCCAACCACCATGGGCAAAATCGCCCGATGTGTCTTCCTCTGGAACACTTGGTGCTTGCATTACACCGTCAAGTGTTACAAATGTCAGTATTGCAAGTTGTCGCAAAACAGCCTCCATTCGAGCTCTGATACAAAAGAAGAACGCCACGCAGCATCAGGCCGCCGCGTTTGATGCTTTATGTAAGAACGCCCGGATCGGCGGCTCCAGTGTATGCGATGTTATGTGGTCACTCAATCCACGTTCGAATCAGACGATTCCTGACCTCGGTTCTGGTATTCGGTAACCTTGTAAGTGGTCAATGATTGTTGCACCATCCTACTTGTCGTTACATCTGGAAACATGCGATAGCTCGGAGTGATGATCTCTTCAATTTCCGTTGGTTCGACCTCGATCACCGCAAGAATCCGGAACGTATCTCCTATTAATTGCGCTAGGTTGGACTTCTGATCTAGATAGCGTTTGTTGGATTCTCGGAGAATCTTAGCTGTTCCCCGAACTTTGTGTCCTTTTTGGGTAAAGACATCAATGAAGCTCAGACAAACACGCGGATCGCTTTCGATGTTGTGAACTGTTTGAGGTGAGGCAATGTGTGCGACGATGATCCTGCCGTTTCCATCATGCATGAATGCTTCTTTGGGAGATACGTTCGGGCTCCCATCCGGCGCAACGGTCGCAAACCAGCAGAGCACACTCGATTCTATTGATTGTGCAATTTCTTCAGTGATTATCATTGAACCCGAACCTCACTCCAGCAGATTACAGCGTGGTGATTATGTCGTTTCGGAACGTCTCACGACTCCTTTTCCATCATCACTTTGCCACATAACGACCCCGTTTACCCGCCGCCAATCACCTCTGTATCACAACAACTGACTCTTGGCGGGGTGTGAACGGACTTGTTAGGCGGTACGGCTGGGCAGTTGGTGCAGTCCAAAACGAATACCTTGAGGGTCACGGCAAGTACAAAATTGCCCAAAGCCAGGTTCATCAGGACCTGGCTCATCAGTTTCGCCACCTAATTCCTTCACTTGTGCGACTGCCGCCATTAAGTCAGGAACACTGAAGAAGATAAAAAACTGTGGTTCTGGATCGTTTCCATGTAGTCCAGCTTTCACAGACGGTGTCTGGAACCAACCTTCACCACCATTACCCATTGGATGAAAACTCCATCCCAAAAGCTGCTCAAAAAAGACACGAGAAGTCGTTGCATCTTTTGCGCCGATCTCAAGGTAAGAAATTTCGCTAGGCATTCTATATCTCCTGATATTGATTAACAGGCAGCCATCGTATCTCTAATCGGAGAGCAATGTCTTGAATAAAATTGACCTTATCTACTCTTGAATGATTTCACCAGGAGTACCGAGAAGATCACGGAACCGAGCTTTTCTGTAGATGGTTGGAGAGCAGCCAGAAAATAGATGAAATTCCCGTGTAAAGTGGCTTTGATCGCTATAACCACAAGTTGCAGCGATGGAACTGAGCGAATCATCCGAAAGGGTTAATCGTCGATGAGCACGAGTGAACCGAATCCGCCGCGCCGCTGCTTTCGGCGTAATCCCAATTTGTTCTCGAAAGCGAACCACAAAATAGCGATGGCTCCAACCCAGCATTTTAGCTAATTGTTGAATCGGGATACACCCACCATATTGTTCAAGTTGGTCCCAAGCCCATTGAATCTCCGATCGAATGGTTTGATTTGACTCTGCAAATCTCTCTGAAAAAATCTGATCCACTAAAGCAAAGCGTTTCTGCCAGGACGACATCTGACTCAGTTGTTCAATCAGTAAGTTTGCTTGATTTCCCCAAATGTCTTCTAGAGCAACAACACCCTGCGTAAATTCAGCAGATGCTCTACCAAAAAGCTTGTTTGCAGCCCAAGGAAGTAATTCTATTTCGATGCAGCGTTGAAAACCATCATGTTCGACAAGTAACGGAGTTTCACTTAATCCAACAACAAAGGCTTGATAGTTAACAGGGGATGTTTTGAAATCAACAGGATGAATTCGTAAGCGATCTCCGAAGCCCAAAATCACGGTAGCTCGATCTTTAGGAACTTCAAGTCGGCAAACTGAGCACCCTATATCTTCACTGTAACCACTATAGGAGCAAGCCCAACTTTTGAGGTTATCGGATGGCATTCCTGCCACAAATTCCCACACAGCCTTGCCGTCAACACCAGGCTTCAATGCCACGCTACCAGTCACTTGCTCTTCCTCAGTTACAACTTTCGATACTCAGGTAAAGACCGTGATTTAGAACCGCCTAACTACTGTTAGATAGATTTTTTCAGTCTATCTCCCTTTATCGGCATACTATACTGCAAACTTTCAGCCGATCCACCCCAATCAGCAGGATAGACTGCCAGCTGTTTATATAGCCCACTAATATTGGGGAGATATACAGAAAAATTCAGTATAGTTAACCTTCGAACATAGTAGAAACTGGTGAAAAGTGTTATATTCTGTAGCCTAATCCTCAAAGCTCGGCTAATCTAAGGATTATGCTGTCTCCAATTCGGACAGAATCCTTATGAAGCTATTCCGAGTTTTACTCACTACAGTCATTATGCTGTTGATACTTCAGGCTGAAACACCTCTGAGAGTGGTTGCTCTTAGGGTCACTAAAAATTGCTCTGGCTGCCGGTTAAAAGGGGTGCGCATTCAGAATGCAGATTTGACAGGTGCAGATTTGAGTAATGCGGATCTTAGATGGGCTCAGTTGGATTCTGTCAATCTCAACCATGCCAATCTACAAGGGGCAAATTTGCGTCATGCCCGTCTCTATAACGTGACGACTAAGGGTACAAATTTCTGTGAGGCTACTTTGATGGATGCTGTGAAAGGCTATTGCAATCAATAGCTGCAGGGGCAAACAAGAACGGTAATCTCTTCGATCAGTGCTTGTTTCCTCTGCTTATAAATTCTTTTTTCATCAAGGCTAGAAAATGAGATGCGCATCTTTAAGGGGAAATTAAGCTCGTGGAAACAGGCTAGACGCTGACTAACTTTTGTCAGTCAGAACTCATGCGAACTATGCGATTATTAACGTGATTCAGCAGTCTTCAAAGACGACAGAGCGCTAGTGTAAAGACCTGAGAACTTCAGTTCGTCAATACCTTCAGGGTTATTCCAGGTGGCCGTGACGCAGTAATTATGGTTGTCTGCATCTTTGAGAGCGGTAGTAAAGTTCATTACACCTGGCTCGGAACCACCCTTAAAGGCAATACGCTGCCAATTAGCCGGGTTGGCCAACCCTGGGTTTACCTGCATCGGCGGCAGCTCAGCAACTGTTGCGATCGCATCGCACAGCTCTCGCCCACTCATAAACCATTCCACATCTAGTGCCAACGGACCACTATTAAATATATTGACAGCTGGCAGGGGCAGATCAGCCATAGCGGTCAATATGCCTCGACGTTCCTGCTCTGTCGCCTGTCGGTAGCGGTTCAGTAATGTCTGATTTTGCGGATCTTTTAGAATAAATGCCTCTCGTGTTGAGAGAAAAGGACGGTTTCGACGGGTCAGTGCTTCAACATTAGGACGACCCACTAACGCCAGCAGATGATCTGTTGCCGTATTGTCACTTTCTGAGATCATCATGGTTGCCAGGCTTTGCACCGTTAGCGGTGTCCCTGTCGGCCAGTCCTGTAGACGACCGCTAGGCAAACTACGATAGGGTTCTTGCAGCTGTAAAATCTCTTCCCAGCTATGTTCTCCTGATTCAATTTGCAGCTGCAGGGCTTGCAAAACTAGCAGCTTAAACGCTGAACCTATCGCTAATGATTGGTCGGCATTAATCTGGGCTATCTCATTCCCATCTTTAAGAATGAGCAAGCTGGCATCACCAGATAACTCTGCAAACGCTGTCTGCAAAGTCTCTAGGTCCATAGCAGCGATTTGAGGCGGTTCAAACAAAAGCCCGCTGATTTGTCCAGATGCATTGAGCACAATACGGGTGGGAACAGTCCCCTGCTCAAACGTCAGAATATAGTGATCGCCCGCGCTATCTACTCGCTGGTAGGGACCGACATTGGCGACAATGCCCTTTAATATCTGTTCGATTTGAGCTAGCGAAATCTGAGATAAAAAGCTGTCGGCAAACCAGCTAGCCTCAATCTCTGAAGTTGTAAATAATCTAGACAGTGCCGTTTCTTCAGAAATAGTCGCGGCCATAGCCATTGTCTGAGGCCAGGATGGTGGGATAGAGCTAGCCATAGGAAAGAACCAGCAAGATAGGACTAAGACTAGGATGATAAATACGCGCATTGAGGCCATCATTGCAGAGAACTGTTCCTATGATGACATTATTTATAATCAAGGTCTGCGAAACAATCCAGTGAGTCAGAAGAGTCGGGTGCGTCTTTCAGATTTTAATGACCATTTAACGCATCCAGAATTGATGGACGAACGTTCAAATGTTGCACCACTAGACCATATAGCCAAATATTCCACATAGCTATCGAAAATGTGGTCGCGGCTGCAGCCCCAACGATGCCAAATAGACGAATACCGACTAAATTCAAGATTATATTTGCTAAAGCACTCACACCCATAACCATGGCGGACTGGGTTTGATGACCGGTCATGGTGAGTAAATAGCCCACCGATCCAGCGCCCACATTGACCAGTTGGCCAACCATTAAAATTATCAACACTCCTCTAGCGACGACAAATTCAGGACCAAATAGCTCTAAGACCGGCACCGCAAAGACCGTTAGCCCCAGTGCTGTAACTAAAGCTGGGTAAAACATCCAGCGGGCGATGGTCGAGACTAGCTGCTGAAGTTGTTGATGCTCACCTTGGGCATAGAGAGCGGCAATCAGCGGTGCTGAAATTGCATTAACAGAGGCCAAAATAAACGGTACCCACAGCGATGTTTTTAGGGCCGCGCCATAGATACCCACCTGTTTGGCATCTAAAAATATCCCGATCATTAATGTGTCTGTTTGACTCAGCACCATGTGGGACCCTCCAAACAACACCATGGGTAAAGCCACTTGCCACCATTTAGCGAGTTCATAGGCCGGTCGCGTGCGACGAATTTTGATGTCTAACTGTTGCTGAAACAACAGCCACTGCAGTGTCAGGGTAAATACTGCAGCGATTAAGGAAAGTGCGATCGCAACCGTACTTGTTAGCTCATTTTTTATTTGCCACAGCAGCCCTAACCCTATTAACAACAGCGGCTGCACAATTTGTGATGGGCCGTAGGACAATACGATTTGCTGAAACGCCCGAATAATCTCTTTTTGTAGGGCCATCAAGGCTACAGCTGGAACGGTCCAGATACCGATGAGCAACTGTGTAGTATAGGGCTCCAAACTATGGGCAGCCTGAATCCACAACAAAATGCCAGTGCCACAAAGAGCGGTGAGAATACCGATGGTTAATGTCTGCCACCAGCTGCCCCAAATCATTCCCTGTAAATGAGCCCAGTCTTGCTGAGCTTTATAGGCTGAGATAAACCGCAGTACCGCTGTTGGTAACCCTAACCCAGCGATAAAGGCCCAGAAAATACCGATTGCGATCGCATAATTGTAGATGCCATAGGCCGCTGTCCCCATCCAACGAGCAAGCAGCACCTGGGTGACATATATAATGGCCGCACTGACTACTTGAATTGTTAATGCAGCACCAGCACCACGCACCAGCGTGACGAATAAATTTGACTGTTGCAAACCGACCCCCTGACTTGTCACTAGGCACCATGATAGTCATATGAGCTGGCTCTCTTTAAGAAGAGAACAATTGCCAGAGCAAGTAGCCTAAAAAGATTAAGCTAACAGCACGTATAATAAGACTAAACCAGGAGAGTTTGAGCTTCATAGACCTGTGCTCAACTGAAAATGGAAGCTCTTGTTTCCAAAAACGATTGTAGTTGAGGCCAAACTGATAGATCGTGCCTTGAGTTTTGATTCTGAGGACGTAGCCAGGAATAAACGTTTGCCGCACGCTGAAAAGAATGGCTTCATCAAAGTCACTGTAGGCTAGATGCCAGGAGCCAAGCTCTAGATGATCATCATAGATTTTGAGAATACCGCGACGAGCAGTAACCCAGTTAAGAGAGCGGCGGATGTCATCACCCTCCGCAGTTGTGGCTTTGATCATACAGCGATGAAGAAGTAGCATAGATAGCCTCCTATCTTAAATGAGTCACTAATAATAGATCTCAATTATTTCTGGGCAGTCCTAAACAAGTAAGGATTCATTGTAATAGTGCATGAAGTATTAGATTGCCCCAATGTGATTTTCTAACTTTTTGGAACTGGATAGCCACAAATTACTCCATCCTCCCGTTTTTAGAATTACCGTGAATCTGTCATGTGCGAATACTGGGGTAACCAATGAATTCAATCTCAAGTTACGTCGAAGGTCTGATTGAAGATTTGATTTCTAAAGGTGCCATAAAAACTCCAGCGGTGGAAACCGCATTTCGAGCTGTGCAAAGGCATTTATTTTTAGAGAGCTTTCGACTGCCTGGTGCTGATAAGCAGGAATTAGTCATTGTCAGTGATGAAATGAAGCAGGAGATATGGAGAACTATTTACTCTGATAGATCTCTTGTTACTCGTTTTAAGAAAACTGCTGCATCAAGCTCATCGTCTGAACCATCACTAATGGCCCGAATGCTAGAACAGCTTGAGCTACGACCAGGGCTAACTACTTTAGAAATCGGGCTAGGAACGGGATACAATGCTGCTTTATTGGCTGAGATAGTAGCTGCTCAAAATCTTGTAACCTCTCTAGATATCCAGGTTGATGTCGTTGAGCAAACCCATAGACTATTGAAGAAGGCTGGGTATTCAGAGATAAAAGTAGTCTGCTGCGACGGTTCCAAGGGATTCTCGCAAAACGCGCCATACGATAGGATTTTGGCAACGGCTGGCTGCATGGATTTATCACCCTGCTGGATAGATCAGCTTGATACAGTAGGACTGATTCTATTCCCGCTGCACCATGCGGGATGGACACCTTTACTTAAAGTTAGCAAGAGTGAAGAAAACCTGATAACTGGTTCAATAGTTGGTATTTCAAGCTTTATGCCTATCGATACCGTTGACGGGAAGGTAGATATTTGGCCGTCTCGCTCAGACATACAGCCTGTGCTGACGCAGATGAAAAAACTTCCTCTGTTTGATGATCTAGAAGAGATCCACTCATCAAAACCTTTAGTGTGGAATTCTTTCCCCAAAGATTTCTATTATTTTCTATCGATAAAAGACTTTCGTACTTTTTTCAAATGCAGACCACCCGGATATGGTCTATACGATAGTTCTCTCGGAATTGTTTTTGTTAGTCCAGGCAATAAATGCGTTTTTTTGTCTGGAGAGATGAGTTTGTACAATGACCTTAACAGCATTTACAGGGAATGGAAGAGTATGAAAATGCCTTCAATGGCTGATTATCATATTTCTTTTGTTCCAATAGCTCAGAAAAAAGTAAACAACAATTACGTTTCTTTGATAAGACGAAAATTCTTCGACCAAGTAATGAGCATACAATAGTATCGCCTATACGCGATGTCCTGTGGCCGAACCCTGTTGTAAAACGATTACCCCCGCATGGAGTCAGCTGTTGGAGAGCCGTGGTGCGGCGTGTTATCTAGTGACCAATAAAACACCGACTACTGCGCTAAAATTGTGAAAACTGTAGCTGAATTAATATGGTGCAAGCAAACTTAGAGAAAACAGCCTCTCTAGTCACGGATTGGGCCAGAGGTTACGACTCACAAGATAATGAATATAGCTATTGGATTGATGAAATTGAAGGAATGATTCCCCCAGAACTTCAGGGAACACTCTTTCGCAATGGTGTTGGAAGATTAGATGTTAATGGCCAAAAGATCGGGCATCCTTTTGATGGGGATGGCATGGTCTGTGCCATTACGTTTAATCAGGGTCGTGCCCACTTCAAAAACCGATATGTCCGTACTGAAGGCTATCTTAAAGAACAAGCAGCCGGAAAAATACTATATCGAGGGTTTGGAACGCAAAAACCTGGTGGATGGCTTGCTAATATCTTTGACACCAATTTCAAAAATGCCGCCAATACAAACGTTATCTATTGGGGCGATAAACTATGGACAATGTGGGAAGGGGGGCACCCTCATCAGCTTGCTCCCGACACATTGGAAACTATTGGCGAAGACAACATTAATGGTTTACTAGAGCCAGAGCAACCTTTCTCAGCTCATCCTAAAATCATAAACAATAGTTTTGTTAATTTTGGAGTTAGAGGGATCACGTCTCAAACCTTAACTATTTTTGAGTTAGACGACCTTGGAAATAAATTAAAACAATACTCTCACCCTCTAACAGGCTTTGCATTTTTGCACGACATGGTAATAACGGATAATTACTGCATATTTGTGCAACATCCCTTTCAAGTGCAGGGATTACCTTTCCTGCTTGGGTTTAAGACGATAGAGCAATGTTTTGACTTTAACTCTGAACAACCGACCAAAATTATAGTGATTTCTCGTCACGGAGACCATGAGCTAGAGATATTAGAAACAGACTCTTTCTTTGGATTTCATCATGGTAATGCTTGGGAGAAAGATGGAAAAATCTATTTTGAGTCGGTTTGTAGTCAATCGTTTCCTCAAAAGCAACAGGCAGAGTTAGATTTCGAAAAGATGGACTTTGATAATTTTCCAAAGGGAGAATTATGGGAGTTTGAGTTGGATTTATCTCAAAAGACTGTAAATCGTCAAAAAGTTGAAGAAAGAGGATGTGAATTTCCTACGGTGAATCCGATGTGGGTGGGAAAAGAACATCGCTATCTTTACATGAATGCCTGTGGTAGCCCAACGGGAAGTGGTCCTCTGCAGGTCATTCTGAAATTAGATAAAGACACAGGAGAAAACCAGGTATGGAGCCCAGGGGCGAGGGGGTTTGCTGGTGAACCTATCTTTGTCTCTCGGCCTAACACTATCAAAGAAGAAGATGGATGGTTAATCTCATTGGTTTATGACGCAGCGATACATCGCTCTTACGTGATTATTTTAGATGCACAAAATCTTGACAAGGTGGTTGCCAAGCTACATCTTAAACATCATATTCCACATGGATTTCACGGAAGTTGGACCTCCGAAGTCTTTGTTTGATTTGCGGCTAAAGTAACAAGCTCTAATGTTTTTTGTTCGGCTAGATGTTAGTCTACTTCATCACTTATCTAGAGACTTAGCAACGGCTTATCCTGACTTCTACAAGACTAAATGTAGTCTTCAAAATCAAAGGTGGTTTCTGCTTGGTCTTTTAGCAAATTGTCTACATTTTTATAGATAAACACCTGGCTGCCAACGGTCATCATCAACCTACCACTGGCATCAAAGTCAGCCCATTTACATGCCCGGTCTAGAGAATACTCAGTCTGTTGCTTACCGTATTTCACACTGTAGCTATGCAAATCATAGGAGCCTACCGTATTCCCATCTTTGGATTTGAGAAAATCTTTGTAATGCAAAAATCTGCATAAGGTGAGCCGACCATTGGTTTTAGTCCAAACTTTGGGTATGGGATATTTAGGACCGTGTTTGGGATCAATCTGAGACTCTGAAATTGTCCACCCGTTGCCTGACGCCCAACTGTTGTATTCGTACTCAGGACTTGTGGAGAAGGTGATGCGATAGGTATGAAATTGGACATCCTTTGTTTTATCAAAGTCGGGATACATACCAGGGGCGATAAAGATGGTGCGATCATTTATAAATCTGCCGCCGCCACCCCAGGTATCGCCGTGGGCAAACAACAGCTCTGCCTTAATCTTGGGAGGTGAGCATAGCCCTGTCCAACAGTATAATTTTTTTTCATATTGTTGTTGGGACTTACCCATGGCAAAATATAAAAAATACTTTCCATCAGGGGATAAATCGCAGCGATTGGGATATATCCTGCCATAAAATCGAGAGCCAACGTCTAAATTAAATCTCTCCTTTTTATACTCTAGTAAAATCAGGTAGGTGATCTTATTGCTCCTGCGGTAAAGAAAGACTGTGCGATCGCACTCAGTAGCGACGTAGCCTCTAATTTTAGGTGTTGAAATCAAAGAATCCGTCATGAAAACCACATTCTCTAGGCTCTATTACCCTGAAGCCACAATTTCTCAAACCCGCTTTTAAGCACCAATTTTGTATCCATTGAACCCACTTCGACATCTTCTTTAAGCAAAGCCACCAGACAGCGCTGCCGCAGCAGTCGCTGTATCCTCAAATGTTTCCCAGGCTTTACTTTTGTACGGGTATAAATTAAACAAATCTCTTCTGAAAATGTCTCTATACCCTCAATATGAGTAGGTTCTAAAATATCGTCGTCTTCTTGAGATAGCTCCATGCCAACCCGGTTGATAATCTCAAATGCCTTTTCTGGATCAACCTCGTAGGTGATAGACACCTCCACCGCTGCATCCACCGGATGCTTAGAGTAATTTACAATTGAGCCAATATCACCATTCTTTAGAATCTGCAGCTGACCATCTGGATGCAAAATACGGGTAGTGCGTAGTTCAATCGATTGTACAGTCCCCTGTGCTTCACCCGTTTCAATAAAGTCACCCACTAAATAGTAGTCTTCAAACAGGATAAAAAAGCCGCTAACGACATCTTTGACTATATTCTGTGCCCCTAAACCAACAGTGATACCGACAATTCCAGCACCTGCTAAAATAGGGCCCGGATCAATTCTCAGTGCTTTTAACAAAAATAACGCTGTACCAAAATAAATCACATATCTAAATAAGCTGACAATCAGCGGAGTAATGGTTATGCGACGCTGATAGACAGCTGCAGACGTATCCTCTACTGAAAGTAGGGTCTCTGTCACCAACAGCTGCATAATATTGGTAGCGAGGCGACCTAAAAAGATAAGGGCAATGACCTTTACAGCTGTGGTACCGTAGTTTGCTAAATCGGCAATTAAAGCAATTTGTCTAACCACCAGCGTTGCCACATATACCCACACCGTGTACTCTAAACAACGCTTTAAAAACGGGATAAGATGCTGCAGGCGCTCATAAAATCGCAACAGGTTATTGGGGCTGGTATATTTTTTGCTAAGGGCATCTAGACTATCAACGACAACGCTGACACATCGATAGATGATGACGCCGATAGAAATAATAAGGTAGATGCGCCAGATTGCATATAGATAAGGAGAGACCCGCTCAGGCAAGTTTAAAAAACGAGCGCACCAAATCAATGCCAAGAGCCACATACCCGCACTCAAGACGGTATTCAATACCGTAAATAAGTATTCAATACTCTCGTCGTTAGCGGTTATTTGCTCTATCTGTTTAGTGTAGCGACAGATTTTATTGACCACTTGCTTGAGAGGCCGCTGTACAACCCCTACCAACACCAGCAAACAAATACTTTTAGCAATTCCTGCCACAATACCCAGCCAAACCTCTTGGGGGGTATTCTGAATGAGCAAGAGGGTGTAGATATCCGGTTTTTCTCCCTGTAGCAGTATCCAGCCGTTAAAGCCTGCTGTCAGTAGAAGCAGTAAAAAGCCGGTGACAAATACTAAACCGATAATATTTTGTCGCAGCGTTTGCAGACCAGCATCATCTATCTGTAGCGGAGATGCTTGCAAAAACCAGCGAGAGCCCCAATTAAAAGTGATATATAGAGAAAAGCATAGGACAGCGATAAAGGCTATCTCAATAGCAAATAGGACTAACATAGCCATAACCCAACGGCTCCTTACCCAGGCAAGCGGACAGATACGCATTTGCCCCATGGCCTGGGGCTATACGCACCATACAAAACTTGCTCGTCGGGTGGCAATTAATGGGAGGGATATATGTAGGGGCGCACCGCAGTGCGCCCTGACGACGATGTGCGCCCCTGCGGGCATGCGCCGTTACTGGGGTGGCAAAATTACCGTGTCAACAACGTGAATAATGCCATTGCTGGCTTCAATATCGGCTGTGACTACGTTAGAGGTGTTTACAGTTACTCCAGTGTCAACTGCAATATCTAGAGGAATGCCAGCAACAGAATCGACGCTACCAGAGGATAAGTCGGTTGAGCGAACGCTACCAGGTACCACATGGTAGGTCAGGATAGTTGTCAGTAATTCTCTGTTTTCGGGCTGATAGAGACTTTCAATGGTGCCCTGGGGCAGACGACCAAATGCGTCATCTGTTGGCGCAAAGACAGTAAATTCTGTATCACCATTAAGTACACCCACAAGCTTGGCATGCTTGAGCAGTGCCGTTAATACATCGAATGAGTCATTGGTAGATGCGATGCTGACGATAGTATTGCCCGTATGTCCATCTTTTGCTTGTAGAGACGCTGTTTCCTTAGCTTGAACCGATGACGCCGTAAACGCAGCAGCCAACAGACCAGCCAATAACATGAACTTTTTCATAATCAATACCTTCCTAACAGGTGTTCATATAGAGGTACGAAGTCTAAAGAAATTTGGATCGCTAAAATTTAGAAATTGCAAAAATCTGACGCTAGATTTGCTAAATTTTCCGTAAAAATAGCCTCCTAAAGAGGGGCGCTCCTGCCTATGCATCACGCTTCTAGATATCTCGTTTGTCCATCAGGTTCTAGCTGTACTACGAAGCGACATCAGGTTAGAGAAGTGAAGGGTACAAATTGGCTCGTCTATGATTGAGGCGATTTATAGGACATTTCTATGATGACATTCCGGACTAACAATGTTAAGTGGTTGCAATTTAAACAAAAATCGACGATAATTTGTCTAGACGTCTACACAAATTTAACGGACGGTTAAATTTTGGTTAAGTGATGGTAAAAAGCTTTCAACCACTGTCGAGACCTGTCTGGATATCAACCTTGTCTAAAGCCCCCTTAGCGCTTTTAGAAGAGTGTGTGGCTAACCTCGGCAATTTGCCGGAATATGGATTTTTGCGATCGCCCGAAGTTGGTTTGACCATGGTTAGGGGGCGGGCTGAGGGAACTGGTCAACCCTTTAACCTGGGCGAGATGACTTTAACCCGCTGTGTTGTGAAGCTGGGGAATCTCACTGGCTTTGGCTATGTGGCTGGTCGTTCAAAGCGTCATGCTGAGCTAGCCGCCCTGTGTGATGGGCTACTGCAGCATCCTGATTGGCGTAGCCGCATGGAGAGGCAGGTGATTGCCCCTCTGCAGGCAGCGGCTCAAGAAAGGCGAGAGACTACAGCTGCTGAGGTGGAGTCTACCCGCGTCAATTTCTTTACCATGCTGCGGGGGGAGGGTTAACCATGGTTACTCAGCTGACTGGCTTTACCGATACAGTCCACGATGCCCAGAGAACATTTCGTGCGCTGTTAGATGCCCTGGCAAGACCTGGTATTTTTCAATCAACGGTCTCTTTAACATCGCCAACCGGCTTAGAACCTAGCTGTGCAGCGGCCTGTCTAACGCTGTTAGATTTAGAAACTGTGGTTTGGCTACAGCCAGGGCTGTCTGAAGATGTTCGCTCGTGGCTTGTGTTTCATACTGGGTGTCGCTTTACCCATAGCCCTCAAGCGGCTGATTTTGCCCTGATTTGGGATGTGACAACGGCACCCGCCCTGGCTGATTTCTCTTGGGGGACTGCTGAATATCCAGAGGCGTCGACGTCATTATTAATTCAGCTAGCTGGGCTGAGTGTAGGGAAGTCTGTTGTATTACAAGGACCAGGGATCTTGCATCAGATTGAGGTGAGTTTGCCCCTGCGTTCAGAGTTTTGGCAGCAGTGGCAGACGATGACGCTTGAATATCCTCTTGGTTTAGACTGCTGGTGTTTTGCGCAAAATCAGGTGATGGGGTTGCCCCGCACAGCAAAACTTGTCGTGCCATCCAAAGAGGTGTTATGACGCTAATCGTTCGTCCTGGCACTGTCGAGGATCTATCACAGATTTTGACAGTATATAACCAGTCAGGGTTAGAGCATGACGCTATTTTGACCCTTACCGATGTGGAGAAATGGTTTAAGCAAATTCAGCGTTACCCTCGCTACACTCTGTGGGTAGCTTGTTTGGCTCAGCGAGTTGTTGGCACCTTTGCGTTATTGATTATGGATAATCTGGTCCACCATAGTAGTCCTTCTGGCATTGTTGAAGCGGTGGGCGTACTTCCTGGGTTACAGGGGCAAGGAATCGGTCGACAAATGATGGATGTTGCGATCGCACAGTGCCGTTCTGCTGGATGCTACAAACTCATTTTATCTACCAACCTTAAACGCACGGCTGCCCACGCGTTTTATGAATCCTTAGGATTTGAAAAACACGGCTATAGCTATCGAGTCCGGCTTAATTAAGGTAAACCCCTTAGGAGAGAATTATGCCCTATGTTGCTGTAAAAGGTGGAGAACACGCCATTCACAATGCTGAAGCCCTGCTTAAAGCGAGGCGACGGGGTGATGTTAACGTACCAGAACTGTCTTTAGAACAAATTAAGCAGCAGATGCAGCTGGCGGTCAATCGGGTTATGGCCGAAGGCAGCCTATATGACCCAGATCTGGCAGCGTTGGCCATTAAACAATCTTGGGGAGATTTAGTAGAAGCGGCCTTTTTGCTCAGAGCCTACCGTACTACACTGTCTCGTCTTTACTACAGTCAGCCCCTAGATACCAGTGCTATGGTTATCCAGCGGCGAATTTCTGCCATCTTTAAGGATGCCCCTGGTGGGCAAAAGCTAGGCCCCACATTTGACTATATCCATCGACTGCTAGACTTCAAGCTAGCGGCAGAAGACAATACTTTCCCTGCACCTGCTAGTAATAAGAGTGACCCGCAGGAGACAACGCCACGGGTGGCCAATACCTTGGCCCAAGAGGAACTGGTGATGCCGCCTGGAGCGGTGGGTAATGGAGTGCGAACAAATGATGAGCAATCTGACATAGAGAGCTTTGCCCACTCTACAGAACCCTCTGATATTACTCGACAGTCGTTGACCACACCAACAAATCGCGATGCCCGTCTGCAGAATTTGGCCCGTGGTGACGAAGGCTTTTTACTATCGATGGCTTACTCTACCCAGCGAGGCTACGGCAAAAATCATCCCTTTGCAGGAGAGGTGCGGATGGGCGATGTGGAGGTGGTGATTTGTCCCGAAGAACTAGGGTTCGAAATTGCCATTGCTGATATTACTGTTACCGAAGTACAAATGGTAAATCAATTTAAGGGGAGCAAAGAGATTCCGCCCCAGTTTACCCAAGGCTATGGGCTCACCTTTGGCTATAACGAGCGCAAAGCTATGGCCATGGCACTGGTGGATCGAGCACTGCAGGCAAAGGATTTAAGGGAGCCCCTGGATGGCCCCGCTCAGGATGAAGAGTTTGTGCTTTACCACTCTGACAATATCGAGGCTCAAGGGTTTGTCCAACATTTGAAGCTGCCCCACTATATTGACTTCCAGGCTGAACTCAATCTGATTCGTAAGCTGCGTAGCGATTATGAACAAACACAAAATACAGTCAATTCGCCTGTTTGTGACAAGACTGTTGCTTCTAAGGAAGAGGCTGCAACAGCATAACTGACAGGCTGCCCTGTTAGCTGTTTTCAAGGATAAGCATCAGCCCCCATGACCATTGCTTTTTCCCCCTATCAACCCTATGAATTCTTCTGTCTCCCCTACTTTCTCTCCCCCCTCTAGCCCTGAACCAGGCTTTAACTTTGCCTATTTAGATGAACAAACAAAACGCTCGATTCGCCGCGCTATTCTCAAGGCGGTGGCAATGCCCGGCCACCAGATTCCCTTTAGTTCTCGAGAGATGCCCATGTCCTACGGTTGGGGCACTGGGGGAATTCAGGTGACCGCTTCAGTTATTGGCAAAGAAGATACCTTAAAAGTGATTGACCAGGGTGCTGATGACACTACTAATGCTGTCAATATTCGGCGCTTTTTTAAGAAAGTGTGCGGTGTGGCCACGACTGAGCGCACCGAGGACGCCACTCTCATCCAGACCCGCCACCGCATTCCTGAAACTCCCCTCAAAGAGGGGCAAGTGTTTGTCTATCAGGTGCCAATGCCGGAGCCGCTTTACTTTATTGAGCCATCACCAACCGAAGCTAACAAAATGCACGCGCTCGAAGAATATGGCCCTATGTATGTCAAGCTCTACGAGGACATCACTAAGTTTGGTCGTATTGCCCTCGCGTATGACTATCCAGTGATGGTAAACGATCGCCACTTGATGAATCCTAGCCCCATTCCCCGGTTTGATAATCCCAAGATGGATATGAACCCGGCGCTGCAGCTATTTGGAGCAGGGCGAGCAAAGCGCATTTATGCCCTACCTCCCTATACCAAAGTCAAAAGTCTTGACTTTGACGATCATCCGTTTTCGGTGGAGAACTGGGAACAGTCCTGTGAGTTTTGTGGGGCCACTGACAGCTATTTAGATGAGGTGGTGATGGATGATCGGGGCAACCGCATGTGGATTTGTTCGGATACGGACTACTGCGACCAGCGTCAGCAAGCGCAGTTGGGTAGTACAAAGAAGCTGGGCTAACGGGAGGACTGAGGTATGGAGCCGCTGCTAACAGTTAACAATTTAAGCAAATACTACGGCGATTTGCGTGCGTGCGATCGCATCTCCTTTAATCTCTATCCAGGTCAGGTGCTGGGCATTATCGGTGAGTCCGGCTCAGGCAAAAGCACGCTGCTCGATAGCATTGCCGGTCGTGTCTCCGTTGAAACAGGAGACATCTCCTATCGTGATCGAGACAACAACCTGATCAACCTACGTACGCTGTCTGAACCCCGGCGGCGGCGGCTAATGAAAACCGAGTGGGGCTTTGTTCGCCAAAACCCCCGCGACGGGTTGCGTATGACTGTTACCGCCGGGGCCAACATTGGCGAACGGCTGTTAGATGTGGGCCAGCGGCACTATGGCAACATTCGCACTGAGGCCTTGCACTGGCTGAGCGAAGTTGAAATATCTCATAGCCGCATCGACAATTTTCCCACTACGTTTTCTGGCGGTATGCAACAGCGACTGCAGCTGGCTCGGATTTTGGTTACCCGCCCCCGCATTGTGCTGATGGATGAACCCACTGGTGGTTTGGATGTCTCTGTACAGGCCCGCCTGTTAGACCTGATGCGATCGCTCGTGCGCACGCTCAACCTCAGCGTCATTCTGGTTACCCACGATATTGGCGTTGTCCGGTTGCTGGCCCATCGACTTATGGTGATGCAAAACGGCCAGGTGGTCGAGGCTGGTCTGACCGATCAAGTTTTAGATGATCCCCATCATTCCTACACGCAACAGCTTGTAAATGCCACATTAGTTCCCTAGAGACCACGCCTACAGCACCCCCCTTCTGCTTAAGGGGAGGAGAAACTACAACAAAACCTACCTCCATGAACACCTTACAGCTCTCATCCCCGCTCACGACTCCTGCCAGTATTACAGCCTTGCTACAGGCAGAAAACCTCCATAAAAGCTTTATTCTTCACCACCAGAGGGGGGTGCAGCTGCCCGTTCTCTCAGGAGCTTCCCTTAGCGTTCACCCAGGTGAATGTGTTGCATTGCAGGGGCCATCAGGCTCGGGTAAATCTACGTTTATGCGCGCTCTTTATGCCAACTATCGGGTGGATAGTGGCTCAATTTGGGTAAAGCATCGAGGAGACTGGGTTGATTTGCCTCAGCTTGAGGCCCACCAGCTGATTGAAGTGCGCCAATATACCCTTGGCTATGTCAGTCAGTTTTTGCGCGTAATCCCTCGGGTGCCAGCGGTTGAGGTGGCGGCAGAACCACTGATGGAACTGGGTATGGAGCCCGAGAATGCTAAGCAAAAGGTATGCGCTCTATTCTCTCGCTTAAACCTGCCAGAGCGATTGTGGGAGCTGTCACCGACCACGTTCTCTGGGGGGGAAAAACAGCGAGTCAATATTGCTCGTGCCTTTTCAATGGACTACCCCATTTTGTTGTTGGATGAGCCAACCTCAGCACTGGATGCGGCTAATCGCGAGGTGGTGATGCAGCTGATTGAAGAACGCAAGACCCAGGGCTGTGCCATGGTCGGCATTTTTCATGATGATGAAGTGAGAGAACGGGTGTGCGATCGCACGCTCACCTTTGTTTGAGCCATTTTTTGTCTCCTAACCCTAAAGATAACGTTAACTTAACCTTGATTAGATACTAGTTAGAGATGTCTAGACATTTGTCAGATCCAACTGGTAAAACTCCCGTTTACCCTCCACAAGCCCATGACCGAAACCATCTACACCAATTATCGCTTGCAGCTTCCGGATCAAGAGGTGCTCGGCACGCTGGTTGTCAAAGACGGCGCGATTGCTGACATTCAGCCGGGAACAGTTGAGCATGGGCACAATGGCAACGGTGACTATCTGCTGCCAGGGCTGATTGAGCTGCATACTGACAATCTGGAACGGTGTATGTCGCCCCGACCCAAGGTAAGCTGGCCCCTGGATGTGGCAGCCGTACACCACGACCGTGATTTGGCTGGAGCAGGAATTACAACGGTGTGTGATGCCATTTCCATTGGGGATTTGACACCGGGCTCTTTGCGGATGACCCAGTTTGGCCCCATGATTGACACAATTTACAAAGGGCAAAACGACGGTCGCTTCTCGGTGGACCATCGGCTGCATCTGCGATGTGAGCTGGGCTATGACCAGGTATATGACCTGGTGGAAACCTATGTGGACCATCCGCTGCTGTCGCTGCTATCGCTGATGGATCACACCCCAGGACAGCGACAGTTTGTAAAGCTGGATAAATACAAAGAGTATTACCAGGGTAAACATGGCGTCACCGCTGACGAAATGGAGGGCTTTATTCGCGATCGCATCGCCGCTCAACAGCGTCATGCCGTGGATAACCGGCGCAAACTGGTAGAGCTGGCCCAGCAACAAGACATTTGTCTGGCCAGCCATGATGATGCCACGCCCGAACATGTCCAAGAAGCGCTTGATGACGGAGCGGTTATTGCCGAATTTCCCACTACGTTAGAAGCGGCTAAGGCAGCCCATACCCATGGTTTACAGGTGCTGATGGGTGCCCCCAATCTGGTGTTGGGCGGGTCGCACTCGGGCAATGTATCGGCGATGGACCTGGTTGAACGAGATTTAGCTGATATTATCTCGTCTGACTATGTGCCCCAAAGTTTGGTGCAAGCGATGTTTCTGATTGTGGAAAAGGCCCAGGCACCACTCCACAAAGCCATGCGTCTGTTTACCCTAAACCCAGCCAAAGCGATTGGTCTAGATTGCGATCGCGGCAGTTTAGAAATTAGCAAACGGGCAGACCTGATTACCCTGCACCACGACGGTGTGGTCCCGCGACTGACCTCAGTTGTCCGTCAGGGATACCGCATTGCCTAGGTATAGGGACTTTAAGGGGGTAAGAGACAATTTCCTCACCGAAACTGCCACATCTCTCCCCCTTTTTCTTATTGGCCCGGTATCTGGGCTGTTGGGAGACAAACACCATGACCATAATCTCTTCAGACCTTCCCTGTTTTGTGCCCTGTGGAGACGTTCCATGGAACGTCTCTGCTTCTGCTTCTTCCGGTACCCATCATGAACAACATAACCCTGGACCAAATTCTAAATCTCTATCGCCATCGCGGTCAGGCCCAATATGGCGGCGAGGCCGTTAGTCAGCTAGAACATGCTCTCCAGTGCACCACACTGGCTGAAAACAACGGTGAATCACCAGAGCTAATTTCGGCCTGTTTGCTGCACGATCTGGGACATCTCGTCCATCATCTAGGGGATGACCCAGCGGTGCGTGGCATTGATGATCGCCACGAATATCGAGCCGTCCCTGTTTTAGAAACACTCTTTCCAGATACTGTGACGACACCGATTCGTCTGCATGTTGCTGCCAAACGCTACCTGTGTGCCATAGACACCAGCTACTGGGCCTCTCTTTCCCCAGCGTCTAAGCGGAGTTTAGAACTGCAGGGGGGAATCTTTTCAAAGGCGATGGCCGATGCCTTTATCGCGCAGCCCAATGCCGAGAACGCGGTCAAGCTGCGGCGCTGGGATGACCTGGCCAAGGTTGAGTGTCTGACAACACCAGACTTAAATCACTTTCAACCTATTCTAGAGTCAGCGTGTCAGGTATCTATCGCATGACCCTCATCGCCCAAATTAGTGATTTACACGTCTATAGTCCAGGTAAATTAGCCTACGGTGTTGTTGATACCAATTCTCTGGTGACCGAAGCGATCAGGCAGCTCAGCAAACTCACCCCTCAGCCAGATGCTGTGGTGGCCTCAGGCGATCTGGTCCACAAGGGCACCCCAGAGGAATATGAGGTGTTAAACGCTATCTTGGCACCGCTTAAGTGTCCCCTTTATCTCATGCCGGGTAACCACGATCAGCGCGACAATCTCCGGCAGGCCTTTCCGAACCATGCCTATTTGCCTGGCGATATCAATCACCTGAGCTATGTGGTCGAAGCCTACCCCATTCGGATGATTATGCTCGACAGCATTATTCCAGGTGAGGGTGGCGGCTATGTCGATGCCGAGCGTTTAGCCTGGTTAGAGCAACAGCTTTTAGCCGCGCCAACAACACCCACCCTAATTTTTATCCACCATCCTCCATTTGCCACCGGCATTCCCTGGATGGATCGCACCCGGTTTCAGGGTCATGGGGCATTAGAAAATCTGATCCGTCAGCATCCCCAGGTTAAACGGGTGAGCTGTGGCCATCTACACCGTGGAATTTATCGCGATTGGGCTGGGACTGTGGCTAGCAGCCAGCCCAGTTTGGTACATCAGGGGGCCATCGATTTTGCTCCTGAGAGTCCC
The DNA here is from genome assembly GCA_038748405.1 of Cyanobacteria bacterium P01_H01_bin.21. Classification (GTDB taxonomy): domain Bacteria; phylum Cyanobacteriota; class Cyanobacteriia; order Phormidesmidales; family Phormidesmidaceae; genus Leptothoe. Next base: position 13,467 of record JBCDIX010000047.1, on the reverse strand, counting down.
AGTCAGTTTGCGATGGAGCCACCGGCCTACCAGCTCCACATATGGACTGAGGAGACACTCATTTCCCACACTGTGTATGTGGGGCAGTTCGATGGCCCCTACCGATTTTCCGATGGCAAACCGGTTGTTGCTGCTGTGTTATGACGCCAGTTCCTTCACAACGGCGAGCACATCCTGAGGTTCGGCCCGCTGAGTGTAGTCGGCTTCGGCAAATGCATAGCGAATCCGACCAGAGGGCTCAATCACATAGGTGGCGGGCAGCGGTAGCTCGTAGCTCTCGTCACCGTTGCTAGCAGACACATCAATGCCAAAGTTTTTATAAATGGGTCGTAGTGACTCATCTAACGTAAATACTAAGCCGTACTGACGAGACACCCGATTGCCGACATCGCTGAGAACGGCAAATTCTAAGCTGTGTTTTTCGCTCACACTGAGGGAATGGTCAGGTAGCTCTGGAGAAATGGCAACAAGATTAGCACCCGCCTGCTTAAACTCCGGTAGCAGAGCCTGGAATGCTCTCAGCTCTAGATTGCAGTAAGGGCACCACTCGCCTCGATAAAAATTGATAACAACAGGTCCCTGGTTTAGTAATTCGCTAAGACGCACCTGTTTACCCGTGGCATCCGGTAGTTCAAAATCGGGAGCCATATCCCCAACCGTGAGGGCTTGATCAGCAATACCAGACGTGTCCAATGCGTCCGTGGCGGCTGTCATCGTATCCTGAACCTCTTGAGGTGCTTTTTGCTGAAAATCGGCTCGAAATTCTACCAGTTTGTCCGCTAGGGATTGGGTGGTCGTTGTCATGGAATCAGCCTCTGGTGGATTACTATTGTTCGAAATCTTAGAACAACGATGGACCGCGTAGATTAAAACCCCCTAATCAAAGATTAAAGTTTACTGAGAGCCGGCACAGTCACCGGGGTGGTAGCCCAGCCTGGACGGCTCGGTGGCACTAGCGCCAAGTACGGTTTGACCCTTATCATTGACCTGCACGTGATCGGCTTCATACAGAGGCTGTGCGATCGCAGCATTTGTTGTTGCCTGGTTGTTGCCTGGTGTAGTCGTCGGGGTAACAGTCTCCAAAAATCGCCAATCTTGCCAACCTCCCGACGACTCTAAACGCTGTGTGGGGTTAGTGGGCAGTCCGTTTTGACCACCGACTACAAACCGGTTGTTGCTATCGGCAGGGCAGCCTGCCACAATTTGATTGGTCAGGTCGTTAACTGTCGCGGGCAGCTCCACCAAACCGCTGTCGGGCTCTAGTTCAGGTGTGTTGAGTTCAACCACACCGCTAAACTCTGGACCCAGCTCTGAGGTGGCAGTGATATCGCTATCGGGGGTGAGAGTCTCTCGAAATGTAGTGCCTAGAATACTTTGGGCCGTAATACTCACCTGTCCACCACGACCCTGGTCCGCGTTGGCCGTAATGTCGCTATTCTCTAGGGCAATCAGAAAAACGGTGTCAATGTCAATGTTGCCCCCATCAGCATTCTGAGCGTTGGTATTAATGCTGCTGCCGTCTGTCAATAACAAAACTGGAGCCTGTAGTGTGACGTTGCCGCCAGCTCCTGATTGTGTGGCCGCGTTGATGGTGCCGTTGACGAGTTGAATTTGGTTGGCGTCGACCGTGAGGGTGCCTGCATCTCCATCGCCCAAACTGGCCAGTGAAATAGCAGCCCCATCCCGAACAATTAATTTATTTGCCCTAACCTGTAGTGTCCCAGCCGCTCCACTACCCAACAGACCTGGAAAATCTGTGCGTCCAGATGAAGAATTCAAACCGCTGGGCAGTTCAACCGGCTCTCCCAGCGGCTGGCTTGTACCCGTGCCGCTGATTTCTAAGACATTATCTACATTAACGATGAGAGTGCCGCCTGGCCCGTCGCTAAAAGTAGCCGTTGCAATATTTGCTCCATCCCGAATAAAGAGATTACCCGTGTTAAGTACGATATCACCAGCGACAGACCCACTAAAGCTAGTTGTTCCAGGTCCGCTGCCAAAGCGACCATCAGGAGAAAACCCAATAATTTGAGTGGTGTCGCCCACATTGAGAATAACGTTTCCAGCAGGTCCGCCAAAGGGAACCAACCCAGTCCCAAATAACGCCCCCGTTTGGTTGCCAATTTGGGCTCCCCCTCTCATTGTGAGTTGTTGAGTATTGATTTTGATATCGCCCCCTGGGCCTGTGCCAAAAATACTGCTGGCAAAAATTCCGGTAGGGGCAATGGCTCCTTTGGGCGTATTCAACAATTCAACTGATTCTGTGGCATTCACGACCAGATCGCCACCATTGCCAGTGCCAAAGGTGAATGTCTGTAACAACCCGCCATCTTGTAAGACTAAGCGCTGAGTATCAAGGTTTAAATTGCCAGCATCCTGAGTCGTTCCTTGCAGTGTGCCGGTTAAAAAAATAGCGCCGACAATTTCCACGGATTCGGTAGCCGTGATCATGGCATCACCCCCCGCTCCGTTGCCGCTGGTTGTTGTGGAGATAATTGCGCCATCTTGTAACCGTAATCGGGCCGTATTTATAGACAGTTGCCCAGCGGGACCTGTACCGTCGCTACCTGCTAGCAGGCCACTTTCAACGGCAGAAATGTCTAGAGTGCCTTGAATGCCGCTTAACAATAGGCTTTGGAGCGTTGCAAATCCAGCCCCGCTAAGCTCAACCGAGTCAGTTGCTCGCAGAGTCAAGTTTCCTCCGGCTCCATTCCCTGCAGTGGAGGCTGAAATTAGGCCGCGATCGCGAACTTCAATCTGCCGAGTATCCACGATCAGGTCCCCACCCATGCCATCCCCTAGGGTATCTGTACTCAGGCGACTGATTACCTGACCATTCGCTGAGGCTCCTTGCACTGTTAGCGAGTCAGTGGCCGTGACTCTTAAATCGCCGCCTGGTAGTGGCCCCAGAGTTACGGCTAAGACTTGGGAGCCGTCCTCTACCACGATTGTTTGACCCTGCAGATCAATATCTCCACTTCCAGCTCCACTGGTGTTGAGCAATGCTCCCTGGCTCAGCTCAATCGCGCCAAAATTTTGAACCTCGTCATATTCCAGGTCAAATCCATTGGCAACAGGAGTAAGGCTGACTGTGCCCTGGGCGGCGCTACCGATTTCTATGCGCCCCGTTGGGGCCGATACTGTGCCCCCGATGACGCTGACATTGCCACCCACCAGTGCCAAGGTATTGCCTGTAGAGACAGATAACCCCGGTAAGATTTGGGGAAAAATGCCAGGACCTTCCACACGAATCTCTCCTGGTGTTGCCCCTAGCTGTAACCCGACAGGAGCACTGACGGTTAACAATGCTGGAGCATTGGGTGTGGTGGCGCTAAAAAAACTGCCGTTGTCAAACACAATGCTGTCAGCACTGCTGGCGACAAACGAGCCAGGTACCTGTAAGACCGCATTGGGGCCAAAAATTATGCCGTTGGGATTCAGCAAAAACAGATCCACGTTGCCCTGAGCTGCGATCGCACCGTCAATATTAGAGATATCTCCCCCAGTGACTCGGGTGACGATGGTGGCTAGGGCCGGATCATTCTGAAAGAGAGCGGCCCCTCCGGTTGGGATAGAAAACTGTTGAAAACTGTGAAAGAGGGTTTGATTGTCGCGGCTTAGGGTGCCGCCAGTAATCGGACAAATGGTGCAGCCGTTAGGTACAGCTGAGTTCGCTGGTAGGCTGGTGTCAGGAATAATCTGAGCCTGGGCCGCCGAGGAGACCCCGTTTGTGATCAGGGTACTCAGTAGCGCTGCCATTACCTGGCGGTACATCGCAGACCGATCTAGTTGGAGCATTGTAGGAGAATCGCTGAAGCGCAATCATTAGTATTTTTGCCAAGTATCTTGAAACAGAATCCTGTCATTACTATTGGGAGTGATAGCGATTAGTCGCACAGTCACTCGATCCGTCATGCTGAGTACTTAAGCTAGGTATATCAGATGAGCTGGAAATAAACATTGTCTGGCCGCTTTCATTAACCTGGGCATAGTTGGCCTCACGAATAGGCTGAGCATCTGCTGACATCGCTGTCTGCTCAGGTTCAGACAAATTGCTGTCAGCGGTAGCGGCTGCAGGACTGACATCGTTCAAAAACCGCCAGTCTTGCCAACCTCCCGAAGACTCTAAACGCTGTGCCGGGTTGGTGGGCAGTCCGTTTTGGCCACCAACCACAAACCGATTGTTGTTATCGGCAGGGCAGCCTGCCACAATTTGATTGGTCAGGTCGTTAACTGTTGTGGGCAGCTCCACCAAACCGCTGTCGGGCTCTAGCTCGGGGGTGTTGAGTTCCACCAAACCGCTAAATTCTGGGCCTAGCTCTGAGGTGGCGGTGATATCGCTGTCAGGGGTGAGAGTCTCTCGAAATGTAGTGCCTAGAATACTTTGGGCCGTAATACTAACCTGTCCACCACGACCCTGGGTGGCGTTGGCCGTAATATCGCTGTTGTCTAGGGCAATGAGAAAAACGGTGTCAATGTCAATGTTGCCCCCATCGGTATTCTGGGCGTTGGTATTAATGCTGCTGCTGTCTGTCAATAACAAAACTGGAGCCTGTAATGTTACGTTGCCGCCAGCTCCCGATTCTGTTGAGGCGTTGATGGTGCCGTCAACTAATTGAATCTGATTGGCGCTAACATCAAGCGTGCCTGCATCGCCATCCCCTAAACTGGCCAGTGAAATGGCAGCCCCATCTCGAATCGTTAATTCATTGGCCGTTACCTGCAGTGCCCCTGCTGTACCGTCACCCACTTCACCTGGAAAATCCGCCCGCCCCGACGAAGAGACTAAACTACTGGGCAGCTCCACAGGGCCGCTGGCGTTCTGTACCGTACCCGTGCCGCTCAGCTCTAAAACATCGGCCACATTGACAATCAATGTACCGCCAGGCCCATCACTAAAGGTGGTTGTGGAAATATTGGCCCCGTCTCGAATAAAAAGATTGCCGGTGTTGAGTTCTACATTCCCGGCTGGAGCTCCACTCAGGCTAGAGGTGTCAGAACCGCTCTCAAAAACACCGTCGGGGCTAACTCCAACAATTGCAGTTGTTCCATCCACGTTTAGCACGATATTACCTGCTGGACCCCCTGCCCTAACTAAACCAAACCCTCCAAAAAATGCCCCGGTTCGGTTCCCGATTCGGGCCCCGCCTCCAACAGTGAGGTCTTGGGTATTGACTTCGATATCGCCCCCTGCACCGGTACCAAAAATGCTGTTGGCAAAAATGCCTGTCGGGATGACAGCTCTCACGGGTGTATTGAGCAGTTCAACAGACTCGGTGGCATTGACAACCAGGTTTCCACCATCACCTGAACCTAAGGTAAAGGCTTGTAATAAGCCACCGTCACGGATGCTAAGTCGCTGGGTATTTAAGGTTAGATCCCCGGCATCCTGGGTGGTATTTTGCAGGGTGCCAGTCAACACAATTGAGCCAATAATCTCAACGGATTCGGTGGCATCGATAAAGGCATCACCCCCCGTACCATCGCCAATGGTGGTGGTCGAGATGAACGCTCCGTCCCGTAACTGCAGGCGGGCAGTATCGATAATAATTTGGCCAGATGCTCCCGAGCCCCCGCTGCCTGTCAAGACACCACTTTCGACCGTGGTAACCCCCAAATTATTTCGCAGGACATCAAGAAAGATTGCTTGTAAGGTTGCAAACCCCGAGCCCGTTAGCTCAATGGATTCGGTGGCACGTAGAACGATGTTTCCCCCATCCCCATTCGCACCTATTCCAGTGGAGGCTGTAATTAAACCGCGATCGCGAACGCTAAATTGCCTAGTATTGATAACCAGGTCGCCCCCCATGCCGTCTCCAAAGGTGTTTGTGCTGATGCGGCTAATGATGCGGTTATCGGCAGATGCGCCTTCTACGGTGACTGAGTCAGTGGCGTTGATGTTGACGTTTCCTCCAGGTAGGTTACCCAGGGTTAGGGCCAAAATCTGGGAGCCGTCTTCCACTGCAACGGTCTGTCCCTGGAGGGTCATCGCGCCTGCACCGCGTCCAGAGGTATTTACCAACGCCCCTTCACGGAGGACAATGGCCCCAAATGCTTGGGGAATGGCCCTAAATGCTTGGGGAATGGCCTCAAATGCTTGGGGGTTTTCATAGTTCAAAGCAAATCCGTCTACAGCCCCGTCTTCGAGCGAGATGAGGCCCACTGTCCCCTGGGCGGCGCTACCGATTTCTAGTCGGCCTGACGGTGCTGATACGGTCCCACCACTAACCGTGACATCCCCCCCCACCAGGGCCAGGGTGTGACCAGGGGAGACAAATAGCCCTGGCAAGGTGGGGGGAAAGTTACCAGGCCCCTCCACCCGAATTGCGCCCGGTGTTGTCCCCAGCTGTAGACCGACAGGGGTGCTAACCGTTAACAAAGGAGGAGTATTGGGAGCGGCGGCACTAAAAAAGCTGCCATCTTCAAAAACAACGCTGTCTGCACTACTGGCCACAAAGGAGCCTGGCACCTGCAGCACTGCATTAGGGCCAAAGACAATACCGTTGGGGTTGATCAAAAACAGGTCAACGTCACCCTGAGCTGCGATCGCACCATCAATATCAGAGATGTTTCCTCCAGTGACTCGGGTAACGATGGTGGCTAGCGCCGGATCGTTTTGAAAGAGAGCGGCCCCCCCTGTGGGGATGGAAAATTGTTGAAAACTGTGAAAAAGGGTTTGATTGTCATCGGTGACAGTGCCCCCCGTAATCAGGCACGTGGTGCAGCCGTTGGGCACCGCCGAGTTGACCGGCAAGCTGGTGTCAGGCGTAATCTGAGCCTGAGCAGCTGAGGAGAATTTGCTGACAACAAGCACGCCCACCAGTGTTGTTAATAACTGATCTGACAACATAGACCAGGTTAGTCCGACCTTAGAGAGCTTTGATCCCATGACAGTTCACCCCATGTAAATGGCCGAACGGGTAGTGACATAAACTATCTACCCCAGTACAGGTTTACAGGAGATAGTGGTCTTAGCCAGGAGAGTGACTACACCATGAACATTAAGTTTATGGTTAGATAGGCATTCTAAAAAGGTCTTAACAAATTTGTTATCAAGAAACGTGACATTCCCATACACTATTAGGTCTTACATCCCGATATTTAAGAAGATTAGCTGAATAGAGCTGTTGAACGCCGTTGTTCAATTGATAAACATGGTGTGGGTATTTAGCAGACGGGTTTGGCGGCGTGGCTGGCTGATTGTTTTAGCGATCGCAAGCTGTTGGCTGATTGTTTTTGGCACCCCTGTAGTGGCCAGCGATGGTGCCAGTGTGCCAGATGGCCCTGCCGTAGCCAATGAGACAACTCAGTCTTTGATGGAACAAGGCACTGCCCTATTTGCGGCAGGGCAGCTAGCCGCTGCGGCTGAAACCTGGCAGCAGGCGGTTGAGCAGTATGCGCACACCGATCGCCAGTTAGATCAAGCAAAAGCGCTGCACTATGTGGCCCTGGCCCACTTCAACCTGGGTCAGTGGGAGCGAGCTGAGCAAGAGAGTATTAGAAGTCAATCCTATTTAGCAACAACCTCTGAGAAAGCGCTGCTGGGGGCTAGCCTAAATTTACAGGGGCAGCTCCAGGTGGTTTTGGGCCGTCCTGAACAGGGAATTGAAACCTGGAAACAGGCAGCTGATGTCTATGCTGCAGCGGAGGATACTGCCGGTCAGCTGGGCGCCCAGCTTAACCAGGCCAAGGCCCGACAGAGTTTGGGCCACAATCAGCAGTCGCAGCTGCTGCTAGATCAGGCTTTAACCATGATGCGGCAACAGTCTGATCTGGCGGTTAAGGCTACGGGGTTAAAGCTGCTGGGTACGGCTCTGCAGGCGGTGGGAGATTTGGAGCGATCGCAATCCCTTTTAACCGAAAGTTTGGGGCTTACTCAGCAGCTGGCGGCGACCAAGCCGATATTTGCCGATCAGGTCAGCGCCACCTTAATTAGCCTGGGGAATACCCTAGCCGTCCGTGAGGATACCGCTAACGCACTCTCCCAGTATCAGCAGGCGGCTGAGCTAGCTGTTCAGCCTCTAACTCACATTCAAGCCCAGCTTAATCAGCTGCGGCTGTTGGTAAAAACAGAGCAGTGGTCTCAGGCTCAGCCGCTAATCGCAACGCTGTCGGACCAGCTGACGGCGCTACCGCCAGGGCGAGATAGCGTCTATGCCCAGGTCAATCTAGCGGCTAGCTGGATACAGGCGATCCAAGCATCGGGGTTTGGCATCTCTGAGCAGCAGGCTGCCGTTGCCCGCCTGCTGGCAGATGCAGTGCAGGCGGCCCGCCACATTTCTGATACACGGGCTGAGGCGTTTGCCCTGGGGGAGCTAGGTCACCTCTATGAGACAGCCCAGCAGTGGAACGACGCTTACCAGGTGACCACTGAGGCCATGCAGCTTGCAACCGGACTCAATGCCCCCGATTTGAGCACGGCCTGGCAGTGGCAGCTGGGGCGGATCTTAAAACAACAGGGAAAAACAGACGATGCGATCGCAGCTTATGATGGGGCGGTTGACTCTCTTCAGTCGCTGCGACAAGAACTGGTTGCCTTAAACCCTGACCTGCAGTTTTCGTTTCTTGAAACGGTTGAGCCCGTTTATCGTGAGCTAGTCTCTTTGCTGTTAGACGCTAATCCGGATCAGCCCAAGCTACAGCAGGCAAGACAGCTAATCGAATCCCTGCAGCTGGCCGAGCTGGACAACTTTTTTCGCCACGCCTGTCTACAGGCCCAACCCCAGCTAATTGACACAGTCGATGCCACCGCTGCTGTGCTTTACCCGATCATTTTGCCCGACCGGCTGGTGGTGATTGTGTCGCGACCGGGCGTACCCCTGACCCACTACGAAACCCGTTTGCCCCAGGCCGATATCGAAGCCACAATTGCCAATCTGCAACTTTATCTCAACCCTCACTTTTTTGAAGAAGACCAGCTGCGGCTATCCCAACAGCTTTACGATTGGCTGATCCGTCCGGCAGAAGACATTTTGGCGGATGCCAAAACCCTTGTTTTTGTCTTAGACGGTACGCTGCGCAATTTGCCTGTGGCCACATTACACGATGGTCAGCAATATCTAATTGAGCGGTATAGTCTGGCTCTGAGCCCCGGTCTGCAGCTGCTTGATCCACAGATACTCAATGTGGATCAGCTGGATGTGCTAACCGGTGGTCTGAGCGAGTCACAGCAGGGGTTCTCGGCGCTGCCAGCGGTAGATGCCGAGGTGAATGAAATTGCGGCCACCCTGTCCACAACTCAGCTACTTAACCAAACGTTTACGACCGAGCGGCTCAAGCAGGCCCTTAGCGATGCGCCTTTTTCAGTGGTGCATCTGGCCACCCACGGTCAGTTTAGTTCTAAAGCAGAGGACACCTTTTTGGTGACCTGGGATGGCCGGATCAACGTCAATGATTTGGACGCTCTGCTACAGACTCGCAAACGCGACCAGCCATTAGAATTATTAGTACTGAGTGCCTGCCAAACCGCCACGGGAGACAAACGAGCCGCTCTGGGGTTGGCGGGTATGGCCCTGCGTTCGGGAGCACGTAGTACCCTGGCAACACTGTGGCAAGTGAACGATGCATCCACCTCAACTCTAATGGTTGAGTTTTATCGGCAGCTAACGGAGAACCCAGGTATGACCAAGGCCAGCGCCCTGCGAGCAGCACAGCTAACGTTGTTAAAAGATCCCCAGTACCAACAACCTTTTTACTGGGCTCCGTTTGTTTTGATTGGAAATTGGCTGTAGTGGGTCTTTGTAAAGCGATGCTAAACCTGACCGAACCAAACAAGAAAATTGAATAAGGCTTCTATCCCAATGCTCACCATGTTTCCCTTAGAGAGCGATAACTATGGAAATGGGCTCTAACCAATGCACTCTAGATGGTCTAAAAGTCTCCTTTTAATTCTTCTGTTTAATATTCCCTGCTTATGAAATCCCGCATATACAGTCGCTTGTGTCTAACCGTGTTAGGTGCCGTAACCTTTGGAGGTCTACTCAGCGCTGAGGTTAGGGCTGGAACTACGTCATTTGTCCCAGCTCCAGTACAGTCTTCTATCACCTCTGAGTCTAGCCCACTTGTCCTGTTTGAACCGCCCACGGATGAAAAGGTAGATAACTCCCGTGGTGGTGCATCTCGACCCACTCACCTAAAGTGTATTCACGATCAGGCCAATGTGTCTCCCCTAACGGCGTTGATTCCTGAATCAGGTGTCGGCTTAACCGTTGCCGCTCACCCTACGTTGCTGGTCTATGTGCCCCCTACGACCGCTAACCAGGCTCATTTAACGCTAAGAGATGCTGAACAGCGCGGCATCTATCAAAGTCGCATACAGATTCCTGAAAGCGGCGGTATTATCAGTATTACGCTGCCAGATGATAGCCCCGAACTGGCCGTTGACGCGATCTATCATTGGTCTCTCGCCCTGCTATGCCAACCTACTCAAACGGATATGCCCATTACCAGCGGTCAAATTCGTCGGATTGCGTTATCTGATGACGCCGCATCAATTGAACAGCAGCCTTTGCTGTCCCAGGCAGTCGCCTATGGACGCTCCGGTGTTTGGCATGATATGTTGGCGCGCCTGGCAGTTCTGCGGCATACGCAGCCAGAGAATGCGGCCCTTCAGGTTAACTGGGCTGAACTGCTTGAAGCGGAGGAGCTAGGTGAGATCGCAGACGTTCCACTCCTCAACTGACTATGATTTAACCAGTGTGATGTCATAAATTTAGTCAAGGCTCTAAGCGAATGCCCGACAGCCTCTAGCAGCTAAACCGGCATTCTGCTCTGGCTGAATGTCAAGACCGGCCAAGATATCACCCGTTTTACCCCCCCTTTTAGATGACTTAAATGCGATGGATTGCTGCACTACTGACAACGCCAATGGTAGCTGGCGTGGTTATAGCTATACGTATGACTGGCGCAATACAGCTATTCGAATGGGCAATCTACGATCGATATTTTCAAATGCGGGCCACAGAGCCTATCGACGACCGCATTTTACTGGTCACTATCCAAGAGTCAGATATTAGCAATCTAGGGCAGTGGCCGCTTTCTGACGCCGTTTTAGCTCAGCTAATTCGCAACATTAGTCAACACCAGCCAGCTGTAATCGGTCTCGATCTCTATCGTGATCTACCCGTGGAGCCTGGTCATCAAGAGTGGGTGGAGGTAATGGCCTCCACCCCTAACCTAATTGGTGTGGAAAAAGCCATTGGTCGTACGGTGACGCCTCCGGCTGAGCTAGAGCGACGGGGGCAGGTGGCGCTGACAGATTTACTGGTCGATGCCGATGGCAAGTTTCGACGGGGGCTGCTGTCCCATCCCAATGCTGACGATCAGCTACGGCTTGGGTTTGGTGCGGCACTGGCTGTGCAGTACTTGGCTGCTCAGGGGGTGCCCCAGGAGGTGATTAATGAAGAACAAAAAAAATATCGTCTGGGTAAGGCTGTCCTAGAGCCTTTGCGGGGTAACGATGGTGGCTATGTTCGTACCAATGCGGGCGGCTATCAGATACTGATTAATTTTCGAGGACACGCCCACCGCTTTCCCCAGGTGTCTGTAACAGAGGTCTTAAACGGTCGTCTACCTCCTGAAATGGTGCGCGATCGCATCGTGATTGTGGGGGGTATGGCCACCAGCCTCAATGATTTGTTTTACACGCCGTTTAGCAGCCGGCTGATCAATACACCAGAGTCAACGGCTGGGATGGTGATCCATGCCAATCTGGCTAGCACCTTGGTGAGTGCCGCCCTCGATGGTCGGGCGGTGATACAGGTGTGGCCTGAACCAATTGAAGCGGTGTGGATTTTGATTTGGTCTGGGCTAGGGGCATTGGGTTACTGGCGGTTATTAGAGGGCCAACGCTACCGAGAGCGGATGATCACCCGGCTGGCGGTGTTGATTACGTCAGTGGTGCTAGCTGGGGGGGTGCTGGTTATTAGTAGCTATCTAGCCTTTGTCATCGGCTGGTGGATTCCGGTCGTACCGCCATTTTTAGCCCTGATTGGTTCAGCAAGTGCGATCGCAGCGTATGAAATTCTCAAGCTGCAACAATATCGCAGAGAGTTAGCCCAGCAAAATCTGAAACTTGAGGAAGACAAAATTCGGGCTGAGGCGGCGTCTCAAGCCAAAAGCCAGTTTTTAGCCAAAATGAGCCATGAATTTCGCACCCCCCTCAACGCTATCCTAGGCTTTACCCAACTCATGGGGCAGGACCCGCACCTGACGACTCAGCAAAAAAAGTCTTTAGACATTATTAACCTTAGCGGCGAACATTTACTGAACCTCATTAACGACATTCTTGAGATTTCAAAAATAGAAGCAAATCGGGTTGTTCTCCATGAAACCGATTTAAATCTCTACAATTTGCTCAACATGCTAAAGGCCATGCTAGAGCCAAAGGCGATGGCCAAAGGGCTGCAGCTAAAGTTTGATCAGAGTCCTGACTTGCCCCAATTTGTTACCGCAGATGAGGGGAAGCTGCGTCAGGTACTTATTAACCTACTTGACAACGCCATTAAATTTACTCAGTCCGGTAGCGTTGTTTTAAGAGTCTCCAGCACCCCCCAGACCCAGGCTAAAATCATGCTCCACTTTGAAGTGGAAGACACAGGGCCAGGAATTGCTGGAGACGAAGTTTCTAAACTATTTGAGATTTTTACCCAAGGTAAAGTCGGGCAAAACGTTGTCGATGGCGTAGGTCTAGGGCTACCCATTAGTCAACAACTGGTGAATTTGATGGGGGGAGAGATTACTGTTAGTGCCGCTTTGCATAAAGGAACAATCTTCCAATTTGATATCCCTGCCAGTTTAGACCCTTCCCCCCCAAAAAACTTACCCCCTGTACCAACCATAAACAGCCTTGCGTCTGATCAAACCGACTTTCGTATCTTGATTGCCGATGACGAGCCCATTAGCCGGAAGCTGCTAAATAAGCTGCTCACCTCTCTCGGCTTTGAGATCCGCGAAGCCACCAATGGCGAAGAGGCGGTCGAACTTTGGGAAAGCTGGCACCCACACTTTATCTGGATGGATATGCAAATGCCGGTTATGAATGGCTGTGAAGCCACCCGAAAAATCCGACAGAAAAGTCAAGAAACCAATGCATCATCTCCCACGATTGTGGCACTGACAGCCAGTGCTCTCGCCAAAGATCGAGAGCAGAGTTTGGGGGCTGGCTGCGATGACTTTGTCAGCAAACCCTTTCGCCGTGAAGAACTTTTAGACAAACTCTCTCAGTATTTAGGAGTCCGCTATCAGTGATGAGCTATGAGTGTACAATTTGAACGAAAGATCTATGTTGTGCCTGTGATGCGTACTTAACGTAAGGGACTGTTTCTGGCCTAGTGCAGCGTCAAAGCTTAATTTTAGGGTAAACGGAAGCTAATTTACAGCGCGCATCATCGACCTTCATCTGCCAGTCAACCCCACGTTGTCGGTTGTTGATATCGTTCGACCAAGCGGTCGTTTCAGCCCGTAGCG
>JBCDIX010000046.1:0-55400 GCA_038748405.1 Cyanobacteria bacterium P01_H01_bin.21 | reverse complement strand
GCTGGAATGTTCAATCATCAACCGATTCACCCACTTGGGAATGCCGGATAGCTATGCCGTTGAAGGCTAAGGTCGATTTCCTAGAGGAGTGATCTGTCTGTCAAAATATTCACGCACCAAAGCCTATCTTGTGCCAGAGTCAATAGCTGATTGGCTTGCAAAGGAAAAGCTGTACTAAATAGGTGCAAAAAGTGTTTTTTATCGGTACAGATAAGGTTCTTTTTCATTGGGGCTTAGGGCTGCTATTTATCTCTAGGTTATTTTTTGATATTTATGAAGATTTAGCAGACATAGAAAGCTATTCTCTAGATAGAACTAGCTTTCACTAAAGGATTCCAACAGCACGCAGGGTTTAATGCATATGCAAACCTCTCAAATTGCCGGGTTTCGTTTATCACCTCAGCAGAGACGGATATGGTCACTACAGCAGGAAAACCCTGCTGCGTCGTACTGTGTTCAGTGCGCATTTCTTATAGCTGGAAACCTAGATTTACAGGCATTCAAAGATACTCTTCAAGCAGTTGTCAACCGCCATGAGATTCTTCGCACAACCTTCCAATATTTGCCTGGAATGACAGTGCCGCTACAGGTGATTGCTGAAGATTCTAAGATTTCTGTTGATGAACATAATCTGACCGATTTATCTCCACAAATCCAGGAGACCAAGATTGAATCACTTTTTTATCAGCTACGGCAGCGGCCATTTGAGCCAGCAAAATCTCCTCCCATTAGTTTTCATCTTCTAACCCTTTCATCGAACAAGCATCTGCTGTTTATTCGGCTATCGGCATTGATAGCGGACGGGTTAACTTTAGCTCAAATCTTGAATGAAATCAGCGCTCTGTATGGGTCAAATCTGCCGCAGCAGGATGTTGAGATCATGCAGTACGCAGATATTGCTGAATGGCAGCATGAGCTGTTAGAGGATGAGGACTATTCACCTGGCAAAGAATATTGGCAAAACAATAATACTTACAGTGAGGTGTCCAGCTTAGACTTTTTGTCTGTAGATCAGCAAAGTCAAGCACCCGAAGCCCAGGAGCTTCAGGTAGAGTCAGTTTTAGAATTTCTAGCTGATGACTTAGCTGAGCAGATCATGGCATTGGCAGCTCAGCTTGATGTAGCTGTTAGTGACGTTTTACTGGCATGCTGGCAGATTCTGCTTTGGCGTATCACCGCTCAGAAAGAGTTAATCATTGGCGTTGCCAGTAGCGGACGAACACACGAAGAACTCAGATCTACATTAGGGGCGCTGTCAAAATACTTGCCACTGTCCTGTTCTTTAGATCGCGACGTATCCTTTCAGAAGGTAATAGGTCAGATTAAACAGTCGGTAAATGATGCCTATGAGTGGCAAGACTATTTTGCCTGGGAGGCTTCTGCTTCGGAAGATCAGAGCACATTTACATCTGTTTATCCTTTCGGCTTTGAGTTTGAAGAATGGCCTGAAAGCTATGGGCAAAATGGAACTGTCTTTTCTCTGCACAAGCGATACGTTTATAGAGAAAAATTCAAAGTTAATCTATTTTGCCTACAAAAAGGAGATGACTTAGGTATTGAATGCTATTACGATGCCGGTCTCTATCGGGCTGAAGATATCAAAAATCTATCCACTTGGTTTTTGACACTGCTGACAGACGCGGTTAGTAATCCGCAATGCACTATTGGGCAATTACAGTTGCTAACTGGTCACCAGCGGCAGCAGGTTTTAGCGGATTTCAATCAAACCCATGCTGACTATTCGCAAAATCAATGTACTCACCAGCTATTTGAAGCTCAGGTAGAGCAAACGCCCGATCAGGTTGCTGTTGTATTTGAAGATCAGCAGCTAACCTACGCCGAGCTGAATGCAAAAGCGAATCAGCTGGCTCGGTATTTACAAGAATTGGGGGTGACTAAAGACCAGGTAGTTGGAATATATTTAGAGCGATCGCATCAGTTTATTGTTAGCCTGTTGGCCATTCTTAAGGCTGGCGGTGCCTATTTGCCACTGGATCCGGCTTTACCAAAGGAAAGTCTAGTATTTCGACTAGAGGATGCACGGGTTTCAGTGATTTTAACTCAGACAAGTTTGACAGATACGCTACGTGACAGTGGGGGTCAGCTAATTGATTTAGACACTCAGCATGGGGAAATCTCCCAACGAGACACGACAAATCTCGATAGCGCTGTAGCAGCTCACAGCCTAGCCTACGTCATCTTTACCTCAGGCTCTACGGGCAAGCCCAAGGGCGTTGCGGTTGAGCATCGGCAACTGTGTAACTATAGTCGTGCGATCGCACAAAAATTAGACCTCTCCGTTTGTAAAAGCTACGCCCTAGTGTCTACCTTTGCGGCCGATCTGGGCCACACGGCTATTTTTCCAGCGCTTTTTAACGGTGCCTGCCTGCACATTATCTCTACTCAGCTGGCTGCCAACCCAGAAGCCCTAGCCGGCTATTTTGAGCGTTCTCCCATTGACTGTCTAAAGATTGTTCCATCCCATCTATCGGCTCTACTAACATCGTCTCGCCCTCAGCAAATTCTTCCTCGGCAGCGTTTAATTTTAGGGGGTGAAGCCTGTCGCTGGGAACTAATTGAGCAAATTTACAGCCATTCTCCCAGCTGTGATATTTTTAATCATTATGGTCCGACAGAGACCACCGTTGGCGTGCTAACGTATCCAATTACTCAGGCTGCCATGGCAGCGAGGCCCCCCCAGCAGGAAACAGTGCCCATTGGTCGTCCCATTGCCAATACGCAAATTTATCTGCTAAACACCGACCTGCAGCCTGTTCCCATCGGTGTGCCTGGAGAACTCTACATTGGGGGAGCCGGTACGGCCCGCGGCTATCTCAACCGGGATCAGCTGACGGCAGAACGATTTTTAGCCAATCCGTTTCTATCTGAGCCCGCCCTGGATAAATTTTCTCTAGCATCTACGGTTTATAAAACTGGAGACCTGGTTCGATACCAGCCAGACGGTATCATCGAATTTTTAGGACGGACAGATCACCAAGTTAAGATTCGTGGCTATCGCATCGAGCTAGGCGAGATTGAAAGCACTATTAGGCAGCATTCAATGGTACAAGAAACCGTCGTGCTGGCCCGCGCCGCTCAATCAGGTAACCAGCGTCTGGTGGCCTATGTGGTTCCCCAAAAGCAGTCAGATCTGAGCGTGGATGAGCTGCGAGATCTGCTCAAAGAAAAACTGCCTGACTATATGGTGCCAGCAGCCTTTGTCCGACTAAAGGAGCTGCCCCTCACATCCAACGGTAAGTTGGATCGCCAGGCGCTGCCTGCACTCGAATCAATATCATCTGGACAGACCAGGCCCTTTGTTGCACCCACTACTGACGCCGAGAAGGCACTGGCCGAAATCTGGGCCAAGACTTTAGGGATTGAAAAAATTGGCATCCACGACAACTTTTTTGAATTAGGCGGGGACTCTATCCTCAGCATTCAAATTGTCTCTAAAGCTAACCAAGCAGGATTAAAGGTAACTCCCAAGCAAGTGTTTGAAAACCAGACAGTCGCTGAACTAGCGGTCGTTGTCAATACTCAACAGGTCATTCAAGCAGAACAAGGGCCAGTATTAGGCCATGTCCCTCTTATACCGATCCAACACTGGTTCTTTGAACTAGATCTACCTAATATCCACCACTGGAACCAATCAGTTTTATTAGAAGTGCGAAGGCCGCTGAATTTAGAACACCTGGAGATCGCAATCCAGACATTACTAAAACATCATGATGCCCTACGTTTACGATATACATTTGATAAAACCGGCTGGCAGCAGTATATATCTGAGTTCGATGAGGTATCTGTTCTAACTCAGATAAATCTATCAAAAGTAGCCGAAGCAGATCAGAGTGAAGCCATAACAAAAACAGCTACAGAGTTACACACAACTCTAAACCTGGAGTCAGGGCCCTTGATTCGACTAGCTTATTTCGATTTAGGTACGAATAAGTCCGATCGACTATTGCTAATTATTCATCACCTAGCAGTTGATGGAGTGTCCTGGCGAATTTTCTTGGAAGACTTGTATACTGTGTATCAACAACTTAGTCAGGGCAGTGCTGTTCAGCTCCCTCCTAAGACAACATCGATTCAGTATTGGGCAACGCAATTAACCGAGTATGTAAAGTCTGAAACTTTACAACGGGAGCTAAATCACTGGCTCAGTCAGTCAGCTCAGTCATCCATTCCTGTAGATTTTCCTGGAGGTGACAATACGCTAGCCAAAGTTGATTTTGCTTTTGTAGCCCTTAGTAAAGCAGAAACTCAGGTGTTGCTTCAAGAGGTGCCAGCTGCCTATAAAACTCACATTAACGATGTGCTATTAACAGCAGTGGTGCAAGCGTTTGCTCGGTGGACTGGAGAATACAGCCTGTTAGTTGATTTAGAAGGCCACGGTCGGGAAAATCTATTTGAGGATGTTGATTTATCTCGTACTATGGGCTGGTTTTCAACCATTTTTCCAGCCAAACTTGAGATTAAAAAGTCTGACAATCTTGGAAATGCCTTGAAAGCGATAAAGGAACAGCTAAGAGGGATTCCACAACGAGGAATTGGTTACGGCATCTTACGCTACCTTGGCAATCGAGATGATATCCGTTGGCAGCAAGCCGAGGTCCGATTCAACTATCTTGGTCAAACTGACCAAATGTTCCAGCAGTCATCCTTATTTGCCTTTGGGCAGGAATCCAAAGGACCAAGGCGTAGTCTAAAAGAAACTCGCCGATATTTGATAGACATTAATAGCATCGTCACCGATGGCCAGCTGTCTGCACAATGGGTTTACAGTAAAGATCTCTATAAATCGGCCACTATTGAAACATTGGCCAATCACTTTATGGAAGCATTGCGAGCTCTGATTATTCACTGCCGAACTCCAGAAGCGGATAGTTAACCATCCCCTCACTCTCGAGCAAATTAAACGTTTAGGGTATTAACTTTAGCCCAGAACTCTTATCCAAGGGCAAAAATCAGAAGAAGACTGGATCCTAGGGTTTAAATCGATGGCTAAAAGCAAACTCTCTAATGCCGCTGCTTTCGACTCTGCCCTTCAGCCTCCCATACTCTCTAGTTGAACAGAGTTCGTATGGTCAGTTCACCAAAGCAATATCGTCAAGTAAAATAGCGCCGCGTTTATTTCTATCAAAGATAAAATCGATGCGGCTTAATTGAGACGGCTCAAATTCTGGATTTTGCTCAACAATGCTCTTGAGAGCAAAACTATAGTGCCGCTTTATAGGTTCACTCAAAGCTGTCTTATTTATAAACTTTGCCAAACGCGTTCTCCCTTTCACGGGTGGATACAGCTGCTCGTCATAACTCAGTGGGAAACTGACTGAGTGAGCATTTAAATCAATGAGCTTTATTGTCCAATCTAGTGGTCTTAGACCGGTTTCGTCCTCAGTACTCTGGTTTTTATCTTTCGACCTGTCCCAGTCTGCTGGTAAGGAGTTCGCTTCGGATTGAGTTGCTGAAAAAACTAACTTGGAGTCGGCCGTTAGATCCAGCGTATTAACGGGTAATTGGACTGCGTATCGTGCTAAGTTTTCTGTCGTCCTGTTATCCCAGGCAATTTGGGTCATGTGAGTGTTTAACATCTCATACTTTAGATCTACCCACATCTCTGACCATTTGGATAAGTTCTCGCTGATAATTGTTACTCCAGGAAGAGTTCCAGTAGATGTATCGAGATCCTCTTCAAAATCTGCAATCATCTGATAGTTAGAATCTTGATAATTGGCTATATAAAAGTTATTAGGCAACCATTTTTTCGCATGGGCGGGATTACTAAAAATTGGCAGATAGCGCTTTTCATCCTGCATTACTGTCTCGACAAAAGCGCTTAAGTAAACCTTGGCAATTTGCCGTTGTTTTTCCTCATCTATAAGCGAGTCCTTATCCAGACTCCAGCATAGAAATTCACTAATATCACACTGTCCCCAAGAAGAGTTAAAGTTACTGTGATTTGCGCCATGAATGTACAAACTCGACTTAAAATGAAACGCATCGTCAGAAAATTCCGCTCGCTCATAAACTGCGAGTCCCATAAAGGATTCCACTCCGCCATCAAGACTGCCGTGGATTGTAAAGTAGCTAACATCAGCTAATGGAATTTTCTCCTCACGCGGTTCATATTCTCCATCAACCGGGGCGATTGCCGCTACACCACGTATGTTAAACCCAAAATCAAAGGTGACACGAGCATTGTCAGGATAGTGAGACAAAGAATTGAACAATGCAGCCGTTGCGACGGCTTCCCCTCCCCGCGAATGTCCCATTAGAACGATTCGGTCCATATCCACCTTGCCACCAAACATATGGTTAGAACCAGCGTTCCATTCGTCCCACTGCTGTAGGTGTTTGAGCAACAGCCACCCGCGAGCATCAATTTCTTCATCCAGACCAGGATCAGCATTAACTGGATTCACATAATCAGACATGGAAGTATTCAGAAAATTTTCATCCACCGATGCAAAAATATACCCACGGCTGGCAAACAGCTCTCCCAAATACCCATACCCCAATTCAGAATAGTCTTCCATGGCATGGTTGCCATGGACAATCAAAATAAGTGGGAAGGAGCCGTCCGCGTCGGGATACCAAACGTGAGCCTGCAGTGGCAGGGCATCCGCACCAAATCCCCAATACTGCGTTCGTAACCAGCCGTCAAAGCCTTTCCAACCATCGAGGAATTTAGAAGCGTCCACCGATTTGGACTTAATCGTTACGTTGCTTCCGAACGCGGCACGATGGCGATCAGCGCCACTACCATAGGTTAGAGAGTTAACCCTATAGCTCCCCTGAGTCGCTGGATTTTGAAGGGGTAGAGTTTTATCAGCGAGCTGGTAATTGTCCAACTCAGGGTTCAAACTTTCTTTGGCACTAAACAGCGCGTAGTTGAGGGAAAAAAAGATCGTCAGCCCTACCAATAATGCACTGATAACTTTTCTAGACCAAAATGATTCATAGCCTTTTTTCAAAATTACAGAACAGGTACCCGCCAGAAAAAATACTGACAGCATCATACTAATGAGTAAAATTGCCCCGCTCTTTGGTTCCACGTTAGGCAAGAATACAAATATAAAAAACGGAGCGACAATCAATAAAGTATTTTTAACTCTCGAGGGAAGACAGTTAACAGTCTTTACACCAAAAGCCACCAAGGCACCTATCAAAAGGGTTGCAGACGCTATCATTAGGTACGCAACCAATTTGCCAAACCAAAAGTTGGGGATAACCATGATGAGTAAGTATCTTAATAGATAAAAACCCGTAACTCCCCACAATCCAGCTTCTACACCCCGCCAGGCTACATCGCTGGGTTTTAAGCTAGCTGTTATTTTTTTACAATATGCTAAAGCTTTTCTAAGCCATTTCATCATTTAACGATAGTTCACTTTTGTACAGATCAGAAAAAAATGCTCGTTTTCAGATTCCCAATGATGCTAGAGGGCTGAGATTAGGCGATTATCCCCTAGCCTGTAAGAAATAAGACTACCCATTTAAAAATCCTAAGGTCGTCTCTATAGAAGGGATGTCGATGCATTTGAGTTTTTTTTAGAAGGCCACCCTACCACCTATGATACAAATCATCGCGGATCAATCTAACGCCTACGGAAGATCTCTTAGAATTAGAGGTAATCTCCTAATATCAAGAATTGTTTTTAGTAGATTTCCAGCCAGCACTTTTGCCTTTAAAAGCCTGAGTAAAAAGTGGTAGCGATTAAAATCAGGAGGTAGTTTTTTTCTAAATGTGTAATCATCTATAGCTGATCGTGTTGCCGTATCAGAATTACTATCATCAAAGTATCGGAAAATTAACTCATAAGGGAACCAGTTATTGAACATCATGACTGTTTTAACAAGACCACCCGATATTAATTTATCGCGGCTAATTATTGCATCACGATTAGATAATCTAAAGGAGACAGCAACTCTTTGAGTACTAGTGTCCTGAGTCTGGTGTAAAACATCTCCCCTTATGAGAAGTAAATCTCCAGGATGGAGACAAGGAGTTTCTTCGATTTCATTAACTGAAAAATCTAACCGAGCGATAATACCCCCTTGATCGTCATCCAAAATTACGTTATTTCCTTGTCTGTCTCTGACGATGCGAATGGCTCCTCGTCCAACTAAATACTTATTAATACGAGGTAAACGCTCAGCTAATCGATCTAGTGGAATCACAGAAAGATTCGACCTCTCTAGAACAGGTTTAATGACAGGGATATAACAGTTGAGGTAATTTGTATGATCTTGAAGTGTAAAAAACGATTCATGGTCTATATGCCAGGCAAATCGCTGTTTCTTGGGAGCAATATTTTCTGTAGCATTCCCTTGCTCTTTCCAAGTGGAAAAATAATATCCTGTTCCCGGCAGCTCGTTGACTAAAACATTAGTCTGTTCACTAACTTGCTTAGCTATATCTCCAAGCCGCTCACGAAAGAGGGCAAAAACGTTGGGAGAAACACTACGGATATGATAATTCCCATTTCCTATGGGCTTTCTGTTGTTAAAGTCTTGCCTAAACTGTGCAATCTCTTCATCACTAAGAAAAGATGGGATATGAATAAATCCCCGTCGATCAATTTCAGATAATGCTTGAGCAGTGATTTTGTTCATAGAATCGGCCTCTAAAGTTTACCTATAAACTGCTTGATACAAGCATGTCTTTAATCGTTACTTACAATCTGGCTTACATTTTTGCCTAAATCATGGCTTTCCCAAGGATTTCCCATGCCAGCTAATATTTGACGAGTGCCGGAAAACGGTTGACGACCGTGGGTCGCTAACATATTATCCAAAAGCAACACATCACCAGCCTGCCAGGGAAACTTAATTGCCTCTGCTGCAAAAGCCTGATTGATCATATCCAGCACTTCTATCGGAATTTCGTCCCCACTGCCGTAGTAGGTGTTGCGAGGCAGATGTTCAGCAGCAACGCTATCCAACAGATTTTCTCGCACAGCAGCGTCTAATGCATAGATGTTAAACAGATGGGCCTGATTAAACCAGACTGTTTCACCCGTATAGGGGTGGGTGGCCACTGCCTGGGCAATCTGCTTTGTTTGTAGCTGATCGTCACCGTACCAGCTTACTTCAATCTGAACCTGACGACAGTATGCCTCGACCACACTCCGCTCTCGGGTTTGAAACACTTCTTGCCAAGGCAGATCTAGACCGCCACCATAATTGCGAACATATAAAACGCCTTGCTCTCTAAATCGTTCTCGCACAGTCGGATCGATTCGGGCCAGAATCCGACGACTGTCCGCTATCGGCGTTTCTCCACCACTGTCAGCAGACTGCATACAGCAAAATGCAATTCTTAGGGGCCACTGACGGGTGTAGGCCATCTCGTTGTGTAGCGGAATTGTCCGATTGGCAGGATATTCTGTCGAAGTGTACACATGGCCCTGCACCTGAGAACGTGGAGTGGAACGATAGGTATAGGGCATAGGAGGATGGGCAACGGCTCGGATAAAGCCGTTGAAGGCGTCTGCTCCTCGCACTTGGAAGCCGCGAAACAGAACCCCACCATACTGGTGCAGCCAAGGGGTAATCGTGTCAAAATTGTGAGATACCCACTCCGTTAGACTTAGGTCCGCTAGCGTGGGCTTCACTAATAAGGGCAATCCGAATTCGGACTGCAGCGGTGCCGTTTTAACCAGCGCTTCTGAAGCTAGGCTAATTTGCTTGCGCTGACGCCTACCTGGAAAAGGTTTGGATCGATTTGTGGGTACCATTGCCTGAAAACACCCTCCTAGTGATCAGAATGAACTGTTTTACGTCGAGCTTTACGCAGCTTTTTCAAACTTGTTTTGGTCAACGTTTGAACTTGTTGCTGTTGCCACTGCTGGTCTAGCACCGCTAGCTGGGCTTGCCAAGCTCCCAAAGATTCTGTCGGATGTTCTACTAACCACTGTAAAAGCGAAACAAGATACTGTAACCAGCGTTCTGTAACTTCACTCGCGAAACAGGTACGATCGGCCATAATCTGCAGCGTTACTTTATCTTTAAGTAGCGCTCGGATAGTAATGGGGTAGTTATTGTTAACAAATGATCGTACCGATTGGATTTCTAGACTAATTTCAAGAGTGTTAATTGCCTCATCAACCGGATAGTTTTCAAAAACAACCAGGCTATCAAACAATGATTGTCCCGCAGGTATCTCACTCCAGCGTTGAATTTGACTAAGGGAAGCGTACTCATACTCTCTTGCTCTACTTTGCTGGGCCTGTAGTTCTTGTAGCCAGGCAACTATGCCAATATCTGACGATAGCTGCACTCGTACCGGTAGGCTGTTGATAAAAACACCCACCATGGTGTCGGCTCCGGCTAAATCAGGTGGACGCCCAGCGGTCGTGGCTCCGAACATCACATCCTGTTCATCACTAATGTGGCTGAGTAGCAGAGCCCAAGTCGCTTGGACTAAGGTGTTTAAGGTTAAGTGAGATCGTTGTACAAACGTCTGTAGGGCGACGGTGTCTACATCGCTTAGGGATAGGGTTTGAATTTTATGATCAGCAATTTGATTGGATGATTTATCGTAACTCAACGGTGTTGGCTTGCGGAATCCTTGCAACGTCTGAGTCCAAAATGCTGCTGCTTTTTCATTATCTTGAGCCAATAACCATGCCACATAATCCCGATAGGGTCGCGATTTCTCCAGCCTTAGATTTTTTCCTTGACAAAGCCCTTCATAGAGAGTGAAAACATCACGAAACAATAGAGGCATCGACCAGCCATCCATAATAATGTGATGAAAACTCCAAATCACCTCGTGACTATCGTCAGCTAGCTGAATTAAAGTCAGTCGCATGGGGGGCGCTTCAGATAGTTGAAACCCCGCAGCCCGATCCTGCTGCAACAGTTTGGCCAGCTTTTCTGTCTGAATTTCAGCGGAATAGGAGCGCCAATCTTCAGCATGCCAAGATAGATCCGGTTTTTGTAGAACAAACTGTAAGGGATGGGGCAGGTCCTGCCAAGCGAAAACTGTTCGCAGAATCGAATGTTTCTCGCTAACCCGCTGCCAAGTTTGCTTTAAGACCTCTACATTTAGCTCACCCTGAAGACGAAAACACATTTGGTTAACGTAAAGGCTATCCTCTGGAGCATAAAGCGTGTGAAATAAAAGCCCCTGCTGCGATGGACTGAGAGGATAGCCATCTACAAGCTGAGGATAGTTTTCTACCAGACGATCGAGATTAGCCTGATCTAGCTGCGCTAAGGGTAAATCAGATGGTGTATAGCCAGTGGTATCTGGGCTCAGACAGTGGGTAGTCAGCGATCGCAAATTTTCTCGAAATTGCTCTGCAATGGCCTCGACCGTAGCGATTCGATACTGGGCCTGACTGTAGCTAAATCGAACACCGAGCTGCCCATTAATCACATCGGCATCTACTGAAAGCTGATGCGTACAGAAATTACTGTCTCCGCGTTCAGGACCTATGGGCTCAGTGGCTGGAGTAAATAGGGTGTCGCTACTAAGGTTAAACTGTCCCAGATAGTTAAAACAAACCGACGCTGAAGCCTGATGCTGAAGATCCGTATCCTGGTTGAGGTAGCGCAAAATACCGTAACCCAATCCCTGATCGGGCACTCGCCGAAGCTGCTCTTTAACGATCTTTAAACTCCTGTCTAAATCGTTAATGTTAGTTAAATCAAATTGCAGCGGATAAAGCGCGGTAAACCACCCTACCGTTCGGGAAATATCTAACCCCAGGTCGGCTCGTCCATGACTCTCTAAATCGATACAGAGATTTGTTTGATCCGACCATTGATTGATTGTAAGAATCACTGCCGTTAGCAGCAGGTCTTGAATTCGAGCCTGATAGAATTGAGGTACCTGCTGAAGCAAGGTAGCGGTTTCTGCTGTAGTAAACTGAATCCTTAGCGTAGTGCGGTGGGCAATGATATTGCTACCCTCTGGAAAATCTACAGGCAGAGGCTTGAGGTCTACTCTTATCTGTGTCCAAAAGTCTTTTTGACTGGCGGCATCATACCTGCACAGCTGCTGCTGCCATTGCTTATAGGAACAGGTTTTGGCTGGCAGAGCCTGCCGTTGGAGCAGTAACTGCACATCTTCAAGAAAAATTCTCCAGGAAACGCCGTCAACCACCAAATGATGCACCGTAATGAATAAGCGATCCTCTCGTTCAGAAGACGTGCGAAATAAAGCAATCTTCAAAAGAGGACCATTGGCTAAATCCAAGCTCGCCTGTAGCTCAGCTGATGTTTCAGTGATGGCTACAGTTTGCTGCGCTGGAGATAAATGGGTAAGGTCGATTTCACAACAGGGCAGTTCATCAACGTGGGGTAAAACTGTTTGAGTCCAGGTAGATTGGGAATGGGTAAACTGCGATCTCAGCATGTCATGCTGCTGTAATAGCTGCTCAGTGATCTGACACAGCTCAGCAAACAGCAGCGGTTGGGCTAATCCTACTAGTACAGACTGATTCCAATGGTGAGGCTCGGGTAGCGATTGTTCAAAAAACCAATGCTGAATGGGCAGCAGTGGAACTTCACCAACCACTGGCCCCTGATCAGCTTGAATCACCCGCACCGTACCGACAACTTGCGCGAGGGTACGAATGGTTTGATGCTGGAAAAGCTGCTTAGGCGTTAGCTGGAGTCCGGCTCTATTAGCTCGCGATACCATCTGCAAAACTAAAATTGAGTCTCCCCCTAGCTCAAAGAAGTTATTGTCAATACTAATAGTTTTTAATCCCAGTAGCTGACACCAGATTTGAGCCAGAGTCTGTTCATGGGAAGTTTGTGGTACAGCAGTTTCCTCTATCGATGGCTCCAGCACCGGTGGAGCTAATGCCTGCCGATCAACTTTGCCGCTGGGAGTAAGCGGCATTTGGTCTAAAGATACAAATACATTAGGGAGCATGTAATCTGGCAGCCGCTCATGAGACCAGTCCCTCACGTCGGCGGTGGTCAACTGTCCGTCGGTAGATACTCCGTAGGCAACCAGCTGCTGTACTCCAGATGGTGCAGCATGAGCTTTAACCACAACAGACTGTAGTTGGGGATGGTGATTTAGAACAGCTTCAATTTCTCCTAGCTCGATACGGAACCCTCGAATCTTAATTTGATGATCGATGCGTCCTAGATATTCAATTGTTCCGTCAGAACGATAGCGAACTAGGTCTCCTGTCCTATACAGCCTTCCTTCTCCGAAGGGACTAGCAATAAACTTTTCAGCCGTTAATTCAGGCCGGTTGAGATAGCCTCGGGCCACTCCAGCTCCACCAATATAAAGCTCTCCAACAACTCCAATCGCTACCGGTTTTTGATACGCATCTAATACATAGAGCTGGGTATTGGCAATGGGGCGGCCAATGGGAATCGGACCGCTAATATCCTCTGATGTGGTTACTTCATGAATACAGCATCCTACCACCGTCTCAGTGGGGCCATATTCGTTAATCAGACGTGTTTTTGGAGCATGGTTACGCCAGAAGGCGATTTGATGGCCATTTAACGCTTCTCCTCCAATCACAAGGGCTTGAGCTTGACCTGAAAGGGTGTCTGGTGGCAGTAGCTGGCTCAACAGCTCTAAATGAGCTGGAGTAAGTTTGACCAGGCTCAGCTGTTGATGAGATTGCAGCGCTTGACTCAATGCCTCTATTTCTTGATCTGGAGACACTAGAATGACAGGTTTTCCCACCAGCAGTGGAGCAAATAGTCCTGTAATAGTGGCATCAAACCCGATAGAAGAATGAACTAACGTACCGTTGCCGCCAGCAACATCATAGTTTTCAGTACACCAGCTAAGATAGTTAATTAGACCACGATGGGGAATAGCGACACCTTTGGGGCGGCCCGTAGACCCAGATGTATAAATCACATAGGCTAAATTCTCAAGTGATGCTGAAGCATGAAGATTTTCTGATAGAGAATTAGCAATATCAGGCCAATCACTGTCTATAAAAATTGCATGAATATCAGATGGCAGAACAGATGCAAACTGTTCCTGAGTAATCAGTATGGCTATATTGGCGTCATTGAGCATAAACTCAAGACGTCTTTTAGGGTAGTTGGGATCTAAGGGGACATAGGCTCCTCCTGCTTTGAGAATCCCTAAAAGCCCTATCATCATGTCGAGTGAACGTTCTACATATAGGCCAACTAGAGTTTCAGGACCTACACCCAATCCTTGGAGATAGTGAGCTAACCGATTAGCACGCCGATTTAGCTCACGGTAGGTAAGATAAGTCTGCTCAAAAACAACAGCCGTTGCCTCAGGGGTTTTCTCTACCTGGCGCTCAAACAACTGATGTAAACAAAACTGCGGAATATCTTG
Source organism: Cyanobacteria bacterium P01_H01_bin.21 (assembly GCA_038748405.1). Taxonomy (GTDB): domain Bacteria; phylum Cyanobacteriota; class Cyanobacteriia; order Phormidesmidales; family Phormidesmidaceae; genus Leptothoe. The sequence continues at coordinate 41,086 of JBCDIX010000046.1, read as the reverse complement.
CGCAGTCGTTTGAGACCATTGATGCAGCTGAACCAACTCCGGCTCTTTTAGCAGCGTCAATTCGTACAAACAAGCCTGGGGATTGTTTGTAATGCTCGTCAGCAAAGTCTGAAAATGCTCCATCATTCTCTCAATGGTGGCATCATCAAACAAGTCCGTACTATATTCTATGGAACAGAGTAGAGTGCCCTCCTCTTCCGATGCAATCAGGATTAGGTCAAATTTAGACGTGCTGTGGGTCAGCTCCCACAGATCGAAGGTCAGATCTGGCAGCTGTAGGCTAGAACCCGGCGCATTCTGCAAAATCAGCATCGTCTGAAACAGTGGCGTATGGCTTAACTCTCGGGGCAGAGAGAGTGTATCGACCAATTTCTCAAAGGGCAAGTCTTGATGACTGTAGGCGCCTAATGCTGTTTCCCTCACTCGTACCAACAAATCTTGAAATCTAAGACTTGCATCCAGCTGAGTACGGAGTGCCAGGGTATTCATAAATAGACCAATTAACCCTTCTATGGCTGCCTGATTGCGATTGGCAATGGGTGATCCAACAGTAATATCTGTTTGGCCTGTATACTTGAAAAGCAATGCTTTAAATGCCGCCAGCAGTGTTATAAATAGGGTGGTATCAGCAGCCTGCCCTACACGCTTTAATTTATCTAATAACTCTACAGAGACAACAAAACCTTGACGAGCCCCCCGGAAGCTTTGCACTGATGGTCGGGGTCGATCGGTCGGCAACTGTAAAACCGGCGGGGGGGTCTTAAACTGCTGCTGCCAGTAGTTAATTAGTTTTTGAAGATAGTCTCCCTGCAGATTTTGTCGCTGCCAAAGAGTAAAATCTGCATACTGAATAGGGAGCGGTGGCAGCGGATTGGGCTTCACTTGGGAAAAGGCTTGATACAGCAGGACCATTTCCTTTACCAGCACACCGGTAGACCAAACATCAGAGACAATATGGTGTAAGGTAACTAGCAAGACAAATTCATTAGCGGCCAGGGTCAGCAATGTCACCCTCATAAATGGCCCCTGACGCAGATCAAAAGGCCGTCCTGCCTCCTGATTTGCCAAATGTTTAGCCTTGCTCCACCGTACATCTGCTGGAGTTGACGATATATCGATATGAGTTAATGTGACTGTCCCCTGGGGGTGAATAACCTGTTGGGGTTGCTCTGTGGTGTCATCGATGGTTGTGCGAAGAATCTCATGGCGCTGAACTAGCGTTTGAAACGCCCTATCTAGGGCAGAGATATCGAGTTTTCCTCGTAGGTGAAGAGCTGAGGGCACATTATAAAACGGGTTCTCTGGTTCAAACTGATTTAGAAACCAAAGGCGCTGCTGGGAAAAAGACAGCGGTACCGGAGCCGCTGGGTCGCGCTGTGGAATGGTAGGGCGCTTTTGACGGCTAGTACCTTTCAACCGCTTGGCTAGAAGAGCCCGTTTAGCAGCCGATAGTTGGGGCTTTTGCGTAGAATTTTGCTTGTCCATGGCACATTTTACCTACTGCATCATTGCTTGGGCTTCTTCTTCGGTCATTGCCTCAATTTCTTCTAGCAGGGCGGTTTCTACCACCTCAGCAATTTCGGCGACGGTGCGAGCTTCAAATACCTGGCGCAACGGTAGCTCCACCTGAAACGTCTCCCGTAGACGAGAAAGGACCTGGGTTGCTAGCAACGAATGTCCACCTAACTCAAAGAAGTTACTGTATACACCAACGGCCTCTAAATCTAAAATCTCCATCCAGATGGCCGCAATGGCTTCTTCTGTGGGATTACGTGGAGCTACATATTGTTCTGCTAAAGCAGGACTAATGCGTTCAGGCAACGGTAAAGCCTGCCGGTCAACTTTGCCGTTGGGTGTAAGGGGCAGCGCAGACAGAGTGACAAACAGGCTAGGTGTCATATAGTCTGGCAGCCACTGCTGTAAAAACTCTCGTAACCCGGCTGTATCCATCTCGGTCCCTGCTTTGAGTACCAAATAGGCTACCAGAAGAGGATTGCCAGGGGTATCTTCTCTCATGACTACCGTAGCCGTACTAATATCAGGGTGCTGCAGTAGCTGGGTTTCAATTGCGCCTAATTCAATGCGAAACCCGTGGAGTTTAACCTGTAAATCGGCTCGCTGAAGAAACTCTAGCGTACCATCGGGCAGGTAGCGGGCTAGGTCGCCTGTACGATACATTCGCGCTCCCGGCTTCTGGCCAAAGGGATTGGGCATAAACCGTTCGGCCGTCAGTGACGGTCGCCCCAGATAGCCTCGAGTGACCGTATCCCCGTCGATATAAATCTCTCCTGGAATGCCGATAGGCACTGGCTCTAGCTGAGCACTCAACAGATATACCTGAGCGTTAGCAAGGGGGTGCCCCAGCGGCACCGTGGCGGCTGACTGCTGCTTGACGGCATCGACAGTAACGGCATGGGTGAGCACACCAACGGTGGTTTCAGTCGGGCCATAGTGATTAAAACAGCGACAGTTGGGGGCCGTCTGATGGATCTTTTCAATCAAAGACCAGGGGCAGGCTTCTCCACCCAATATTAACCGCTGTCGCGGTAGCACTTGCTGCGGGTTAGAGGTTTGCAGCAGGGCATGGAGATGGGATGGCACAATTTTAAGACAGTCAATTGACTGCTGTTGGGCGTAGTTAATCAGCCCTTGGGCATCCCAGGCCCGTTCTGGAGTAATCAGGTGCAGCGTTCCACCCTGGCTCAAACAGGGAAAGATCATCGTCTGCCCCAGGTCAGCGGCTAGGGTGGAAACGGTGGCATAGTGGGCAGTCTCCGGCAGCTCTAGGCGATCAATAATATTGTTAATGTAGGTAAATAGCTGACGGTGCTCCACAGCCACACCTTTGGGTTGACCGGTTGACCCCGAAGTGTAGATCACGTAGGCCAGATTGGCGGGATCGGCAATATTAGTAAGGTTGGCATCGCTAGGCTGCTGCCACAGGGTGCGATCTCGCTCCCAGCAAACCACCTGACAGGTAACTTCGATCCCCTCTGGCGGCTGGTGGGCAATCAGAATAGGAACCTTGGCATCCTGAAGCTGAAAACTAACCCGACCAGTGGGCGTCGTTGGATCAATGGGAAGATAGGCGCTACCCGCTTTTAGAATCGACAGCAGGGCAATCAGCAGCTCCGGCGACCGCTCTAGATATACAGCGACAACTTGATCGGGCCCTGCCCCCAGCTGCTGTAGGTGACGGGCCAGCTGGTTGGCCTGGAGATTGAGCGCTTGATAGGTTAGGCTCTGCTCTTCAACGACCAGGGCCGCCCGGTCAGGCGTTTTTTCGGCCTGCTGCTCAAACAGCTGATGAATACAGACAGCCGATAGACTGGCATTGGTCTGAGTGCTGTCGTTAAGCGGCTGGCCATGGCCCAACGACAATTCGGCAATGGCTGCAGTGGGCTGTCGACTCACATGGCTAATTAGGGTGCTGAGCTGGGTCGCTAGGGCTGCGATCGCAGCTGTCCCCATAACCGTCTGATCATAGTGAAATTCTAAACTTAGCCGCTCCCCCTGTTGAACGACCGTCAGCCTTAGCTCCAGGCGATCACCGTAGACCCATTGACGAGCTAAATTAAATCTGACATCGGCAGCTGTCGAAGCCTCAGGCTGAGCTATAAATTCAAAGCCAACGGGAAGCGCGGATGAATCAGCCTGACCTGCAGAAAAATAATCTTGCCAGTCATTTAAGTCTTGCCAGGTTATCTCAACTTGACGCAGCAAAGCAGAAAAAGCCATCATGTCAGACAGCTGAATCTGCAAAGGCAGGGTGCCTGTTAACGGTCCACAAGCCTCAGCCAGGTCCTCATCCTGGCGACCTTCACAGGCGATACCAATTGCAATGTCAGTTTTTCTAGTCTGCTGCCATAGCAAGATTAACCAGCTAGAGAGAAGAACAGCCTCAGGCGCTGATGCCATAGCCAGTACAGTGCTGGCAACATCGGCGGCCAGCTCGCAGCGGTACACCTGGGGAGCAAATGCGTCCGATTTAAACTCTCGATATCGAAAAGGCGGCAGCAGGGGCCGATAGGCCAGCAGTGCCTGCTGCTGCCAAAAGGCCTGGGCAGTCTGGGCATCTTCATCGTCTTCAGCCAGCAGCTTCTCTTGCCAGTTAGCAAACTGAATATATTGAACCGGATCGGCGTCTAGGGACAGTCCTCCATAGCACTGACGCAGCTGGGCCAGTAAAATTCCGCAGGTGCCAGCATCAGCACATAAAGCAGGCAGGGTAAGCAACAGGCTACACTGTTGTTCCGTGTGCTTAAATAGTACGGCTCGCACCTGTGACTCTCCAGCAGTCGAAAATTGAAGCCGTTCGGTCTCTCGATAGACCGCCATTGCATCGGCCGTACCTGTGTCCAAGTCCACCACTTGCCAGGTCACTATTGCCGACGCTTGAATCACCTGCAGCGGCAGCGGCAGCCCCGGAGTCTCTTGAAATGCAGTACGAAAGATTTCATGGTGATCAACCACGGTCTGTAGGGCTGTTCGCAATTGTTCCACATCTAGATTGCCAGATAGCTCAATATGGAATTGAGTGGTCAAAACATTAGCTAAATTAGACTGCTGCTGCCAGATTTGGCGCTGCCGAGAAGAAAGATTAAACCCAGTAATGGTTGAGGAAGACATAATAACGTCGATAGTGATATTGGCTCAAAATCTTGGCTCAAAACTTAAAGGATGCCCTAGGAAGATGAAAGTACCTTTAGCTTGGATTCGGTCATAATTTCACCCATAGCCACGGCAATTTTTCGCGGCCCCACATAGGGATTACGCCCGTGGGCCATCAGCATATTGTCCAACATTAAAATATCTCCTTCTTGCCAAGAAAATATCTTTTCTGCCTGCTTATAGGCAGCCTGAAGCGCATCTAAAATTTCAGGCTCAATGGGGGACCCATCTCCGTAATACACCTGCCGTGGCAGCCGATCTTCACCAAATAGAGAGAGCAGAGACTTCTGGGTGGGAGCATCAAGATAGGACAGATGATGCAGCTGCAGCTGATTAAACACTACCCATTCACCCGTTTGAGGATGTTGTACAGTTGCCGGGCGAACCTGTCGCGTTTGTAGACCATCGTTTTCTAGCCACTCCCACTCTACACCAGCTTCTCGACACTGCTGTTCAACTACGCTACGGTCAGTGGTATGGAAAAAGTCCTGCCAGTCTACGTCCAGCCCTTTGATGTAGTTGCGAACATACATCAGCTGCTTTTCCTTGATACGATCGCGCACATCAGGACTCAAGGATTTATAGATTTGACGACAGTCTACGATAGGCGTTTCCCCCCCTTGCTTAGACGGCTGTAAACAACAGAACCAAATTTTCATCGGCCACTGTTGCAAATGGGAGCTCTCATTGTGAAACAGGATGGCCTTATCTTCTGGATAGGGCGTAGAGCCATACACCTTGTCACTGACTCCAGTCCTGGGCAGATCGCCATATTCACCAAATAAATCAGGACAAATGGCAGCGGCAGCTTGCTCAAAGTCTTGAGCGCTAAAAATTGAAAATCCCCGGAAAAGCACGGCCCCTTTTTGGTAAAGCTTCTGATTGAGCATTTCGCGCTGCTCTTTCGCCCAGGATATCAAATCTACATTTTCATGGCTTGGTTGAATGGTTGATACGCCACAGGATAGCGATTGCTGGGTGACCAAATCGGTGGTTAACTGCTGCACAGCCTGTGGTGTGACTCGCTTAAATTTTTTGCGTCTTATGGTTGATTTTCGAGTAGGTTGTCGCTGGGTTAGTGAAGTAGCCAGCGTTTCTAGAGGGATATCAGGTTGCTCTGCCACCTGCTGTAAAAGCTCTTTATACCGGTTCGCCATGTGGCTAATCGTTTCTGCAGCAAAGCGATCCGTACTGTAATTCCACTCAACAAAAATACCTTCAGGCGTTTCATGAACAAACAAAGCGAGAGCAAATTTAGCAAATTTAGAGCCTAAATCTAAGGGCGTTAATGCCAATCCAGGAAGCTCAACAGGCGTTATAGGTGCATTTTGCATAACAAAAAGCACCTGAAATAGAGGGGTTTCTTCCCCGCGACGCTGCCCCGGAGCAGACGTATTTGTCTGTAGAGCTTGAACTAATTTAGCAAAAGGCAAATCTTGGTGAGCATAGGCATCTAAGGCAACTTTACGCACCTGCTGCAGGTAATTATTAAAATTGGGATTATTCGATAGATCAGTACGCAAAACAAGTAAATTAACAAAGAAACCAATCAAATCTTCTATCTCAGCCCGATTACGATTGGCGATATCAGTACCTACTACCATGTCATGTTGACCTGTGTAGGCGTACAGTAAAGCCTTAAAGCCTGCCAAAAGCGTCATAAACAGCGTGGCGTTTGCGCCCTGACTCAGGGCTTGCAATTTATTCGTTAGCTCACTAGATAGTTGTAACTTTTCTGTGGCACCTCCAAAACTAGGCCCTGAGGAAACTGGATAGTCCGCTGGCAAACGTAAAACTGGCAGGTTGCCACCCAGCTTTTGTCTCCAATAATTAAGCTGATGCTCTAAAACATCTCCTGTCAACCACTGACGCTGCCAATGAGCAAAGTCTGCATACTGAATTGGTAGCGGAGATAGAGGAGATGGTATCGATTTTACTTGAGCTGTGTAGAATGCTGTGAAGTCTCGAACTAGAATTCCTACTGACCAAAGGTCTGAGATGATATGATGAGCGGCCCAAAACAACATATGTTCTTGAGGGCTTAAACGCAGAATACAAACTCTAAACAAAGGTCCCTCAGCTAGATCAAACGGATGTTGTTCATTAGCCGTTGCTAACCTCTGTACTTCTTTATTTTGCTGATCTAAAGGTAGATTTTGAAGATCAATAATCGGTAAATCAATTTCTAAACTTGGCACAATCTTTTGAACTGGCAGCCCTTGTTCTAAACCAAAGACTGTCCTTAAGATTTCATGGCGATCAACAACTGCTTCTAGACTCTTTTGTAAAGCCTCGATCTGCAGCTTTCCAGTCAAACGTACCGCTGTCGATACATTGTAAGCTGCATTACCAGGATTAAGCTGATCCATAAACCAAAGCCGTTCTTGAGCAAACGATAATGCGATAAGATCCTGTCGAGACGTTGGGATAATCTCTCCTAGATCGCTTGATAAAGATTGCTGCTCTGCCCAAGCATCCAGAGCAGTAACGGTAGGAGAATTAAATAATTGATGTAGCGGTAGGTCTAGCTCTAGCACTTGCCGAAAACGGGTTGCCAGCTGGGTCGCAAGCAAGGAATGGCCACCAAGCTCAAAGAAGTTATCGTGAAGCCCCACCTGCTCAACAGACAGAGAGAGAACCTTAGCAATGAGTTTGGCAATTAAAACCTGACGCTCCGTTTGAGGGGCTATCCAAGGAGTGGTACGAGTCTGTCCAAGTGTTGGATCAGGCAGAGCTTTGCGGTCGACTTTCCCATTAGGTGTTAAGGGCAGCTCATCTAATACTACAAAGGCACTGGGCACCATGTAATCTGGCAGCTTAGTCTGTAAATGTTCTTGCAAAGTTTGAGCATCAAGGTTCTTATCACCTGAGACATAAGCTACTAAGCATTTATCACTGGCAATATTATCGCGGGCAATCACGACTGCCTGATTAACGGTCTCAACTTGGGAGAGTATCGCTTCAATTTCGCCTAGCTCTACACGGAAACCACGAATCTTCACCTGGAAGTCGATACGGCCTAAAAACTCAATATTGCCGTCAGTCAGGTATCGCACTCGGTCACCAGTTTTATATAAACGCCCTGAACCATAGGGATTTTCTATAAATTTATCAGCGGTAAGTTTTGGCTGATTAAGATACCCCTTTGCCAAACCTGCTCCACCAATATATAACTCACCTGGCACCCCAACAGGAACGAGCTGCAAATATTTATCAAGAACGTAGGTTTGTGTTTCATTAATTGGCTTGCCAATAGGAATATTTCGCTGCTCAGCAGTCACCGTTGGGACTGTGTAGCAACATGTGAATGTCGTATTTTCTGTAGGGCCATAACCGTTGATTAAGCGACATTTTGGAAAGGTTTTTAACACCTTTTGGATGTGCTGAGGTGAAAGAATATCACCGCCTGCTAGCAGTTGCTTAACGGGAGAAAGCATTGACAACTGTTCATCAACAATCATGTGAAAGAGGCCTGCAGTTAGCCATAAAATCGAGACCTGATGTGTTTCCAGGACGGACGCTAACGTATCCAGCGATAATAATGGTTTTGGGTAAATTACTAGGCTTGCACCATTAATTAAGGCTCCCCAAATCTCAAAGGTGGCAGCATCAAAGGAAACTGATGCCAACTGCAGAAAAGTATCCTGATTACTAATATCAACATAATTAGGATTCTTCACTAGCCGCACTACGCTACGATGGGAGACACAGACACCTTTTGGTGTTCCCGTAGAGCCAGACGTATATATGACATAAGCAAGACTGTCCTCACTAACTGCAGTGCTAAGGTTGCCATGCTGCCCGTGGCTTACTGAGGCAAAATCCTGGTCAAGTTTCACAATCTTCACAGCTTCTTGCGGCAATAGCTCAGCCAAATGGGTCTGTGTTAAGAGAATGGTTAACTGGGCGTCTTCCACCATGAGATTGAGACGCTCCTGAGGATAGTTGGGATCTAGTGGAACATATGTTCCACCTGTCTTGAGAATCCCCAAAATTGCTACTACCATCTCTATGGAGCGCTCTACACATATTCCCACCGTAGTCTCAGGCCCAACCCCAGCTTGCTGCAAATAATAGGCTAACTGATTGCTACGACTATTTAAATCCCGGTAAGTGAGTTGTTGGCTGCCAAAGACGACTGCCACCGTATTAGGTGTGCGTCTAACTTGTGCCTCAAATAACTGGTGCAGACAAAGCGTTTGAGAATACTCGACTGTAGTATCGTTCCATGACACTAGTAATTGTTGACGCTCGCTGTCTGTCAGAAGAGGCAACTGCGATACTCGTATTGAGTCATTTCCGGTAATTATGCCTTGCAATAGCGTCTCAAAATGACCAGCAATACGCTCAATTGCTTTCTCAGTATATAGCTCTGAGTCATAGGAAAACTGCAATGAAAGCTGCTCTCCTGGAGCTATTGAAAGACTTAATTGATAATTATCTTGCTCATGAGCCACAAAAGCCTTTACCGGCAAAATTTGCTGATCATGGGTCAACTTCTTATCAACAGGATAGTTTTCAACTACAACTAGCGTATTAAACAAGGAATCACGGGAAGAAAGTTCACTCAGCCGATGTAGCTCTACAATAGAGAGATAACCATGGGACTGTAGATCCTGAAAGTCCTGCTGGATCTGCTTTAGTAGAGATATAGTCGTCTGATCAGGTGCAAACGTAACTCGAAACGGTAAGGCATTGATAAAAAGGCCCACCATTGTTTCAATTCCGATTAAAGAAGACGAGCGGCCTGAAACAATAATGCCAAATACTACATCTGACTCACCGCTATATCGGCCAAGAAGACTTCCCCAGACGCCGTATATAAGCGTAGCTAAACTAAGCCTTTGTTTTCGCAGCCAGATCTGTATAGAAGCAGTTAGTTCAGTTGAGATAGAGTAGCGGTACTGTTTAGTATTTCTTTTTAGAGTTTGACGATGATCTGAGCTGGATGTGGTTTGAAAAGGTAGATTAGTTGGATGGTGAAACCCTGATAATCTTTGTTCCCAATAGGTTTTAGCTGATGCTTTATCCTGTTTCTGTAACCAGGTAACGTAATTCTGATAGGGATATCGTTTAGACGGCGACAGGGGCTGCCCTTGCAGGTTAGACTCATAATACTTCAACAAATCCTGAAAAAGGATTGGCAAACTCCAACCATCCAGCAATGCATGATGATGGGTCCAAATGAACTGGTAATTTTGATCGTCTAAGGCAATCAGAGTACATCGAATTAGTGGAGCTTTAGTTGCATCAAAACCAGTTTTGCGGTCTCGGTTTAACCAGTTTTGAAGCTGATTCTGCTGTTCCTTCTTCGATAAAGACTGCCAATCATAATACTGCCAAGGTAGCGTTACCTGCTTAAGAACCACCTGTAACGGCTGATCTCGCTGCAAAACAAAACAGGTACGTAGCACATTGTGAGTATCTATAAGCTGCTGCCAAGCCTGTTTAAAGGCATCCCAGTTAACTGTGTTATCTAAGGTGAGCTGATACTGACCAATATAGATCCCTGAGTCAGCTGCATAGGCGCTATGAAAAAGCATACCCTGCTGCATTGGTGTGAGGGGATAAATCGACTGAATGTTTCGATTAGTTTGGTTGCTCACGGCTTTGCTGTTTTATACTCAACTACAAAAGAAAAAGAGTTAACTGGTTTAAAGCGTTGAAACAATAATCTTTAAAGACTAAGTTGCTCAACAATATCGTCTAACTCACTCTGAGTCATCGAGGCACTGGGAAAGTCAGAGGGTGTATAGCCCCCTGATTCTGGGGATAAGCAATGATCAATAAGGGCTTGCAAAGCTCGGATATAATCTTGAGCCAAATTTTCTATGGTCTCTGAACGATATCGGATACTGTCATAGGCCCAAATCACCTCCAGACGCCCAGATACAACCTGAGCATTAATATCTAACTGATGTGCTGGTTGACCTTGGGGACTATGGGTAGCGCCTATTGGCTCGCGAGCCAAGGACCAACCTGCTGCTGCCACCTCTGAACCCTGCTCAATTTGACCAAAATAGTTAAAGATAACTTCGGGGGTGGGTAGAGCGCTCAAGGCAGACTCAATCTCAGAATTTTGAGTCATATAGCGTAACAATCCATAGCTCATACCGGCCTGAGGAACTTCTCGTAACTGCTCTTTAACAGCCTTAAGCGCAGTCCCAATTGAAATATCATTGGCAGCAGTTAATAACACAGGATAAAGACTAGTAAACCAGCCCACGGTAAGCGAGACATCAACCTCATCAAAAAGATGCTCACGCCCATGCCCTTCTAGGTGTATTAAAACAGTAGAACGTTTACTCCAAGAGCCAATTGACAGAACCAAAGCAGTTAACAGCGCATCATTTATCTGCGTGTTGTAAGCCTCGGGTACTTGCTTCAGCAGTTCCTCGGTTTCTGCAGCACTCAGGCTAACGGATACACTTTTCATATTGACCGAGGAAGTCTCAGTGGAGGGCATGGCCATATCTACAGGCAGAGGACTAACCTCGGACCAGGGAAGTTGAAGCCAATACTTAAGAGAGTCTTGGAACTCTGGTAGTTGACTGTATCCCTGCAGTTTTAGCACCCAATCTTGAAAAGCAGTTGTTTTAGGAGACAGTTGTAAAGGATGAGAGGCTAAAGCCTGATGATAAAGGGCCAATAAGTCACCCAGTAAAATTCGCCAGGAGACTCCGTCTACAATCAAGTGATGCAAAATCAACAGCAATCGATGAGGCTGTTGCTGATCCAGCTGGAAAAGTACAACTTGTCCGATGGGTCCTTCACTGAAATTGAGCCTAGCCTGCCGTTGGTTTGCCAGTTCGGTTAGCGCCTGTAGTCGTTCGGTCATTGGCAGATGTGATAAATCCACCACCTCAAGTGGTAGCAGGTCGTCGTCTGGTTCTCTATGAAACTGCTGCCATTGGCCTTCCTCTTGCACAAACCTTAAACGCAATGCATCATGATGCATTGCCAAATGATGAAGACTTTGACGCAGCTCATCAATCTTCAGATCGGCAGGTACCTGTAACAGCAGTGCCTGATTAAAATGATGCGGGTTTGACCAGCTTTGATCTAAGAACCATTTCTGAATAGGAGAGAGGGGCACTACTCCTGTAACGACCCCCTGTTGGGCCAAAATCGTAGTAGCCGTATTCTGCTCTATATTGATAGCGAGTTCCGCAATCGTCTGATTTTGAAATAGCTGTTTAGGATTGAAGGCAAGACCTGCTTTCCGTGCCTGGGCAATGATTTGAATACTGAGAATAGAATCGCCGCCTAGTTCAAAGAAATTATCGTGAATACCGATGTGCTCTAGCCCCAAAATACTCTGCCAAATTTCTGCTAACGTTTTTTCCAGCTCAGTCTCCGGTGCTACGAATTCACAGCGGCTGCGATCGGGTTCTCCACTAGGAGCTGGTAAAGCGTTACGATCGACTTTGCCGTTGGGCGTAAGAGGTAAAGCGTCCAATAGCACAACTGTGCTAGGCACCATATAGTCAGGCAGACGCTGTTTCAAATAGTCTTTCAAAGTAGCTATGCTTAAATCTTCACCAACTCCATAGGCAACTATGCGCTGATGGTCAGCCATATCCTGTCTTAAGATGACTACGCATTGTTTAACCTGCGGATAGCTATTTAGAACTGTTTCGATTTCACCCAGCTCAATGCGGAAACCACGAAGTTTTACCTGATGATCAATACGGCCAAGGTGCTCAATAGCACCACTAGACCGATAGCGAACTAGATCTCCAGTTTTGTAAAGAAGTCCTGATCCAAAGGGATTGGGAATAAATTTTTCTGCGGTCAGCTCTGGCCGGTTCAGATATCCCCGAGCAATACCGGCTCCACCTAGATATAACTCTCCCGGAACTCCAATTGGAGTTAACCTTAGCTTCGAGTCCAATACGTAGGCTTGCACGTTGGCAATAGGCTGTCCAATTGGAATAGTTGTTGAACCTTCATCAGCTTGGCAACTCCAATAAGTGGAATTAATGCAAGCTTCTGTCGGTCCATACAGATTAAATAAAGGGGCTTCAAGCTGACTATAAAATTCTTGCTGTAGGTCAGCAGGTAAAGCTTCTCCACCGCAGAAAACTCGCTTAAGCGATTGACATTGGCTAAAGTTCTCCTGGCTCAGTAGTATTCTTAATAGAGCAGGAACAAGCTGTAAATTGGTAATTTTCTGCTCTAGAATCACCTTGATTAAATCTTCTCCATCTTGATGCCTGTCGGGTGGCGCTAATACCAATTGAGCCCCCGCCAACAATGGAGCATAAAATTCCCAGACGGATGCATCAAAACTAAAATTTGTCCTTTGGAGAAACTTGTCTGCCTCATCTAGTGGAAACGTGTGTTGTATCCATTGCATGTGATTGCTAATTGCTCGGTGAGGCACCATTACTCCTTTAGGATGGCCTGTTGAGCCAGAAGTGAAAATCACATAGGCTAAATCATCAGCCATTATATCCAGAGAGGGATTCTCGACCGGTGCTTTGGCAATAGTAGGCCAATCCTTATCTAAACAGACTAACTGGGCATTGGATTCCGGAAAAATATCTAGCAAATGGGTCTTAGTGAGAATTATTGAAACCTGGGCGTCCTCTACCATAAGCTGCAGACGCGCCGACGGATAGCTGGGCTCAAGCGGTACATAGGCACCACCAGCTTTAAGAATACCTAGCAAGCCTATCACCATATCCAGCGAGCGCTCTAGGCAAATACCCACTAGCGCCCCGGCTTTAACGCCTAGTGTTTGTAAATGCTGAGCCAGCTGATTAGCTCGAGTATTTAGTTCTCTGTAGGTAAGGGTTTCTGATTCAAGACTAACGGCAGTTGCCGTAGGGGTACGTTCTACTTGGCGTTCAAACTGCTCATGTATACATAATTCTAATGAATAGTCTGCTGCTGTCTGGTTCCAAGTTTGCAATAGCATTTGCCGCTCATCTGTACTCAGCAGCGGTAGATGGTCTATTAGCTGAGCCTCATCTTCAATAAAGGCTGAAAGTAACCGCTTATATTGCCCTGCCATACGTTCAATAGTTTGGGCATCAAATAAGTCACTGTTATAGTTCCAGTATGCTTCTAATCCTGCTTCACTCTCTTGTAGCAACAGTGTCAGGTCAAACTGAGCAGTTTGTTGAGCAGAATTAACTGGCTTTAAGGTCGCCTCATCCATTGACAGCGAAGCCACTGGCATATTTTGTAACACAAATGTTACTTGGAACAGTGGAGTATGAGCCAGAGTTCGCGACGGCTGTAACGCATCAACAACTTGTTCAAAGGGCACATCCTGATGACTGTAGGCATCCAAACACATTGCTCGAACCTGCTGCAAGAAATCACTGACAGTTACTGCTTGAGCAATCTGTATACGCAACACTAGGGTATTAACAAAGCAGCCAATCAGCTGTTCTAGCTCTGGCCGCTGTCGGTTAGCGATCGGAGTGCCCACCGCTACATCGCTCTGACCACTGTAGCGATGTAGCAACAACTGATAAGCCGCTAGCAGCGTCATAAAAGGCGTTACTTTCTGCCGCTTGCTAAAAGCACTGATTCGCTGATTTAACTCTAATGGCAGCTGCATGTGGAAGGTGTCTCCGACAAATCGCTGCACTGCTGGGCGGGGTCGGTCAGTGGGCAGCTCCAGTAATGCCGGTGCTCCGGCTAGCTGCTGCTGCCAGTATGCTAGCTGCTGCTGTAATATATCTCCCTGCAGCCACTGTCGCTGCCAAAGACTATAGTCAGCATACTGCACAAGTAAAGGAGGCAATTCCACAGGTTGCTCTGGGTGATAGCTTTCATAAAGCTCAATCAGTTCTTTAATAAACAGACTAATCGACCATCCGTCACTGATGATGTGATGCATGGTTACAGCGAGAATAGCCGTATTCTCTTGTCCATACAACAACGTAATCCGAAGTAGAGGTCCCGCCTCTAAATCAAAGGGCTCCATAGCTTCTTGAGCTAAGAAATCTGTTATAGAGGCATCTAGTTCAGAGATCTTACTTATATTTAATGGAATCGACAGATTTGGTGCAATATGTTGCACAGCAGTCCCATCAACTACAGGAAAGGTTGTGCGCAAAACTTCATGACGACTGATTAACTGTCCAATAGACCACTGCAGGATTGAGACATCAAACTTACCTTCAATCTGAACTGCACCCGACATGTTGTAGGCGGATGAAGGTCCCTCTAATTGAGCTAAAAACCACAGTCTCTCTTGGGCATAGGAAAGAGGAATAGAAGATTCATTGCGGTCAAATCGAGTAATGGCAGGAACGTTTGAGCTCTGGTCAGCGCTATTGATTAATACTGAACTCATTTCTGCAATCGTAGGCCCTTCAAACAGCTGGCGCAATGATAGTTCTATCCCTAATGACTGACGCAGACGAGCCACTAGCTGAGCGGCTAATAGAGAATGTCCGCCCAGCTCGAAAAAGTTATCGTGTATCCCAACTTGTTCTATCGGCAGCCCCAGTAAATTGGAGAATAACTCTGCCAGCAATATCTCTTGTTCTGTCTGAGGAGCAGTAAAATCTTCACTCCGGCGATGATTACGGATCGGTGTGGGCAATGCTTTTCGATCTATCTTGCCATTAGGCGTTAGCGGAAACTTATCTAACAACACAAAGAATGGTGGCACCATGTACTCTGGCAATCGTTCCTGCAGGCATTGTCGTAACTTTGGCACTAAATATTGTGTCAGCTTGCCACGCATAGGGTTATTGCTGAATGTGCGCCGAGATTTTAAGACCGATTGATTCGCTCCACCAAACTGGATAGGGGCCGATATCTGGCTTTGAGTCTGGACAAAGGCAACATCGTAGGCACCATTAGCGTATCCCTGATGCCAGCTCGAATAGAGAGTATAGCCGCTCTCTGCAGCTATAGCCCACAGATACTCAAGATCTACTCCAGCAGACTCTTGTAATCTTAATTTTACTTCTTGGTCTAAAGCTGATATCGTCTGTTCCTTGGGGGGATAACGTAACCACTCTTGCAGCAGACCAGCAGACTGTAGTCGTTTATTGGGAACTTCTCGCAGTCCGCAGCTAATCGGTTGTTCAGTAAGTAGATATTGCCGCAGTTTTGCAACCGTCCATCCTTTCGATGGCCAATGGTGCCAGGGGACTGAGACCGTATCATTCGTCTGACCTACCCGAAGAATAACGTCGTAGCGAAACTGAGTGAGTTCATTCTGCGCCTGACCCCGTTTAAGCTGAATATCTACCCCCGAAATAGTTGGATAGCGCTTCTGCAGGCTTAGGAAAAAATGCGGATCAATCACTAACTCTTCTTCTATCGCTATGCTTTGCTGAACCTGCTGCTGCCATTGCTTAATGGAAGCTGTCTCAGGCATTCTAGCGAACTGAACCGCTGCATGATAGCTTTCTAATAATGGCAGGCTGCGGACATCACCGATGAACAGATTCCCACGCTCTCCTAGTGCTGATAGTGCCCCTTCAATCACCACTAGTAGGTAATTAAGACTGGGAAAATATTGCACGACTGAATTTAAAACTACCGTATCAAAGGAAGCCGTTGGGATCTTATCGAAGTCATTAGCTCGACACAGCGTCAGTGTGACATTACTTAAATCCGAGCGTGCTTTCACCAGATGATCTACCTGCTTCAACACACTGGAAGAATAGTCAGTAGCCCAATAGGTCCTGCAGTGAGGGGCAACCCGCGACAATAACAGCCCGGTTCCACAGCCAATTTCTAGCAGTTTTTGAGGTTGGCATGCCAAAATTCTGGTCACCGTATTATTGACCCACTCCTTCATTTCCCAATCAGGAATAGGGTGTCCGGTGTAGCTACTATTCCAACCCGCCAGGTTAAAGGTTGGGTCAGCATCCACAGCTGTCTCACTGTACATGCTTTGCCACATACCCAGCCAGGTATCAACCTGTTCTGTTTGCCATTTGTCTGTTTCGGTGTCTGCACCGTCTGATAGCAAATTGATCTGGGGAATTGCATAGGCTACCAAAAAGGTATTATCAGGACTATCTTTAATCATCATCACAGTGCTTTGATCTATTTGTGGATGACCGTTCAAAACAGCCTCAATCTCACCTGGCTCAATGCGGAACCCTCGAATTTTGACCTGAGTGTCGATGCGGCCGCAATACTCTAAACAGCCATCGTCGCGATAGCGGGCTAAATCTCCGGTTCGATACAGTCGGCCTTTACCAAAGGGATTGGCAATAAACCTGGCCGCCGTCAGCTCCGGGCGATTGAGATAGCCGCGAGCGACCCCAGCGCCGCCAATGTATAGCTCTCCTACTATCCCAACGGCCGCTGGCTGCTGCTGGGTATCCAATACATAGAGCTGAGTGTTGGCAATGGGACGGCCAATGGGAACCGGCCCCGTCATCTCTTCATCCGCAGTGACTTCATAAACACAGCAACCGACAACAGTTTCCGTAGGGCCATATTCGTTGATTAAGCGGGTGGCCGGGGCATGGGTTCGCCAAAAGTCGATGTGATGTCCATGCAGCGCCTCTCCTCCAATCACTAAAGCACGGGATTGACCGGCAAGGGTCGCTGGAGACAGCGTATGACTCAGCAGCTCTAAATGGGCTGGCGTCAGCTTGACTAAGCTCAGGTTTTGATGGCCCTCTAGGGCCTGACTCAGCCCGTCTATTTCTTGCTCAGATGACACTAAAACAAGCGGATTACCCACCAGCAGTGGTGCAAATAATCCGGTGATAGTAGCATCAAATCCAATGGACGAATGCACCAGTGTACCGCTGCCTGCTACCACATCGTATGCCTCGATACACCAGCTCAGGTAATTAACCAAACCCCGGTGAGGAATGGCAACACCCTTGGGCTGACCTGTGGAGCCAGACGTGTAAATAACATAGGCCAGGTTTTCTGGCAGTACCGATATTGAAGGATTTTCTGACGATAAACTAGCAATTTCAGCCCAGTCTGTATCGATGGAAATCATTTGAACCTGAGGGGCTGATAGCGTTGTTGCCAGTTTGGATTGAGTCAGCAGAAGCGATATGTTTGCATCTTCAACCATGTACTCAAGACGTGCTTGCGGATAGCTAGGATCCATCGGCACGTAGGCTCCTCCGGCTTTGAGAATGCCCAGTAGTCCTACGACTAGATCAAGGGAGCGCTCTATATAAATGCCAACTAAAGCTTCAGGTTTCACTCCTAGGGCCTGAAGATAGTGAGCTAGCTGATTAGCCCGCTGATTTAGCTCGGCATAAGTAAGGCAGATTTCTTCAAAAGCAACGGCAGTTGCCTCGGGAGTTTTCTCCACCTGATGTTCAAACAGCTCGTGTAAGCACTGCGTCAGAGGGTAGTCTGCAGCAGTGCTATTCCAATCTACTAAAAGCTTTTGACGCTCATTGGCAGAAAGTATTGGTAAAGTCGCTACTGGCTGTTGGACATCAGCAACCATGCTCTCTAGCAGGACTTCAAAATGTGCCGCCATTCGCGATATGGTCTCTGCCTCAAACAAATCGTTGTTGTATTCCCAGTATCCTATCAAGCCTTTTTCAGTCTCTTCCATCGAGAGGGTCAGATCAAACTTGGCAGTGACCGTTTCCGTTTTAACAAGAGTTAGAGTAATATCATCAAACTCTAGAGGATCTGCAGGTACATTCTGGAAGATAAACATCACCTGAACCAGGGGAGTATGCGCTAACGTGCGCTCAGGAGATATTTCTTCTACTACTTTTTCAAAGGGTAAATCTTGATGGGCATAGGCATCTAGAGCGTTGCGACGAACCTGCTCTAGCAAATCTGATACAGAGTCAGTAGGTTGAATCTGGGAGCGCAGCGCTAAGGTATTTAAGAAGAAACCAATTAAAGGCTTTAATTCAACTCGCTGACGATTTGTAATGGGTGTCCCTACTGTAATATCTTGTTGCCCGCTGTAGCGATAGAGCAGAATCTTAAAGGCCGTTAGCAGGGCCATAAACATCGTGACCCGATGTTGCTTGGCTAAAATTTTGACGTGCTCAACCAAGGACGGTGGCAGAGCGACCTTATGGGTGGCACCCTTAAATCGCTGTATTGGAGGACGAGGATGATTTGTTGGCAACTCTAACAGAGCAGGAACATTTGAAAGCTGCTGTTTCCAGTAGCTCAACTGGCTCTCTATAATATCTCCCTGGAGCCACTGCCGCTGCCAAAGAGCAAAATCAGCATACTGAATTGAAAGCGGTTCTAATGTTGGAAGCTTATCTTGGCTGTAAGCAGGGTAGAGCTGTGAAAATTCTTGAGCAAAAACATCAACAGACCAGGCATCCCAAATAATGTGATGAATATCAAGCAGTAGAGCAGACTGATGAGACGGGAGCTGAATCAAACTGGCTCGAACTAGTGGTAATGCACTTACCTCAAAGGAGGTTTCGGACTGTTGACGGGCATAGTCTTGAATCCTAGATTCTAAGATGTCGTCAGACTCGCCAGCCGCACTTTGCCAGTCTTCTACATGCAGAGGCCAGTGTCCCTGATCGTGTATATGCTGCATGGGTCTACCTTCCACTGTTTCAAATGTGGTGCGTAAAATCTCATGCCGTTTAACTATTGCATTTAAAGTCTTCTGAAGTGCAGTAATGTTTAAAGGGCCTTTAATACGTAAAGGCAACTGGGCATTATAGGTGGCGCTGGTGCCTTCAAACTGGTCGATAAACCATAGGCGCTGCTGAGGCCAGGATAACGGGAAAATATGAGTATTACGCTCTGTAGGTAAAATTGGCAGGTGTAGAGGATTGATGCCCTGTTTTTTTAGCAGCTGTAATAAGGCGGTGCGTCTTTGAGGAGGTAGTTTAGCAAGCCTTTCTGCGATTTCTTTTTGCTTTAGCTGAGTCTTCTTAACCATTACAGTTCTCCTTGTTCTTTTTGTAGATCTGCGCCCGTCATCTTTACTAGATCGGTCTCGTCCGTAGTATTTTTACTTAATGCATAAATCTCGTCGTCGGAAAGGGTTTCTACCTGGTCGAGGAGGTCGCTTAAAGTATCTAACTCACTGGCTGCTGTGGGCAGCTGCAGCTGGGCCTTAATTAGCTCGGCTAGGTGGGCAATTGTTGGCGTATTGAAAAGAGTGACAATAGGCAGATTAATGTCAAAGGTCTGTTTGACATGAAATATAAGCTGAGTGCCAATCAAGGAATCACCACCTAAATCAAAGAAATTATCGTTGACTCCTACTGAGTCAACCCCCAGCAGGGTCTGGAAAATTTCGATAATCGTAGCTTCCACCTGGTCTTCAGACAGGTCTTGGGGGGACAGTCTGTCCATGGCTGCTGTGGCCGCTGCGGACATGCCTGACTGCGCTTGAAGGTGCTGCTGGTCCCAGGCGGCCAAACGGGCATCAAGATTGCGGGTGGAAACAATCACCTGAGGTTCGGGCTGGCTCAATAAGCGCGCCAAGACCTCACCGCTGTCATCTGGCAAAATCCCCTGACTTAGCTCTGTCTGCATGCGGTCCAATAGCCATTGACTGGTGGGTTTGTTTGCTAACTGCTGTCGCAGATGGTCTAAGGCCGTCGCCGCCATGCCCACCTCCTGCAAGCTGTCCCAGTTGATGGAAAGATAGCGTGTAGCCGCGCGATCTCGAGAGCGAGCATAGGCATCTAAAAAGGCGTTGGCGGCACAGTAATCAATCTGGCCAATGCCGCCGGTAACTGCAGTTAAAGAAGAACATAGAACAACAAAATCTAGCGGCTGATCTGCTAAGACCTGTTCTAAATTCAGGGTACCTTGAACCTTAGGAGCCATGACAGCAGCGGCGGCGGCCTCGGTGCGCTGACTCATAATCTCTCCCCCTGGCACACCAGCCGCATGGATCAGCCCCTGAATAGGGCCAAATTGGATTATGACCTCCTCAATCGCTGGCTTTAACTGATCTAACTTACAGACATCAGCCGTAATCACGCAGACTTTGGCCCCGGCCTGTTCAAGGTCCTGCAAGTTTTTGATTTTGACTGCCACTGGATCATCAGGCTCATGGTCTGCCAGCCAATCGTCCCAAGCTGCCATCTGTGGAAAGGGTGAGCGACTCAGTAAAATCAGTTTCGGGGCCCATCGCTGTGTCAGATGCTTGGCTAGGCTCAGCCCTAAACCGCCCAAACCACCAGTAATGAGATAAGTGCTACCGTTTTTTAGAACAGGGGCAGGAGACATTTGCGAGCCTAAGGGAAAAGCTTCAAACCCTTGAATCCAACGTTGGCGGCCACGATAAGCTATGGTTGAATCAGCATTCTTCACCAGGATTTCTGTTACTAGTTGCTCAGTCAGCTTTTGAGAAAATGGGGACTCTGCCGACGGCAGAACAATATCTACACAACGACAGGAAAGATTTGGATTTTCTTGAGGGATTGTCTGAACTGCACCCAGTAATGTTGCATTGAGCGGTTCCAAAGGTTCTTCACCAGTGACCTCGTAAAGATGCTGAGTGATTACCACCAGCTCACAGCTCTGTGAAATATAGTGCTCACCCCAGGCTTGTACCAAGAACAGCAGACTATAAAACCCATAGATTTGGGACGTTTCTATGGTCTCAAGATCGTTGCCATGGGACGCAGGCGTTAACGTCCACAGATGGAGCACTTGGCTTGGCTGTTGTTCGGCCTGTTGAAGCGTTTGCAGCAGATGGCCATAATCTTCACGCCGCCTAGGATTTATAGAGAAGTGATATGGCGTGAGCTGGGCAAACGTTTCACCAATATCGACTCGAATCAACGTATGTCCCAAAGATGTTAAACGCTGCAGGAGTGGTTCTGCCCACTGCGCTGACGGCTGGAAAATCAACAGAGTCTCTGCGGACTGCTCAAGCACTGGCGGTGGAAGAGCTCGCTGTTTCCAAGCAGGAAGATAAAACCAGTCCTTTAAATCAGCTAGCTCTGGCATCTCGCTTGCATTATGGCGAACCGCATCTGTGGGCATTGCGTCTAGCCAGTAGCGCTGATGTTCAAAGGGATAGGTCGGCAACGGTACCCGATAACGTCGCTCTTCGCTGTAGACTGCAGGCCAGTCAATGGGAACACCTCCCAGCCACAGTTGCCCCAATGCCGAGAAAACCGTAGCAACTTCTGAAGCCTGCTCCTGAGGATGACGCAAGGATGCAAGGACCTGTTGCTGAGTGCGGGCGGGGTGACGTTTTGCCAGGGAACTTAAGTTTCGACTCGGACCAACCTCCAATAGGACTGCTTTTTCCGACAGCTCTGCATAGAGCTGATGAATGCCCTCGGAAAAGCGGACGGGCTGACGCAGATGTTGAACCCAGTAATTCGGATCAACAGCCTGCTCATTAGTAATCCACGTGCCAGTAAGATTGGAGATATAGGGAATCTGAGGAGATTGCCACTTAATCTGCTGACAGTGCTGTCGAAATGGTTCCAGAATAGGGTCCATCATGGCAGAGTGAAACCCATGGGAGGTCTGTAGACGACGACTTTCAATCGTCTGGTTAGATAGGTGTTGCTCCAGAGCAGAAATCGCCTCATCGGGACCTGATACAACACAGCGATTAGGTTCATTGATCACTGCAACGGAAAGCTCAGCTGTAAAGCGAGAATCGGTTGAGAGGATTGTCTCTGTTGAGTCTGGTGCCAGAGCCACGGAAAGCATAGACCCCGAAGGCAGTTGCTGCATCATTTGACCCCGTCTTGCCACCAGGGTCAGCCCTTCTTCCAGGGTAAATACTCCAGCCAGACAGGCTGCGACATATTCACCGATGCTGTGACCGAGCATCGCTTTGGGGGTTATGCCCCAAGCTAACCACAGCTGAGCCAGGGCATATTCAATCACAAACAGAGCAGGCTGAGCCAGGGCTGTTTGTCGGAGCTGAGTTTCTGCAGTCGCTTGATCAGCCCCCTGAGGATAAAGCAGCTGGCGAAGATCTTGATTTAATAGCGGTTGGAAAATCTCAGCGCAGGTATCCACTGTGGCTCGAAAAAGGGGCTCTTCTTCATACAGCGCTCGCCCCATATGGATATGCTGCGCTCCCTGGCCAGGGAATAAAAACACAGCCTCAGCCGTATCTGTTACCTCAGAGTGGGTGAATACCTCGCTAGGGTTTAAATCGCCCAATGTCTCAATCACCTGGGCAGTGTCCTGAGCGACCAACATGCGTCGATGGTCAAAGGCCTGGCGGCCACAGCTTAGCGTATAGGCTACATCGGCCAGAGGCAGCTCAGGGGATTGTTTCAAATGCTCAACTAACCGCATCGTCGCCCTGTCCAATGCCGACATTGTCTTGGCGGACAAAAGGATTAACTGCCAGGGCCGAGCAGGGCCAGAAGCCTCCCGTTCGGGTGCTTCTTCGACAATCACATGGGCGTTAGTTCCCCCAATGCCAAAAGAGCTCACACCAGCCCGTCGAGGATGTCCGTTACGCGGCCAGCTCTGAAGCTGGGTGTTTACGTAGAAGGGACTGTTATCAAAATCAATGTTGGGATTCGGTGACTCAAAGTTTAGGCTGGGGGGTAATGACTGATGTTTGAGCGCAAGCGAGGTTTTGATGAGTCCGGCAATCCCGGCTGTGGCATCCATGTGACCTAGGTTGGTCTTGAGCGAGCCAATCGCACAAAACTGTTGTTTGTCGGTCTGTTGACGAAAGACTCGATTAAGGGCGGCCATTTCAATGGGATCGCCCAGCTCTGTGCCTGTGCCATGGGCCTCAATATACTGAATGCTCTCGGCTTCCACATTGGCGATTGCCAAGGCCTCGGATATAACAGCGGCCTGCCCTTCAACACCGGGGGCCGTATAACCTACCTTGAGAGACCCGTCATTGTTAATAGCCGATCCTTTGATCACAGCATAGCAATGATCGCCGTCTGCGATCGCATCTTCCAAACGCTTGAGCACAACAACAGCTACACCACTACTGCCCAAAGTCCCCTGGGCATCTGCATCAAATGCCCGGCAGTGACCGTCGGGAGATAAAATCATCCCCTCTTGGTACAGGTATCCGCTGACATGGGGAATACGAATCGAAACTCCCCCTGTTAGGACCATGTCAACCTCACCATTAAGCAGGCTCTGGCAGGCCAAGTGTACGGCCACCAGAGACGTTGAGCAAGCTGTTTGCAGGCTGACGGCAGCGCCCTTTAAATTAAGCTTATAGGCTACACGACTCGATAAAAAGTCTTTGCCACTGGCCAGTACCAGGCGATAAATTCCCAAAGATTCCAACAGATCCGGGCGCTGAATGAGGTTATTGAGCAAATAGCCATTAACGCCAATGCCGGCATAGACACCAATCAGCCCAGGATAGCGCTGCGGATCATAGCCTGCCTGCTCAACCGCTTCCCAAGCGCATTCTAAAAACAGTCGCTGTTGAGGATCTAAGATTTCTGCTTCCCGAGGATTAATATCAAAGAAGCGAGCATCAAAGCAATCGATGTCCTTTAAGACTGGGTTTGCTTTTACATAGTTAGGATTTTTCAACAAACTGGGCGCGACCCCAGCTGCTAGTAGCTCTTCATCTGAAAAAACGGTGATAGACTCTAATCCAGCCTTAAGATTTTGCCAGAGCTGGTCTACGGACTCGGCTCCCGGAAACCGGCCCGACATAGCAACAATGGCAATATCAGAGCTAGTATCCACTTCTCGGAAATCGTCACCATTACGATCTTCCAAATAAGTTACCTGGTTTTGTGCCTGCGAATCCATAGCCTTTACCAAAATGTATGCCTGTAAGATGTCAGTCAGGGCAATTGCCCTGATGGTTTAACGAGACCGATGCCGCTGTCGAGCCAGACGGCGTTGCTTCATAGCTAAGCGATCGCGACGATGATCGCGATCGCGTTCGATGGGTTTAACCTGTTGTCCTTGACCGCTTGCTAAATAATCACTTAAATCTTTAATTGTTGGATGGGCAAATAATTCCACCACCGATAGAGTCAGCCCTAATTTCTCCTGAATGGCCGCATGGGCCCGTACTAGCAATAATGAGTTTCCCCCAAGCTCAAAGAAATTATGATGAATACCCACCTGATCGACCTGTAGAAGCGACTGCCAAATTGACAGCAGCGTTTGTTCTAAATCATTTCTAGGCTGAACATACTCGACTCGACTGTTGAGACTGGGATCTGGGGCCGGTAAACTACTACGATTAACTTTACCGTTGGGCGTTAAAGGGAGTTCTGCCAGGGGCATAACGACTTTAGGCACCATATGGTCTGGCAGCTGGGCGCGCAGGTAAGCCTGTAGCTGATCTAAATCTAGAGAGTCGGTCCCCACCACATAAGCAACTAATCGCGGATGCCCTGGAATATCTTCTCGCGCAGCTACTACACACTGCTGAACCTGTTCCTGACGGTTAAGAACAGTCTCAATCTCACCTAGCTCAATGCGGAACCCTCGAATTTTGACCTGAGTGTCAATGCGGCCCCAATACTCCAAACAACTGTTATCGCGATAGCGGGCTAAATCTCCGGTTCGATACAGCCGACCTTTGCCAAAGGGGTTGGCAATAAACTTAGCCGCTGTCAGCTCCGGACGATTGAGGTAGCCGCGAGCGACCCCAGCGCCACCAATATATAGCTCTCCTACTATACCAACAGCCACCGGCCGCTGCTGCCCATCCAATACATAGAGCTGAGTGTTGGCAATGGGACGGCCAATGGGAACCGGCCCCGTCATCTCTTCATCCGCAGTGACTTCATGGACACAACAGCCGACAACAGTCTCCGTAGGGCCATATTCATTGATTAAGCGGGTGGCCGGGGCATGGGTTCGCCAAAAGTCGATGTGATGTCCATGCAGCGCCTCTCCTCCAATCACTAAAGCACGGGACTGACCAGCGAGGGTCGCCGGAGACAGCGTTTGGCTCAGCAGCTCTAAATGTGCTGGTGTTAGTTTGACTAAGCTAAGGTTTTGATAGGTCTCCAGAGACTGACTCAGCCCCTCTAATTCTTGCTCGGATGATACCAAAACAAGCGGATTACCCACCAACAATGGGGCAAATAAACCGGTAATCGTTGCATCAAAGCCAATGGACGAATGCACCAGCGTACCGCTGCCTGCTGCCACATCGTATGCCTCGATACACCAGCTAAGGTAATTAACCAAACCCCGGTGAGGAATGGCCACACCCTTGGGCTGTCCCGTAGAACCGGACGTGTAAATAACATAGGCTAGGTTTTCCGGCAGAACCGATATTAAAGGATTTGCTGACGATGAGTTAGCAATGTCAGTCTCGTCCGTATCGATGGAAATCACCTGGACCTGAGACGCTGATAGCGTTGTTGCCAGCTTGGATTGAGTCAGCAGAAGCGATATATTTGCATCTTCAACCATGTACTCAAGACGTGCTTGAGGATAGCTAGGATCCAACGGCACATAGGCTCCTCCGGCTTTGAGAATAGCCAACAGTCCTACAACTAAATCAATGGAGCGCTCTAAATAGATACCGACCAGCGTTTCAGGACCAACACCAGCAGCTTGTAAATGATGGGCTAGCTGATTAGCCCGAGTATTCAATTCAGCGTAGCTTAATCTTTTCTGTTCAAATACTACTGCAGCTGAGTGGGGACTTTGCTCAACCTGTTGCTCAAACAGCGTATGGAGCGCTACTTGAGGAAAATCAACCTGCGTTTGATTCCACTGCTGCAAGATGGTTTCACGCTCATCAACCGTCAATAGTGGGATGTCAGCAATAGTACTGTGGGGCTTCAAGACAATGGTTTCTAGAATCATCTGTAGGTGGCTAGCCATACGATGAATTGTCGCCGCCTTAAATAGATCGGTGTTGTACTCAAATGAACCTTGCAGGCCCTCTTTGGTTTCAAATAGTTGTAATGTTAGGTCAAACTGGCTGGTCCCAGTATCTAAAGCTTCTGGCTCTAGGACTAAATCACCACAGATGAGCCGCTCCATGGGAGCCGCCTGGACCGTTAAAACAACTTGGATTAAGGGCGCGTAGCTGGGAGAACGCTGCGGCTGCATAGCATCTATCAATTGCTCAAAAGGCAAATTTTGATGAGCATTTGCATCTACTACCGTTGTTTTTATCTGCTGTAGTAACTGATGGAAAGAGTCTTTCCCCTGTAGCTGAGTTCGAAGCGCCAGCATATTTACCAACACCCCCATCAACTTCTCGGTCGCGACCTGATTGCGATTCGCAACGGGAGTTCCCACTAACAGATCTGTTTGACTGGTGTAGCGATAAAGCAGCACATTAAAAGCTGCCAGAACAGTCATAAACAGGGTTGTTCCTTCAGCCTGGCTGAACCGATTGAGAGCTTGGGTAAGCGATGCTTCCAGTTTGATGGGATATCTGGCTCCCTGCAAACTCTGAATCGGTGGACGAGCATAATCCGTCGGCAATTCCAGCACCGTCGGTACTCCTTCTAGCTGCTCCAACCAATAGTTCACATGACTACTGCTAGTCTCTTTTTTTAAGTACTGACGCTGCCAGGCCGCATAATCTACATACTGAACCGTAAGAGGCTTCAAAGGAGAAGGCAGGTCGCGCTGAAAGGCTTGATAGAGAACGCTAAGTTCCTGCACGAAAAGCTGTAGCGCCCAACCGTCTGTAATAACATGGTGAAAACAGATATAGAGACTATACCTATCAGGTGCCAATCTTATCAGTTGGGTTCTGAGCAGCGGTCCTTTAGCCAGATCAAAGGGAGTCTCTGCAGTGGCAGTTTTTAACTGCTCAACCTGCTGTTGCTGCTGTTCAGAAGACACGTTTTGCAGGTCTATGACCTCAAGCGACCAGTGAGATGCTGGTTGAATCACTTGCACAGGTGTCTGACCAGAATCGACTCCAAAAATCGTGCGCAGAGGTTCATGGCGATCGAGCATGGCCGTTAAGCTACGCTCCAAAATCGACACATTTAACGGTCCCGTTATGCGAATAGCCGCTGGCACATTGTAAAAGGGACTCTCTGGCTGTAGCTGATGCAAAAACCACAGCCGCTGCTGGGCAAATGATAGAGGAAACCTGTCGGTGTCCCTGGGCAGAACTGGAATCGCAGTCGTCTGTGGCTGCTTTTGCTGCAGCTTTTGAGTTAGCTTAGCCAGTTGCTCGGGGGAAAGTTGAGAGATGCGCTCCGCTAAGTTATCCATCAAACCATATCTCCTACCGCATTTTGCTCATCAACAGTCTCTGTCTCCACCTCAGCTTCTAGACTGCTAATCAGGTCTGGATCGATCTGTGCCGCTAGCGTTTTAATAATTTCATCAGCCAAGTTTTCTATGGTGGGCTGTTCAAACAGATGACGTAGTGACACCTCTACCTGAAAGCTTTCCTGGACCCGCGCCATAACCTGGGTAGCTACCAGGGAATCGCCACCCAGTTCAAAAAAGTTATCTTTAATGCCGATGCGATCGCGAGCCAGCAGCTCCTGCCACATGTCCACCACCTTTTCTTGAATTGCATTTTGGGGAGCAATATAGTCGGTCTTAACGATTGAGGTGGTGGGCCAAAGCGACTGTAGAGTGCGGCGATCAACCTTACCATTAGCGGTTAGGGGAATGTTATTCAGGGACAAATAGCTCTGGGGCACCATGTACGCTGGTAGCTTTTGTTCTAAATAATGCTTGATCGCGTCCGACTGGAAGGACCGTACGGTAACGGGACCCCGCGCCAGAAAAACATCAAATCCTATCCACTGGGCAATGGTATCCGACTGGGATAGAACCTGGCAGTCGGTAAAACCTGCCGCCAAAAGGGCCTGTTGCCACTGCGCTTGAGAAAGCAGCGGATGGTCTTGGCGGAGAGCGTTATCTTCAAACCGATCAAAGCCCTGCTGAAGTCCCATAGACAGGTCAAAGGGAGCATGAAACTGGGTCTCCTCTAAGAGCAGCAGAATGCCTCCTGGTTTTAATAACGAGACAATGTGCATCAGGGTTTCATCAATGTTACGAGTAGTATGTAAAACACTAGACGCAATGACCAAATCAAAGCTATGCAGCTCGAAATTTTGAATTTGAGGAGACTGTTCTAGATTGAATAACTTGGTCTCCAAGAAAGGATAGTCGGCAAAGTTTTGCTGGGCCAGCTGCATAAAATAATGAGAAATATCTGTAAAGACATACTGAGTGCGCTCTGCTGGCAACAGCGGCAGTATATATTTAGTTGTTGAGCCAATACCGGCACCAACTTCCAAAATGCGTAGGGTCCCTTCAGGCTGCCAGGCTTCTATTAATGCAGTAATCGCCTGCTGTATCACCAGGTTACTGGTGTGAAACTGTTTTGCATAAACCTCAGGCACCGCTTCATCCGCATAAAATTCAGCCGAGTGCTGATTTTCTGTGAGAATATCCGCCAGACCGTCCACAGTCTTAACTAAGAGGTTTGTCGTTGAAGCACCGCTTAACTCAACAGTTTGGTTGGCTTCTGTAATTAGATTTTGGATCAGCTCCGAGGGGATACTCTCAGGCAGCGGTAAACGCTGCAAGTATTCAGCCCCTTGCATCTGCAAATAGTTCTGCTGCACTAAATGATCGAGCGCTCGTTTTAGCCAGTGACGATAGCGGGGATGAATTTGGCTTTGCTGCTGTAGATCTTCCAAGGAGTAGTGAACGCCGGGCTCGGCAAACAGCCCTAACTGATGTAGCGCCCTACCAACAGCAATCTGATACAGCTCTTGCATGTACTGCCAAAATCTCATAAAACTTTGCCAGTCAGCGTTTTCAGAGACCTGAGTGGCTTGAGCGATCGCAACTGACAGGGCGGCTTGCCAACGCTCAGCCTGTTCAACAGGTTCGTAGCATATCGCTGAAATAGCCGGTATATCCAAATCTACAGGAGCGGCCGTGGCATCAGCTTCTAAACAAATATTGGCAACAAGCTGCTGTCCCTGAGTGGTCGCTCCGGTTGTCAATACCACAGATTGAGCTATCTGGGGATGCTGATCAAGCGCCGCCTCAACTTCACCCAGCTCAATGCGATAGCCTCCCACTTTAACTTGGGTATCCTCACGGCCTAAAAACTCAATCTCGCCATCGGCACGATAGCGCCCCAAGTCGCCTGTACGATATAGCGCCTTGCCTGTGCGCGGATGGGTGATAAAGCTAGCCTCAGTTTTAGCAGCATCGCTCCAATACCCTTTGGCCAAGCCGATACCACCAATGTAGAGCTGTCCGGGCACCCAGATTGGACAGTTTTCTAGATGTTCATCTAGGACATAAAATTGTTGATTAGCCAGAGGACTGCCGTAGGGAATACTCGTCCAGGTGGGGTCAATCTCTTTAATCGGATAAAAGATAGACCAAATAGAGGCTTCTGTGGCTCCGCCCAAACTCACCACCTGGATGTCTGGCAATAGGTCTCGGATTTGGTCAGGCAAACTCAGGGGCAACCAGTCACCACTTAACAATGCCAAGCGTAATGACGTGGGCACTATGTTGGGACGATGGGCCGCATAGGTCACCAGCATTTGCATCAATGCCGGTACAGAGTTCCATAGGGTTACCTGCTCACGCTCTAATACCTGAGACCAAACCGCCGGATCTTTGGCGGCACTGGCCGGTGGCATAACGATAGTGCCACCAGCGCTCAAGGTGCCAAAGATGTCGTAAACTGACAAATCGAAGCTTAGAGAAGAGAGCGCAAAGACACGATCTTGAGGGCCCACAGCAAAGCGCTGGTTAATATCCTGAATCGTATTCATGGCTCCTTGGTGATCGATCATCACCCCCTTAGGCAATCCTGTTGAGCCAGAGGTATAAATCACATAGGCAAGATCCGTAGGCTGTTGCTGGGATGCGCATGGGGTGTCATCCTCATCGCTCAGATCGTTTGCACCCACAGCAATAATATGCTCTTGAGGCCATACCATCGTTGATTGCAAATGGCTTTGAGTAAGCACCCACTTCACCTGACTCTGCTCTAACAGATAGGTGCGGCGCTCTGGCGGCAGCGACGGATCGATGGGAACATACGCTGCACCAGCCGCCAGAATACCGTAAACTGCCACGACCTGTTCCCAGCCTTTCTCCATAAAAACAGCAACTAATTGCTTGGGCCCAACCCCTAACCGCAACAGCCAGTGAGCCACCTGCTGTGCCCGCTGAGCCAGCTCTCCATAGGTTAAGGTGAGCTCCGGTGTAACCACGGCTGGATGCTGGGGTTGGCGCTGAGCTTGTTGAAAAAGCCCTTCCTGTAAAAGTAGGGTAGGAAAAACGGTCTGGGTTTGGTTGAGCTGCTGCTGCAATGTTTGTTGAGTCTGAGGCAAATAAAGCGGATGAGACCGTTGCCAAACATCAGCATCACTGGCAAGGTCTGTTAACAGCTGACCATAGGTAGCAAACATTGCATCGACCATCCCCTCTGGGAACAAATCTTCTACCGTATCCCAGTTATAAATAAGCTCACCATTTTCCTCATAGACCTGATTGTCAAGCCAGACCTGTGGAGTTTGGCTAACGGCGTAAACTAGCTTGCCTAACCAGTTTGTATCTGCAGCAGCGCGCTCCTGAAGCTGAGGATTAGCCAACAAACTAGTAAAGATCACCGGCATAGTCACATGTTCTTTGGTGTGGATCATCATCTCCCGCATGACGGCAACACCGCTAAAAATGCTGTGTTCTAGATCTTGCCAAAGCTGCTGCTGTAGATGCCTTGCCCGAAGCTTAAAGGCATCGGGCCGAGTGTGGTCAATAGCCAACAAGGTGAGAGAGGTAAAGTCTCCGATAATAGTCTGAACCTGAGGGTGAATGGGGAGCCGATTGAAGGTGGTCAAATTGATACTGAAGGCTTTTGACTTACTCCAGGTAGATAAAACCTCAGCATATGCGGCTAACAACAAAGCAGAAGGAGTCA
This sequence comes from Cyanobacteria bacterium P01_H01_bin.21, assembly GCA_038748405.1. Taxonomy (GTDB): domain Bacteria; phylum Cyanobacteriota; class Cyanobacteriia; order Phormidesmidales; family Phormidesmidaceae; genus Leptothoe. The sequence goes on along the minus strand of JBCDIX010000046.1, from coordinate 9,669 downwards.
ACCCCATTTGAGTAGCCTGCTGTTTCAACTGCTGCCACCGCTCACTGTCTAATCGTGCAGTTCGACGACCAAAGCGTGGCTGGCCCAGCTGGTCTGGAGCCATGGCTAACGGCAGATTGGGAGCCGGGGGTATCTGGGGAATTCGCTCTTGCCAATAGGCTTTGGCCCTAGCGTATCCCGCCGTTTCTTCAAAAGCTTTGATGGCGAGCACATAATCTCGAAAAGACAGATCTAGAGGCGGTAACTTAGCGTCTAAGTCTTTATAAAACAGTCCCCATTCTCGATCAATAATACCCAGGCTAGTGCCATCCACCAGCAGGCTATCAATGCTGAGAAATATGCGCACCCTGTGCTCATCCAGACGCACCAGACAGCATTCAAAGAGTGGCCACGTATAGGGATCTAGCATTTGATGAGAGAGTCGATCCCGCAGGACGCTTAGCTGTTTTTCCTGTTGTATAGAGGAAAGTGCGCTCCAGTCTAACGGTTGGATTTTATAGGGTGGCAAATTATCCAAAACCTGCTGCTGACCATTTGGAAACAGAACAGTACGCAGGGCTGGATGACGTTCAATAACCCGATTAAATGCCTGTTGCAAGCGATCGCAATCCAATCCCTGCCCTTCAACTTCTGAATAAATATGGGCAGCAACATTACCCATCTCAAATGTCTTGCCTCGCCCAATCCAGTAGGCCGTTTGAATATCATTCAGGGGAAAAGGCTGGTGGAGATCGGCAGGAATTAGTTTAAGCTCAGGTAACGTTGTCGCTGGCACTTCTGAACTAGTTAGATTAGACAGAATTTGGCTTGCCAGATCAGCAATTGTGTGGCTAGTTAAAAACTGGGCTAGAGGTATCGAACGCTCCAGACATTTTTCCAGATCAAATTTGAGTTCGATGGCCATGATAGAGTCCAAGGCCAAGGTGCTAATGGGGGTTGTGGCCGTGATCGGCTCAGCATCGGAGTCACCCGCAACACCAATCGCTTGGACAAATCGGGCAATTAAGTCCTGTTCTAGGCGTGCCTGCTGCTGTTCGGGATGCAGGGCAATCAGTCCCGCCAGACTTAGATCGCTATCGGGTTTAGCGGGGGAGGTTTCTGTGATTGACTGCCCTACGGCCTGTTCTGCCAGATCGTTCCAATAGCGCTGCCGCTGGAATGGATAGGTGGGCAGGGGAATGCGCTGATGGGTTGTCTCGTGATAAAAGCCGCTCCAATCAATGGCATATCCTTGCTGGTAAAGTTCACCTAGACTAGTCAAAATTGTCGCCGGATCCGCTGGATCTACAGCTGGTATCCGGTAATGGCAAGGTTCCCAGCTGGATGTACCCATAACTAGAATTCTCTCTGGCCCCTGGGGGGGGACCGCCAATGCATTGTTTTGTTTTGACTGTAGCCATTCCAAAACAGCGGCTGGAGTGATGGACTGATGTGTCGATTCATCATAGAGCCCCCCCGTGGGAGTCTGCAGTGATGTGATAGGTAGGGCTTTGACCATCCATTTCAGCAGCTGTGTCAGGCTGTAATAACCAGCCTGACAGGCTGCCATTAGTCGCCCTTGACCAGTGCCCATCCATCCCGAAGGATTGATGCCCCAAGACTGCCAGAGTTCTGTGAGGGCATACTGCACCACAACATTTAGCAGTGCGGCATCCGCACTGTCTGGAGCGGAGAAATCGATGGGATCAACCTGTAATTCTTCTGTCAGAATTTGATTACAATGATCGACCGCCGTCCTGAATCTAGGCTGAGTTTGCATTAACTGTTGGCCCCAAGTATCCCCATGCTCCATCGCCGCAGGAAAGAAACCAATCAGGCTAGCAAGAGCGGTGTCCGTATCGTCTTTTTCCACATCGCCATCAGCTTGCAGATAGTTGCTGAGAGCCTGCTGTAGCTGGGGAATTGATGGGGCAGCAAACAGACATCGATGTAAAAAATGGGACCGCCCTACCCCTGCCGTAAAGCACAGGTCTGCGATATCCACCGTGGGGTGCTCCTGTAAAAACTGAGCATATCTCTGAACTAGCGCGCTCAGGGCTGTTGGTGTTTTAGCAGATAAAGGCAGAAGAGATATAGGCAGATTTTGAGCCGGTTGGTTTTTTGGGCGTACCGGTGCTTCTTCGATGACTGCGTGGGCATTGTTACCACTTGTCCCAAAGGAATTAATTCCAGCTAACCGAGGGCCTGAACCATTGGGCCATGGTGTTAACTGGGTGGGGATTTTGGCAGGAATTTGATCCAGGTTAATCTCAGGATTGAGCGTCTGAAAATTTAAATGGGGGGGAAGTTCCCGATGCTGGAGAGCCATAGTTACTTTCAACAAGCTCGCCAGTCCAGAGGCAGTTTCCGTATGGCCAATATTGGTTTTAACCGCGCCCAAAAGGAGGGGGGCAGCAGCAGCCCGGTTTTCTTTGAATACCTGGCTTAAGGCTCTCACTTCGATGGTGTCGCCGAGAGGGGTGCCCGTACCCTGAGCTTCAACATATTGAATCTGATGAGGTTTCACCTTTGCTTGGGCGAGGGCATCTCGAATGGTGCCCTGCTGCGATGAGCCATTGGGAATGGTAAGTCCACCACTAGCCCCCCCATGGTTCATCGCAGACCCTCGAATCAGGGCCAAAATTGGATCTCGGTCGGCAACAGCATCGCTAAAGCGTTTTAACACAAAGGCGGCACAGCCTTCAGAACGCACGTAGCCATCAGCGGCTGCATCAAATGTTTTACAACGCCCGTCTGCAGCAAGGATGCGGGTCTTCGCATAGGAAATATTAACCCCCGGCGACAGCAGCAGATTAACACCGCCCACCAGCGCTAGGTTACACTCTCGTGCTCTCAGCCCCTGACATGCCATATGAACGGCCATCAGAGAAGATGCACAGGTGGCGTCTAGGGCCACATTCGGACCCTGTAGCCCCAAAACATAGGAAATTCGCCCAGATGCAAAGGCAAATCCGTTGCCAGAGCCGCTATAGGCATCAATACCTGTCAAGTCGCCGGTTTGAGTTTGTAGACCAACATAGTCACTGGTGCCAATTGCAACATACACTCCGGTACGGCTGCCCATTAGACTCTTGGGGGCATGGCCTGAGCGTTCTAGGGCCTCCCAACTCACTTCTAGCAACAGCCGCTGTTGGGGATCCATATGGATTGCTTCACGGGGGCTGATGCCAAAGAAATCTGGATCAAATCGATCAACATTTTCGAGAAAACCACCGTGACGAGTGTAGGTTTTTCCAGGGATACTGGGGTCTGGATCGTAGTATTTGTCAACATCCCAGCGTTCTGGCGGAACCTCCGTAATCGGACTTTTACCACTACTCAATAGTTTCCAGTAGGCATCTGGATCGGTTACGCCACCAGGGAAACGACAGCCAATACCAACAATAGCAATCGCCTCTGTACGAGATTGTTCTACGGCCTCTAGCTGCGACTGTAGCTCATAGGCTAAAAGTGCTAATTGCTTAGGGGAGAGAGATTGAATACGTTTAAGAAAGTCATTCACGGTAACATCACCTCGCAATTTTTTCAGCAAATAGTCGCTCAATCTCGTCGTCAGAGAGCTGGGCAATCTTAGCTAAGGGGTCCTCATCTTCGGTCGTTTCAGGCTCAGGACTAGGTTCGGCCTGAGTTGGAATTTCCCACTCTAGAATCTCTTTGGCTAAGTAGGTCGACAATGCTTCAACAGAAGGGTGTTCAAACGCAGCAACCGCCGGGATAAAGATGCCAAGATTGGACTCTAACGTGTTTTTTAGCTCCAGCGCCATGAGAGAATCCATACCCATTTCAAATAGACCACGCTCCAAATCTAGGGACTCTGGCGGTGAGATTCCCATAATTGAAGCCACCTGAGTTTGTACATGGACGATCAATTTTTCGAGTCGTTGATTAACGGGTAAGTTTTCTAACTTCCGTAAAAATTGGCGCTGAGTCTTACTCTTTGAGTGTTGTCCAAAGGTCTCAGCAATCGGCTGTAAGAAAGCTCTGGTGGCCGCCTGGGGGAAAAGCTTAAAATACTCTGGCCAAGGTACGGGAAGTATGGCCATCTGGGCCCTGGGCTGTGATAGTAGTTGAGCCATCGATTGGATGCCCTGTGAGGGTTTAAGGGCCCAACTATCCGGCAACATCTGATATCCTTGCTCAACAAAACGGGCACGAATGCCAATTTCATCCCAATCCCCCCAGTTGATGCTGAGGGCCGATTGTCCCAGAGACCGACGATGGTGAGCCAGGGCATCCATAAAGGTATTAGCCATGCTGTAGCCACCTATTTTTTGCCCCACATCTCCCAGCAGCCCAGCCCAAGACGAAAACATGATAAAGAAATCGAGCGGTACTTCGGCAAATAGACGATGGAGACACCAGCTGCCTTGAACCTTTGGTTTAAAGGAGTGATCTAACACTGCGGTCTGAGTCTCTATTAAAGACTGCATGGGGCTAGGTACCGTTGCCAGGTGAAAGAGGCCTCGAATAGAGGGACATCCTTGCTGTTGGATGTCTGCGATCGCAGCTCCTACCTGGTCTTCACTAGCAATATCTGCATAAGCTAAATACACCGTAGCCCCCCGTTTTTCAATTGCCTGAATAGCCTTAATCCGCTTGGCAGCAGTGCTATCAGGCTCAGCCAATGACCAATCAGCCCTCGGAGGTAGAGGTGTGCGTCCCAATAGCACAATGTGTTGTGCCCCCTGTTTAGCCATCCAATCTGCGATAAATAATCCTAAATCCCCAAGTCCCCCGGCGATCAAATAACCCGCATCAGACTGCCAACGATAGGCAACAATCTCTTCCAACCGATCAGCCTGGGAGGTTAGTCGAGCTGAATAACACCGTCCCTTTCTAAACGCGAGATGATCGTCACGGTTAATATGAACTCGATGCTGATGCTCTTGAACGATACTAAGAATTTCAGAGGACTGGCCGATTGGATCAAGCTGAGCTGATTGAGGCTCAAGATCGATCAACCCGCCCCACTGCTGTGGCTGTTCTACCGAAAGAACACGCCCCAGACCCCATAGCAAAGATTGAGACACTGCCAAGGTCTCTGTTTCTACTTGCTGAGCCCCTTGGGTCACCCACCACAGCGGAGTTTTCTGAAAGTCTTTTACTCCATCTAAGGCTTGCAACAAATATAGGGGACTATAGGCTGACCAATGGAAGGTCGATTCTAGCTCTCCAATGGTCATAGACTGCTCTGAAGCATTGAGTCCCCAGAGATAAATAACACCTTGCCAGGCCTCCAGCTCACGTGCGGTCAAATCCTGGACTAAACGTTGAAAATCATCGAGCTGCTGAGGATTAAGCTGGATCTGATTGGCCTCTAAAACCTGATAAGTCTCACCAGGAATAACAACAACGCTACCATCCCCCTGATTTTGTAGCTGCCTAGCCAGCTGCTGCCCAACACCTGCAGCATCAGCAAAGATTAACCACTGATTTGAAGAAGTTTTCGATGATTGACTTTCGGCCTGATCAATATCTGCCCTTGTAGCTAGAATAATGGCCTGTTTTGCCAAGGCTTCAACATCAGCTTCAATAACCTCAATTGAGGAGAAATTAAGTGTTTCTAAAAGGGTCTGCCACTTAACCGTATCTAACAAAGCACTGTCTGGGCGCAGTGAGCTATCGGTAAACTTCCACCAGTCCTTGGTTAGACCAAAGATTAGATCAGTAGATGCCTGCAGTTGAGTTTGCTCTGATAGCAGCAACATTCCTCCCGGTGCCAGCATCTGTTTAATGTGCTTGAGAGCCTGGGTCACATCAGCCGTTGCATAAAGCACATTGGCGGCCACAATTAGGTCATACTGATGATTTAAAAATCCTTGCTCGTGAGGATTTTGCTCAATATCCAATACCTGATATGTCACAAATGGATAGTCTTGAAATTTTGATTCAACATCGGGTACGGATAAATCTGTAAATCGATAGTCAGTCCGATCCGCCGGTAGCACAGGCAATACAGAAGCCGTTGTACTACCCGTACCTGCACCAATTTCTAAAATTCGAACGATTCTGTCTTCAGGTAGTTGAGCTAAAGCAGCGGCAATAGCCTCTTGCAATGACTGTTGAGCCACTTTAACACTTAGCAAATCTTGATACCCACTCTCCTGTGAGACGTCAAGATCTGATTCACCCTGCAAAATAGCTGCTAAAGCTTGACCACAATGCCCCAGCCGATCAAGGTCTACAGAACACTGTGGGTACTGATTTTGCAGCGATTTCAGCATAGTCTGAGGCTCAGAAATCGCTACTGTTTGAGTAACCTCCCATTCATGGTTGGTAATAGCCCGACAAACGCCAGTTTGCTGCAGAATCTGTAATAAGCGACGGAGCAGCCGCTGGTGTTCATCCACTACGTGCTGATTTATATCTGTGATCGATAACCGCTGCCCCTGCTGCAAACTGAGTCCCATCTGATGAAATGCCCAGAGAATATAGTTCACACTCAAGGCTTCGAGCTTAGGAAGCAGTGATTGATAAACCACTAAAGAAGACCAGCCCTCCTGCTGAGTCATCTGTTGATGCACCTGTTGCTTAATATCCTGTGGAGAAATCAGGTAGTCTGGTGTAAATTTCCGGATAGGGCGGAGCTGCCATTCTGTATCATAAAACCAATCCTTATTAAAGGAAGATGACTGCTCTACAGAGACTCGCTGTAATCTTAGACCGACAACCCGTGCCACCACTTGGCCCGCCAGATTTAAGATACGGACATCTCCTTCGTAGGTCGGTGTATTACCAGCACTTTTGGAACGCAGAATTGCATGACTCCAAAATTCTGTATCTTGGAGAGTATCTTCAAACTCAAACTTACCAAGATGGGTGGGCTGATAGCGAGCCTGCAATTCATCATTGTTATCCGTCGGCATAGTGGCCAAAAACACCTGTAAACAGATATCCAGCAATGCCGGATGAACGCCATAACCTCCTAATTTCGAAACTAGCGAATCGGGCAAACGAATTTTACCCAACGCCTCTTCGGTTCCTTGCCAAAGCTCTGCAATTCCCTGAACGTTTTCACCTATATCAATACCCTGGGCCTGAAGCCGTTGATAGAATTCTGAACCCGTACTCTCCTGCTGACATCGATTTTGAATGTCATCTAGAGATGCTTCAAAGTCAGGATCATCGCTAGGCGCTGACGTTTTGTCAGGAACAAGAGCTGCAAACTTGCTTAAATCGACAGAAGACTGAGCAATAGGCTGATCAACTTTTGCACAGGATTGCCGCAGCTGATCAAGATAAGGGAGATGCTCTAGAATTAGATCTTCATCAGGACCAAAGTCAAGCAAACAAGCAATCTCATTTACTCCGATCTGTCGCAGCCGCTCAACAAGTTTGCTACAGCTTTCTGGAGTACCAAGAAGAGCACGACGGTCATAAAAGAATTTATCAAAGATCAAATTTGTCAGACTATCTAAATCTTGAGGAGACAAAGATTCAATGGAGAAATTCATATCGCGGCTTTCCCCTAAACCCTTAAGTATATTCACATTGGATTTAAGGTAGTTACAATAGGGCACTCTTACCTGTTCTTGAACAGCATCAAGTTTTTCTCCTACAAAAGTATGAAGAGCAACCGATACCATTCCAGCATCAGGATCATGTCCATGATCCAAACGAGCCTGACGATAGAGCGCAATTTTTTCAGCCAGAACCTCTACTTCTTGATCAAATAGGTGGGTTAGCAAATTAACCCCTAACTCCCCAGCTTTAATAAACGTTCTTGGGCTGTTAGCTGCCGTAAGCCAAATAGGTAATTCTGGTTGAACCGGGGTAGGATAAACTTTCACATCTTGGTGTTTTCCATCACCTCTAGTGATGGCCATAGACTCTCCACGCCAAAGTTTCTGCACCTGATGAATACCCTGACACATCTCCTCATAGCGATTAGAAAATCGCTCTGGGAAAAAGACAAAATCACTTGGGTTCCAACCAGAGGCAAAAGAAACACCAACTCTTCCCCCCGAGAGGTTATCTACAATCGCCCATTCCTCAGTAATACGAATAGGATGATGCAACGGCAAAACTACACTTCCAGCCTGCAGACGAATACGATTGGTTTCTCTAGCTAGTGCTGCCTGCACCACTGCTGGATTAGGGTATATACACCCCATAGCCGTAAAATGTCGCTCAGGCACCCAAACGCTCGAAAACTCATGCTGATCGGCAAATTTAGTACTTTCAAGCAACAGGCGATATTTGTCTCGTCCTTCAGCAGACTCACCGCTGGAAAAAAACATTAAGCCAAACTGCATGGCCTTCCCTATGCTCTGAACCTGTTTTTCTTGAACAACTGTAGATGATTGCATTAGACAATAGCTCTAAATTTATGCACGGTGAATATTAGCGCTGGCATGGAGAACCCAAAGCTGTTGCGCCGATTGCGAACTATCAGTTTGACTGTAGACTTGAAATTTACTGGGGCCGCTGGACTGCTCTACCAACAACACCTGAACAGGACACGGATTATCCTCCGGGGGAACCAAAGGAGTATGAAGCTGTAAATCACTCAAGCGATAATTTTTAGACATTCCCAGCGCAGCATTAGCGGCCGCCAATGCCATTTCCACATAGGCTCCTACAGATAAACCAGTGCTTCCTAAGAGACTATACCCCTCAAGATCAGACGATGGACTACGGGGTTCGAGCATACTCAACCACAGGTGCTCTCCGGACCGATGGGCAGCGGCCATTAATGGATGTCCCAATAGAGGATGTTCAACATTACTACCATGAATAGTACCAAGTTGTGCAACCAAAGTCTTGCCAAAACCATCAGCTTGATCTCCTGAATCACTAGCCGCTTCGACCCAATAACGCTGCCGTTGGAACGGATACGTGGGCAGTGAGATTTTACGTCGCTGAGGATAGCCGCGTTCAAAGCCTAACCAATCGACTACGATACCCGACAGATAGAGCTGGCTGACACTGGTCAATAGCTGTTGCCAATCGGCTTGCTGTTTTCTCAACGACGGTAGCCACAGACGCTCTTCCCTTTCGCCTAAACACTGACGTGCCATACCCAACAAAATCGGCGTCGGTCCACATTCGAGCATGATAGAACAGGCCTGCTCCTCTAACGTTGCCATGCCACCGACAAAATTGACGGGCCTCACAATATGCTCACACCAATACTCTGCCCTAGAGACCCTTTCCCTAATCACCTCTCCTGTCACATTGGAGATTAGCTTCATCGTCGGTTCGCTATAGTCAATCGCTTCTGCCACCTGCCTAAATTCAGCCAGCATCGGCTCCATCAACGACGAATGAAACGCATGGGACACCGCCAATGCCTTGGTCTTTATTTCTTGGGTCTCTAGCTCAGTCACCACGCGCTCAACCGCTGATGATTCACCTGATATAACCGTACTCTCCGGGCCATTCAACGCCGCAATCGAAACAACCAATCCCTCAGCTTGAGTCTCGATAATCTCCCTAACCCGCTGAGCCGACGCCATCACTGATACCATCGTCCCACCTGCGGGCAGTTGCCCCATCAGCTGTCCCCGTTTTGCTATCAGCTTCAAACCATCGGCAAGACTAAATACTCCCGCCACACAGGCGGCCACATATTCACCCACACTGTGGCCCAGCAGCACATCCGGTTCAATACCCCAAGAGCGCCACATCTGATAGAGCGAATACTCAAGGGCAAACAACGCTGGCTGG
>JBCDIX010000045.1:0-59344 GCA_038748405.1 Cyanobacteria bacterium P01_H01_bin.21 | reverse complement strand
CTGATTCGGCATATTGCTCTGAACCTCTTGAGACAAGATACCGCAACCAAAGCTGGCACGAAGGCCAAACGCCTTAAAGCTGGATGGGATAACGATTATCTCTTAGGAATCCTGGTTAATTGAGTATGCGTTTGCCCTGGCATCTAAACAAACTCAATCGAGCTATTAGAGCAGACGCTATAGAATAAAGATCCAGTGCCGCCATAGGAGGCGATAGCGTGGCTCCCAACGGGTTTAGACAGTTACAGCTCAATTTCTCTGGCATGGGATGTTGGTTAACCCTAGCGATTGGGTTCGTTCTATTGACTACCGTGGGGCTTGGCTGGCTATTAAAATCGCTGCTGGCCATCATTGCAATTCTGTTTTTTATTCCCGTCGTCTTAATAATCGTTGCGCAGCTTTGGCTAAAACGTAATTTAGTTGAGGGAGCCTGTCCATCGTGTTCACAACCATTGACAGGGTTTAAACCCATTCAGCTATCGTGCCCTAACTGTGGTGTTGCACTACAGGCACGTGAAGGTACTTTTACTAGAGTTACGCCTGAAGGCACTATTGATGTTGATGTGGTTGATGTTGAATCATCTGGCGTTGGTAGTAGCTCTGCAGAAAATGTAACTGTTGTCGATGTAGAAGTCCTACCGCCTGCTGATCAATGATTAAAAGACAGGATTAGAAGACAGCAAGTCCGCAAAGTAAAAATCGGTCTTTCATAAACCCACATGAGGTATGAAAGACCGACTAATCTTAGAACTCTATGCTGGCAGAGATTACTGCTGCACGGTCAGAGTAAATGGCGCACCCGAGCCGTCGATGTCACCAACGTAGAGATTGTAGGTTCCTTGCTTGTATAGTCCTCTAGATTGAATTGCACCCCCATCAAAATCATGGGCTAGGATGCACTCGCGTGAATCGTCAGGACCTACCATCAGCAATGTGTAATCACCAGTGCCAGATACTTCAATCGATACTGAAGCTGCTGACTCACTGATGTTAAAGGAGTGGTGAGGTCGCGCAGGTAAAAAGCCGCAGTCTGCGGATGTCTGAGGGCCACCGCTAGTGCCGCTGACTTCTGCTGATTGACCGTAAACAGCAGAAGTGGGTGCAGCAGCCACAGTGGCAGCAATGAGAAGAGAAGCGATGTTTTTTGTGGCAATATTTTTCATCAATAGCACCTCGGCAACTTATAGGGTAGCCTTACGAGAACACTAGGTCTTTGTCTGAATAACATTCCTCAAGAATGTATATCTCAATACTAGAGATAAGATACAGCTAACGCTACGACATATGTGCCAGTTTGCCAATAGTTAACAAAGTGGAATTGTTGTATAGCTTGTATTATCTGCATCAGACGATTTATCTGTTAGTGCCAATCCACCAATCTGGCTTGGTTGGATTGGGATAATCCTCTCTAGAGTATTTAAAGACATCACGGGTGCTAAATGGCTCAGCAAATCATCAAGGCTCAGAATGCCATGGTCCTTGTCCCTAGGATGCAGTCAGTTAAGGTGGCGTGTAGACGTTTGATCGCCTGGAGCCTAGAGGTAGGGCTGGTGGCTATAAGTGCTGCAATTCCTTGGGGTGCAGGCCACTATGTGCTGATAGCCGAGACGGTAAACATCATTCCAGTCGAAGATACAGTTGAAGCTTCACCTAACCAGTCTGTCTGGCAAGATACCGTCACCTTAAATCCGTTGGTTAGCCATGCTCAAAAAGGATGGGCTTGGATGGCTCAAATACCTCCCTATCAACTGCTTCGAACGTTGCCGCGCCTGACCAATATCTTCTGGACTATTGGTTTGATCGCTCCTGTGGTGGTAGCTGGAGCGCAACTGACGCAGCTAAGCCTCACCGGACGGACATGGCCAAAGCGATGGTTGCAGCTGCGGATGATCTCAATGACTGGTGAGTCGTTGTCCATGGTGCAAGTCATTATTCGTGAGGGTGTGCGTTGGGGCGGAGCCCTCATGGTGGTAGTGGGAGTTACTGTAATTACAGGATTTTCCATTGGCTCTTGGATGCCTGCTGTGATGTGCCTGCTTGTTTTGCTTGAGGGGGGAACAGTGCTGACCCCCAGTAAGCGTTCCTGGCATGATCGTCTTGCGAATACTCATGTGGTGATGGCTACTGCTGGGTATTTACCTCTTTCTAGCGAAACTCTGAGCTATTCATTGCCACTTGATGATGCGTATTCATCCCAAGAAAGCAATTCCATTCAACTTTATGGCGAATCGAATAATGACGACTGGTGGCTGAGCGAGGCTGAAGGGGATTTGACCTCACTCGTGTTACCGCCTCGCAACATTCAAAGTGCCGGCAGTTTACTGGTGGTTTCAGACCCTAAGCGCTCGTCTGGTCAGTCATGGTGGTTGGTGGCTGGCGGGTTGATGCTTGCCTGTCTGACTGGCTTTGGAATTGGACGTGTCGTGCAAACGCCTGCTACCGTTGCGGCCGAAGATGACGCCTTTTGGCAGACGGTTCAGACACTGATGACTAAAGCTAAGGCTGAAGGTGACTACAACGCGGCTATTTTAACGCTAGCTCAAATAGATGACCCTAGAGCCAGCAGCTATTTGACTGATTTGCTGAGTCAAAGTTCTCAGCCAGAAACGTTAGCTGCAATTCAGCAAGCATTAATTAGCCAGGGGTTAGAGAGTTTGCCAGCTTTATTGGCTTTGGGACATGTGCTTGAGAATGATCTCAGGCAGTCGCTCGATGGAGACACGCGTTCTTTACGGTTAGAACAGCGCCATGTTGTCCAGGGTGCGATCGCAAAGCTGCTGTCTGTCCATAGCGATGAGCTGGATGGGATTTATTTAGACCGTGTTAATTTGGGACGCCATCAGGATTCAGATCGGGCCTTTCGCCTGATTCAGCCTGGGTTATTGGCGGCGGGCACAAGCTGGCAAAAGGCCAATCTCGATCACGCCAATCTAGCTACAGCGAGCTTTTTTGATGAAGGTGCCGATGGCAAACCCAATTCCTACGACGATATTATTAGCGACTTTCGCAATGTTAGTTTGGTGGCTGCCAGCCTGGAGCAGGCTAATCTACAAGGAGCCCAGCTAGATGGTGCCAACTTAAGGCGAGCTAAGTTAACGGATGCTAACCTAGCCTACGCCAGTTTGGAAGGAGCGCAGTTAACGAATGCGCGGTTGATTCAGGCGAATGCCCCCTATAGTCGATGGCTGGGTAGTAATTTAGTCGGTGCAGATTTGACCCAGGCCGTGCTTGATGCCGCTGATTTGAGCAAAGCCCGACTCAACCGAATTGAAGCTGCCCACAGTAGTTGGCAAAACGCGAAGCTACCGCAGTCCGACTGGGTTGGTGCAAATTTGATTGGCGCCGATTTTAATCGAGCCAATTTGGTTGGAGCAGATTTTCAAGGGGCAAAACTTGACGGTGTAGATTTTACCCAGGCTGACCTACGCCAGGCTAATTTACGAGATGCCAACCTGAGACAGGCCACATTGACGGGAGTAAATCTAGCTGAAGCAGATTTAGCCGGTGCTATTTTTGATGACGGTAACGTTGTAACGGGCAGCTTTATTACTCCAAACACCCAGCTGAGCGCCAATCATCACCTCCAGGGTGTAAACTTCAGTCGCGTCCGTAATCTAGATAATCGCCAGTTAAATTACATCTGTGCCCATGGTGGTATTCATCCAAGTTGTCAGAATTTGCTGGATGATAATTAAATATGGTGTTGCTGAGCCGAACTATGATTTCATCTATAAAACGTGCATCAGCGTTTTATGGCTCGGTTTATTTCTCAAATCGGCGGCTTAAACTTTAGCTAGTGCAGTCAGCGGCAATTGAGACCATGCAGCGTACTCGATTAAGCACATTAGTGGGGCAGGCAAGCCAGCGCTTTAGTCAGTGGATTTTTAACCCCTGGCGGCGTATTTCGTTGGCTGTGATTAGTCTATTATTTGGCAATTTCTTTGCGACAGCTATCTCAGCCACAGCTGGACAAAAGGCAGAGATTGATATTTTGATCGCCGCCATTTTAGTAGCTATTGTGGAACTTATTAGCTGGCTATATCACCGCTCTCGTTCAGTCGAGCAGCGTACGGTTCTACCGGAGCTGCTTAACTCATTTAAACTGGGCATGGTTTACGGTCTGTTTGTTGAGGCCTTTAAGCTTGGCAGTTAGGTTGCTTGATTTGAGTGCCTCCACCAGACGAGCGGCTTGCTGCTGGATAGCGTTCCAATTTTGATGGCGTATATGCTCAGCTCGAAATAAACCGCTGGAAATTCCCAATGCCGTTGCACCAGCCGTTAATAAATCAATCATATTTTCAGGCATGACACCGCCTGAGGGAATTAGGGGGATGTGGCCTAGAGGGCCCTGTAAACACTCAATATACGTGCTGTCTCCCAGGGCTTTAATGGGAAAAACTTTGATGCTGGTAGCCCCTGCTTCCCATGCGGTCAAAATTTCGGTTGGAGTCATGGCCCCTGCCACCATCGGTATATGCACAGTGCGTCCATGACGTAGCAGTGCTAACGAGGTATGGGGGCTAAAGCAAAATTGTGCACCGGTTGCGATCGCAATCCGTAGTTCCTCTTCGGCCAAAATTGTGCCCACACCTATGGTGCAGTGGGGCAATGCTTGCTGAATAGCCTGTAGTAAAGCGACTGGCTGATAACTGTTCCAAGTGACTTCTATCAGATGAATGCCGCCCTCTGCAGCAGCAAGAGCCATATTCAACCCACTTTCCACTGTTTCTGCCCTAATCACAGCAATAATGCGATGGGTCTGTAGTGTCTGAAGCCACCGCTGCTGATACTCAGCGGCACGATGTGAAGTAAGTGGAGCCGAATGTAATACTGTCATGACCTGAGGTGGAGTGCTAAGCCTATTGTGCAAGGGCTAACCACCTCTGTTGGCAGCTCTTAGGCTTTTAGATCAATTTGCAATACAGAAATTCTTGCTTTTGTAAGCGCTGCTAACGATTCACCAATCCATGTAACAAAAGTGAAGCAGCATAACAAAAAGCCGCAGACACGTCTGCGGCTTTAGATATCAAACTCTTTAGGAGTAAGACCAGAAAACGCTCCCTAGAAACTCATCTAGAGATCTAAGCGATGCTTGCCATGCTGACATTATTATCAATCAACAGACGCTGCAGCTCATCAGAGTCAACCGTTTCCTTATCAACCAGCATTTCTGCTAGCTGATCAAGCACGTTACGGTTCTCAACCAAAACCTGCTTAGCACGACTGTAGGCAACATCCACGAGGCTACGGACCTCAGCATCAATTACAGCAGCGGTCTCTTCAGAAAAGTCTCGCTCAGTTGCAATGTCACGACCTAAGAAAGGGTTACCTTGCTGACGACCCAGAGCAACGGGGCCAAGCTTACTACTCATCCCAAAGCGAGTAACCATTTGGCGAGCCACGCGAGCCACCTGCTGTAGGTCATTGGAAGCACCTGTGGTAACTTCTTCATCGCCGAAGATAATTTCCTCAGCAAGACGGCCTCCTAAGGCTACAGCCATCTGATTTTTTAGGTAGGAACGAGAGTACAAACCTGACTCTAAGCGCTCCTCGCTAGGTGTAAACCAGGTAAGTCCCCCTGCCTGTCCGCGAGGAATAATGCTGATCTTTTGCACGGGGTCGTAGTCGGGCATTAGGGCACCCACCAGGGCATGACCAGCTTCATGGTAGGCCACCAAAGACTTGCGCTTCTCGCTCATTACCCGATCTTTCTTCTCAGGACCGGCTAGAACGCGATCAATCGCGTCGTTTACCTCATCCATGGAAATTTCGGTCAGATTACGACGAGCCGCTAAAATTGCAGCCTCATTTAGCAAATTAGAAAGGTCAGCACCTGTAAACCCAGGTGTACGACGAGCAATCTTCTCAAGGTCGACATCTTTGCTAAAGGTCTTACCACGGGAGTGAACCTTCAGAATTTCTAGACGACCAGAGTAATCAGGACGATCAACCACTACCTGACGATCAAAACGACCGGGACGTAGTAAAGCTGCATCGAGTACATCAGGACGGTTAGTTGCTGCGATGATGATGATGCCAGTGTTACCTTCAAAACCATCCATCTCGGTCAGCAACTGGTTCAGAGTCTGCTCACGCTCGTCGTTGCCGCCGCCAAGGCCAGCACCACGCTGACGACCAACCGCGTCAATCTCGTCGATAAATACGATACATGGAGCGTTGGTCTTAGCCTGCTCAAACAGATCGCGAACGCGAGAAGCACCCACACCCACGAACATCTCTACAAACTCAGAACCTGAGATAGAGAAGAAGGGAACACCTGCCTCACCAGCAACGGCCTTCGCCAGCAGCGTTTTACCAGTACCGGGAGGGCCCACAAGCAGCACACCCTTAGGAATTTTTGCACCAACGGCTGTGAAGCGATCGGCATTCTTTAAGAAGTCAACTACCTCAGTCAGCTCAAGCTTAGCCTGGTCAATACCAGCTACATCCCCAAAGGTGACTTGAGTCTGAGGTTCCATCTGGACGCGAGCCTTTGACTTACCAAAGTTCATGGCTTGGCTACCAGGGCCATTTTGAGCGCGTCTTAATACAAAAAACAGTACTACGAGCAGCAAGATTGGGATAAGTAGGGTGCTGAGTACCTGCAGCAACCGATTTTCCTCAGCCTGACGCTGGACCTCAATATCCACAGAGTTTTCAGTGAGGATATCAACAAGACCAGGATCGCTGGGTAAGTTAACTACGATCCGACGCTCTTCACCAGTCGGGTCAGGAAAACGAGCCTGAGTTCGATCGGCACTAATGTAAACCTTCTCAATTGCACCCTCTTCAACCTGATTGACAAAGCGGCTGTATCGCCATGCTTCTGTTTCAATTCGAGGTTGTTCAAAGAATGCGGTAGCCAGTGCGATAACGACAACTACCAAAAGTACGTAGAGTCCTGCGTTTCTCCAGCGCTTATTCACAGGGAGTAAGCCTCCTAAAGTTTCTAATTGTCAGCTATTTAGCGAGCTCGCCTATGCTGAACTGAGATTTATTAACTTATGTTAACGCATTTCAGGATTCTGCATGTCTGCTCAGCAGTTGTGATCGCACGAAGGACTGTAAAACATCTGTTTAAGGGAGATAAGACCTTCGTGGGTAGAACTATAGTTTAGTTTAATATTCCCAGCCAGAACTGTGTGTATTGGTAGAAGCTCCACCACACAGTTGCTGTAGGCTAAACACTCAAATTGGTTCACAAGATTTGGGGACCAAGGCATGTCGCTCACAACTTGAGCGCCCAACACTTCTATGAGTCTGGCGCGGCTAATGCCTGGTAATAGGCCAGATGTCAGGGGCGGTGTGTACCAACGGCCATTACGATATCCCCATAGATTACCGGTGCTGGTTTCTAGCCATTCCCCAGATGTAGCTGTCAAGATGGCATCACGAGCCCCCTGGGTTTTGGCCGCTTGCATGGCTAACCAGCAAGGGAGATAGTTACTCGTTTTGTGACTTGGCAAACTGCGCTGGTATTTAGGATCTGCGGCAACCCAAGCCGTTACGCCTTCTTGTTGTTGCTGCTCTAGGTTTTGAGGGAATTGGCGACCCGTGATGAGTTCACGGCCATCGGCAAAGATAGCGAGTCTTAGCACTGGGTAGTGGGCTAGCAGTGCTTGGCAGCCTGTAATGATTTGCTCCCAGTCGGGTTGAGGCCAGGTAAAGAAATGGAGCGATTGAGAAATGCGATCGCGATGCCAATTCCAGGCTGTCAATGGATGCTCCAAACTATTCTCATAAATCCGCATCGTTGTGAATACACTGGCCCCATAGGCCAATGCTGGGTCGCTAGCGGCAATCGTTATTTGATTGTCTTTATATAAGTGGCCCGCAAACCAATAAGTCATCGGCTAATAGGTTGTAAAGTGCTCAGAAAACTCCAAGAACAGATCCCTTAGTTTCAAACCGTGCCTCAATCTTAGAAAATGCGAGTAGTTTGCTAAAGAGATACGTGGTGAAAAAAACAACGGTACAGCTCAGTCAGTATGCGGCAGCTTATCTAGAGTGTGGTGCGAAAGACAATCCTGCGCTGCTATTTCTCCATGGTTTTCTTGGGGAAAGCAGCTTATGGTGCCCGTTGATGGATCGGTTGGCTGACCGCTACCACTGTATTGCTTTGGATTTACTGGGGTTTGGTGGTTCCTCTAAACCTCAGCTCAAGTACACCATTTGGCATCAAACGGCGTTTGTCAGTGAGTTTATTGCTGCATTGAAACTCACTAATGTCACACTCATTGGCCATTCCTATGGCGGGTGGACCAGTTCTGCTTTTGCAATTGATCAGGCCAATATGTCCTTGCTGAGTAATCTTGTTTTGATTGCGCCAGCTGGCATTCGAGATGATAGTTTTGTCGGTCGCTACAACTATATGCGGCCAATTTTATGGGAAACACCGGTGGTCGATTGGCTATTGGCTGGCTTAAAACCTATTGCCAGAGTTGCGGGGCAACAAAAAACCTATGACCAGGTTGCCATGGCCAGACGAGAATTTGGCAAGCAGCCTGTCGCTAAGTCTTTTATTGTTGACCGACTGCGACCAGAGGATGCTATTGATACGGTTGAGAAAGAAATTCACAAAATTTCTGTGCCTACCTTAGTGATCGCTGGGGCTCAAGATACAACGATTCCCCTATGGCACTGTGAAACCTATGGGCAAGGCGTGCCAGGTGCAACGTTTGAGGTGTTACCTGAAGCTGACCATGATTTGATTCGGACAGAGTGCGATCTCATCTCTAATCTCATCGCATCGTTTTTAAACCATGCCCTCAATCATGGGATGGAAAAAGAAGGCTAGACCAATGATGATGTATGTGGCCAGCAGTAATGTTCCTTCAAGCCAGTTGGAGCTGCCGTCGCTGCTGATGGAGTTAGCAATCAAAATCGATACAACTACTGCAATCAGCTCAAAGTTATTAAAATCTAGGTCCATTGGCTGACCCATAAACCATCCAGCAATGACCAACACAGGCGCTACAAAGAGTGCGATCTGCATGCTGGAACCCACAGCTACCGACACCGATAGGTCCATTTTATTTTTGAGGGCTACCGTCACGGCTGTCGCATGCTCTGCCGCATTACCAATGATGGGCAGTAAAATCACACCGGTAAATAACTGGGATAGACCTAGCTGCTCGGTCGCAACTTCCAAAGAACCAACCAGCCATTCGGATTCGATCGCAACCACGAGGGTGGCGGCCAAAAGTATGCCAATCCAGAGAGTGAGGTTAGGCGTTTCGTGATGCTCTGTTTCCATGCCTTCTTCTTCGGCGGTGCCTACATCGTAGAGATAGGCGTGGGTCTTCATAGAAAACAGCAGGGTAAGACCGTAGACCAGAATGAGCACAACGGCTACTGATACCGACAGACGCTGTAGTGTGGGTTCAGTGATGGATGGCGAGGTGAAGTCTACCGCTGTTGGCAACAAGATTGCAATGACCGCTAAATTCATGGAGGATGCGTTCATGCGGGCAATAACCGGCTGGAAATCCTGTTCTTTGAACTTGATGCCGCCCAGCAGCATTGATAGCCCCATCACCAGCAGCAGGTTACCGATAATTGAGCCGGTAATGCTGGATTTTACAACTGTAATCAGACCTTCATTTAGGGCAATCAGGGCAATGATTAGCTCTGTTGCGTTACCAAAGGTGGCATTGAGCAGACCCCCTAAAGAGGGGCCTAAAACCACTGCAATTTCTTCTGTAGCTTGGCCCATCCATCCTGCAAGAGGAATGATAGCGATGGCTGCTGTAACGAAAACAGTGAGCTCCCCCCAGCCGAGAAAATGAGCGGCTGCAGAAATGGGCACAAATATAAGCAGACCGAAGAAAATGAGATTTTTGACAGACATGAAGGTCTCAAATCATTGTTTGACTCGAGCAGTGGAAAGCTTTATTTAGAAATGACAAATGCTTGAATTTTGGCATTTGCACAGTCTATTTCAATCCCTAGCTCGATAGGCATCATCAGATTACCCAAAGGTGCCCTATGTCGAGAAATATTTTCATCTATTCTTGGGATGAACTTTACAAGTTGTTCAGGTATCTGAAGACCCTGGCATTCGGGCTTTAGATTTATTACTGATGTTGAGTACGGATCTGACGAGGGTGACATGGTGTGGAAGCTAATTTTGCTAAGTCTGGGGACGTTGGCGCTTGCCTTGGTAGTGTTTTATGTCTGGGCCACCTCCGGTAGCTACCCCCGTGAGAAATATACGGAAACCTTCACCTATGAGGCTGAGGCTGCTAGCTCTGATGCCAATACCTTGTCTTTGGTGTCGTATAACATCGGCTATCTTTCAGGGTTAACCAATCAAGAGGCGGTGGAACGACCTAAGAGCCTGTTTGATAGACATTTAGAGAGTGCGATCGCAACCCTCCGCCCACTTAACCCAGATATCATTGCCTTTCAAGAAATCGATATTGACTCCAGACGTTCCTACAACGTCAATCAGCTAGATACGCTGGCGAATGCGCTGGGGCTGGTCAACGCTGGTTTAGCCATCAATTGGAACAAAAACTACGTACCGTTCCCCTACTGGCCTATATCAGCGCACTTTGGCAAAGTCGTTTCCGGTCAGGCGGTACTCAGTCGCTACCCCATCAAAGACAATCAGCGTATTGTTTTGGAAAAAGTCGCTGATCGTCCGTTTTTCTACAATGCCGTCTATTTGGATCGTCTGGCGCAGGTTACTCAGCTAGATAGCAACGGGCAGCCCGTGATCGTCATCAACGTTCACCTCGAAGCGTTTATCAACTCCACTCGATTTAACCAAACCCGCGCCGTTCGTAGCCTGGCTGAAACCTACGCCGAGGACTACCCAGTGCTGCTTGTGGGGGATTTTAACAGTGCACTCAATCGACCTGAAGAAGGGGAGCGGTCAATTGAAGTTATGGCGGAGTCAGAACTCTTTACATCTGCCGTACCCAAAGACCAATGGACTAGCCAGCCTACATTTCCATCCGAACCAGCTCAATATAAGCTCGATTATCTGTTTTACACACCCGCAACGATTGAGCTGAGTGACACTCGTGTCATCACAGAGGTGGGTACAGCGTCGGATCACCTTCCCTTGATGATGACCTTTACTCTGAAGTGAGCTGTCTTTGATTATCAGCAAAGGCAGTGTTCTCTGATGAAGCCATAACTGTCCAACTATGCACTACATCCTATGGAGCAGCTGAAGTATTCCCTGGGACCATTTGAACTATTTGCCGCGATTGTAGGTGGCTCGCCATTTATTTTGGCGGGGTTTCTTATCTACAATCCAGTTGCTAGTGTTGCCGACCTGGTACCGGTGATTCAGAACAGTGGGACGGTTGCGATCGCGCTAACGTTGCTCTTCTTAAGCTACATCATTGGTGGCACTATCCAAGGGCTAAGTTGGAGATACTTTTTGCTTCTATGCCGCCTGCTTAACAAGAACTACTTTTACTTTGGTAATCAGCTAATAGAGAGGTGCAAAACCCTTAGTAAACGCGATTTCAATGACTCTAAACCCTTGGACTTTGAAGACCGTTTGGTGCTCAAACTCCAAGAGAAAATCGGTATCCCTAAAAAAATGAACTGGATGGACAATCGCCTCAAAGCGTATCTACGCGAGCGCAATAGTCCTGCTGTTGGAGCCGCAGATACCTATGTTGCCTCCCACATTATGTATCGCAACCTATCTCTGGGTTGCTTAGTTCTCTGTGGGGTAAGTTTTATCAATTCTATTCGAGTCATGTCCCTAGAGCTATTGCTGCTTGCGCCGTTAATAGGCTATTTGGCTTATCTGATGTTTCTCAGATCTGTCAGCTTCAAAAAGTGGCAAAATCGTACATTGATTTTGGGTTTTTACTTTGCGGCCACCCAATCAGCTAGCGTCGAAGAGAATCCCTAGAGTCTGGTAACGTTGATGGGCGGAGTCGTAGCTATTGAGGCGGCTCCATACATTGTTTTTACAGCATTGCTCATGTTCGGCTTGGCGCTCCATACATCTACACCTGAGCTGGGTTTAGCCATCAGCGATTTTGATACGCTCCATCGTTTTCAAACCTGGGATTTAGGTCGTGATTTATCGAGTCAGCTCCATGCTCGACTCCAAACGTTTTTAGCACCCCAGCATTGGCAGGAGCTAACATTTATCGCCGTCTGTATCGGTCCTGGTGGATTTACCGGTACCCGCATTGGGGTGGCTACGGCTCGTACCCTGGCACAGCAGCTAGATATTCCTTTGCTGGGTGTCTCTGCTCTAGCTGCCGTGGCGCATTATCAATTAGCCCGTTTCGATCAAGCCTCTAAATGTTGGGAAACGCAGCAAATGGCCACTGATATTGCTGTGACGATGCCTGCTAAACGAGGGGCTGTGTATGGTGCAGTTTACAGCTGGACTAATGAAACGCTACGCATAAAGCTAGCGGATACTGTTTTACCCGCTGCTGATTGGGAGCTAAAACAAGCCCACTGGTCTGAATCGCTGGTTCGAGCATCTTTAGCTTCAGGAGCAGGACTAGGAGAGACCACACCGTCTTTATTGCAGCTCGGCTATGAACGCTGGAAAGCGCAGCAATACACTGGTTGGCGAGAAGTGACTCCGTTTTACGGTCAGCATCCGGTAACGAGCTAAAGACTAGTCCTGGTTGGCTTGTCCGTCGCGGCGACCTAGCTCATAGACACCGCTGCCTACACAAGTAATAATGCCAAAGCTCAGGGTCCAACTACGACCCATGCTGACATCTAGCAAATAGTTGCAAAGACTACCCGCCAACACAAACGGCACAATACTAAAGATCGATGCATAAAGCTCCGCCAAGTCAGATTTATTTTGTCTTTTAGAAGATGCCAGCCAACCAAGGGCTTGATGTTCTAATGTGCTCACCAGTCTTAGCACTAGGGGTGAAAACATTAAATAAAGGGTCAGTGCCCATAAAAATATTCCAGAAATCCAGACTGGATCAAAAATCATAAATACACGGAAGATTGCTAGATCAGACTATTAAAGACTGTGAAGGTTCTTGGTATACGTTCACTGTCCTTTAAATAGGCTAAATGATTTGATACATTCTGTCGCCCTGGATGCCGAAATCATGAATCCTTGGGAATGAAGCAGAATTTATCGCTTGACCGTGACGGTAGTGCCTATTTCAACATAGGTATACAGATCCTCAATATCTTCATTGAGCATACGAACACAACCGTGGGAGATGGCTTCCCCAATCAAATTTGCTTCATTGGTCCCATGAAACCCAATTTCACCGTCACTGCTCGACAGAAAGCCAATCCAACGTGAACCCAAGGGATTATCTTTGCCGACAGGAACTATCTCCCCCGTAATCGGATGTTGCCAAATAGGATATTCAACCTTTTGAATAATGCTAAAACTCCCTTCAGGGGTTTCCCAATCAGCCTGACCAATGGCAATCAAATACTCTTTGATAATTTCACCCTTTCTATGGACTTCTACTTTTCGCTCGTCTAGCTGCACTACGATTTGAATATCGGACTGTTTGACGCGCTGCGCCAGGCGAGGGCGACGACCGTTGGTGATGGAGATACGAATATTGCTATTCTCTTCTGGCGGTTGGGCATTTGCCGCCTTCCACCCAAGTGGATCTTGCCACTCTAGAAAGATCAGGCCCAGGGCTGAACTGATGCAGAGTAGAGCAAAACTGTGAGCTAAGGGATGAGAACCTTGCATTACAGAAAAGCCTAAATAAAAGGTATGAGTGGCTACTGCGTCTTAACTACTGAATATCTTACCTGTTTCAACCTATTTCAACGGTTTTGTCAGTGGTGGTTTCCGGCGTTGTTAGATACATTCAACAACGCCGTAAACCACCTCTGAAGTTGTTAGAATTATCAATGCTGTCAGAAACTCTGACATGCAACCTGTTAGTAGAGGCGACCTAGTGTGACCGTTAAACCAGACTGGCTTAGAGTTAAAGCCCCCCAATGGGAACGAGTGGGCAACGTTAAGGGTATTCTGCAGGACCTGGCCCTGAATACCGTATGTGAAGAAGCCTCTTGCCCCAATATTGGTGAGTGTTTTAACGCTGGTACGGCTACCTTTTTGATTATGGGGCCTGCCTGCACTCGAGCCTGTCCCTACTGCGATATTGACTTTGAGAAAAAGCCCCAAGCGTTAGATCCAACTGAGCCTCTGCGTCTTGGAGAAGCAGTTCGTCGCATGGGGTTAAACCATGTAGTGATCACCTCGGTAAATCGCGATGACCTGCCCGACGGTGGTGCTAGTCAGTTTGTCCGGTGTATTGAAGAAACCCGTAAACTTTCACCAAAGACTACCATTGAAGTACTGATTCCTGATCTGTGCGGTAATTGGGGAGCTCTGGAAGTTATTCTGTCGGCGGCTCCCGAGGTGATAAACCATAATACGGAGACTGTTGCCCGACTCTATCGACGAGTGCGCCCCCAGGGAGACTATCAGCGTAGTCTTGAATTGCTCAAGCGAACTCGTGAGCTTGCCCCATGGGCTTACACAAAATCGGGCATTATGGTGGGTCTTGGGGAAACTGACGAGGAGGTGCGTCAGGTGATGAGCGACTTGCGTGCGGTAGATTGTGACATTCTTACCATTGGTCAGTATTTGCAGCCGACTCAAAAGCATTTGGGAGTGAAAGATTTTATTACTCCTGATCAGTTTGATCAGTGGCGGCTGGTTGGTGAATCAATGGGCTTTTTGCAGGTTGTTTCTTCTCCTCTAACGCGTAGTTCTTACCATGCAGAGGAGGTTAGACGACTGATGACTGAGTATCCCCGTTCCCGCCCACAAACTGTTTAAGCAAATAGCAGTAGCGCTTTTTCTAAGGTCTGTTTAACTGATGTGGCAGAGGCTTGTAAGGCTCGCTGCTCAGCATCAGTCAGGGAAAGCTCTACAACTGAGGCTATGCCGTTGTTATCCAGGCGACAGGGAACTCCCAGATAGATGTCCCTGAGCCCATATTGACCATCGAGATAAGCTGAAACGGGTAAGATAGTCGACTGATTTTGGAGAATTGCCGCCACCATGGTAGCCGTGGCTGCCGCCGGGGCATAAAAAGCACCGCCGGTTTTAAGATAATTAACTATCTCCGCACCTCCATGACGAGTGTGCTCTATCAGTTGTTGAATTTTTTCGCTTGGTAACAGCTCGGTTAAAGGAATGCCGCTAACGGTTGTGTAGCTAATCAGCGGCACCATCAGGTCGCCATGTCCTCCTAGCACCGTAGTCGATACATCCTGAGGGGGCACCTCCAATGCTTGAGCTATGAAGGTGCGAAACCGAGCAGAATCTAACACGCCTGCCTGGCCTAGCACTCTGCTGGTGGGGAGACCGCTTGCCTGCCAGGCTAGATAGGTCATCACATCCAGTGGATTAGTGACCAAAATGATGTGAGCATCGGGTGAATGAGGTAAAGCTTTGGCGATGACATCTAGAATGATGCCGCCGTTAACTTTGAGGAGATCATCCCGAGACATGCCTGGTTTTCGCGGTAGCCCAGCTGTAATCACAATCACCTGTGACTCAGCTGTGTCTTGGTAGCTGTTTGTCCCACTTATGGTGTGGCTATAACCCTCTAGGGGTTGTGCCTCCGCCATATCGAGTGCTAATCCTTGAGGACGGCCTTCAATGATGTCTAAGAGCACAACGTGCCCCAAGTTTTGGGTTAATAGACAGTGAGCAAGGCTGGCACCGACATTACCTGCACCAATGACGGTGATTTTGGGAATTGAAAACTGACAGGTCAGCGCTGGCGCTAGTGCACTCTCAGCACTAGCTGTAGGCGAGGAACTAGCGACCACCATAGAACTCCTGATCGTCTGAGGGCATGTTAGCCAATCAATCGCCAGTCGCCCTAAGACGGTTTACTAAATGGATCTGACTCGTGTCCAGATTAAAATCTCAGATTTCACCTGTGTTTTAATCTGGGACAACGTTGTTATTTCCATTGTGTCGAGCGCTCCTTGTCCTTGGCAGCACCCTATCAGGATTCTTAATACGCTCCCAACTACTTAAACTCTTCGAGCTGGGTTACCTGTAGCCAAATATTAGGCGTAGGCACACGACCAAACTTGACAAGGGCATAGTCATCGCGAATTTCTAAAATCTCACCCTGGGTCTCAAAAATATAGGGTGGAAATCGATTATCACTAGCAGTGGCTTCTATGCTGTTCTCTAGTTTTTCGCGCACAACGCGCACAAAGGTACCCTTTTTGATAGCCATTACTAAAAAAGATTAACTGCTGGTTATATTATCGCTTCTATTGCATCTGTCAGGTTAGTTAAGACAATCGATATCCCTGAAAGCCCCAATTTACAGTAGCTAACCTGACTAGCATCGACGAATGCATCCGTCGATTGCTATGGCCAGGTTATTTCTGGCAGCTTGGGCAATAGTGGGCTGAACGTCCGGCAAGTTTAATCCGCTTAATTGGGGTTCCACACACACGGCATGGCTCGTCTTCTCGATCATAAACCCATGCCACACCACCGTAATTACCATTAATGCCGTGGATGTCACGAAAGTCACTAAAGGTGGTGCCACCGGCTTCAATACTATCGGTCAGTACTTTGCGAATGGAGGTGTGCAGACGTTTGAGACGGGGCTGCGAGATGCGATCGCATCGTACCTTGGGGCGAATACCGCTTAAAAACAATGCCTCATCGGCATAGATATTACCAACACCCGCCACCATTGCCTGATCAAGTAGGGCATTCTTAACCGGGCGCTGTCTCTGCTTAAACCAGCTTTGCAGGTAGTTGAGAGAAAACTCATCGCTAAAGGGTTCTGGGCCTAGTCGCTGTAGCCCCGTCATAATCTCAGCAGGTGGCTGATCGGGAGGGACCCACCAGAGACGTCCAAATGTGCGCTGGTCAACGTAGCGTAACTCACGTTCATCATCAAAAAAAAGTCGAACGCGACAGTGGGATGATACCGGCATTGACTGGTCAACCCATAGCAGCTGTCCCGTCATACGCAGATGACAGCCTAACCAGCCAGCAGGTTGTTGTTGCCGGGTCAAAACTGCTAACAGATACTTGCCCCGACGCTGCCAGGCCGTAATCTCAGCTTCTGAGACTGCAGATAGAAAATCTTCTATAGAAACGGGGTGGGCAATGCTGCGGTCTAACAGCACTTTCCCACCCCGAATAGGTTGATACAGAGTAACTCGACTGAGCCCTCGTCGGACAGTTTCTACTTCAGGAAGTTCTGGCAAGGTAAGTTAGTCAAACTATTTTGCTAATTCTACCAAGCTGCTCTAGAGCGATTAGACTTCCTTTAGTTCAGATTGAGCAAAGTTGTTGGTGTTAACTCCGGCGTAGTTAATTTTGTCAAACCGAACAACGACTGAATACTTAATACCACTTTGGTCAACAGAAGCAACTGTACCAACATCTTGATACCAATAAGACTCTTTCCGCAGGATACGTACTTTAGATCCACGCTTAACCATGAATAGTCCTCTCTTGTTCAAAGACGAGTAATGAATGGGAGCAGCAAGCTACCTGTTCACCAGGGTACTACTCCTCCGAGCCGAACTGGCCTTCCTGGCATTTAAGAATTGTTGCATATCGCAGATTTTAGAAATATTTCTTTAGAAACTAAAAATTGCTAACGGTACTGTCACAGTAACCGCTACAAACTAAAGGCCGCTAGTTGCTCAAACTAGCGGCCTTTAAGGCTTATTTGGGTGAGGTAGATTAAATAGCCTAAATGCCTGGACGAGGGAGTTCAGGCAAAGCACTGAGGGTGGAAACCTCTTCAGCTGGCGGTGGCGGAGCTTCTTCAGCTGCAACTTCTTCAGCTGCCGTCACTAAACGCTCAACCTCGATGCCATTTTCTACCAGAATGACCCGCGGTTCGGCAGAGCGTGTATCAATACGTTTGACAACTACGCTACCGCCAGCAATACGCTCGCCTTGGCGAACATAGCGCTCAATTTCATTCGGCGCTTTGACAATGGCATAGGGAGAACCACCAATCTGAATCACGCCAGATACCCGTACAGCTCTCGCTGTTGTCGGCTGGGGGATTTCTGGTAGGGCAGCAATTTCAGGGTTAGTTCCGACCTGACGGGGTTCGGCCAGACCTGGACTGCCCTGTGCCGCAGCATTAGTGCCTGCGCCAGTAGCGCCAGCTGGTTGAGCTGCGGTTGCTCCACCAGGTCCAGCTTGGCCGCCAGCCTGATTGGCCTCTGGAACGATGGGCTCAGGAGGAACTAGAGGAATTGTTAATTCTGCAAAGGGGTCGTTTCGAGTTCGTTCTACACCAATTGCTCGCTCATTTGGGTCAGTAGACTGAATCAAATCACGGGCAACAATCGTAGGTGCGTTTTCTGAAGCTGCAACCACAGTGCCGTCCTCTTCTCCCTCAGGGATATCGGGAAGGTCACCTTCTGGCGCTGGCTGGACTATGGGCTCCGTTGGGGTAGCTGGCTCTTCGGCAACATCATCGTTGTTGCGATTGAAGAACCCACAACCGCTCAGGGAAATTGCCCCAGTTGTTATTAGCAATACCAAGAGCAGACGCTGCATCTTTTCCTCCTCCAAGGGCTTTTGTTCGCAAAGTATAGAGCATGATTTGCCGCATGCATAGAGTTTAGGCAAAATCTTTTTCGTCTTCTTCTTGAGGGGCCATCAAATCGCGCAGCCGCTTCAGTCCACTTTTGACTCGACGAGAAACCGTTACAGCGCTGATACCTAAGCGTTCAGCGGTTTCTTTTTGAGTAAGGTCATGTAGAAAGACAAACTCTAAAACCTCTCGGGTTCTGCGTTCTAACTGAGCTAGCCCTTGCTGAAGACGAATGCGATCTTCTTGAGCGAGTTGAAAGCTCCGATACTTTGGATCTGGGAGCAAATCGCTAAGGGAGGCAGAACCGCTGCCTTCATCCTGAATTGGGGCATCCAAACTCAACAGGGAGCGATTGCGGCTTGCTAGTTTGACGTCCTGCCATTCCTGAACTGTTATTTTGAGTTGGTCGGCAATTTCTTGATCTGTGGGTTTACGATCTAGCGTTTCTTGTAGTTGTCGAATCACTCGGGCAGATTGGTGCTGTAGAGATTGCCAACGCCGAGGAATACGAACAATAGCACTGCGATCGCGTAAGTAGTGCTGAATTTCACCGCGAATATACGGTATTGCAAAGGAACTAAAGGCATAGCCCTTTGACATATCAAAGCGTTCAATCGCTCGGATTAGACCTAAGCTACCAACCTGCATCAGGTCGTCGAAGGTTTCATTTGAGTGATATAGCCAGTGATGAGCTTCTCGGCGTACCAAACCAAGGTTCATCTGCACCAGCTTATTGCGCAGCTCAGGTGAATTGTTTTTTTGATAATCGTTGAGCAGCTCTAGAGTCTCACTTTTGAGCGCTTTATTGAGTTTGGACGACATGGGAAACCCCTTCTATGTAAATGCTCACCTCTATGCCCTTGGGATAGATGCGGTATAGAGCTACGAAAAACAGAAACCTAACCGTGATGGGGTAAGCCACCACACTAAATGCACTAGCTTAATAGTGAAGATCAAAAATCAGGAACACAGTGATTGAAATCACAGCTTCAAGCTACCGAAGCAATCCGTCAGGCCTAGATTAATCTAGAAAAATTGGACCAAACAACCACGTATACACGGAAGTTTGCTCTGAACGATTTCGAAAACGCATTACTAGCAACAGCGAATTCTTCATAAGGACTTTATCTAAGATGTCCGGTTTTAAAGCAAAAAAAGGGTAGAGGACTCCGGAGAGCTATCTACCCTTTTTTGTGAGCTTAGAGATTAGACCTAAAAGGAACCCTAACTTTAAGTCAGCGTTAAATACTACTAGGCCGCATCAAAGGTTTCTTCTACTCGCCCATAGAAAAGACCCTGAACTTTAACATCAGAAGGCTCAGCGGTACCCATGTCAGTATCGGAAGGCTGCTCAGACACAAACGTGCCAGCAATCTCACCTGTGACGCTGTCTACCTTCTCAACCTGGAGAGAAATCGTTCCCTCACCAACCTTAAATGCCTTCATATTCTCTTTGACCAGCTCTTCACTATCACCACCAGCTGGTAAAGCCACAGCTGTGTCGTAGCCTGTAGTGAGACCACGTCCCTTTGGATCTAAAAAGTTAGATGTGCGATAAGAGGGCACACGATACTGACCAATAAAGTCAGTGGAGGATGTCACAGCACTCAGTCCAGCCTGAGTCTTGGCAACCAAGCCTTTGATGGTGAACAGAAACGGTACCTCTTCCCCACCGGGTAGCAAAACAGTAACCGCCTGAAAATCAATTCCATCCTTCTCACGGAAGATTAGACTGCCATCGTTATCACGGTCTAGAGCGCCACGGACTTGGTCTAAACTAGATGTATAGCGAGTCAAAGACTTACCTGGAACAAATTCAGCTTCCCGACGCTTATTGGTGGGCTCTTCCTTCACAAAGTAAGCAGTTGGCTCCAGACATAGGCCAGCAATCTCGTAAGACTTGCCGTCTTCAATAGCGATTTCACCGCGACGAACACTAGAAATTTGGGGACAGCTATTGGCTAATCCTGTATTCCGAATCTGGTCATAGGTGAGGGGAGTGTCACCGTCTGCACTAGGAGCATCGCTACATGCTGTCAATACACCCATGCAGAGTGCTAGAAATGCAACGATTAGGGCACGATACCTCATGGTTAACCTCAAACAAAAAAGATTTATACAAGAAAATTTGTCAGTGGTTATAGAACCGACTAGGGGCTTATGGACGTTGCCTATGCCTAAAGCTTTCTATATTGATAAGAAAACTTTCTAACTAGGCTGACCAAAGCCGCCTTAGGATAGCCAACTAACCTTCCCGAAAGTATTTTACACGGACGAGTCCCCCGGTGAATGGTGAAAATTGGCAAATCTAGTACATTGCTGGGCAGTTAGCTCTGGTATTGAGACAGGTGATTTGACTAATTTGGGCTACACTATCTGCATCATCCGGTTTCGGTGATACCAGGGTTAATCTTCTTTGTCTAGATGGAACTGCATTCTTCAGACGCCTCTAAGAGGCCAGCTGCTGATATTGAGGAAATTCGACTGGCAGTACAGTTGGCAGCTCAAAAAAGAGCCGGAGATGGTAGAGCGCTGTTGGCATTATTGAGACAGCTTGAAGGGTTACATCGAGATATCCGTGAAACACTTTTTCAAGAAGCACTTCCTACGAATCGACAGCGTTTATATTCCCTGCTTAGAGATATTGAAATTAACGGGGGATGGCCTTACATTCAACGCATGAAAATCGCGGAGCTGGTTAGAGACTTAGAGTCTGACTCGATCTCAGAAGCCTCTGGTGACAGTTGAATGAGCCTCTCAATCGAATTGTTTTTGTTATGTAAGCAAGCTCTGTTTTAGCTGAGACGCTCAGAAGCTGTTTTGCACGCACAATATAACTTAAACAGACTATAAACAGAAGCGACAGTAAGCAACTGCATAAAGGGTGATACAATCTGCCAGATTTTAAGTGACGAATGGCTGCTGCAGGTCTGTTACTTAGAATTGAGCGGATGTTCAGCGGCTGCAGTACTCTTTTTAAGTTGTTTATCGAATGTAGTTTATCGCTATGGTAAGTCTTCGGCATTTGAGCAGAAGCCAACGGTTTTTGCGGGGTGTGTTGGCGTTACTGGGGGTGGCGCTAATTTATCGCCCGATGCCTGGCTTTGCACAAGCTAACGAGCTTAATCGATATTGTCAGCTATCCCAAGCTGAAGTAGATGCTAAAGAGGCTTTGCGACAACAGGCTGACAGTGGAGATGCGGTTGCGATCGCACAGTATGGAGACCTAGTTAAACGCCACACTGATATGTTGCAGACCTGTCGCCAGGGGCAGTGGCCACGTCAGCAAGCGATTTGGCTACGGCTATATCCCTGTGACTTGCGCCCAGGTGTACTAGACGCCCTTATGGACCGGGTGGTTAACCTGGGCTACACCGAAGTCTATGCCGAAGTGTTTTATAACGGTCAGGTGCTGCTGCCCCAGCGGGATAATCGGACAGCCTGGCCCAGCGTGGTGCAGCAGCAGGGATATGAAAATCGGGATTTGCTAGCCGAAGCGATCGCTTCAGGCCACAAGCGTGGACTCAAAGTCTACGCTTGGATGTTCAGCATGAATTTTGGATATTCCTATGGTCAACGTCGCGATCGCCAGCAAGTGCTTGCCCGCAACGGTCGCGGTGAAACCACCTCAGCATTTGCGAGCCGTGGAGGCAGCAATAACCCTGAAGAAATTTTTATCGATCCCTACAACTACCAGGCCCAGAGTGACTATCTGCGTATGCTAGAGCAGGTGCTGCAGCGTCAGCCGGACGGCGTCCTCTTTGACTACATTCGCTACCCGCGTGGTATTGGGCGATACTCTGTTGCCGGCCAGGTGGATGAATTGTGGATTTACGGCAGTGCTGCCCAGAATTCACTGCTGCAAAGAGCCTTAAACAACAAAGGTCGAGGACTGATTCGACAGTTTCTAGAGCGAGGGTATCTAACTGAGGGCGATCTTGAACAGGTCGATAGACAATTCCCCAACGAAGTTGAACCCCTATGGCAGAGCCGCCGACAGTCTGGTAGCACCAGTGACATCCCAGCCTCAGTTCGTCGCCCTGCACTCCAGTTAGAACTGTGGCGATTAAGTGTTGCCCATGCTGTACAGGGGGTGATTGATTTTCTCGATACAGTATCCCGCCCTGCCAAACAGCAGAATATTCCTACCGGTGTTGTCTTTTTCCCCACAGCAAATCAGCCTGTTGGTGCCCAAGGGTATGACTCTAGATTACAGCACTGGAATCGTTTCCCAACGTCTATGGGTTGGCATCCAATGGCCTACAGCATATGTGGCAATACCCGCTGTATTGTGCAAGAAGTACAGATGGTACTGCGTCAAAACAACGCTAGCAATGTTCGTCCTGCTTTAGCGGGTGTATGGGGCAAATCCATTAACAATCGTCCTTCTCTCGAAGCCCAAATGGATGCAATTCAGCAAGCGGCCCCAAATATTCAATCAGTCAGTCATTTTGCTTATTCTTGGCAAGATCCAGAATTTGATCGAGTTAGAAAATTCTGCGCGTTGCCTTAAGAAAGATATCTCTGTCAAATCAAAAGCCGCGAAAGCATTTCGTGAAAGTCGCTATTTGGGTTAGCTTTTCTAAATGACGTTGTTTCATCAAAAACTTGAAAAGCAAATAGCGTGTAGAGACCGACAGTGATAGCTAGAGCATGCCATAAACGGTGTCTCACTATAATTAACCTCACCCACCTATGGCTACATAGCTTATGAGCGTGCTTTTATGTGTGTGACTAGCCCTGTTACGTAAATGAAAGTGTCACATTAAGAAGCTTGCCTGGTTCTTCACATTTGATGTATTTCTCTCTTTAAATGTCAGCTATTGCTGCAATGAACACAGCGCTGCAGGTTTAAGAAACCTGCAGCGCTGTGTGTTGTGATTTAGCGGGATCAGATAATCTTCAGAAGCCCTCTACTGAGGGTAAAGAGCTACTCCACACCCTCGATACGGTTCTCTACTTCTTCGTAAAGCTCCTGTAGACGCTCGATGTTTTCATCACTAGTTTCCCAATAGCCTCGCCCATTGACCTCCAGCAAAGTGGTGACCATACGACGGAAAGAATTGGGATTGAG
The DNA here is from genome assembly GCA_038748405.1 of Cyanobacteria bacterium P01_H01_bin.21. Taxonomy (GTDB): domain Bacteria; phylum Cyanobacteriota; class Cyanobacteriia; order Phormidesmidales; family Phormidesmidaceae; genus Leptothoe. The sequence continues at coordinate 35,719 of JBCDIX010000045.1, read as the reverse complement.
ATCCATCAGACGCTTACACATTTCTTCATCTTGAATAAATGTGGTGTTAGCGTCTTCGTAGACCCAGTTATCCACGGCATCGGCAGTGGCTGACCACCCCATGGTATTCACCAGGCGATTAGATAGCTCACGTACACCTTCATAGCCGTTGGACAGCATCCCCTCATACCACTTGGGGTTTAATAACTTAGTCCGTGAATCTAGACGAACAGTCTCGGACAGAGTGCGAACCTGAGCGTTGGCTGTCGTGGTATCTGCGACAAACGAAGTGGGCTTCTTGCCATCGCCTCTCAGCTCTCCAATCACCTTAGTGGGGTCAGAATCAAAGTAGTGAGAAACGTCAGTCAGGGAAATCTCAGACGAATCCAGATTCTGAAAGGTAACATCAGCTGTTTTAAGGGAAGCCTCGAACAAATCACGAGACTGGTCCATCACTCCAGGATTGTCTGAGTTAAAGGCAAAAGACTTACGCTTTAGATACATTTCTTGAAGCTCAGATTCTTCTTCCCAACTACTGTTCTCAACAGCCAGGTTAACGTTAGCTGCATAAGACCCCGATGCGTTGGAGAAAATTCGAGTGGCGGCTTCTCGTACCGATAGCCCCATTTCCTCGGCTTGCTTAAGAGCATGCTTACGCACGAAGTTCATCTCCAGTGGCTCATCTGCTTCAGCAGCCATTTTCACAGCCCGATCCAGTAAAGCCATCTGATTCACAAACAAGTCGCGGAACACACCAGAGCAATTGATAACAACATCAATTCGAGGTCTTCCTAACTCTTCTAAGGGAACAATCTCTAGTTTATTCACCCGGCCCAACGCGTCAGGTACTGGCTTAACCCCGACAAACCACAGCATCTGAGCCAAAGATTCGCCGTAGGTCTTAATGTTGTCAGTACCCCAAAGTACAGACGCAATCGTCTCTGGATATTGACCGCCATTTTCCTGACGCTGACGCTCTAACAACCGATCAACCACTACCTTGGCAGACTGAACAGCGGCTGTTGTGGGAATAGATTGGGGATCGAGAGCATGGATGTTTTTACCAGTGGGCAGTACATCTGGGTTTCGAATGGGATCCCCACCAGGTCCTGGCAAAATGTATTCCCCATCTAGTGCCTTAAGCAGAGAAGCCAGTTCATTATCTGCAACGACTTGCTTTAGACAGAACTGTAGATACTCAAACAAGGGCTTGAGGGCTTCTTCATCCACATTTTTGTAACCAAGATTGTGGAGTGCTTCTACCCAGGGGTCTTTGCGTTTGCCAAAGTTAAAGAACTTCAGCATGGTCTTGAGAGACACACGCCCTTCATCGTCTAACTGTTCGTTGACAATCGCTCCAACAGCAGCGCGAGTAGCTTCATTAATTTCGTACAGCAGCTGTACGTCGTCTAAAACACCCAAATCGCTGTTGTTGTAAATTTCATCAATGTCGCGCTCAATGCTTTCAGCAATGAGGCGCTGGAGACTCTTAAAGCCTTCCTCTTCACGGTCTAGACCCGCGATATTTACCAGAGTGGCCACGGCCTCTTCTGCTGTAGGCGGTTTACCAATAATGTGTAAACCACAAGGAAGTAGGCGCGACTCAATTTCCATCAGTTTGATGTAAATTTTGCCCACTAGGGTATCGCGGTCTTCTTTACTAATTTCGCTAGCGTCCTCTACGTTAGGTAGAGTCACGTCGCGATCTAGGTTGACCTGGCGCGCTTTCTCAATGATGGCGTTAACAATAGAAATAGCCCGACCGCCTTCTTTTAGACCCTGGTACGAGCCAATCAGATCGCTCAGCTCCTTTAGTCCTTTATATAGACCTGCATTCTCTGCGGGAGGAGTGAGATAGCTAATGGTTTCGGCATAGCCACGACGCTTAGCAATTGTTGCCTCAGAAGGGTTATTGGCGGCGTAATAGTAGAGGTTGGGAGTGCTGCCGATTAAGTTATCGGGATAACACTGACCCGACATACCCATTTGTTTACCCGGCATGAACTCTAGAGAGCCATGGGTACCAAAGTGCAGTACCGCATCCGCTTTCCAAATCTTTTCGATGAAAGTGTAGTAAGCGGCAAAGCCGTGGTGAGGGCTGGCTGAGCGGGAGAATAGTAGCCGCATAGGGTCACCTTCGTAACCAAAGGTGGGTTGTACGCCGATAAACAAGTTGCCATAGGTCTTACCGTATACCAGCAGGTTTTGACCATCGGTGTTTAGGTTTCCTGGCGGCGGCCCCCAGTTCTCCTCTAAACGTTCTGAATAAGGAGTGAGTTGCTCATATTCAGCGACTGACATGCGGTAGGCAATGTTTAGTTCGGGGCTGTTGTACTGAGCCTGAGCATCATTGATAACCTCAAGCATCAGTGCCTCTGCAGACTCAGGCATGTCCGCAATGGTATAGCCTTGCTCCTTCATTTCGACCATGGCTTCGTAAATAGAGCCAAAGACATTTAGATAGGCGGCCGTACCTACGTTGCCTTTATCCGGTGGAAAGCTAAAGACCGTAACCGCTAGCTTTTTATGGGCTCGATCAACAATGCGTAGGTTGGCCCACTTGAGCGCCCGCTGAGAAATCATTTCCACCCGATCTTGAATGGTGATGGCACGACCCGTCATGCCATCACGCCCAGAAACCACAATGGGGTCAATGGCTCCATCCAGCTCAGGGATGGCCATCTGTAAGGCAACCTGAATAGGATGTAAACCCAGGTCGCTATCCTCCCACTCCTCAGTCGTTTGGAAGACTAAGGGTAGAGCTACCATATAGGGTCGGTTTAGCTTCTGAAGAGCTTCAATCGCTTTGGGATGGTCTTGGCGAGCAGGACCACCGACTAGAGCAAAGCCAGTCAGGGAAACAACGGAGTCTACGAGGGATGCTTGACTTACCGGCTCGTAGAAAAACTGCTCTACGGGTTTGGAGAAATCGAGGCCACCAGCGAATACTGGAATAACGCGCGCACCTAAATACTCAAGCTCCTGCACCATCGATACATAGTGAGCTTCATCACCGGTTACCAGGTGCGTACGCTGTAGTACTAATCCTACACAGGGAGCTTTTTCACGCTTGTGGGATGCAGGTAAGTCCTGACGAGAGTCGTACCAATTGAGATACTCTTTAATGTCCTCATACATGCAAGGTGCTAGAGGATGCCATATGCCTGTATCGGGGTAGGTAACCGGTTCCTCATAGTCCATGCTTTTAGGAGCCCCTTCAATGGCCTTGTCCCCAAACATGTACCGATCGGCCAGCATGAGCATAAAGTTTTCTAGGTTCTCAGGAGAACCGCCCAGCCAATACTGAAAGCTGAGCATAAAGTTACGCGCGTCTTGGGCTTTATCTACAGGCAGATATTTGAGAACCTTTGGCAACGTGCGAAGCAGCTTCAGCATGGCGTCTTCAAAACTGCCGCCTTGCTTTTGACGGCGCTTTTTCATGAATTCGCCGATAGCGCTCTTGGATTGACCCAACTGAGCCATGGAGAAGCTTCCCATCTTGTTGAGGCGCATTACCTGAGGCATCGATGGGAAAACTACGGCCACGTCGAGATTTTCACGATGGGGCTGAACGGCAGCAACAACTTTTTCTGCTAGCTCTTCAATAAAAATTAGGGAGGCTACAAAGACGTTGGCTTCAGAAACGTCTTTTTTAAATGCTTCGTAGTTGTTGTTGTCGCGCAGCTCTTCGATGAGGTAGCCGCTAACTTCTACAGCGATATGGGGATTGTTAGTATTAATCGACTTAACAGCTGCCGATAGAGCACTTTGGTACTGGGGTTCTAATACGACATAGACCACCTTCATTAAAGACCGCTCGCCAAGGTTCTCGGGTGAGATGTGTCTCACAGTGGGCTTGACGTTGGTGAACATGCAGTTGACTCCTTGCTCAGTGTGTTCTCTCTTTTAGTCAGAGGTGATGACTGCCGTTTGGGGTGATGCACCATGGTTTAGGCATCATTACCAGTCGAACTCATTAGCAGATCAAGATTGACATAATCCTCACAAAAGCATTTACAAAAAACGCTTTACAAAAGTGAAGTTATTGCTGTAATGAGCAACATTCCATAACATCTAAACAGGTTTTAAAACCTACTGTGGTTGTATCAGAAAATCCCTGCTGACTAGGGATACGGCCCAAGATGCGATACAAATTGACATAATGACGGCCACTATTTGTAACAATCTGTTTACAAATAGTGAGAGTGTTACTTATCTCTATGCTTCAAATAAAGTAAAAGAATAGATCTTGACAAATTTCTGGTTGTTTTATTCTTTCAAGCTTGTTGTGTTTCTGTTAAATCAGTTTGAGAGATTTTGATGGTTATTGCTTTGCCAACGTTGCAATCTTCCATAAGATCTGAGTGCGCTGATTGTTTTGGGAGCTGGCTATGCGGATTTTGGTGATGGGTGGGACTCGGTTTATTGGGGTATATCTGACTCGTTTGCTGCTTGCTGCGGGACACAGCGTTACATTGCTCAACCGAGGGAATCATGCTGCACCTGAGGGGGTGGAAGTGGTGAGGTGCGATCGCAAGTCCCCTGATGCTCTAAAATCTGCTCTTTCCGGCAAAACCTTTGATGCCATCTACGACAATAACGGTCGCGAACTGAGCGACACCCAGCCCCTGGTTGAGTTATTTGGCGGTACTGTGCGGCACTTTATCTATGTCAGCTCAGCGGGTGTGTACCTCAAAAGCGATCAGATGCCCCATATCGAAGGTGACCCAGTTGATCCCAACAGTCGCCATAAAGGTAAACATCACACCGAAGACTATCTAGTTCAGCAAGGTATCCCTTTTACCTCTATTCGCCCTGTTTATATCTATGGTCCTCAGAACTATAATCCTTTAGAAAAATGGTTCTTTGACCGCATCAGCCATGACAGACCGGTACCCATTCCCGGCAATGGCAAAGCGATTACTCAGCTAGGCCACTGTGAAGATTTAGCCAAAGCTATGGTGGCTATCCTAGGTAATTCCAAGGCTATCGGGCAGATTTATAACGTCTCAGGAGAGCGCTACGTCACATTTGACGGGTTAGCTCATGCCTGTGCTGAGGCTATGGGTAAGCCCACCCCAAATATTCGTCACTATGACCCCCAGCAGTTTGATTTTGGTAAGCGCAAAGCGTTTCCCATGCGGGTACAGCACTTTTTTGCATCGATTGACAAAGCTAAAGCCGATCTGAATTGGGTGCCACAGTACAGTTTGGTCGACGGACTCAGGGATGCCTATGAACATGACTACTGCCAGTCAGAGCAAACTGTAGACTTCGAGCTAGATGAGCAAATTTTGGCAGTAACGTAGCGAACCCGCCCCAAAACCGAAATCCAGGTTCGGTAACCCCCCCTTCAGGGAATCGCTCTGGATTAGCACTATAGTAATGAGCTTTTGAGAAATCGATCTATCGACTCTCAACTATAAGTGACTATTCAGCCGGAGCAATTGATATGGGAAAAGTAGTTGGAATTGACTTAGGAACCACAAACTCTGTGGTTGCCGTAATGGAGGGGGGTAAGCCCACTGTAATTGCCAACGCAGAAGGGTTTCGGACGACTCCATCTGTAGTGGCCTATGCCAAAAGTGGCGATCGCTTAGTTGGTCAGATTGCTAAGCGTCAGGCGGTGATGAACCCCATGAATACGTTTTACTCCGTAAAGCGTTTTATTGGTCGCCGTCATGATGAGGTGAATAATGAGTCCTCAGAAGTGCCTTACAACGTTCTCAACGTAAATGGCAACGTCAAGATTGAGTGCACCAACGCTGACAAGCAGTTTGCCCCTGAAGAAATTTCTGCCCAGGTGCTGCGTAAGCTAGCAGACGACGCTAGTAAGTACCTCGGTGACCAGGTGACTCAGGCCGTAATTACCGTTCCTGCCTACTTTAATGACTCTCAGCGTCAGGCGACTAAAGATGCCGGTAAGATTGCTGGTCTAGAAGTGCTGCGGATTATCAACGAGCCTACTGCTGCTGCCCTGGCCTACGGTCTCGATAAGAAGAGCAATGAAACCATTCTGGTCTTTGACTTAGGTGGTGGTACCTTCGACGTATCCATCTTAGAAGTGGGCGATGGCGTCTTTGAAGTGCTCTCTACATCGGGTGATACACACCTAGGTGGTGACGACTTTGACAAAAAGATCGTAGACCATCTGGCTGAGCAATTCATGTCTCAAGAAGGCATCGATCTGCGTAAAGATAAGCAGGCTCTGCAGCGTCTAACTGAGGCCGCTGAAAAAGCCAAGATTGAGCTATCTAGCGTGACTCAAGCAGAAATCAATCTGCCCTTTATTACTGCCACACAGGATGGCCCTAAGCACCTAGACCTCACCCTGACTCGGGCCAAGTTTGAGGAACTGTGCTCTGACTTGATCGACCGTTGTGGCATCCCCGTTGAAAATGCCATCCGCGATGCCAAGCTAGCTAAGGGCGACATCAACGAAATCGTACTAGTGGGTGGTTCTACCCGTATTCCTGCCGTCCAAGAGCTGGTTACCAAGATTCTTGGTAAAGAGCCCAACCAGAGCGTGAACCCTGACGAAGTGGTTGCCATCGGTGCCGCAATTCAGGGTGGAGTACTGGCTGGTGAAGTTAAGGATATTCTGCTGCTTGACGTTACGCCCCTATCCTTGGGTGTGGAAACGTTGGGCGGTGTAATGACTAAGCTAATCCCCAGAAACACCACCATTCCTACCAAGAAGTCTGAAGTGTTCTCCACGGCTGTGGACGGTCAGACCAACGTTGAAATCCACGTGCTACAAGGTGAACGTGAGATGGCCAACGACAACAAAGACCTGGGTGTGTTCCGTCTCGACGGTATTCCTCCGGCACCCCGTGGTGTACCTCAAATTGAGGTGACGTTTGATATCGATGCTAACGGTATTTTGAACGTAACTGCCAAAGATAAGGGTACTGGTAAGGAGCAGTCCATTAGCATCACAGGGGCATCCACCCTATCTGATGACGAAGTTGATCGGATGGTTCGGGACGCTGAGGCCAACTCCACAGCTGACAAGGAACGCCGCGATAAGATCGACATTAAGAACCAGGCTGACTCTCTGGTTTACCAGGCTGAGAAGCAAATGGGTGAACTGGCTGATAAGGTTTCTGAGGATGATAAGTCCAAAGTGGAAACTGAGATTGCTAGTTTGAAAGAAGCGATCGCATCTGAAGATAGCGACAAGATCAAAGCGGGTACCGAATCGTTACAGCAAGCGCTGTTTGCCCTTAGCAGCAACATGTATGGCGGTGCTGATGCAGCTGCTGCAGCTGCAGCTGACGGTGCCCCTGCTGACGATACTGCTGGCGGTGGTGATGACGACGTCATTGATGCCGAATTTTCTGAAGAAGGCGATAAGTAACTTCAAACGATCACGGCGGTTCACCTCTCTCGGGTGAACCGCCGTGGCATAGCCGACAAACTTGCTCCGGCTAGCAAGGGGGTGGATGGTTTCAACCATTCACCTTTTTTTGTAGCATTTGATACATCAGGCCCTAGGAAAGACTCAGACTGTCATCATATTGATGGCAGATTTTGTAACCCTTAATACGTCCTTCCTCAGGGGAGATTTGTCAACCTATGCTCCTTGCTACGGGTTTTGTTAAACCTATAATGGTTACCTATAAAAGACTCTCAGATAGGGCAAGGGGACTGCCTTTAAGGGGCCAAATTATGAATCTAACTATCAAATAATGAGTTAGGGGTTAGTTGCAATGTGGGAAATGTCTTAGACGCAATAACCTGATCTCCGCTGTAGCATTGGTCATTATAAATCCCGTTCACAAGCGTCAATACACTAACTTGCGATCTCGTTGGATCCACAATCCAATACTCTGGAATTCCCCACCGCTCATACTGTTGTCGTTTCCATTCGTAGTCGCGACGATAGTTATCGCTAGACTCATTGCCAGGACTGACAACTTCAGCAATAAACTGAGGAGGGATGACTCCTAGAGGTAGAGCATTCTGTTTAATAATGCTTTCTAACTGAAGGTGTTCAGGTTTAAGCACTACTAAATCAGGCCGACGATTTTTGTAGCGGTCGCCGATTGGTTCGACTTCCATAGTCAGCGTGTGAGACTTAACCAATCTAAAGCTAATCAGTGCTGATAGCTTCATAAATAGGACCATTGCCAAGTAGTCATTCTCTTCAGACTCATTTGGCAATGGAATGATTTCTCCGTTGCTCAGTAGGTCATAACGAATATCTGAACTATCGTCATAGTTCAGATATTCTGCAAACGTGAGAGGCTTCAGTTTTGCTTGAGCCATAGAGGAAAAAATATCAGCCCACAACTCTAGTGTATCGCTTGTGTCTAGAGGTCACGTCTCTAGCTACTTAAGACCAATGAGCGACACTAGGCTTTGGCCAGTGAAATATTCGATAGCAATCAAAATCAAAAAGCCCACCATGGCAGCTCGACCATTGAGCTGTTCTGCATATTCGTTAAACCCCTTCTTAGGACGTTCGAGCTTAGGACTAATGGAAGGCTTAATATCAGTCACGGTGTTAGACGCTGTTTTATACCTGTATATTCTCCCTATCAAATGGAGACTTCGTCAATGAATTTTCGCGCAGTCGGTCGTTCTGTTTAATCTGCAACCCTGCCTTTTTACAGGAACGCTAAGCTAGAATCAGCGCCCTAGAACTGTAACTCTAGTGTTGGGCGCATCTAAGACTGTTATGACCTTTCAGATTGGAGGTGCCTGTGCAGATTGGCGTGCCTAAGGAGATTAAGAACCTAGAGTTTCGGGTAGGCTTGAGTCCCAGCAGTGTTAGGACACTTACAGAACGGGGGCATCAACTTGTAGTAGAAGCCGATGCTGGTGTAGGCGCTGGATTTAGCAATACTGACTATCAGCAAGCAGGAGCGGCGATTGGCACGGCATCTGACGCCTGGCAGCAGACCATGGTGGTTAAGGTCAAAGAACCCTTGCCTAAAGAATATGACTACTTGCAAAAAGAGCAGCTACTTTTTACCTATCTGCACCTGGCTGCCAGTCGCGAGTTGACTGAGGCATTGATACACAGTGGTACAACAGCCATTGCCTATGAAACGGTTGAGCACAATCGTCAGCGTCCGCTGCTGACGCCCATGAGCATAATTGCCGGGCGGCTGTCGGTGCAGTTTGGAGCTAGGTTTTTAGAAAAACAGCAGGGCGGTCGAGGTGTGCTCTTAGGCGGTATTCCAGGGGTAAGCCCAGGACGTGTTGTAGTGCTTGGGGGCGGGGTTGTCGGTACTGAAGCAACTAAAATGGCCGTGGGTTTGGGTGCTCAAGTAACGTTGATTGATATTAATTTAGGGCGTTTAAATCAGTTAGAAGAACTCTTTGGTTCGCGTGTTCAGCTGTTGTATAGCAATTCTGCCAACATTGAAATGGCAGTTTCCCAGGCTGATTTGCTCATTGGAGCTGTGTTGGTGCCTGGGCGACGCTCCCCTACCTTAGTGTCACGATCGCTAGTGGAGCAGATGCCACAGGGGGCCGTTATTGTAGATGTAGCCGTTGATCAAGGTGGCTGTATTGAAACTGTGCGACCCACTTCCCACAGTGAGCCAGTTTATGTAGAGTCGGGTGTATTACACTATGGCGTTCCCAATATGCCAGGTGCAGTACCACGCACAGCTACAGAAGCGCTAAATAACAGTACGCTTCCCTATGTAACTATGCTGGCCAATATGGGACTGGGGGCATTAGAGCAAGACGCGGCTTTGGCCGAAGGGCTTAATGTGTTGAACTGTAAGCTAGTGCATCCGGCTGTAAAGGCGACATTCCCAGATCTAGCTTAATGTTGCAGATCTAACATGGCCTGCCGGGTTTGTATCTGTAGCCAGCCCATCTGTTCATGTTTATCTAGCCGGGCTACGGGTTCTAGGGATATGGCTTTGCCAATTCTGACATCGGCAGCGCGATAGCGAACGATAGATTGAATATTGGCCAGGTCGTAGTGTTGTTCTAGGTGCGGGCGTACGGCTGGCGGAATGGTAATGGGTTCTAGTTTTTCTGCTTTGGAGACAATCATGGCTGGGATAACAGGAACTTTAGCTACATAGGCTAAGTGAGCAAACCCTGACTGGAGCTGAGCCAACGGTGCCTCAAAGTCGTTTGTAAAGATATAGTCTTCGCCCTCTGGGAAAATACCCAACAGTTTTCCCTGGCGTAGTCGACACAGTGCTTTTTTAATGGACGATGGTGTTGGGCGGCCTTCGGTTTTTATTGGCACCATACCAGTGAGTGAAAGAAGCTGGCTGGTTATCGGCACATGGGTCATATAGTCAGCCACCATCCACGCAATGTAGCGCGGTAGGGCAAATGTCATAAGCAAACCATCCGTGTCAGAGCGATGGTTGCAGACAATAATGGCTGCCCCATGCTGAGGAATATGGTTGATGCCGTGGGTTGCGATCGCAACTTCCCTCAATAAAAAAGGACGCAATACACAACGCAAGCCGTGGTAGACAGCAATTTGAATATCCATACCGTCATCATTGAGAATGAAAATAAACCTGACTTCATATAGGCTAACGTCTCAGGGGTAATACCCCCCACCTCAAAATCCATGACCCCTGACGAAATCTCTAAACTAGAGAATGACCTCCGCTCTTCTGCTCTCAATGTGCGTATTTCTGCCTTAAATACGTTGGCAAAACAACCCTCGCCAGTAGCTTTGCCCATTTTGCAGCGGTTATCAAAAGACAGCTCCTTCTTACTAAGACGTTTATCGGTTATGGGGTTTGGTAACCATGCTCCAGATCAAGATGCATTAAACAGTTTGCGAGAGTTGATAAAAACCGAGACCGACGCCAACGTACTAGCAGAGGCTGCTAACTCACTCTATGAGTTTGGTGATGTATCCATACCGCTGCTAGTACAGCTGTTTGAGACTAATGACAATTGGCTTTTACGCCAAACTGTGTTGGCGATTCTGCAAGAAAGCAATCATCCTGACGTGCTGCTTGAGGTCTCATTAAAGGCGTTAGATGACCCGACTCAAACGGTTAAAGAAACCGCAATTTTGTCATTACGGCAGGTATTAATGTCACCATTGCAGGCTCAGGCATTAAAGGCGTTGACAGAGTTAACAAAGAGCAATATTTGGCGCGATCGCTGGAGGGCTGCAACAGCCTTAACTGGGTGCGAGCATCCTCAGGCTAAACAGCTACTGATACAGCTGCAAAAAGACGAAAATCACTATGTAGTAGCCGCCGCTTTAGATGCATCGGTGGGCAGTGGGCTGTAGACGACGTTTATTTTAATGGCAATGGTGGAATATGGATTTGTGGGGGCACGGAACGTCCCCACAAATCCATTCATTAAAATCCTCTATGCCCACACCACGCGAAATTTTAGAAGCCTTGCTCCCTCATCTCAAAGTAGCGGCAGGCTATGCTCGGAAAATTCAGGCAAGTATCGCGGTGCATCCCGACAAGTTTGATTCGGAGAACTTTTTTGCAACGGCGCTGACTGATGCTGATTTGTCTATTCAAACCTTTATTGAGGTGACGCTGTTGTCCCTGTTTCCAGATATTCGTTTTTATGGCGAAGAGTTTGAGAAAACCTACAATACCAAGTATTTTCGCTCGATTGAGCTAGGCCCTCAAGATGACTATTTGGTTACCCTTGACCCCATCGACGGCACCCGGTTTTATATGGATGGTCACCCCAACTACCAAATTATTCTGACCGTTCTCAATGCCGATGGTTTTGAAGCGGTTATTGCGCTTAGCCCAGCGCTAGATCGGTTTTACTACAGCCTGCGGGGTCAGGGGACTTTTTATGGCACGCTAGCTGATGACTTAGACAGCTGCCAGCCATTAAAAGTAGACACCCCTAAGGATCAGGTGCTACTTAGCTGGGCACTGACTCACCTGGCAGATTCTCTAAAGGGAAAGTTTGAGACAATTTGCGTTAAGACTGACTACTCTCGTGAAGTGGCAATTCCCAATACAAATGGCTTGCTCACAGGCGACCTGACCGGGGCAATTTTGGCAGCGGGACAGTTTATTGACGGGGGTGCCCTTAGCTGGATGGCTCAGGAAATGGGCTACATTATCACCGATCATCAGGGCAATACCTTACCTGCGCTGAGTGAATGTAAGAACTATAAGTGGCCTGGTGTGGTGGTGGGTTCGTCACCAGAGGTACACAAAAAACTATTGGCAGCGTTGGCTACCGCTTCTTAAAGCCACTACTCATAGAAAGAAAGTAAAGAAAGGCTTCACCAAATTGGTTTCATGGTCAGGGTTAATCCGGGGAGTTCGGGATTACCGTCAACAACAGTGGGATTTTCTAGAATGGTAACTGCTTTGTCTGGTCGATAGAAATAGACGGTTTTAGTCTTTCGGTCAATCAAAAAGCCTAGACGCAAGCCATTATCCAAATATTCTTGCATCTTGGTTTGCAGACTTTTCAAGGTATCGCTAGCTGAGCGTAGTTCAATCGCAAAATCAGGACAGATAGGCGCAAAAGAGGCTTGTTGCTCTGGCGTGAGAGTGTTCCAGCGTTCAAGGAGAATCCATGCAGCATCAGGAGAGCGGGTTGCTCCATTTGGCAAAGTAAAGCCACCGGAAGATTCGAATACGATACCAGTGCCATCTTGATCGGCCCAGTTGAAGAGTTGCTGAATTAGGCGACCGTTGCTGTGACTTGTATCAGAAAAAGCTGGTGGTGTCACGATGATGTCTCCGCTGGCAGTGCGCTCAATGCGCAGCTCACGATTAGCCAGACAAAACTCAACAAAATCCTGGTGGGTCATTCCTGGCAGTTGAATAGCCAGAGGTATGGCAGAAGGCTTGATTTGCAGGGTATTCATGGGAATCGCAGCCGTTCGGTATCCATAGGGTAGCGTATGAAAAAACTCCTATGGGCACAACGGTTGTATCTGTCTACTTCGGAAGTTTGCACTCAACCTCAATCTCGTGGCGAAATGTCTGGAACCTCTATTTGGCCAGTTTACCGAGTTTGAAAAATATTCTGCACCATTTGCTTGTCGGAGGTAGCGGCAGCTCGATCAAGTTCTTCTATCTCGCTGGGGCTGAGTCTCCAGCCGAGGGCTCCGATATTTTGCTTTGCCTGGTCTAAGGTTTTTGCCCCTGGAATAGGCGTAGTCCCTTTGCAAACACACCAGTTAAGGGATGCTTGGGCCATTGTTTTGCCCCGTTCTGCTGCGACTTCTCGTAAGCAGTCAAGCAGCGGTTGGATGCCTGGCAGCAGCTGACGAAATAAAATGCCTCGTAGCCCTTTGGGTTTAGGTATATTTTGTCCATATTTGCCGGTTAATAGCCCTAGACCAAGTGGGCTGTAGGCAATCATCTGAATGCCCAGTTCGTCACACACATCCTTTAGCCCTAACTCTGTCACTGGATAGGTGGATAACAGCGAATATTGTACCTGGAGCGAAGTAATTGGAATCCCCCGTTCTGAAAACCGTTTATGCACCCAACGCAATCGCTTGGGACCGTAGTTTGATAGCCCTACGCCTTTGACTAAACCTTGTTCATATAGATCTGCCAAACCGTCTAACAGTGGACCTTCTTGCCAGGGAAAATAGTTGGCAGTGGGCCAGTGCATTTGGACAATATCTAGATGACCCATACGTGCCTTTGATGCTCGCCCGGCGTTAGCCATCATGCTTCTGGTCAATCGCCATGGATAGGCTGCAAGTTTTGTGGCTAAACAAATGTTCTCTTTATTTGGGCCTTTATAGGCCTGGCTAAATTGACCTAGTAGTTTTTCGCTTTGACCTTTGAGTTTGCCGGTGCCGTAGGAGTCTCCTGTATCAAACAGCGTGACACCATTTTCTACACAGCAATTGAAGACTTGTTGCAAACCACTATCCATACTTTGGTCATAGCCCCATAGCAAACGATTGCCCCAGGCCCATGTGCCGCAGCCCATTTCAGGCAGGGTAATAGTTGTGGCCGCAGCAGTGGGAGTCATGAAATAAAGAGCTTTGCAACATTAGTAACCTATCTGCTTGAAGTAAACCCTGGCAAGAGATTTTTAAGTTGTTCGCTTGGTTCTTTGGCTTTGGTTTCTGCGCTTTCCCCTGATATCTCCACTCCCTGTGCTGTCCTTAAAAAATCTGGGCTAGACTACATCTAAACCAATTTTGATGGAGTTTGGCCTGTGCGATTTTCCTGGGTGTTAGCCGGTGGAACAGCGTTGCTGATTGTTGGATTGGGTCTAGGACGGCATCACTTTGCTTCTGTTGCAGTGGAGTCTGGAGATGCGATCGCACAAACCTCAGCCACGTCCGAAAAATCCCACGAGGATATTCTTGCGGCCCTTACCGAAGCCGATGTGATCTATCTTGGTGAAACCCACACAGATGAAGCCGACCACATTGCCCAGCTCGAAATCATTACAGCAATGAATGAGGCTGGTGATATCGCTATCGGGTTAGAAATGTTTCAGCGTCCGTTTCAATCAGTGCTGGATCAGTATGTTGCTGGTGAGCTTACTGAAGCTGAACTTATTGAGCAAAGCGAATATGAGACCCGCTGGGGATTTGACTGGGAACTCTATGCACCCATCATGCGCTACGCCCAGAGTAATCAGATTCCTTTAATTGCCTTAAACACACCTCGAGAAATAACCCGAAAAGTTGCGCGCGAAGGCTTAGCGAGTCTAGCCGGAGATGATTTGACCTACATCCCTCCGATTGAGGAGATAGACACCAGCGATGAAGACTACCAAGCTATGGTAGCTCAGGTTTTTAGCCATCATGGTGGTCATGGTAATAGTGGCCCCAACTTCGATAACTTTTTTGCAGCCCAGGTGCTGTGGGATGAAACGATGGCTGAGTCTGTTGCTGATTACGTTACGGCTTCTCCAGATACCCAAGTAATTGTCTTAGCAGGAGAAGGACATGTTGTATTCGATTTTGGTATTCCCAGCCGAGTGCAACGACGTCTAGGGGATGACCTGGTTGCCTATAGTGTTCTTCTGAACCCGACCGCTACAACTCCTGAGCTAGCAGACTTTTTCTGGATTTCAGAATCGACAGAGCTCGAACCTACGGAATAATGGGTTTCTTTTATTCAATAGGAATAAAGTCAAACCCAATGCCAGAGCGGTTGCCAACTTGAATCTGCACAAGCTGAGCGGCACGATTGCGATCTCCTGAGGGTAAAAAATGCACATTGCCGGTCGCACCATCGGCGTAGAATTTACCCTCGTGCATTGTGTTGCGAATTCCCTCACGGCTGGGATTTTCTAGCAGTGCTTCCCCAAGGGATGCGATCGCATCGTAGGCCATAGCACTGCGCCAGCTAACATCGCCACCCCAAATTTGCTGTGCTTCTGTGACAAATTCAGAATTTGGGTCTGATAAGACATGCCAAGGAACCGCAACGACTAGCCCTTCTGCGTCGACTCCTCCCTCCTTCAACACTTGAGGATGGTATAGATCATCGCCTCCAATTAAAGGAAGCTCGTGGTTGATGGCAGCCATAACTTCTATTGAGGGGGCCATAGTATCAGTGCTGGATGCCAGCATCACCACGTCAGCCCCTTGCTCCTTGGCTAACGCAATTTGTTTCTCCGCATCAAACTCTTTATCGGCGAGATCGTATTCTGTCATCACTTCGCCACCATCACTAAAGACTGAGGTTGTAAACTCACTTTTTAATGACAGGCTATAGGCACTGTTGGAATCGTAGTAAAGAATAGCTTTTTGAGCATTCAGGCCATCGATCATGTATCGGGCAAGAGCAGCCGCTGCAAAACTATCGCTAGGCACTGTCCGAAAAACATAGGGACTAAAGCCGGAGAGTTCCACAGATGTACTAATGGCAGAGACCATCGGCAGTTTGCCCTGGTCGTAAACTGGTGCAGCTGCCAAAGTAACACCACTACTGTAATGGCCTAAAACCCCTAAAACCTCTGACCGATTTACCAATTCAGCCGCTACAGACTTAGCAACACTGGGATTGTTATCATCATTAGCAATTAGAAGTTTAATGGGGATACCTTCTTCCTCTGTCAACTGGTTGAATACTTGTTGAGCGTGACCCGCACCTCGCAAAATTTCCAAGCCGATTTCACTGGTATTTCCAATGGGGGCAATCACAGCCAGCGTATGGGCAGTTTGGTTGCCAATACGGGCATTGTTCAAATAGATAAAGGTCTCGGGATCATTACGATTTTTATCTAGTGCCGCTTCTAGAGTTGCGATCGCTTGTGCATAATCTCCTTCTGCATAGGCTGCAATACCTTGCATTTTTAAGTCTGAAGGATTGGGGAGTAAACTTTGTGCGCCCTCACTGAGTCTGTCTGGTGATGAGGCTTGCGGGGCCACTGTTGTTGATTGTTTGTCGTCAATAGTCCTGTTCGCGTTTGACTTGATACTGACGCTAGGTGATTTTGGCGTCAGCATCCCTGAAATACTGAGAAAGAAAACCCCCAAGATTCCAAAAGTTGTCAGGAATAATAGGATTTCAAATTTGTAATTTTTAAGTGTGCGCATGGCTTAAACACAAGCGTTGTAGGTTGATCGATTAGCAAACGATCAATGCAGCGTATTGACCCGCACTTTTCTTCAAGAGTTTGCTTATCTAATGAAGTCTTTGGTGCCAACACGTTACTGTAGTGACTGTTTACACAGAAGTTTGGTTCTTAACCATTCACATCACGTAACAAGTGACAGTAGTGTGCCCGGCTTTGATAAGGGGGTTCGCTATGACTAAAACCTTGTAGAGGTTTAAGGCTAAAACCCCCTGCCACACTGCTGTGACAGGGGGTTTTTAGTATTTATTTAGACGCTAAAACCCCAACAGAATACTCTGACCTTACCCGATAAACCTTGACCAGAATATCTATGCAGTAAGGGACAAATCCTTGGGTAATAGCTCCTTTACTTGACAGAAACCTTTGCACCAGCTTCTTCAAGTTGCTTCTTAGCTGCTTCGGCATCATCCTTAGATACGCCTTCTTTAATCGCCTTAGGAGCACCTTCAACAATCGCCTTAGCTTCCTTGAGGCCAAGACCAGTAAGGGCACGGACAGCCTTAAGGACAGCAATCTTATTGCCACCGAAGTCTTCGAGAACAACGTCAAATTCAGTCTTCTCTTCAGCTTCTTCACCGCCGCCGCCACCAGCACCAGGGGCCATCATCATCATGCCGCCAGCAGGAGCAGCAGCACTAACACCAAAGGTGTCTTCGATTTGCTTAACCAATTCAGAAGCTTCTAGCAAAGTCAGAGACTTCAGTTTTTCCAAAATTTCGTCAGTTGCAGCAGACATGGATTTCTCCTTGATTAATTACAAAATAGCTAGGTAGTAGACCAAAGCCAAAATTTAAATCTGGTTCACATTCGCAGCTGAAGATGCTTTTGTAGATCATCTTTAGTTGCGAACTAAGATGTCGGCTATTCGCCGCCTTCGCCACCTTCTTTGTCGACATAAGCCTGAACACCACGAGCAATCGACGATGGTACTTCCTTGACGCCGACTGCAACTTTCGTTGCCAGAGCGTTGATAGCACCTGCGATTTTGGCGTAGAGTTCCTCTTTGCTAGGTAGATCGGCTAAAGCTTCCGCTTCTGCACTAGTCAGCGCTTTGCCTTCTAGTACGCCACCACGCAATTGAGTTTTCTTTGTGTCTTTCTGGAATTTCTTATATTCCTTGACGACACTGCCAATGTCTTCTTTTGTCAGGAGCAGTGCAGTTGTATCTTTTAACAACTCCTGCACAGGCTGCCAGTTTTCACTGTCTTGAACAGCAATGCGAATTAGGGTGTTCTTAGCAATCTTGCATGTGCCACCCTTCTCACGAATACGGTTACGCAGATCAGTGATTTCACCGACTGTCAGACCTTTGTAGTCAATAACAAAAATTGACTGTGTATCACTCAGAAGATCCTTGAGTTCTGCAACAATCTCTTTTTTGTTTTCTAGGGTTCTCCCCATTCGGATCTCACCTCCTTAATTGCGGGGATACAGCGGAAATATTGCCAACGCTTAACCCAATAACATTAGGACTCAAAAATCAAAAGGGTCTCAGCTTACCGCCGAAACCCAAAGATGAGCGCTACTCACACCCAATCTCTGCATCTCGGCAGGCTATTAAGCAAAATGCACCTGCTGTCTTCGAATGCTTATTTAGTTATGGGTGTTTTTTAAGAGCAGCAATACCTCCAAAGATTTTTTGTGTTGAAAAATCAACTCTAATGACTTAAGCAGCTACGTCTTCGAGCTTCAAATCGCGCAGTGCACTTATGTCCAATTTAATCGCAGGACCCATAGTAGCAGCTACTGACACTGTACGCCAATAGCGACCCTTAGCACCTGACGGCCGGTTACGGTCAATAGTCTCCTGTAGAGCTTTCAGATTGACTAATAGGTCCTCAGCTGAAAAGTCAGCCTTACCGAACATAACGTGGACGATACCGGCTTTATCAGCACGAAACTCCAATTTACCAGCCTTAAAATCATTGATTGCTTGGGCAAGGTCAAAGGTGACAGAACCGCCCTTAGGGGATGGCATTAAACCACGAGGACCCAAAATACGACCGAGCTTAGCGACTTTTGGCATCATGTCAGGTGTGGCAATCAAAATGTCGAAATCCATCATTCCCTTTTGGATTTCGTCAATGAGTTCCTCAGAACCTGCCATATCTGCACCACTGTCGGTTGCTTCTGCAACTTTTTCACCACGGGCAATAACGGCAACTCGCACAGCTTGCCCAGTTCCATTCGGCAGGGCAACAGTGGTTCGTAACTGTTGGTCTGTATATTTAGGGTCAATACCGAGACGAATATGAGCTTCGGCAGTTTCTGTAAACTTTGCAGTTGCTGTGTCTTTTAACAGCTGCATAGCCTCTAGGGGCTCGTAGAGTTTGTCCTGTACTTTGGCCTGCAGCTCTTTCAAGCGGCGCGACACTTTCTTTACCATTTTCCTACTCCTTGGGGTCATAGCGAAGTCTGACTTCTTCCCCAGATTGTTTGCTAACTAAAAAAATGAACCTGTGTCTGACGCTAGTCAGATATTGTCACGCCCATGTTGCGTGCAGTTCCTTCGATGATATTCATGGCTGCTTCAACGTCGTTAGCGTTGAGGTCAGGCATTTTCGTCTCAGCAATTTCCTGCAGCTGGGCACGGGTGATGGAGCCAACCATCGTTTTATTTGGCTCACCGGAACCCTTCTCAATTTTTGCCGCTTTTTTGATTAGCACGGAGGCTGGCGGTGTCTTGAGAATAAACGTAAAACTTCTGTCTTCAAATACAGAAATTTCAACCGGAACAATCAGTCCAGCTTTGTCAGAGGTCTTGGCGTTGTACTCTTTGCAGAACGCCATAATGTTGACCCCGTGCTGACCCAAGGCGGGACCAATTGGCGGTGCAGGGTTCGCTTTTCCAGCTGGGATTGCCAGCTTAATAAGGGCAACTACCTTCTTCGCCATTGATTAACTCTCTTTTTGCACTTGGTTAAATTCCAGCTCAACGGGGGTATCGCGACCGAAAATCGATAGCAATGCCTTAAGCTTGCTCCGTTCTGGGCTAACTTCAATGACTTCACCACTAAAGTCCTTAAACGGACCAGATAACACCAAAATCTTGTCACCTTCAGCCATATCAACTTTGACTACAGGTGCCTGCTCTTGGGTCTGCTTAAAGATACGCTCGACCTCCGCCCGACTTAAAGGCATGGGTTTAACATGCCCTCGCCCACGTCCAGTGGCGCGGCGCTGTTCAGCACCGACAAAGTTAATGACATGGGGGGTGTTTTTGACTACCTGCCAAACGTCATCATCCAAAATCATCCGAATGAGGACATACCCAGGAAAAACTTTTTCCTCGATATTCTGACGACTGCCATCCTTGCGCAGTTTAACCGCAGGGGTCTGCGGAATTTCTATCTGAAAGATGTACTGGTTAACACCCAGGGTAATCGCTCGCTGCTCAAGGTTGAGCTTGACGCGCTTTTCACACCCGGAGGCTACCTGTACTGCATACCAGCGAGACTGTGATTTCCTCGGTTCCTCAGGAACATCAGAATCAGCATTGTCAGCCGTATAGTTTGGATCGTCAGAAGCATAAGTCATTAGAACACCTGCCTAGAAGCCCAACCAAAGAGTCTATCCACTAAGTAAATAAGTGTGGCAGACACACCCACCATCAAAATGACAGCCGCAGATTCACTAATCAGCTGCTGCCTGGAGGGCCAAACTACCTTACTCAACTCTTCACGAGTGCCTTTGACAAAGGCTCCCGCATCAAACGAGTCAGAGGAAGAGGAATCGCTCGACTGCTTTTCAACTTCTTTCTTAGCGTCCTTTTTGACCACGTCATTAGCTTCCTTATCTGCTACATCGAGTCCAATTGATAATTATCAACCTAGAGCCATCCAAGCAAAAATTCCACCTAAAGCTCATAGCTCAGGTAAAAAGAATAAATCTCTTTTCCTTAAGCAACAAATCTAAATGCTTCAGGCAGAACTTATGCTAACCGCTCAGCGCGTCCTGGAGGACTCGAACCCCCGACATTCGGTTTTGGAGACCGACGTTCTACCAACTGAACTAAGGACGCACGACTCTTTGAACTTGCCCCATTGTAAGGCTTAACCTGCGGGCTTTAGATGCCCTTGAGTTATTTTTTGCCTGATTTCTCGATGGGACGATCAAAGCGCTGCTTCAAGCGAGTTGCCTTACCAACGCGATCGCGGAGGTAGTACAACTTAGCACGACGCGCTTTACCTCTACGCAAGACCTTTATATTGGCCACGCGAGGTGCATGAAGTAAGAAAACACGTTCAACACCGACACCTTGAAAGATGCGACGTACGGTAATTGTCTCGTTGATACCGCCATTGCGCATAGCAATCACAGTACCTTCGTAGGGCTGTACTCGTTCCTTACCACCTTCTACAATTCGGACACCGACCCGAACTGTATCCCCAACGTAAATCTTGGGGATATCGTCTTTGATATGTTCCGCCTCTATAGAGCGGATAATCTCCTCAGCGTTCATAAGCCCTGAAAAGCGCACGGTCTTTAATATTAGGCCAACATGGTCACAAACACCAAGGGTTTTTTAGGAAAAGTGCTCCACAAGCTGTTATGTATATGTGAGGAAATGGGGTATGACCCATCAGGGCACTCATTGGTCGGGCAATACGCGTTAGGAAAGGTGATTAAAAATCCTGCATACTATATATAGTGTGAGCTGAATAATGCTCAAACGTTTATTTGCCCTCCATCCCAAATTTCAATCGCCCATATGAATGTCTTAGGTAATTTGCTCTCACGAGCCCTGGCTGTACCAGTGATGGTGGGGCCGCGTAAACATCAGGGGATTGAGTTGAAATCTGCACCTGAGCGAGAAACGATGCGTCAGGCGGGTCGGATTGTGGCAACGGTCCTCAAGGAAATCGCTGAGCTGGTGCAGCCGGGGATGACTACTGCAGACCTAGATGACCATGCTGAGCGCCGTATTCGCGAGATGGGGGCAACGCCAAGCTTTAAGGGATACCACGGTTTTCCTGGCTCAATCTGTGCCAGCATTAACGATGAGGTGGTCCATGGCATCCCACGTAAACGTAAGGTGATCAAATCTGGGGATCTGCTCAAGGTAGATACAGGGGCTTATTTTGATGGCTTTCATGGTGACTCGTGCATCACAATTGCTGTTGGTAAAGTGAATACCAAAGCACAGGATCTGATGCAGGCGGCTGAAGCGGCACTATTTGCAGGGGTAGCCCAGGCATTGCCTGGCAATACACTGCTTGATATTGCTGGGGCCATTGAAGATAGTATTCGGTCCAGTGGTTACACGGTAGTTGAGGAATTTACGGGCCACGGTGTTGGCCGAAATCTGCACGAGCCTCCTTCAGTCTTTAACTTTCGCACTAAAGAACTACCGAATGTTACCCTCAAGCCAGGTATGGCGCTGGCAATTGAGCCAATCGTAAACGAGGGTTCTCGGGTAACCCGTACCCTACGAGATCGTTGGACTGTTGTGACATGCGATCGCAAGCTTTCTGCCCAGTTTGAGCACACTGTACTTATCACTGAAGCTGGTCAAGAAATCCTTACTGACCGCTCTAAGGTTTAGGTAGTTTTGAGTGCTTAGTTTTGAGTTAGCGGCCTAATTATGCGTGAGGTTGAGCCATTTGTTAGACCGTCAACTCAACATACTCTTCCAGAAGTGCAAAACCCTACCAAACTCCTTAAACCCAACTATTTTTGTAGATCACTCAAGCTGATACAGGCGTCTTTGTCGTAGTCCACTTCGATGTCGATGGTGTAAAGCTTTTGGGTATCTTCGTCTGGAAAATCCTGATAATCTTTGAGCTTTTCTAGGGCGATATCGTTGAGAAATCCATAGCCGGAGCTTCGCAGTATGGTGGGTTCAGCTGCGATCGTACCATCGGGATTGACCACTACACCGGCTAGGCCTTTTTCGGGGGCGGGGGTTAGGCAGCTGAGAAAACGCCGTGGGCCATCGTCATCCGCAATCAGTGGATAGTTAATTTCTACTGCTTTGTCTAACCCTTGAGGATCTGATGCCCGTATTTCCGGCTGTTCGCTAAGACTTACTAGCCATGCTTGTTTTGCTTCTTCTACTTCAGGGTCAGTTGTTTTCAAGATGCTGTGCCGTAGACGAGCTAAAAAATTTTGCAGTGGTTTGGGCACTTCCTGAGTTTGTGCGCCATCTTTGAGTGCGACTAATGTGGGTGCGGTTTGCTCAGCCTGTGTTCTTGCCGGAGTGTTGCCAGAAGAGTTGCCAGAGGTATTGTTGGGGCTGTTGTTGTTAGCAGGTAGCACAGCAACTTCATTATCGCTATCTCGGTTTACTCTGCGATTTGATTGGTTATTGGCCTGGCGGCGATTGTCTGAGCTTGCGGTGCGATCGCTAGAATTTTGACTAGTCTGAGGTCGCCGCTGTTGGCCCTGTTGCTGACGTTGTTGCCTCTGCGGATTTACAGCCGCCTGCCGCACTGCCGTCGCACTAGCAGGTCGAGGAGCTGTTGTTGGCACACCAGGTTTGGCTGGCTGTGTATTCGGTGGAATCCGAGTAACGGTAATACTTTCCCCTTCAGGATCTGGAGCAGGAACAATTTCATCAGGTGAACCGCCTGCAACTGGAATCATCAAAAGCCCCGCATGAAGACCCGCTGCCAACAAAAAAACAGGATTAAAAAGAAGCTTCAAAACATTCATGGCAGTGCGGGAAAAAATTACAAGAAAGCCAACCTATATCTAGAGTAAACAATTGGGATAGCATTTCTGGCGTAGGCTATTCCAACTATCTAACTGTATGGGTAAGGCGCGGTTAAGAAAACGACTGGTGTACGAGGATTGACTATCCCTGCCGTGGATCGTTGGGCCAGACAAAGACGAGGGTTGTGCCCTTTAAGTCAATTAATGAAATGTAGTTAACTGGGTTTCCATCAGCAGAGTACACTCCATAGAATGGATGGCCTCCATAGGGGCCCTCGTCAACCTGTTGCATCCCTGCTTGTGCTAAGGCTTGCCCCAGTCCCTCTCGGCTAACGAGATCGATGTTTCTGGCGATTTGCTTAAAGGTGACTCCGGGCAATGGCAAATAAGTACCGTTACTGATGCTTTCAGATGTAAAAAACGCGGATGGCTCAGTTACATTACCGATAGCACGCTCCCTAAAACGTATATCAATGGCATTGGTTGGATCAATTCCCAACCATTCTGCAGTGACATCAAAGTTGCTTGTGCCTTCGTTTGAGGCACTTAAAAACTGACTCAAACTACTGCTTAGGGCCGATTGCTGAGCAGGGTCAAAGGCAAATGATTGCTCATCGTCTGTGAACTCATCTTCAAACTCATCTTGAATAGGTTCGTCCTGTTCTTCAATGATCTCTTGCTCTAACTGTTCAGGGATTTCTGTAAGAACAGGTGGTGTGATGGCAGCCGGTGGCGGTGCGGCTGGTGGCGGTGTTTCGGGCTCTGGCGGCGCAGGTTCAGCTGGGGCCAAGATATCGCTAAGACTAACCGCTTCAATCGATACCTCTTCTTCATGCTCTGGTTCAGCGACTTTTTCTACCTTTGGGGCGGCCAGATCAATTGCCGGTAAGATCAACAATAAACCGTGAAAACCTAACGCCATCCAAACAACCGGACGCTTAAGAAAGCTGGCTCCATAGGTTGATAGCTGGACGGTTAGATAGGGGAGTGCTTGAACAAATAAAATTGGCTGTATGGCAAGATCTTTGACCATTTTTGTCAATCGCTTGCCAGATTCTGTCGGCGCAACACTGACCATGCTCTAGAAGATAGAGAAACACATATCAAGGAAACCTTGGAGGAGCGAACATTCCCCCAAGGCAAAATGGTTGATGCACACTGAGCGTGTGAATGTCGAAAGTCTCTCTTGCTTAGAGAGCTTGCGATTGCTGATTTAGGGGATGAATCGATCTAGAGCATCGGCCATTTTACGACCTCTGACAGTTAAACCCATTCCGAGGATCAGCAATGCCAAGAGCCTTAATCTCTAAGCAAGAGAATCAATCAAACGACTAGTTGAGAACAGTGGTTGCTTCTGCGTCGTAGGCTTCAAGAGTAGAATCAATTGCACTGTCAGGCAGGGGTACGTAGCCCACATCTAGGATGAGTTCGCCAGCATCGGCCTGCTCAATGTAGAACTCTACAAAGTCAGCAACACCAGTGCTGGAGTCCGCCAAAGCTTCAGTGTTTACATAGATGAAGATGGGACGACCTAGAGGCTGGTAGATATCAGCCTCGACGTTCTCGACAGTAGGCTCAACAAACTCACCAGTCTCTTCGTTGAGAATGCTTACTGCTTTCAGAATGTCTGAGTTCTCAGAGAAATAAGCTAAACCGAAGTAACCGATAGCATAAGGGTCACCAGCAACACCACGTACAAGGATGTTGTCATCTTCACTAGCCGTGTAGTCAGCACGGCTAACACCACCATCACCATTGACTTCATCGGTGAAGTAGTCAAACGTACCAGAGTCAGTACCAGGGCCATATAGACCGATTTCTTCATCAGGCCAGGAAGGATCAATCTGATTCCAACGAGTGATAGTGCCCTCAGCTGGCGCATCCCACATAGTGTTTAGCTGCTCAACGGTCATCTCAGTTGCCCAATCATTTGCAGGATTGACCACAACAGTTAGAGCGTCAAAGGCAACAGGAACAGCAATGTAATTGATGCCGTTAGCAGCACAAAGCTCTTGCTCTGTATCTTTGATAGGACGAGATGCGTTAGAGATAACAGTCTCACCGGCACAGAACTTCTTGAAACCGCCACCAGTACCAGAAACACCAACAGTGATGGATGCAGAGTTACCACTCAGGGCATACTCCTCAGCCATTGCCTCAGTGATGGGAAAAACAGTACTAGAACCGTCAATTGCAATACTTTGGGCAACTGCAGATGTAGCAGTTAAAGCACTCGCTGCAGTCACTGCAGCTACTGTGCCAAAAAATTGAGTGAACTTAACCATAACTACACACTCCGTGGCTATTTGTTCGGGCCACAAAGTAATGTAGCTATACAGAATTAAGGCAAATTGATTGCCTAGTTAAGGGGTGATTTCTATTTGTTTAAGCACAGGTAAAGACAAATAAACTGGGCGAAGTGAGGCTCAGCTCATCTTTTAGCTACGTCTTTGAGGATAGATTTGTCAACTGAATTTCAGCTTAATATTAGAGCACAACGATTTATTTAGCATTACTTTTAGTTAAAAGCTTATAGAAATTCATAAACCAGGCCAGGTATTTTGGATTAGCCATGAGGCTCTACTAAAATGCCCAGACGACTTAGCTTTGTGCCCATATTTCACAACAGTGGTGCTTGCTTAAAGCTTTAGAGAACCACGGCTATCGGAACCTTCTGAATGCTGGCAGGTTGCGATAGATTCTACTGAAATCTGTCTGTATGAATGATAAAGAGCTCTACAGCTTGATTTAACTTCGTACGCCAGTTTTTGGGTGTTAGACTTTGCCCTCAAAATATCTGTACCAGACGGCATTTCCCAAAATAGTGAGGCTGAGGCTGAGACTACCTGCCATCAGCACGAGTGTGGGATTATATCCTCCTCGTGTGAGGTTTTCCATCCACAGATTCGTTGTCGCTGAGGGGCGGATTTTGTCAGCTAGAAATGGGGTGAGATAAATCAAGGCACCACCGCTGAGTAGCCAGCCCACCATAGAGGTCAGTAGGAAAACTGTTTTACCTTTGGTTTGTGTGCTCATAAACGTGTTCTATCTATCTCTTTATTGAACGGCCAACGGTGTACCTGTTAAACAGGTTTTGGTTAATGTGGCCCCGTCAAAATTTGCATTGTCTATGGAGGCGCAAAGCAGATTTGCCTGGGTTAAATTGGCTCCTCGCAAAATAGCACCACCCAGATTAGCTTCTTCTAGATCAGCGCCAGATAAGTCAGTACCTGCCAGGTTAGCGTTAGCTAAATCTGCATTGCGTAGAATACAGCCAGACAAGTTGGCTCCCCGCAGGTCAGCTCCCCGCAGATCAACCTCTGTTAAATTGAGATTGCTCAAAACAGCTCCTGCCAGGAATGCTCCTGCAAAGCTTGCGTTAGTAGTGTCGGCTTCCAATAGAATAGCTCCCCGCAAATCAGCATTGCGTAAGTCAGCCGCTATTAGAATGGCTCCCATCAAATCAGCACCTCGCAGGTTAGCGCGCAGATCTGACTGTTTGAGAATACTGCCGTTTAGGTTAGCTCCCCTTAAATTAGCTTGCGCTAGGTTAGCCTTACTCAGGTCTATGCCAGCTAAATCAATCCCCATCAGCTCTTTTTTCTGTCCCTGCAGAATAGCTTCAAGGTCCGATGGGTTCATGAAGTTACCTCCTCAGGCATAGAGTGTTGCTTGGGCTCACTGAGCATGGGTTTAACGTCTTCTAGCCAAACGTTGGGCTGTTGGCTAGGTCGATCTGGAAGCTGTAGCATACCAATCTCTGCTAATCGAACTACGGTACCCAAGGATTCCACTAGATTGGGATCAAAGCGTCTGCCACTGTACTTTTCGCAAGCTGTTAGTGCTTCTCCCAGAGACATGGCAGTTCGTTCGCCTCTGGTTTCGGTGAGTTCCTGAAAGTAGGCAACGAGACCCAAAACTCTAGATTCAATTGGAATTTCATCAGCTTTTAACCCATCTGGAGTGCCGCTGCCGTCCCAATATTCGAGCTGATGGGTAACTATGCGGCTGATCGGAGCTAGTTCAGGCATTGAGGACAGGAGCTGACCGCCAAGAGCAGCGCGATCGCGCCAAAAAACTAAACTTGCTTTATCAAGCTGGTCAGCGGTTTGTTGAAAAATTTCTTTTGGAGCTTCAGCTAGACCAATACGAAACAGTAGACCCGCTAGTCTCAGCCGACGCAGCTTGAGTGTGGGTAAATCCAATAGCTGACCCAAGGTTTCTGCCAGCGCAGAGACCTGTAGTGATGCAGTCGGGTTTGCAGGATCACGTTCGTCAATTTTTTGAACCATCCGCAAAAAGGCCTGAAGTTTGTTGGCAGCCAGGTTGCGGTTTAGCTTAGAGGCTTGACCTTCTAATTCCCACAGTTCACGTGTCTGACGACTAACGGTGACAAGCTGCTGCTGACTACTCTGCAGATAGTTAACAATACGAGCGACAACACCGCTTAAATCTGTGGGTATAGGGGACGGATTATTTTTGAGGCTGTTAAATCGCTCTGTTAGCTGATCGGCCAGGGCTGTATCGTAGGTCCGCATCCGCTCAATCAAAATCTTGGCAGCGGCTTCAACTGGACCGCGCTCAAATGTCCAAAGACCGTAAAACTTACGCTCAATATCAACATTTGGTATGCTATCGCTGCGATATTCATCGTCCGATAGTTCATGACACAAAACCATGGATGCATAGCCTGGTGCCAAAATAATCAGGTTCCATTCTTCGGTGAGGCTGTCATCGCTCTGCAAATCGACTAGATCGACATTCGCTAGTTTGCTAGTGGCATGATCACCAAACCCACTGTCGGGTACGGCTGCGATCGCAACCTGCTGTGAGGAGCGGGCAATCTCTAAATAACGGTCGGCCTCCTGGAGGTACCACTTACCCTGTTGAAATGTGACAAGCACCAGCGGTTTTTCACCGTCTGGCTGCTCCAAAATATGATCCTCTAAGGCATGACAAAGCGCTACCAGCGTGTTTTTGAAATAAACACCATAGCTGGATGGCATCTGTCCTTCTGCTAGGACATTTTTTAATTGATTAAGGGTGGCCTCAGAGTTCATAGCAAGGCTCTTAGTAAACCGGGTATTTGTTTCCAGGATAAAAAGCCAGTGTTTCTAGACTCCAAAATCTTGCTAGACAGAGCATTTTAAAACAGTGGCGTACTCTCTATGATTTCATACTTTGATGAAAAGCGTTGCACGTCCGCCATAAGTCGTACTGAACCGTTAGAGGAAATATTGTCAGTTGATCGCCATTGTCGCTGTTAGCAACTGCTTGAAATAGTCAATATTGCTCAAATTTGTAATCAATCAATACAAAATGGATGGTCTAAATGAGTAAAAGTACTTAACTTAAATAGAGACCCATCTAGTTACGATTAGTTGGATCTAGCAGACATGAGTGAAACCAATGACTAACCCATCCCAAGAGCAAACTTGTCCCGTATGTGGTGTAACCATTGTTAACGACGTTGTTCAATTCTCAAATGGTTCAAAGGGTACCCGTGCCAGACTCTATGCCCGCGTTTGTCAATATGCCAAAAAACCTGACTGCATTAACCAAGATAAAACCCTAATTGGTGAAGTGCTAAAAGAAGATGGCTTTCTAGATGCCCCACCGATCAATCTGGGCCAATAGCTGACCTAACCTAACCGCTCTGCTACTTGTTTTAGCCGCTGCAGCTGGGCTTCCATATCTTGCTTAGTCCAGCTGGCGGCAAATTGCTTAAAACCAAAGGCGACGAGCGGATTGGTAATATCAAATTCAAATCGGTTTAAAAGACGGGTGCCTGCGGTCTCTGGGATGCACTCCCATCGGTCGGTCCCTTTAAAGAAGCCAGTAAATGCCCACACTACTAAGCCAGGACGACGCTCTACAACGGTGCTCACTAGGCTGGGCTGTAGTAGAGGAATTTGGATGATAAATCGCGTCTGGCTATCAAGTTCGGTGCTCCAGGTATCGCCCATGGGCTCACAACGCAGGGCCGGGTTAAGCCATTGATGCATGAGGGTGCGATCGCAAATACATCGTTCAACCGTAGTGGCACTGGCGCGAATAAAGATTGATTGCTCAAAAACACCCATAAAAACTTTGATGTTGCAGGCTCTCGACTTGCTCTGATTATGACACTGCTAGCAGGCACATAAAGGCGTATAAAACTGGCCGGTAGTGCAAAGACTACCGGCCAGTTTGACTTAAGCTGTAATGCCCCTAATGGCTGTGATGAGTGTGTTGGTGTTCCTGATGATGCTCATGACTGGGGTGGCCATGGTGATGAGCGTCATGGTGGTGGCCGTCATGGTGGTGGCCGTTATGGTGGTCGCTGTCGTGATGATGGAATGCCGCCGCTAGCTGAGCTCGCTGACCCTGATTAACAACGGTACCCTGCTCACCAAGCAAGTCTGAAACTAACCCATTCACCCAACCAGCAGCCATGGCTGTAAAATCATCGCTGTCATTCACACAGGGCATCTGAACATAGGTAACATCAGGACGCTTACGGCGTAGATGACCAATAATGTGCTCTACATCCAGCAGGGTCTCATGATTTTCTGTGACAAACCCAATGGGCATAAACACCAGGGCGGTAGCACCCAAGTCCATCAGGTTTTGGGCTGCCAAGGTGACATTGGGCTGGGTCCATTCAATCATGGGGGTGTCATGGTTGAGCCAGCCAATAGAAATCAGTGGGTAGTTGTAAATGAGGCGCTCTCGAACCGCATCATAGAGTAGCTGACTCTCTGTAATACCCGAGGTAAAGCCCTTTGCCTTGTGGGGGCAACCATGGTTCATCAGCACAATGCCCGTCTGAGAGGGTAAATGGGCAACGGCTAGATGCTGCTGAATTTTGTCTTCCACCTGACGGGCTAACAAGTCAATGTAGTCAGGCTGATTGTAAAACGACGGTATGTAACGAGTGCTTTTAAGCCAGTGGTCGTCTCTGCCCGTAAATGTTTTAGCTAGGGCATTGTTGACCTGCTCGACGGCAATGCCACTGGTAAAAATAGAGTCAACTACCAGAAGTGGATAGATCAGCAGCCTGGTGAATCCTTCGGCCTGAATTTCCTGGAGTACCTGGTGGGGTAAAAACGGTGCACAGAAGTTAAACGCCTTAAAGACGCTAACTTTCTGGCCCCACTTGGCTTGTAAATGACGCTCAATGCCCTCACGCTGACGTTCAAAGATAGCGTTGTGGGGGGAAATAAAATGATCGTGTTGATGATCCCACTCGTGGCGATCAAACAGGGCCAAAAGCTTTGCTAGTGGCGGATAAATCCAATTGGGAACCGGAGCAAATTTAGCTGTTAATAGATTTAGGGCCTGTTCGTTGTAGTTGGCGAAGTCTTCGTAACTTTCTACTTCGCCGTACCCTATGAGCAAGACAGCTACACGCTCGTCACTGTCACGTTGCTTTTGGGTAGATAGTTGTGCGTGCGGAATCGCAACCATAAACAATGAGCCTCAAAGAGAATTTAGGCGTTACTGTCACAGTGGACAGGTCCTAAAGGTAACGCACCTAAGTCTGGCTATTCCCCGCCTCTTGTAAGAATTTAAGACTCCTGAGACTAATCGATACGCAGCTGTTGCTATCTGTTAAGTCTTACTTCAATCACTCCATAATCGACGTCGTTCGGCCCCCTTTAGGCGCGCGTGGGTATCCCGTAGCAAGGTGGGAATATCTAAGCGTTCTGGACAGCGAGGCAAACAGTCGCCGCAGTCAGTGCAGCGGCTGCCCTTACGCCCCGGAAACCAGTGGCCCGCCCGCTCAAACATGCCGTAGCGATATTTACCAAAGGCTGTCATGTCGTAGGCAACGGCCAAATTACGCAGTCGCAGCACTTCTGGGATATTGATGGTTTCTGGGCAGGGCAGACAGTCGTAGCACTGACGGCACTGCTCAGTTGCCAACGTTGTTTGGGTTTGTTCTAGACGAGCTAGAGTACTCTCTTCTAACTCTGTTAAGGGACCGGTATTGTTGGCTGTTTGTAGGGGCCAATCAAGTTCACTGGGGATAGCTGGCCCAACGCTTAGGGTGGTGATGCGTGGGTCGCTCAGCAGCCAGCGATAGGTAAGCAGCAGTGGGTCAAACGGAGCGCATAGTGTTTTGAGTTTGTCGGGTGGCGTGTAGAGTTGCCCGCCCTTATCGGCTGGGGAAATGATAAAAATGCCTAAGTCCCGCTGGTGGGCTAGCTCAATGGCTGCGGCGTTGCGCTGGTTAAAAAAGTAGTAGTGCAGGTTAATAAAGCTGATGATAGGACGTGCGATCGCACCCATTACAACTTCTAATGCCCCATGGCTAGAAACACCCACGTGAAGTACTCGGCCATCATCTAATGCCTGGGTTAAGTCTGGTGTCATTTCATCCAGCTGTTGCAGATGTTCTGGTGTATTCACCCCGTGCACAGCCAGACAGTCAAGGTAATCAATTCCCAAACGTTCTAGAGACTCATCCAATAGGCGATCAACATCGCCACCTGGCAAGAGCTTGGTGGTTAACACTAGCTCAGAGCGGGAGAAGCTTTTTAAGGCCTGGCCAATGTAGCACTCACTTTGACCATATCCTCGCGCTGTCTCGATGTGATTAATTCCCTGTTCAATTGCACGCACAAAGACCTGATGCAAACACTCTGCATCCTTCAGGCATCGCATTGTGCCCAACGAAAATACAGACAAATTCAGTTCAGTTTTGCCAAAGCGTCGATAGTCCATGGGTTAGCCCACACCCTACCCAGCGAACAGATTATTGAGTGGACATTTATTGATTAGACGAACGACCCTGCTGTGCAAAGTCCGATGGACTCAAATTAGAGACAAAATCTCGAAATGCTTCCTTTTCAGCCTCATCCGCTTCTCGATCAACTGGAATTGAGGCATCTGCTACCACCTCTTCCATTACCCAAATTGGAGCCCCCATCCTTAGCGCAATCGAAATGGCATCGCTAGGACGAGAGTCGAGTTCCTTCGTGACCTCTCCCTGTTTCAGGGTCATCGTAGCGTAGAAAGTATTGTCTTTCAGGGAATGAATAACGACACGATCTAGTACTAAATCCCAGTCATCGAGCAAATTGGCAAAGAGGTCGTGGGTCATGGGACGCACAGACTCTTCATTCTCCAAAGCAACGATGATGGCGCGGGCCTGCTCGTTGGAAATAAAAATAGGCAGTGCTCGGCGTTCGGATGCGTCACGCAGCAATATCACGGGATTTCGCGAAACTGCATCCAGTGCAATGCCAGCAACTTTCATTTCGATCATGGATATTAATCCTCTTGGCTCCGCAGGAATTTAACCCAACAAATAGACTGTAACACCTGAAAAATAACTGCACTATGTCAAACTGGCTTGGAAATGTGACGGTTAGAAACAGGAAAACACTATGTAGTCAATCTATAGTTTAGGAAGTTGATTAAAGTGGACGCAAATAATATTCCATTTCTAAGCTAAAAGAGTCCGCTCAGCTTGTTAGCTATTACATAAAAATCTTTATTTAGATTCTAAAAATCTTTATCTAGCGGTCTCTAATGGCTACAGCTATAGGGTGCGGCGATAATGGTCGATACGATTAAACCTCTACGACAAGGCGCTAGAGTATTAAGAATGGCCTAGACCTATCATAAGAATGTGTTTACCGGATTAATTCAGGCTTTAGGAAAGCTTCAAACCCTAGATAACGATCAATTGCAAATTACGTGTCTGGGTTCTAGCAATGCCATCATGGCAGATATTGCCCTTGGGGATAGTATCGCTGTAGACGGTGTATGTCTAACTGTGGCGACAATTTTACCCAAGGGATTTACGGTGACAGCATCTCCGGAAACCCTTAGCCGTTCTACCCTAGGCTATACTTCTCCAGACCGACCCGTAAATCTGGAAGCTTCTCTACGAGTAGGCTCTAAAATTGGCGGTCACTTTGTAACTGGGCATGTCGATGGCGAGGGACATGTCGATGACATTGTTAAAACTGACAGTGCTTGGGAAATCAGTTTTACGGTGCCCCAGAAACAGGTGACACGCTACGTCATTCCTAAAGGCAGCATCAGTGTTAACGGTATTAGTCTGACGGTTGCTGACTGTAGCGTATCTGGCGACTGGTTTAAGGTAGCGGTTATTCCGGTAACCTACCATGAAACAAATTTGCAATATCTGCAGCCTAACGATGCTGTCAATTTAGAAGGCGATATCTTAGGCAAGTATGTGGAGCGCTTTACCCAACCGGCCAACATAATAGACCAGCCAGAAATTTCCCTCGACTTCCTGGCTGAACATGGTTATGGGTAAGTGCTAGCCAGACCCCCCGGTTTATTTCGACACCTTACAAGTCGTTGGTTTATGGCGTAGATAAACCGGGGGTCTCTTAAGCTATGGGCAATAAAGCGTGTCTTTAGTTGCTCTTCCAGTCACTGAATTTACTCCTGTGGCGACTTCGCAGAGCATATCGTTAGTCTTTACGTCTAAATCCACATCTGTAAAGTCAGCCCCTTCTATATCTGCCTTACGAAAATCTGTACTAAACGCGTAAGCGCCTTCAAGAACTGCGTTTTTAAGATTGGCTCGAATAAACCGGGCTCCATCTAGAGTAGCGCCCATCATGTTGGCATTTTCTAGATTGGCTTTGGTTAGGTTGGTGTCAAACAGCCGTACGCCACGCAGATCTGTATTACTCAAGTCCGCTTCAGCCATATCGGTGCTGGTGTAATTATTGCCGCGTAAGTCTTGACCGGCAAAACTTTGCTGCCGCAGACTTTGTCGGTCAAAGTTTTCTGCCTGGGCTATATTTGACCAGTTCAAACTTAATGTACATATCAGCATGCAGCTCAGCAGCCAGCGCTGCCAACCAACAAAGCGTAGATACCTCATATAACTATAGTGGTCCACTTTACTTACTTGCATTCTAAAACCGTTTGAGACCCTATGGCTATTGGCTTAGCTACTTGACAGATGATCTGCAAAATACATTTAAAAAATAAAAAGCCTCTGCTCAAAGCAGAGGCTTTTTAGACGCTTAGTAGACTAAAACTTAGTCTAGGTCGTCCATTGCCAGTACTGGCTCGTTCACACGATCTAGACCCTTCTCGAAACCACCAGCAGCAGCACGAGCACGGCCCGCATGCCATAGGTGACCAACTAAGAAGAAGAAGCCAAGAACGAAGTGAGAAGTAGACAGCCACTGACGGGGGTTCACGAAGTTAACAGAGTTAATCTCAGTGATAACGCCACCTACAGAGTTGATCGACGCGTTAGGAGCGTGAGTCATATACTCAGCAGCACGACGTACCTGCCAAGGCTGAATGTCATTCTTAAGCTTGTCTAGATCAAGACCGTTAGTCCCACGCAGGGGAGCTAGCCAAGGACCGTCAAAGTCCCAGAAACGCATGGTCTCACCACCGAAGATGATCTCACCAGTAGGAGAGCGCATCAGATACTTACCAAGACCAGTAGGACCTTGAGCTGCACCGATGTTGGCACCCAGACGCTGGTCACGAACCAAGAAGGTCATGGCCTGTGCCTGAGAGGACTCGGCGTTAGTAGGACCGTAGAACTCACTGGGGTAAGCAGTGTTGTTAAACCATACAAAGCAGGAAGCAATGAAGCCCATCATGGACAACGCACCTAGGCTGTAGGAAAGATAAGCTTCACCGGACCAGATAAAGGCACGACGCACCCAGCCGAAAGGCTTGGTTAGGATGTGCCAGATACCACCGGAGATACAGAACAAACCGATCCAGATATGACCACCAATGATGTCTTCCATGCTATTAACACCGACAATCCAGCCGTCGCCACCGAAGGGAGCGCCAACTACATAGCCCCAGATAACAGCAGGGTCAAGGGTGGGGTTCGTGATGACACGAACGTCACCGCCACCCGGCGCCCAAGTGTCATACACACCGCCAAACAGAGTGGCTTTGAATACGAGTAACAAAGCACCAATACCCAAAAGAATCAGGTGATAACCAATGATGTTGGTCATCTGATTCTTATCCTTCCAGTCCTGCTGGAAGAAGCTGGAATACTCCTCAAGAGTTTCAGGACCACG
The DNA here is from genome assembly GCA_038748405.1 of Cyanobacteria bacterium P01_H01_bin.21. Taxonomy (GTDB): domain Bacteria; phylum Cyanobacteriota; class Cyanobacteriia; order Phormidesmidales; family Phormidesmidaceae; genus Leptothoe. Next base: position 542 of record JBCDIX010000045.1, on the reverse strand, counting down.
AACAGCGTGATACACACCGCCCAGACCAAGAACTGCAGAGGAAATTAGGTGAAGAACACCAACGATAAAGTAGGGAAATGTGTCAACAATTTCACCACCAGGTCCTACACCCCAGCCCAAAGTAGCTAGGTGAGGAAGTAGGATGAAGCCCTGCTCATACAAAGGCTTCTCAGGAACGAAGTGAGAGACTTCAAACAAAGTCATCGCACCAGTCCAAAGGACGATAAGACCAGCATGGGCCACATGAGCACCCAGCAGCTTACCGGAAAGGTCGATTAGACGGGCGTTACCAGACCACCAAGCAAAGCCGGTAGATTGCTGGTCACGACCTGAAATGTAATTACTAGAGAGCGTTACCACGTGGCAGTACCTCTTCGGGGAATACAAACTTCTCGTGGGGCTGGTCCTGAGGAGCCATCCACGCACGAATACCTTCGTTGAGAAGGATGTTCTTGGTGTAGAACGTTTCAAATTCAGGGTCTTCGGCCGCGCGAGTTTCCTGAGAGACAAAGTCGTACGCGCGCAGGTTAAGAGCGAGCCCG
>JBCDIX010000044.1:0-60351 GCA_038748405.1 Cyanobacteria bacterium P01_H01_bin.21 | reverse complement strand
TGTTGATGACCTCGGACCTATCAATTGGTGATGTGGCTACTGCTGTCGGCTATACCAGTCGCAGTAACTTTGCCCTGGCATTTCGTCAAAAAATAGGTTTAAACCCCAAGGCCTTTCAACGAGAAGTCTGGCAAGGTATTGCCTAGTAGTGCGTGTCTCTCCATCACCGTGTCAGCGAAAAACTGCATCTCGGGTTCAAAATCCCTAGAAAGCCATCAGCTGTTCCCATACTCTAATTGAGAATTATTAGCTGCAGGCAGAGTCATGGTGTCAGCTGCAGAGCTAGCTGCCTGAATCTCAGCTGAGCTTGAGTATTGGTGTGAGGAATCTGATGAAAAAGTCGTTGTCTCGTTTGAGTCTGTTTACCTACTTGATTATATCTGCAGGACAGCTTGCCGTCGCAGAGGTCGTACTCGGGCAACAGCAGTCTGAAGTTGGATCTAGACTCCCCAATTCCCCAGCTCTCAATACCGTCACAGAATGGACAGCTCAACGAGAAGTCTCGCCCGTGCAAATCACAAACGTGCGGTTAGAAGACACTGAGACAGGCTTGCAGGTAGTGTTAGAAACCATAGACGGTGAGCTAAACACACCAACGACAACTGTGTCAGGCGATACCTTAATTGCGGAAATTCCCAATGCGGTGCTGGCGTTGGACGAGTTTCAACAGTTTGAACCGATGGGCGGCATTGATCTGGTGCAGGTAACAGAGTTATCAGATAACCGAGTGCAGGTGGTGGTTACTGGGACAGATGCGGCCCCAACAGCTGTGGTCCGTACAGCTGCAAACGGTTTGACACTAAGCATCACGCCAGGTACAGCCCAGGTGGACGAGTCAGAGGAGACACTAAGACTGGTGGTGACAGGTGAGGAGGGTAGTCGCTACGTTGAACCGAATACCTCAACCGCTACTCGCACCGATACCCCCCTGCGAGATATTCCCCAATCCATTCAGGTGGTGCCTCGGGAAGTGCTCGAAGACCAACAGGTCATTACCCTGGGAGATGCTCTGCGAAATGTAAGTGGTGTCGTCAGAAGCGAGCGCATCTTTAATGGTGAACTATTCAGCATTCGTGGGTTTAATGCTTCCACGACTCTGCGAGATGGATTTCGACTAAATGATGGCGGCAGAGTAGGGTTTTTAGAACTCTCTAACCTTGAAACCATTGAAGTCCTCAAAGGACCCGCTTCAATCCTGGCGGGATCTATAAATCCAGGGGGGGCGATTAACTTAGTCACCAAACAACCCCTGAGTGAACCGTTTTACAATTTAGAATTTCAGGCTGGCAATCGCGGACTGATCTCACCCAGTATTGATCTGTCAGGGCCACTGACCGTCGATGGTCGCTTACGCTATCGCTTAAATGCCCTCTACCGAAATCAAGACAGTTTTCGTGGTTTTGATACGGACGATGAGCGATTTTTTGTGGCCCCAACGGTGAGCTGGCAAATTGGAGACCGCACCGATCTAACCGTCTATCTCGAATATCTTGACGATGAGCGTCCTGGAGATTTGGGGCTGGTTGCTTTGGGAGATGAAGTAGCCGATGTTCCCAGTGATTTAGTAGTCGGTGAGCTTGATGATATTGCTCGAGAAGAAACCCTGCGAGTTGCCTACCAATTTGAGCACCGCTTTAGCGATCGCTGGAAACTACGGAACGGTTTTAGTTTTTTTAGAAGCGATGCATCGTCTGAGCTTATTACAGCTCTTTCTGTGCTGGATGAAACCGCAGGAGACATTCTTTTAGCCCCAACCTTTGATGGTGGCGTTGAGACGGCACTCGATTTACAAACAAATGTCGTGGGTGAATTTAACACGGGCTCCATTGAGCATCAAGTATTGCTTGGGGTTGACCTCTTTCGAAATGTCTTAGACGATCGTTTTCTTCGATTTGATTTTTTCTCACCGATTCCCTTTAATGTCTTCGATCCAGTCTATGGAACGGTTTCTCGTCCCGATAGAGAGGATACTCCCCTTTTTGCCCTTCAAGAAATTCGCGATGATGGGCTTGGCATTTACCTTCAAGACCAGATAACCCTACTGGATAATCTCAAGCTTTTGGCCGGGTTTCGCTATGACACCATTGAGCAAGAAGTCACTAATGGCCCAACTTTTCTTAACCCAACCAGTTCTGAATCCACCATCAATGAAGATGCCTTCACACCACGGATAGGGGTGGTCTATCAGCCAATTGAAGAAGTTTCCCTATATGGCAGTTACAGCACGTCATTTTTGCCAAATACTGCAACCACGGTGGAGGGTGAGCTGATGAAACCCGAACGGGGGGAACAATTTGAAATTGGCGCTAGGGCTGAACTGTTAGAAGGGAGGCTAACGGCCAACTTAGCTTTGTTTGACATTACTAAAGAGAATGTTGCTACCGCTGACCCAGACAATTTTAGCTTTTCTGTTGCAACTGGCGAGCAACGCAGCCGAGGCGTTGAGTTAGATATTGCTGGAGAGATTTTACCAGGATGGAATATCATTGCTAACTATGCCTATACGGATGCCGAAATTACTGACGATGAAGATGGCAATGAAGGGAATCGGCTAACTGGTGCGCCAGAAAATAACGTTAACCTATGGACCACCTACGATATTCAAAATGGCCCCTTAGAAGGCTTAGGCTTTGGTCTAGGTGTTAACTATGTGAGTGAGCGCTTTGGCGATACGGCCAACAGCTTTACCGCTGATGAGTATTTTCTGACCAATGCAGCTGTTTCTTATAAACGGGATAACTGGCGGGCCGCTTTCAATATCCGCAATTTGTTTGATGTTGATTACATTGAATCGGCAGGCAGAACCCGAACAATTGGCATTAGTCCTGGTGAGGGATTCACACTAATTGGTTCTTTCTCTCTTGAGTTTTGACCCATCAATGAACCGTCAACATCGCTTTTGCTTGTGGATGATTGGTCGCTACATTGCGGCTAATCTGATCCTCGATGATTTGTTGAAGTATATAGTCAGTTAAAAAAATGCGTTTCGGAGCCAAAACCTATAGGAAAATGTTGCCTAGCTGACCTAAAGTTGGCGAGACGGATCATATTCCCTTGTCTCTCCCACCGTGCAAACCTTCCTAATTATTTGGCTGGGTCAATTTGTCTCTCTGCTAGGCTCTGAGATGACCAATTTTGCCATTACCATCTGGGCCTGGGAGGTGACTGGGCAAGCCACACCGCTGTCATTTATCTTGGCGGTCACTCAAATCCCTAGACTGTTGATTTCACCCTTTGCCGGTATTTGGGTAGATCGGTTGAATCGCAAATATTTAATGCTGTTGGGGGATACCGTCGCTGGGTTTTCCACCATTGCTTTGCTGGCATTATTTTTAACCGGACATCTACAAATCTGGCATCTTTATGTTTCGGGCGCAGTCAATGGTCTATTTGGCTACATTCAAGGGCTGGCTCATTCGGCCTCTATGTCACTGATTGTTGTAGAACAACACTACGCTCGTGCTTCTGCCTTTGAGTCATTGCAGCTGTCTGGCAGTTATGTGGTTGCTCCGGTCATTGCTGGAGCCATGTATGCCGTTACTGGCCTGAGTGGGATTCTTACGATTGATTTGGTTACGTTTGGGATTGCGATCGCAACTCTCACCACTGTCACTATCCCCCAGCCAACAACAGCTCCCAAAACTGCTGAACCCGTTTGGCAGCAGCTGACATTTGGTATCCAATACTTGTGGCGTCGCCCCGACCTTCAAGTACTGCTCAGCTTTTTTCTAATAAGCAATTTTATCGACAGTGCCAGCTTTACCCTTTTACCCGCCATGGTGTTGGCGCGTCTGGGAAATAACTCCACTATTTTAGGAACGCTGTTCTCTTTTTTTGGAATTGGTGGATTGTTGGGAGGAGTGACTCTGAGTATCTGGGGTGGACCAAAGCGTCGCATCCATGGCGTTCTAATTTTTAGTGCAATATGGAAAGTAGGACTGCTTGTGTTGGCGCTGAGTCAACATGTTTCCACCAAAATTGGCACAGCACTGGTCAGTGGGTTTTGTTCACCATTTCCTGGTAGCTGCGCTCAGGCTATCTGGCGCTCGAAAGTAGAGCCAGAGGTACAGGGACGGGTATTTGCTACACGGTTCTTGTTGACACAGTTGGCAACACCGTTGGGCGCTGCGATCGCAGGTCCCCTTGCCGACCATGTGTTTGAACCTGCCATGCAGCCTGGAAAACCTATGGCTCAACTATTAGGAAATCTTTTTGGAGTAAGTGCTGGAGCTGGCATGGCACTACAGATGACCTTATTTGCCAGCTGCGGGCTGGTAGTGGCTTTGGGAGGTTATGGAATACGCAGACTGCGACGAATCGAGGACAGCGATAGATTACTCATCTAAAAGGAAACTGACGCAGTTGCTTTAATAAAAGCTCTGTGCCGAAACGTAGCTCTGAATCACTAAGCTGCTTATCTGGCAGGATTCGAGATATTGAACAGTTTTGGCCACCTACTTAGCTCTGGTAAACTTTCTTATGTTTGTATATAGATTATTTTTCCCAACCTAATTTGGTGCGGCTCTCAGTAATCATTGTGCCAACAGTACGCTTAAACGCAAGAACACCCATTACCGGTACAGGAAATTCAATCCGTAAGGATTGTTGTTCATGATGTACACCACTGACCTCCAGATTGATGCCTGCAGTGTCTAAACTGATGACGCGCACCTGTTCGACCCAGTCCGATCCCCCTCGGGCTTTGACACAGGCCAGCATGTCTTCTAAGTGGTCTTTATTTATGTGGTTTGCGATCGCAATCAGCCGCTTCTCAGTCAGAGGTACTCCGTCGGGGTTTTTAGGGGAACCGGACATGTGCAATCTCCTCAGGTTTTTAATAAGACTTCTTAAGCACTTTGGTCGTCAGCCAAACGCTGACTAAGCACACCAAAACACCAATGACAAAAACGCCTGTATAGCCCACTGCACCAGCGATAAAACCACTCAGAGCCGGAATCCCCACATGATGACCCACCATATAGGCCGATGATTGTAGGGTATAGTCGCTGCCTGCAGTGGCGCGGCGACTTTTATCCATCATCACGGTGAATAAGGCCGTGCTAGTCAGGCTGCGGGCAAAGATTTCACTGCTACTGACAGCATAAAGAATAACAATGTGGGTGATACCGATAGCTGGCAATATCAATAAAGCAATGGCCCCCGCCTGTAGCAGCCCAAACAGAATTAGTGCTCGGCGACGACCCAGGGGTTGGATTAGCCCGCCAGCGAGAAACGATCCCACAATGGCAGCACCCGACCCCACAATGCCCTTCATCCAACCAATGTCGGCCATGGACAGGCCAACATCCACCAATAGAGGAGAAAACATGTTGCTGGCCATACTGCCGCCAGTCACATATACCACGATAAATACCAACCAAATCCAGGCTCCGGGGCGGTGCACAAAGCTCATCAAGGTACCTAGATATCTCTTCAGGTTTACAGTTGACAAGATAGATGCTGTGGAGGCGTGAGCAACAGTTCTGTTTTGGTTCGCTGTGGGACGAGAGATGGAAGGATTCTCTTGATAGCCTAACAACGGCAATAACGCTAGTAATACACCTCCGGCCAAGATCCATAAGCTGGTAGCCCAGCCCATTCGATTTAAGGCCAACAGCATGACACCACCCCCTAAGATGCCGCCAACGGAGCGACCTGCGCTTTGAATGCCATTTCCCCAGCCACGTTCGTGAGGTGCTAACAATCCTACCGCCAGGGCATCGGTAGCAATATCTTGGGTAGACGCCAAGGTGGCAATCACTAATATGCTGCCAAACAAGAGTATGGGGTGTTCTGCAGCATTGATCGAGGCACATAGGAGCAGTGTGAGTACTAACAACCCTTGGGTGGCCAGAATCCAAGATTTATAATGTCCCCATCGTTTAGAACCATAGAGATCCACCAGAGGAGCCCAGAGAAATTTGAGCATCCACGGTAGGGTCAACAGGCTAAGTAGGCCAATGACTTCTAGCGAAGCTCCCTCTTGTCGCATAAAAATGGGGAGCGCTCGGAAGAAAAATGCAGAGGGTAAAAATTGAGAAGTATAGAGACTGCTGAGTAATATAAATTTGGTGTATGGCTTTGTGCGGAAAGGGTTTGCAGAGGGAGAATTTTGCACCATGGGCGTTGTTTTGATAGAGGCAGGCTTTGTGTTTGCCTTAGGATACTGAGATGTTTCTTAAAAGCGATAGCTGAAAGACCCAACCACTGTAAATGGTTTACCTGGTTCAATCCCTCGGGTGCGGGTGCGGGGTGCGCCAGTGATGTAGTCTACATCAAACAGGTTTTTGAAGTTGAGGGCAAATTGCCAATTCTCGCGCTCATAGGAGATGGCGGCATTGGTGAGAAAATAACTGTCTAATCCAAAGCTGTTGTCCAAATCACCTTGGCGTTCATTCACCCAGTTAAAGCCAAGACCAAAGCCAAGACCAGCTAAATCACCCGACTGAATTTTGTAGGTGCTCCATATACTGGCACTATGTTCAGGGACACCCGGTAAGCGATTACCTGGCTCAACTCGATTATCTTCTGTGACCTTTGCATCAATGTAGGCATAGGAGCCAATAATATTCCAACCGGGTAAAATCTCACCGATTATGTCTAGCTCAATACCCTCGCTCTGCTGTTCCCCAGTGGCGACAGAAAAACGAGGATTTGTAGGGTCAGCCGTGGCTACGTTTTGCTTGGTCAGGTTAAAGTATGCCAGTGTTGCCAGCAGACGCTGATCGAGCAGTTCTGTTTTGACCCCGACTTCAAATCCTTCTCCTTCCTCTGGTTCTAGGGAGTTGCCTGAAATGGTAACAGCTGAGTTAGGCAGAAAAGACTGGGAATAGTTAGCGTAGAGCGAGAGATTCTCTAGAGGTTGATAAACTAGACCGATTAAGGGGGTAAAGGCATCTTCATTGAGTTCGGATTCGGTCTCATCGATCAGATCAGTTGTCGTCTGCTCAGTCGTTTCGTAGCTGATCCCCGCGACTAAACTTAGATCGTCCGTAATCTGCATCTGGTCCTGTACATAAATGCGGAGACTGTCTGTATCGATGCTGTCTCCTGATAATATTTCATCACTGCGCTCAGGTCTGGCCACTGCACCGTAGACCGGGTCAAAAATGTTGATCGGGATGCGTAATGAAAAGTCGGTAAATGATTCTGACTTGAGTTCATATCGGGCTAAATCTAGACCTAACAACAGCCTATGGTCAATGGGTCCGGTAGAAAATTCGCCCACTGTATTGGTTTGTAGGGCATAGGTTGTATTGCTTACTTTCTGTTCACCAAAAACTCGATTGAGGGTGCCGGTGGTCTCATCTAGTCCACCAATAAATGGAAAACTCAGAGCGGCCCTAATATCGTCATCATTGCGGATATAGCGAAAAGCGTTGCGCAATTGCCAATTATCACTAAACCGATGTTCCAGGGTGTACCCTACGCTGAAATAGTCACTAGAGATCTCATCATCGAGTTCGCCGAGAACGCGATCTTGGGGAATATCGGTCAATCCATCGCCAAAGGCTACCAGACCAGTATCTAAGGGCCGCCGGTCATCAAGGTATTCTAGCTGGAGGTTTAGATCGGTGCGATCACTAATTTTCCAGGTCAGTGAGGGTGAAACAAAGAATCGTTCAATCTCCTGGTCAAAATCTCGAAATCCATCCTCACTCAGATAGACTGCATTGAGGCGATAGAGTAAATCCTCACTTTCATTCAGTGGTCCCGATACATCAACACGCGGTCTTAGCAGTCCGTCACTGCCTACTTGGAGTGCTACCTCAGCAAAGGGAGTTTCCAGCGGCTTTTTGGTTACTACATTGACAGCTCCACCGGGATCAATTTGTCCAAACAGGGCTGATGCTGGTCCTCGTAAAACTTCAATGCGTTCAATATTGGCAATCTCTGGAAAATTCTGTCCGGCCGCATCACCGTTTCCATTAGGGCTGTACAGGCGAAATCCATCTCGCAATACAGGCACTCCTTCAAATCCGCGTAGATTAACCTGAAAGCCTCTACCTTCTGTGGAACCGACGGAGGCACCACCAATGTTGCGCAGTGCTTCATCCAGCTCCAGTACCTGTTGATCGTCTAAAATTTGTCGCGGGATCACTTGAATAGACTGGGGATTTTCCAGAATTGAGGGGACGATGCCTGTACTGGTCTCAGGAACATAGTAATCATCGATGTTGTTATCCCCTGTTACTAAAATGCGCAGAGAATCTGAGTCAGACTGACCATCCTGAGCTACCTGGACATTTTCTAGATTTGCGCCGTTGTTTGAGGATTCAATTATGTCGGACTCTGCGCTGGCAGCACAGCACAGAAGACTGACTATTAATGGGGACAATATCCACACCCTGGTACTTTTAATCATGCTGATGTCCTCACATTTCGATTGCTGCTGGGCAATAATTTCGTATGGAGGAAATAATAACTAGCCAGATTTTTGGTTTCCTTTGTCAGCCGGACTTTTTTTCTTTGTTAGCCGGACTTTTAGCGTCGCTCTAGCTGATAGGCTTTGGGACTAATGGCAAAGGTACGTCGAAAGGCTACACTAAATGCTTCAGGATTGCTGTAGCCTACGGCCTGGGCAACGCCAGCAATGGTGCTGTTAGGACGCAGCAAAAGTTGTTGCGCCTGTTGCATACGATAATTGCGTAAATATCCAAATGCGGTGGTTCCAAATACTTGGCGGAAACCTTGCTTTAGCTTGCGATCGTTTAGTCCTACCCGTCGAGACAATTCTAATAACGTGGGGGGATTTGCCACCTGCGCCAGCAGAATATCTCTGGCATAAACAATTCGGTCTCTCTCGTCTGACTGTAAAGCAGGTTGAGGGTTTGACAAACTGGCATCAGATAATAATTGCTCGAAATATAAGCTAATCAGCTCAATCGCTTTACTCTCCATGTAGAGCTGTTGGGTAAATCCCTGATAGGGGCAGTTTAGCAACTGTTGTATGGTGGCATTCATGACCGGTGTCATGGTGGAGCTTTGATGATAATTGGTGGTATTAATGCCTGCGATCGCATGTCGTAGCTGACTGGGCAACTGCTCGAATTCTTCCTCAGTAGTTAGGTTAAGGGCATCGGGCTGAAGGTGCACATGGACTAATAAGACAGGTTGGTTGGCTCCATAACAGATGTGGCCTTTTGTGGAATTAACCACCCCTAAATTCGCCTGCTTAGCTTTAAACTCCAGAATTGGCTCAACGTTGGCACCTGCAACCTGCATCCGTCCGGCTACACAAAAACTCATGCCAATGGTGGTTTTTGCGACTGGATGGTTACGTTCAAGTAGGAGCTGCTCTCGAAAATTTAAGTTATTGATGATCAGCTCTAACCCTGGTCGCAGATGCCAACGTTGAATAGAGCCGTTGCCAAACTTATCTGGCAGGGTAAATATCTCAGGCCGCTTGCCCAGATGACCCGCATTTGCCGGTTGGTCTAATGCCGCAAATAAGTCTTTAACACTGGGGACACAATTGCGTAACACCATAGGATAGACACAAGCGATCAATCCCAGATTATTGCAAACTATTCTCAAAAACGATTTTGATCCGAAAATCTAAAGGATCGATCTTCAGTCATCAAATTCGCGTAGCTTTGGACCGAGCAGCAAGAAACCACCGATGCCTACCAGCACCATGGCCAGTGCACAGGCCGTGTACAAAACTGCCATGCCTGCACCGGCACCGCTGCCAAAGCCGGGGAGTTGGTGCGTCATCATCGCTGGTTCTAGCAGTTGGTCTGCCAGGGGCCCGGCCAGCAGGATGCCTAGGGCGCTGACGCTCTGAATGGTGAGTGAATTGGCGGCAAACACTCGCCCCTGGATGGCGGCAGGTATTGACTCCATCCAGAGGGCATTTTCAGAACTGCCCAGCAGAGGAAAATTTAGAGATGAACAAAACTGGGCCGGAATCCAGACCTGGAGCGATCGCCCCAGCCCAAATACTGTCTTGCTCAGACCGGCTCCGATAAAGCTTGCCAGCAGGCCCTGCACCCGCTGTTTTGGGCCACCCCAAACACTTAGAACAATCGCGCCGGTAACGCCGCCAATGCCTGCTGCCGCTCCGGTACTGGCAAGGGCTTGGGCACTACCGTTGGTGCGGGCCAAAATCATTGGGTCGTAGATGGCGCTGCCCAGGTCGTGGAAAAACCAGAACAGAGCGGTCATGTGCAGGAGCGATCGCAAACCAGGTTTTTGCCAGACGTAGCGAAAGCCAAAGGTGAGCTGGGAGAATAGAGGTTCCTGTTGAGTGTTGGGTTGAGAGGGCGGTTGAGGAATAGAGCAGGTGAGGAGGAGTGCGATCGCACCCCCAAAGGTCATCAGATCGAGCCATAAAATGCCTAAAAGCCCGATTAGCGGATAGAGCAGTCCGGCCAGGGCTGGCCCCAGAATCGCTGAGCCGTAGTGAACCGAAGCCAGCAGGCTGTTGGCACGAGTAAGCTGGCTTCTAGGCACCAGCAGAGATACGGAAGCCTGGTAAGCGAGACTTTGAATTTGCCCAAAACCGCCGTTGAGGGCAGCGGCGAGATAGAGGTGCCAAATTTGCAGGGTGTCGGTGGTGTAAAGGAGGGCGATACCCAGGGTGGAGAGGGCGGCGATGCTGTCTCCGAGTATCATTAACCGTTTGCGACTGTAGCGGTCAACAACAACTCCGGCAAACAGCGTGATGGGAATGCGCGGTAGCTGAGAGAAAAAGCCCACCAGCGCCAGAGCTGTTGTTGAGCCCGTGAGATTCCATGCCCAAAGGATTAGGGCGAACTCGGTCATGTAGCTGCCGATAGTCGAAATCAGCTGACCAAACCAGACGAGTAGGAAAGTACGCATAGGTCAGCTTTAGAAAGTTGTTGTGGTTAGGTGTCTTCTCTATCACGTAGCTAAGGAGATCTATCTACGTTAATGTCTTTCCAGCAACAAATGTTAGCCAAGTTCTAATCATTCAAAGTTACGGGGTAGGTTCAGACATCCGGCAGAGGGGAGTTGACAAGATACTTTTCGATATCATTAAGAATCTCATTGATTGCAAGGATGCTCCCGGAGTCGTGCCAATATCCACCTACAAAATACACCCGATCATCTTGAACAACGTTAAGCTTTTGCCATAGAGGATCTTCCTGTAACTTTTTGTGGGTCTCTGCATCTTGCTCTCTGCCCCACGAGACAAAAAAGAGAGCATCTCCATCAATATTAGACAGTTTTTCCTTTGAAATATTTTCAAAGTAGAAAAAGTCACCCCTCTGGGCCGAGGGACGCTGCAATCCGATATCATTCAGCACTTCTCCAGGAAAGTGCTTTTCCCCATAGGCCCAGATTCCAAAATCTGAAGACGAGTTTGCAACCGATATTTCTAGATCTTCACGTTGAGGTCCTAAGGCTTGCTGAATATTATTAATGCGTTGCCAGTAATCGTTCATCAGCTGTTGGCTGACATCTTCCTTGTTTAGAATCTCTGCCAAAGTTGCCAACTGTTCTTTCCAAGAAGGTGGTGGAAAAGGCAGATCTATTACGACTGTTGGCGCGATACGAGATAGGTTCTCATAGATACCTTCTATCCTAGAGCTGGCAATAATAAGATCCGGTTTAAGCTGTAATATCTTCTCTAGATTCGGTGTGCTAATGTCACCAACTGAATCAATTTCACCAGTCTTATTTTCAATATCCTGTGGATATGGAAAACCTCCTACAAAGGCAGATGCAATCGGTTCAATACCCAATGCTAAACTGTTAGCTAAATGATCTGGTCTGAGTGTAATAACACGCTGGGGGTGCTGAGGAATGCAGATTTCCCCCATCATGTGCTGTACGATTCGGCAATTATCCGCAGATATGCTTGAGTCTGTTGTAACACTGCTCTCTATATCTTTGCCACCAGTACAAGCAATTGCACAAGTTATTAGTCCCAGTGCTAAAAAACGAGCAAAGCGACGCAAGTACACCTTAGTGAATGCTTTATCTAGGAAAGACATAATAGTTATAGCGTATGCTTCCAGAAAAAATGAAAAAGAAATTTCAGATGGTCAGAGGAAGATTCTGAAAAAATCTACCCTCTTACTACTTTTTTCTTGTTAAAACTCCCAGGAAATACTGCCTACCAATGTAAATGGCTCGCCAGGGAATACGCGATTACGGTTCTGAGCAGAGACGAAGTAATCGGCATCAAATAGGTTGCGAAAGTTAAGCGCTGCTCTGAAGTTATTGCGTTTGTAAAATACCGCAGCATCAGTACGTAAATATGAAGGCACACTAAACGTGTTAGCCAAATCTCCCTGGCGGTCTCCAGTGTAAAACAGACCCAAACCAAAACCTAACCCATCTAAATCACCCTCTTGAATCTCGTAAGTCGTCCAAATATTGAAAGCGTGTTCTGGGATGTTATTGAGCTGATTGCCAACTGTCAGGTTGTTGTCTCTAGTAATTTCTGCATCGGTATAGGCGTATCCTGCAAAGATATTCCATCCGGGCAAGATCTCTCCACCAATATCTAATTCAATTCCTCTACTGCGCTGCTCTCCTACTTGAATGTTTTGGGTGGGATTATTTGGATCGCTGGTCTCTACATTAGAGCGAGTCAGGTCATAATATGCAAGGGTTGCAGAGAGCCCATCGGCAATATCAGCTTTGAGGCCGACTTCGTACTGTGTACCCCGCTCGGGTTCACCTAAAGCACCCCTAAAGAAGGTTGTTGTTTGTTGAAAAGAGCGGTTATAGCTCGCGTATAGTGAAATTGGCTCAATTGGTTTATAGACAACACCAATACGTGGACTAAACGCATCATATTCTCTAAAATCTTCTGTTCCATTTGCAGCATTTTCAAAGTCTTGACTGGCAATATCATAACGCCCCCCCAGAAGCACAATAAACTGATCCCCGAAGGAAATTTGATCTTGCACATAGAGCCCTAGTCCCTGAGTTCTATTAGTAATATCAGACTCAAAGATGACTGCGTCCGTTGGAGTACTGTTGCCATAGGATGGATTAAAGATGTCTAATGGTGCAATCTCAAAGCCAATATCGAAAACATCAGTATCTTGACGATTTAAGTTAAGTCCGGCAACTAATTGATGCTGAATGTTGCCGGTTGAAAATTCACCAACTACGTAATTATCAAAATCGTAGATATTATCCTGGTAGTCTTGTACGTTGTAGCCTCTATTAATTGTCCGCTGATCTGCATCTAGAAATGTAGGAAAGACAGTCTCCCTATCAAAGTTTAGAAATGCTGCTTTTAGAGCGCTTCGTAATTGCCAGTTATCGCTAAACTGGTGTTCCAAATCATACCCAACTCTAAAGACTCTATTTTGAGCACTATTGAACTCAGGCTCACCCAAAAATCGACCGCGATCTATTTCGCCGTTAGGGTTAGGTAATATGGTTCCCTCAGCAGGGATGCCGAAATCAGCTGGAGCATCTCGCTCAGAATAATCTGCTTCTAAGGTTAGATTCGTCCGATCTCCAATTTGCCAGGATAAGACAGGTGCGACTTGATATCGTTGGATATCATAGAAGTCTACAAAATTCTCACTAGTTTCAGCAGAAGCATTCAAACGATATAAAACTTTTTGCTCTTCGTCTAGCGGACCCGAAAGATCAATTGAGCCGCCATACAAACTAAAGTTTCCTGCTGAAGCTTCTAATGAGAAAAACGGCTCAGATAAGGGTTGTTTTGTAACGTAATTTACAGTTCCTCCAATAGTTCCTTGACCAAACAAAACCGATGCTGGCCCTCTAAGCACTTCAACTCGTTCAACATTGGAAAGAATAGTGACAATTTGATTTGTGTTATCTCTTGTGCCATTCACCAAAATATTTTCAGAAGCGCCAAACCCTCGAATAAGGACCTGATTGAAGGTGCCACGAGGTGAGACACTGGGTACAACCCCAGGCACATTTTGCAAAACCTCTAACGGAGTTGTCGCTCGCTGGTCTTCTATCACGTCTTGCGGCACTATACGAATCGATTGTGGAATATCTCGCAATGGCGTGTCCGTCCGAGTCCCCACAACCGCACTTGACGGGTTGTATCCTTCATACTCTTCCCCCGTCACCACAATTCTCAAAGGCTCCCTAGTTTCACCCGCCTGGGTAATTCCTGGCATTACGCTTAGCACTAGCCCTGTTACATCCGTGTTTACATCCGCTGTCGGTACCGCATCAGTCCCCTTAATTGCCACCTGTACTCGGCTATCCGACAGCTCCGACACCTGTACCACGGCAATGCCCTCCGCTGGGGCGAATTCTTCAAACCCGTCTCCCACTAACACCGCGTTGGAGATTTCTAAAATCAGCGCGTCACCTGAAACTGACGTAGTCGGCTCGGTCGGCGTGCCGTCTGCTGTTTCCAGCACTACCTGTAATCCTGTATCAGTGGCTTCTACCCGTACATCAGTAATTTGCACTGCCTCTACCTGGGCCACTTGTTTGGTAGTAAGCAGCCCCTGATTTGTCTGGGCTGCAGCAGACAGCGCCAACGCGCCAACCCAACTCCCTGACAGGGCTAACACTAGCCCCAGATACTGTGGTCCTAAACGTCGCCTCAACCGATTTTGAATATTCATTATGCCCCACACCAGATGCAAATTGTTCTCAAGTGTGAGTATTTTTACGGAGAGAGGTTAGTCGTGTCAGTTCCTAGCAGGATCTTTTCCATTCCTAGCAGGATCTTTTGATGAGCATAACCGTCCCTACTGCCGCAGAGATCGCGGATTCACCCCAAACCGTTTGCGAAACGCTGCTGCAAAGTGTCCCTGACTGGCATAGCCCACTGCCGAAGCGGCCTGGGTAACAGTGATATCTCCCGCCAGTAAAAGCTCTCTGGCCTGCTCTAGCCGCTGAGCTCTAACATAGCCAAATACAGTAGTCTCAAACACCTGCCGAAACCCGACCTTAAGCTTGTGCTCATTGAGGCCAACCCGACGGGCCAGCCCAATAATCGAGGGCGGGTTAGCCAGCTCCCTCAGCAAAATATTTGCTGCTTCATGCACCCGCTCAGTGTCCACCGCTTTTAACCTCTGCGAAGGCTGCTTACCCTGCTCTAACCCTGCCCACTGGTCAATCTGTAGCGCCAGCAGCTCCAAGGCTTTACCCTCTAAAAATAGCCGTTTGGTTTCGTGGCGATAGGGGCAGTGCAAAATCTGCTGCAACACCGTATGCGTGGCCGGAGACATCTTGCCAAGAGACTGATGAAAGCGCGGACGCTCCCCTTCTAGGGTTTGCTGCAGCACCTTTGGCAGTGAAGCTAGATCGATCCCAATTGTCTGGAAAAAGCGAGGTTCAATATGCAGACGGATAAATTGCACATGCTCATGGGCCAGCGTGATCTCGTCTTCTTCAATATCTGCTAGAGCAAAGAAGTAGCTCTGTCCAGCGGCTTCAGAGTATTCTGCGGGCACTCCTGAAACACCTGGGCAGTGAACCCCTTGCCTACCGGAGAGATAAAATTTGGCAACAAACGGCATGCCTTCTGGATGTTCACCTCTGATACGCAAATCCTGATGGTAGTCGTCATCGATCCAGTCTAAATGAAGCCCTGACTGTAGCTGTACTGACCAAAAGCGATCGCGACTATACCGATTCTGACAATGACCCACCCGGTCAAAGCCATCAGTATTGTAAGCAACAGCACCGTTGGCTTTGAGGCAGTCCTGCCAGTGCTGGTCGTAGGCTTCCCAGGTGATAACATCCATGGCGAGCGAGGCAATTGTTAAGCAGTATAGTTGGCAGCTATTCCTATTAGTGAAATAGACCTAGCTTGTAAATGTCAAGCTCCTAGGCCCATGTTGGTATGGTTAGCCAGCCAACGGACCGCAGTGCCAAGATTCGCTGCGCATAAACAGCTCACACCTGTTAATACCCTTACATGTTCTCCTATAGTTGTCGTTTCTCAGCACCTTTTCCAAGAGATGGTAGAGGCGGCAACTGCGTTCTACCAATGACGCCTACCGTTAAGATTCCTGCAGCGGTCAGGCCATATAGCACTGTCATGCCAAATCCAGGGTAGGTGTCAGCGATGGGGCCAAAAATCGATATCCAACCAGCGGGTTCAAAGACATAGTCGGCCAACGGCCCGGCTACCAGGCTGGCGGAAGCTCCAACAACCAGGCCAATTAGATGATCGGCAGCAAAGACACGTCCTTGCAAGTTAGCAGGAACCATAGCGTACCAACAGGCAGTGTAGGTGCTAAAAATAATCGGTTCGCTAATGGATGTGCCCAGACGCGCACCGGCCCAGACAACCGGTCCATGGCCAAAACCAAAGATTAGTTTACCGATGCCCACACTGAGTATGCCCACAAGTAAGCCTCGTCTGGGGCTACGAAAACCACCGCTTACCGTCAAAATCCCGCCACCGATGAGTCCGCCGACTCCTGCAACGGCAACAACAGTTCCTAACAGTTTGGTATCACTACCGGTACGGGCCAAAATCATCGGTTGATAGAGTGTTTCTCCAATTTGGTGCAAAAATGCAAAGCTAGAGAGAACAATTATCATGGCCCGCAGTTCGGGATGACTAAAAATGTAGCGAAATCCAAAGGTAAGCGTTTGCCAGATGGGGGTGCTGTCTGTTTTCTCGTTCTGGTTTGCACCATGATTGATGGGAATAGAGATGAATAACAATGTGAGAACTGCGATCGCAAATGTACCCATATCAATCGCTGTAATACCAAACAGCCCAATTGCTGGGTATAGTATTCCAGCTAACGCTGGTGCAAAAATCCCGGTGCTGTAGCCTGCCATAGCTCCCATACCAGCCGCTCGCATATGATGCTCCTGGGGGACCAGCATGGGGATAATGGTGGTGTAAGTGAGAGATTGAATATGGCCAAACGAGCCGATAACAGCGGCAATCACATATAAATGCCATACCTGTAGTGTTTGGGTAATGGCGAGAATGCCGACGGAAATGGTGCAGCAGGCAGAGCCAGTGTCGCTGATAATGAGTAATGCCTTGCGAGAGACTCGGTCGATGAGGAGACCGGAGAACAGTGCGATCGCAATCTGCGGCAGCTGGTAAAAAAATAAAATTAAAGCAACAGCCGTTGCCGACTCAGTTTGTTGCCACACCCAAAGCGTTAGGGCAAAATAGGCCATGTGACTACCAACAGAGGAGGCAATCTGCCCTAGCCAGAGAAGGATAAATGTACGCACCAGATGGAGTTAGAACAGGGGCAAAGCCATGGTACTGATTAAATGAATTTGTTTTCTTCGTCAGACGGAGTTTTTTCTTTGCAAGATGGACTAATTTTGCTGCTTTAGAGGATGACTTAATTGTTCAATTAGGCTGAGAAGCAGAGATAGGTTTCGACTTGAGCATGTCTCAACTGAGCGTTCGCCGAAAGTCTCAGTTGAGAGATAGGTCGTCGTAAATTCCTATGGCTTCTATTTGACCATTATTGAGAACAATAATCTGATCGGCACGGCGAAGTACGCTAGCCCGATTTGAGGTAACCAGATAGGTGGGTTGCCAGTGCGCTGGCTGAGAAATCGCGGCTGTGTCAGGTTGCTGCCTCTCAAACAGCCTCTCCCACAATCGTTGTTCCGTTTCAATATCAAGCGCACTAGACAGATCGTCAAAAATCAGGAGTTCAGGTTGTCTGAGCAGCATTCTTGCGGTGGCTGTTCGCTGCAGCTGCCCCCCTGAGAGCCGTACTCCCCTAGTGCCCAATAAGGTATCTAGACCCGTGGGCATAGCAGCGACGTCTTGTTCAAAAACTGAAAGATGGAGAGCTTCCTGAAGAGTTGTCTCTGATGTTTCTAATCCTAACAGTAGATTGTTGAGTAACGTATTGCTAAACAGATGCGGCACCTGCGGCGTGTAGGCACTACGAGGTGGTCTAAAAAAACTAGCTGGGTGCTCAATGGGATGGCTATTCCAGTAAATTGTGCCGGTTTGGTGAGGTAAAAGCCCTAATAGAACACGTAGCAAGGTGGTTTTGCCAGAACCAATGGGGCCGGTAATGACGGTGAGACTGCCTCGCACCAGTGAAAAACTAATTGCTCCAATACCTTGCTTAGAGTGAGGATAGCGGTAGCTCAGGTCGACAACAGTTAGTTCCTCAAAGCGATCTTGAGCGCTGTAGTATGGTTGCTCAATAGCTGGCAGGGGCGGTTGATGACCTAGAAGCCCAGCAAAATAAAGCGGTTTGTGAGTTACGAGATCAAGAGCCGAAGAAGACTGATTGCTATACTCTGCCATGGAGTCTTCGCTATGCAGGGCGCTGATGCGGTCAAAGGAGACTTCAGTTTGTTTGAACCAAGTTAAGTATTGGCCAAAAGCACGGAAACAATTGGTCACAAACGTCAGATAGTAGATGAGCAGGGCAAAGTCACCCACTGAGAGTAGACTAATGCTGCGATTGTCGGCGGTCGCTACGATGAGTAAAATCAGGCCAATGCCTAGATTGATCAGATTCTCAAAGCTAGAATTAAGGACGGTTGTCAGCAGCTGATCTTTGATCATACGCTGCTGACGGTGTTGATTGATCTCTCGCAGATGAGCGAGAACAGCGGATTCAGTTCCTGTGGCTTTGAGTACCTGAACAGCAGTAAAGATTTCACCTAGAAAGCCTGTTACGGCTTGGGTAGCCTGACGGCTTGCCCGGCGATATTGTTTAATCTTTTGTTGAGCTTGCTGAATAACTGCCGAGATAATGGCCAAAGGTAGAAAAACAATCAGGGTAATCTGAGCATTGATGGTTAGCAAAAGTGCAATTGCTCCTAAGGCAAACAGTCCTTGCCCTAATAGGTCTGCTGTTTTGGCAACAGTTTGTTCGATTAATTCTGGGTCATCGCGGAAGTAGGAAATGGCCTCTCCAGGTGAGATAGTCTGTCGTTCTGGCCCATTAATAGATAAGGGTTGAGCACCTGGTTGCTGTAACAGTCTGTCTAAGAGATTGTGGCGCAGTAGCGATCGCAAGTTAAAGCGGTACTGGGTCCGCACCCACTGACCGGCAAAGATAGCAGTAACTTCTCCTATGCTAGTAGCGATTAGTAACCCTAGAAATGCTGCAGGTGAAAGGCTCAAGGGGGCAGTATCTGTCAGCGCGTCAAAAAATCCTTGGATAATCAGACCTGGAATCGCTGGAAAGACACCTGCAATTAACGTCCATAACCCGGCATCGATTATGGCTAATTTGGGAGTATAGCTGATTAAGCGCCAGAGGAGTGTCCAGATTGGGACTTTGGGTGGGGGTGCCATTGGATAAAGGGAGACGTGGGGACGCGGAGAAAGGGGAGAAAGAGAGACGAGAGCGGGATTTTGGGTTAGGGGAGTGGGGTGTTTGTTAGGTCCATTTGTAAGAGATGGGCGAAGCGTGAGGTGGATTGGTTTGCTAAGTCTTGGCGGCGACCATATTCGACCACGTGCCCTTTTTCTAAAACAAGGATGTAATCAACGTGCTGTAGTGTGCTGAGGCGATGGGCGATGATGATGCCTGTGCGACCTTGCATTAGTTGCTTAGTAGCACGCTCAATGCGGCGTTCTGTAGCGGGGTCCAGTCGAGAAGAGGCTTCATCGAGAATAATGAGACTGGGATTTCTGAGCCAGATACGGGCAAAGGCTAGGAGCTGAGCTTCGCCTGCCGATAGACCACCGCTGTCGGAGCTTAATAGGGTGTCGAGTCCTTGGGGTTGCGATCGCAACCAGTCCAGCAGCTTCAGTTCGGCTAGTGCCCGCTTAATCTGGTCATCTCCTATGGCTGGGTCAAACAGTCTCAGATTATCGCGCACGGTTGCCTGAAATAGCTGCACGTCCTGGGTAACAACGCCGACTTGCTGCCGCAGGCAGACAGTAGCTACGCTCTCAATCGGTACCTGACCCAGGCGAATACCCCCTGTTTGGGGGGTGTAGAACCGTAACAACAAGCGAGCCAGGGTTGTTTTACCACTGCCGGTGCGGCCGACAATGCCTAACACCTGACCAGCGGGCAAGCACAAAGAGACATCTTGCAAGGCCCAGTCTTGGGATGCGTTTTTATCGTAACTAAACCACACCTGGTCAAACTCTACCGTCGGGGCGCTAGTGGGTAGGCTGTGTTGTCCAGCCGGTGGCAAACGCGATGGAGTGTTCAGCAACTCCTGTACCCGTAGGATGCTAGCCTGCGCTTGTTGAAAGTTGGTCAGTTCACCCAGAATGCTGGCTAAAGGCTGACGCAGCTGGTTGGCATAGTAAAAAATCAGATACACCGTGCCGATGGTAATCACATTTTGAGTCCACAGGTAAGCACCCACGCTTAGGGCAATCACATTACCCAAGGTCAATAGCGCTACTGAGCCGCCCCAGAGAAGCGTTTGGCCGAGACGAGCCCGATGAAAAATGGGCAACCATTGTTGCAGCATCTCATGGAAACAACGCTTAACATAGCTGATGCTGCCATTGGCCTGCAGGTCTTCTCGCCCGGTCAGAGATTCACCAAGAAATCCAAAAAACTGGGCGCTGAGCTGGCGGTAAGCAACCCAGGCGGGTAAAGCAACTCGCAGGAGACGGGTTAAGAGACCGAGAGCAGTCAAGACAAACAGGGTCAAACTTAATCCGGCCCGCCAGTCCTCTAGCCAGAGGATAGTGAGAATCCCGAGCAGTAATAAGCTGTTGCCTAAAATGTAAATAGCAAATTGAGAAAAGAAACGAGCGAGAGTAGTGACATCGCCATCTACTCGCTCTACCAGTTCGCCAGGAGTGCGAGCCTGATGAAAGGAGAGGTCAAGATGCAAACAATGAGCGGCGAGATCTGCTCGCAGGGCATTAGTGGCCTGCCAAGAAACGGTCTCTCCAAGGTAAGTGTTTATTAGGGTTAACCCCTGCGTTAGCAGAGCAATGCTGATAAATAATAGAGCGGCTTGCAGTAAGTTAGATCTTGACCCCTGATCTAGAGCCGTATCAATAAAGTAGCGCAGAATTTGAGGGTTGATGAGCTGCAGGGCAATACTGGTTAGTAGCGTGACGGCCAGTGTCATAACGCGCTGTCGCTGAGGCTTGAGATAGCGAACCAACAGACGCGTGTAAGAATTTGACACCAGCTGGCGTAAGGCTAATTTCATTAGGTAAGAATGCAGCGCTACGGCGTTGAGTTCGTCGAGTAGGGTACAGTTTGGGCGAACAAAATACTAGGCATTTTGAACCCCAAATGCACTTTCTTTTGAACTCTTCTCATACTTTTGTTCGTTACTTGTGAAAGTCTCCGTTAGGTAATGAGAGGCAGCACACTGGCTTCAAGGTCATCAACCGCCATTGGTATCCCCATTGCTCTACCCAGAAACCAATAATAGGCAGGAACAATAAAAACGCGACGGTTCTTAACTGCTTGTAAGCTACGTAGTAGTGGCTCCGCTTCTAGAAATCGATTCAACTCAGGCAGCTCGTGCGCTTTTTGAATAGTGGGATAATCATAGTGGTAGAAGAAGAGAAGGTCGGTATCGATCAGATCGAGGCGTTCCAAGCTGATGTTAGCTCTCCTACGACTACTCTCCTGCTGGGCAATTATTCTAGTTTGCTCAGGCGGTCTTGTTAAGCCGATTTCCTGAAATGCTTGGTCAAGGTCACGTCCCAAAACCATATCGAACTGACGTCGACCAGGCTGATAATTAGCTGTGGTGTACGTTATCCCTGAAATCTTCTCGTGATAGGTGTCTGCCAGCGTCGCCAGCCGCTGCTCAAAGGCCATAATCCAGGCTTCAGCTTGTTCTGGTTCATCCACCACCTTGGCGACTAAGCGAAGATTCTCTTGCCAGAGTTGATTCGTATCGAGAGCAACAGTCGGCGCGATTTGGCTCAGTCGAGGGTAGACGGCTTTGATTTGAGCCGATGCGCCAATGATTAGGTCGGGTTGCAACGTCGCTACTTTTTCCAGGCTAATGTTGCGCCGTGACGGCAGCATTTCCACACCCTGCATCTGGTCTGCCATATGGGGCTGCCAGACTGATTGCCCAAACCTTCTATCGTCTCCGGCTGCCGCGAAGGGTTTGATGCCTAGCACCAAGAGCGACTCCAGATCTGAGGTACCCGTGAGGGCAACAATACGCTGCGGCACCTGGGGGACGCGGGTGTTGCCCAGCGCATGAGTGATGGTCCGGGATTCGGAGGGCGGTAGGGTTGTTAGCGGAATTTCGGTCACGCTCTGCCGACGGCTACAGCCAACCACCAGACTAAACATCCCGGCAGCTGTGGGCCAAAATTCTCGGCGGGTTACAAGTCTAGGGACGTGTTTGGTCATTTTAAAACGTCACCGCAATGGAGCCCAAAACATTAAACGACTCCCCCGGCACCGCCCCAACTCGATTAAACACTCCCGAAATGTAATCCACATCGAAGATATTTTCAAAATCTAGGCCCACTCGCAAACGGTCAGTTTGGTAGAACACCGAGGCATCAGTACGTACAAAGCTACCAACGTCAAAGGTATTGGCAGCGTCCCCCGGTCGGTCACCGACAAAAAATGCCCCCAGCCCAAAACCCAGACCTGCTAATGCCCCGGATTGAATTTCATAGGTCGTAAACAAACTGGCGGTATTCTCCGCCACCCCACGTGGAACAGCTCCTTCGGGAAACGCCCCGCCGCTCTCTGCGATCTCAGCATCCAGGAAGCCATAGGAGGCAACTACGTTCCAGCCAGGGAGAATCTCGCCCTGCACCACTAGTTCTACCCCGCGACTGGTTTGCTCGCCAATGGGGACAACAAATTCAGGATTATTTGGGTCCGTTGCTGCAACATTTTCTAGGGTCAGGTCAAACAAGGCTAGCGTGACAGCTAGTCGGCCATCTAGCAGCTCTGCCTTAGCTCCAATCTCAAACTGCTCGGCTTCTTCTGGATCGAGAAATTCGCCATCTATGGTGGTTTGCCCCAGGGTATTAGGAGTAAAGGATTGGCTATAGCTAGCATAGAAAGATAGCGGTTCAAACGGCTGGTACACTACGCCAACTTGAGGACTAAAGTTGGTGAAATCGTTTTGCTCGCTTGAGGCAGGCGTGTCAGCAAATCCTGGGATAAAGATTGCAGCAGCTTGACTGTCCTGGCTGATGATGTCCAGCCGCCCACCCAGGAGAATATTGAGATTAGGCAACACCTGAATTTGATCCTGGAAAATTAATCCGACTTGAGAGAGGTCAGTCTCCACATCAGCTACTGTGAGGGGGAGTGGTGTCTCAGGGATATCAACCCGGCCAATTTCAGGGTCAAATACGTTAACGGGTGGGGGAAACGGTAAGCCTGGGACGGGGAATGACGGAGTGGTGGTCGTTACTGTAGCAATGTCAGATTGGAAAAAGTCCACCCCCAACAGCAGCGTATGCTCAAGGGGTCCCGTCGTAAATTCTCCCACCAGCTCAGTTTGGACTTCAAAAGTCTCCAGCTCACTGTCATTAGAGGTAAAGTTGCGGGGAAAATCTCCAGTTTCTTCGTTGAAGCCTGGTCCACCTAAAGTTATCTGGGCGCGTCGGGTGAAATAATCCGTAGTGCTATAGCGCAAGCGGTTACGCAGTTGCCAGTTATCGCTGAACCCATGCTCAAATCGATAGCCCGCCTCTAGGGCATCAATTTCGATAATGTCATCGGGCTCCCCCAGGACCGTATCAAAGGGAATATCAGCGACTTCATCACCAATGGCTGGAATGCCGCGATCAAAGGGACGTGTATCGTCGACATATTCTAGGTCAAGCAGGAGGGTGGTGCGATCGCTAATCTGCCACTCTAAGACCGGAGAGACAAAAAATCGCTCTAAATCCGTGTCAAAATCGCGAAACCCGTCACTATATTGATAAGCGGTATTGAGGCGATAGAGCAAATTGCCATCTTCTGTAATGGGGCCCGAGATATCGAGGGTAGGGCGCACCAACCCAAAGCTGTCTACCTGTACCCCAGTTTCTAGAAAGAATTCTGACAGCGGTCGTTTTGTCACCAGATTGATCACACCGCCCGGCTCAAGATTGCCATATAAAACCGAGGCAGGACCGCTGAGCACCTCAATCCGCTCAACATTCACAAGTTCCTCAATTCCAGACTGTGCCCCCGGCCCACCGGTATCTCGAAAGCCATCACGCAAAACTTGTGCGTTTTCAAAACCGCGAATTGCGAAGCCATCACTAGCTCCACCCGCGTCACCGCTTCGAACAGCATTGGGCACATTGAGGATGGCATCCTCTAAGGTGGTCACCTGTTGGTCTTCGAGCAGCTGCTGTGGCAGTACTTGTATTGTCTGGGGAATGTCAAAAATCGAGGTGTCGTTGCGGGTAGTGGTGGTTTCAGGCGTGAGATAGGGAGACTCTAGTTGTTCTCCAGTAACCAGGATGCGAAGGCTTTCGTCTGTAACTGGCGGTATCTCCGGCAACACTTCCTCTTCAGGCGATTGTTCCGCTATGGCATCTGTTGCGGAGATGCTGACCAAAAACTCCCCATTGGCCTGAACCAAGGTAGCTGTCGGGGCTTGCTCTTCGCCAATGATAGTGATGCGAACGCTGTTTTCATCTAAAGGTGCGACCTGAATCGAGGTAATTCCCGCAGCCGGATTGTCCTGAACAATGGCATCGTTTATATCGAGCTGTGTATTAACCAAGTCAATAATCACCGTTTCACCAAAGCGGCTGGTAAAGGTCTGAGGCTCGCCATCAGGTGTCTCCAATCGTATTTCCAGAGCACCATTCACCACAGTGACTTGCACTTGATTAATTTGCGTTGCGGCTGAAACGACCGGCTGAACAATAGAAAACGTAGCCATTGCGGTCGCAACACTCATCACGCACTGCAATCGATGCACCATATTTCCTCACTCCAAATGACTCCGTCAGCAATTGGGGGCAGCATTACTTTTCTAGAAGCATGCTCAACGCTACTTGATAATGCTTCTCAGTAAGCAGGATATGGATTGGAGGAGTCGTGGACTAGAGATTTTGAACCGTCAGTGCACTTTCTTTTGAACCTTCAATGCACTTTTTCTGGCAGAACTCTCCAGCTTTTTTGCTGATAAAGTTTGGGGTTGAGACCAAATTTTTTGCGGAAGGCAACAGCAAAGTTACTGCGGCTCTTGTAGCCAACGGCTGCAATCACAGTCTCGACTTTTGCGTCTGGATAGCTCAGCATGCTGCGGGCCTGCTGCAAGCGATAGTCTTGCAAATACTCAAACGGCGTCATGTGAAACACCTGCCGGAAGCTTTCAATCAGCTTGCGACGATTGAGGTTGACCCGGCGTGCTAAATCGGCGATGGAAGGCGGATGCTGCAGGTTGCTCAGCAACAGTTCCTTGGCTTGATAAATGGAGTCAATCTCATCGGGTTCCAGGGTATTTGGTTGAGTCATTTGGCGCTCAAAGCTAATGAGTTGCTCAATGATTTGTTGCGATCGCAACATCATCAGTTCTAGGGCTTTTCCTTCCAAGTACACCTGTCGATTCAGCCCCCGATAGGGGCAGTCAAGAATCTGACGCAATACCTTCTGCATATGTGGAGTGATTGTACTCCAATAGGTCAGTAAGCTGGCCTGTCTTACTATTGGATCTATCTGTTGTTTTTGGGGCGTGTAAACTTTTTCAAGGTACTGTCTCGCGGATTGCTGGAGCTTAGCTGGCAACTGCTCTAACAATCCGTCTAAGAAAACTTTGAGAATCGGTAACTGTAAGCACAGTTCTACCTTAAAGATTTGCTGATTGCCTGGATATCGACCAATAGAATTCGAACTTGTAAGACCAGAGTGAAGGAAAAAAAGGCTTTTACCGGCATGAGGCCCCTTCAAATTAAACTCCAATTCCAGAAATGAGGGAGAAGTACGGGCTTGATATATTCTGACGAACTCATCGTGAAATTTGTAGTCCAGAATATTGATTTCCAATCCATCTCGCATCGCAATGCGTTGTTGATATCCGTGGCCAACAGATCCTGGACATTTCAGAATTTTGTCTGTGTCATCAAAATGCCAGAGGTCAACTTCATCAGAGTTACTATGCTGCAACCAGTCATTTGGATGGTTAACTAAGACTTCAATGGCCATGTTTCTGGTCGATAAACTGCCCTGTGCATTAAAGACACTGTGAGACTCAAACAAGTCACCTGTCTGGTGTCTCTATTAGCTTATTGCAATTTATTCTTATATAGGCGATCAGGGAGTCGCACAGCTTGTGAATGGCTCTGTTGGATAATAAAGGGCAGTATGGTGGCTTCAAGGTCATCAACTATCAGTGGTATCCCCATCGCTCTACCCAGAAACCAATAGTAGGCCGGAACAAGAAACGCCCGACCGTTCTCTATGGCTCGCAATCTGCGCAGTAACGGTTCTTCTTTCAAGAATTGGTCAAACTCAGGCAGTTCGTGAGCCTTTTGGATGGTTGGATACTCGTAGCTATAAAAAAAGAGAAGATCGGTGTCAATCAGATCCAGACGTTCCAAACTGATGTCAGCCCTTCTGAAGGACCCCCTTTGCACCTTGCCAATTTGGTTATGCTCAGAGGGACGGATAAACCCGATTTGCTGCAGCATCTGGTCAAGTTCGTGACCTGTCGACATATGAAACTGACGCTGGTTGCGAAAGGAGCCGGTAGTGTAGGTGATTCCTGTAACCTTTTCACCATAGGTGTTTGCCAGTGCCGCCACCCGTTGCTCAAAGGTTGAAATCCAGGTTTCAGCTTGCTCGGCTTTATCGACTACCTGAGCAACTAACCGAAGATGGCTTTGCCAAGGTTGACTTGAGTCGAGCGTCACCGTTGGGGCAATTTGACTGAGTTGAGGGTAGATAGATTCAATATCAAACACCAGTGCGCCAATGATCAAATCCGGTTGCAGAGCCGCCAATTTCTCCAGGTTGACATTGCGCCGCGACGGCAGCATTTCCACCCCATGCAGCTGTTCTTTTAGATGTGGCTGCCAAACCGTGCGCCCAAACTCTCTATCGTCTCCTGCTGCTGCAAAGGGTTTAACGCCCAGCACGAGCAATGCCTCTAACTCAAGAGTGCCGGTAAGAGCCACAAGGCGCTGCGGTACCTTGGGCACTCGGGTGGTGCCCAGGGTGTGGGTAATTAAGCGACTCTCAGAAGGCGAGAGTTCTTTCAGATGGCTTTCGACCATGGTCTGACCGCGACCACAGCTGACCGCAAGACTCAACATGCCTGCAGTCGTGGGCCAAAACTTTCGGCGAGTGAGAGAATTTAGAGACTGTTGGGACATGATGGAAACAGTTAAGAATGTCAGGATGCACACGCGCTAAAATGTCACAGAGATCGACCCCACCACCGTAAAGGGTTCTCCAGGTCGAGCTGTTAGATTAAAGGCTCCTGACTCAAAGTAATCCACATCAAAGATGTTGCGAAAATTTAGACCCGCCCGCCAGCGATCGCGTCGGTAAAAGATCGATGCATCGGTGCGCCAATAGCTGTCTAGCTTAAAGGTGTTGCTGTCGTTACCAAATCGGTCGTCAACAAAAAATGCTCCCAGGCCAAAGCCTAAACCAGCTAGCGCTCCCTCTTGAATCTCATAGGTGGTAAACAAACTGGCCGTATTTTCGGGTACGTTACCAGGTGTCGCCCCTTCCGGAAATGCCCCGCCACCTTCGGCAATCTCAGAATCTAAGAATCCGTAGGAGGTGACCACATTCCACCCTGGTAAGATTTCACCCTGCACCACCAGTTCTACCCCGCGACTGGTTTGTTCCCCAATGGGAATAAAAAAGCCGATATTATTGGGATCCTGCGATGCTACATTTTCCCGAGTAATATCAAACAGCGCCAGCGTTGCCGCTAAACGGCCATCTAATAGCTCTGCTTTAACTCCAACTTCAAACTGTTCTGCCTCTTCTGGGTCTAACAGATCACCGTCTGCTGTGGTGAAAACTGCGTTATTGGGAAAAAAGGATTGACTGTAGCTACCGTAGATAAATAAGGGTTCAATCGGTTGATAAACCAGCCCTATCCGCGGACTAAAGTTGTTGTAGCTTTCTTCGACGTCAGTATTCAGGAAGTCATCTTCGGCTTCCTGGTTGACAGAGTCTAATCGCCCTCCCAATAGCAACGTCAGGTTTGGGGTAATCTTAATTTGATCTTGGAGAACTACTCCGACCTGAGAAAGGCTAGCCTCTCTGTCTGCCACGACGTTGGCGAGTGGGATGCGAGGTCGGTCAAACGGATCCGGCTGTTCGGGGTTGAATATATTAATGGGTGGACCTGGCGCTCTAGTATTGAGCGTATTGATATCAGAGAAGAAGGCATCGACGGCAAATAAGAGCGTATGCTCAATTGACCCGGTAGTGAATTTGCCCACCACATCTGTTTGGGACTCAAAAGTCTCTAGCTCGCTGTCGTTGCTAAAAAAAAGTCGACTAATATCGCCATCCCCCAGGTTTACAAACGGCTCAGTGCGTCGTGTGTCATAATCACTGGTGCCGTAGCGGAAGCGGTTGCGCAGCTGCCAATTATCGCTAAACTCATGGTCGAGTCGATAGCCTGTAGTCAGGACGGCAATATCGATAAAGTCCTCTTCATCCCCAAAGATTGTATCGAGGGGTGCATCAATAACCTCACCAAAAAAGGCAAAAAGACCGCGATCAAAGGGAAGCGTTTCGTCTTTGTATTCCAGGTCAAATATAAGGTTGGTGCGATCGCTAATTTGCCACTCTAAAATCGGAGCAACAAAAAAACGCTCTGAGTCTGTTTCATAGTCCCGAAAGTCGTCACTAAACTCATAGGCCGCATTAAGGCGATAGAGCAAATTGCCATCTGCCGTAAGCGGTCCTGAAACATCAACCGTAGGGCGGACAAACCCAAAACTACCCACCTGGGTTCCCACTTCTGCAAAAAACTCTGGCAGCGGTCGCTTGGTGACCACATTAATGATCCCCCCTGGCTCCGCATTACCATATAAGACCGAGGCAGGGCCGCTAAGCACTTCAATACGCTCAACATTCGCTAACTCGGTAGCCCCTTGCTGCGCCCCACGGTCAGCTGTTCCACGAAAGCCATCGCGCAGGATATTACCGCTTCTAAAGCCTCGAATCACAGCGTTTTCGCCAGCACCGCCGCCAAGATTGCCGCTCACAGCATTAGGCACATTGAGGATAGCCTCTTCCAACCGAGTTATTTGCTGGTCTTCAATTAGCTGCTCTGGCAACACCTGAATGGTCTGGGGAATTTCAAAAATCGAAGCGTTAGTACGAGTACCGGCAGTCGTCTCAGGGGCCAGGTACGGTGACTCGGTTTCTCCAGTAACCACAATACGCAACCCTTCTTCGGTGAGCGGCTCGGGCATTGTCTCGGCATCCTCAGGTAACTGTTCGGCAACAGCATCTGCTGTGGATACGCTTACAATCAGGCCGCCATCAGCCTGCATCAGGTTAACAGTTGGTGCTTGCTCCTGTCCCGTAATTATGATGCGAACGCTGTTAGTGTCTAGGGGTGAGACCTCAATCGAGGCAATTCCCGTTGCCGGAGTGTCTTGAACAACGACATCATCTGCAGAGAGCTGCGTGTTCACCAAATCAATAACAACCGTTTCGCCAAAGCGGCTGGTAAAGGTTTCAGGTATGCCGCCAACCGTTTCTAGACGCACCTCTAGGGCACCATTGACCGTATTGATCTGAACCTGATTGATTTGTGTGGTCTCGGCAACAGCAGGCTGAACAACAGTCACTGAAGCCATTGCTGTAGCAACGCCCATGATGAATTGCAATCGATGTGCCATTTTTCCTCACTCCAAACAACTGGCTGCGTCAGCACCCGGGAAGACTGCATGCCCGTCAGAAGCATCTAGAAACTACTTGATAATGCTTCTCATTAGGCAGCTTATGGATTGAGGAGATAGCAGGCTAGAGATTTTGAACTCTCACCACACTTTTTTTTGAACTCTCACTACACTTTTTCAGGCAGTACTTGTAAGCACTGCTGTTGATAGAGTTTAGGATTAAGGCCAAACTTTTTGCGGAAAGCGACGGCAAAGCCACTGCGACTCTTATAGCCAACGGCGTTAATGACATCTTCCACTTTTATATCGGGATAGCTGAGCATGCTGCGCGCCTGCTGCAGTCGATAGTCTTGTAGATACTCAAACAAGGTCATGTGAAACACTTGTTGAAAATTTTCATTTAATTTCCGACGATTGAGATTGACTTTCTGAGCTAAATCGCCGGTAGAAGGTGGATTCTGTAGATTCCTGAGTAAAAGCTCTTTGGCCTCATAGGTACGCCGGAGTTCATCTAACTCCAGGTTGTCTTGGCTAGCAAACTTATTTTCAAAACAGAGAATTTGTTCAACCATTTGTTGCGATCGCAACATCATCAGTTCTAGGGCTTTGCTTTCCAGGTATACCCGTCTGTACAAGCCTTGATAGGGACAGTTGAGAATTTGCTGCAGCAGATACCGCATCTGGGGGGTAATCGTCCTCCAATTTGTCAGCGAAGACACCCTGTCTGCTAACGGATTTGTCTGTGGGAGTTGCAGTGCGTAAATTTTTTCGAGACAGTTGCTAGCAGAGTGTTGAAGCTCGGCTGGCAGTTGCTCAAGCAGCCCGTCTACAAAAACTCTGAGAATTGGCAACTGTAAGTGCAGTTCTATCTTAAAAATCCGCTGATTACCTGGATATCGACTATCACGGTTTAGGGTTTCACGGCCTGAGAAGAACTTTAATACGCTTTGTCCAGCATGGGGCCCCTTCAAGATAAACTCCACTTCCAGCTCTAAGGGAAACGTAAATGATGGAAATCGTCTGACAAAATCATCTCTAAATTCATAATCTACGATGACCATGCTGAGGCCATCTCGCATCACAATGTGTTGGCCATAGCCTCGACCAATAGCTTTTGGACATTTTAAGATTTTGTCTGTGTCATCAAAGTGCCAGAGATTAACTTCATCGAAGCTACTGTACTGCATCCAATCTTCTGGATGATTCACTGAAAGTGTAATTGCCATACTGCTGGTCGATAAATGGCTCTGTCCGTTAGAGGCACTACTAGCCTTGCTGGAGGGGGTGATTTAGCGATCTCAAATCATGGATTTGCAGATGCTGCAAACTCAGTAGTAGATTCGGTCAGTAAATCTATTTAATCTCATCCACTTTCAAACCTGCAAAAATAAGAAAAGAGCCTAAGGGCATAGGCTCCGCATGAGGATTCAAGCTAGTATTGGCGTGCCAAAAAGCCTGTTTAAGCGATTTAAGCTTTCGTGGTCTCTACCTGATGAGACTTTTGCCGACGCCTCAGACCAGTGATTATTAAACCGCTGCCAAACAAGCCCAATAAAGAAGTGGGCTCTGGCACAGCCGTCACCTGAGCAAACTGCCCCGCCTCATTCAGAGGTACAACTGGCTGACCGTTGGGCGGTAGATAAGCCGCCCCAACCCGACCTGTGTCGACCAGCTCCTGAGTCGTTCTGGTCGGAAAAGACACGTCCTCATGGGTAGAGAACCCTATGGGAAATCCAAATTCGTCTGCCCAGTCATCGACGTGTAGGTGAGGCGTACTGCTGCGCGGTGGTTTTGACCAGAAGCTTAAACCAGCAGCAAGCGCCGGATCGTTGCCACTTTCGCGATCAAAGTTGGGGGCACCTAGGTTAAGACCGTTGGGTTCGTTGTAGCTCCCGGTTTGAAGAATCTCTTGGGTGCTGGTATCAAAGTTAAAATTAACTCCAGGGTCAAGATGATTGTCAGTGTAGGTCTCCAGCAGAGTTCCATCTGGGGCAAAGAAGGAAATATTGAGGAAGTCTAAATCATCGGTTCTGACAATTCCATCTGTGTAGCTTTGGGTCTCGTCGTAGCCAAACGACCCTGAAACCCCAAATCCGGCGATTTGCCCAGACCAGTCAAAGTTGAACTCGATCGCCTCGGCGCGGGCGGGAATCGCCAGGCTCAGTGCTAAACCAATAAAAAGACCTTTCTTTAGAGTGGGGAGCATCAATCCGAAATCTCCAAAAGACAAAGTTGTAGAGGACAGACAAAACTGACATGTTGTCAAGGGCTACCTCGATACGAAAGTAGTGCCAATCCTGTTCAAAAAATAGTCTGTAATGATTCCTATTAGGAAGCATCAATTTCCCTACCTGTAAATTCAGGTAAGGCGTCCCCTGAAGAACGATTTCAAGACAATCAGATCTGTATATTCTTCACAATTAATATATTATCCTATTGATACTATTGCAAATATTTTGCAATAGTTAACAGTGGAAAAGTCATTTTTATACTGGCTACAGGCTATTTGTCTGAGTTGAGTTGTGCCTCTCCTTAAAGGCTAGGGTGAGGCCATCGGCGATGGGTAGCATGCTTAATTCGATACGCGGGTCATGGTGGAGAGTTTGATTCAGCTTTCTCAACGCCATCGTATCGGGATCAGTTTTCTCTGGGTTGGCTACGGCTCCACCCCACAGCACATTATCAATGGCCATCAGCCCTCCGGGTCGTAGTAGCTTCAGGCACTTTTCGTAGTAGTGGGGGTAGTTTGTTTTGTCCGCGTCAATAAAGGCAAAGTCAAAGGTGTTTCCCTGCCCTGTTGTTAACAGACTATCTAAGGTATCTAGAGCTGGGGCAATGCGCAGGTCAATTCTCTCCTCAACGCCAGCGGCCTGCCAGTAGGATGGGCCATATTCTCGCGCTTCTTCTCGGATATCACAGGTGATTAGGGTGCCATCAGCAGGGAGGGCTAGGGCCATCCATAGAGCGCTGTAGCCCGTAAAAGTGCCAATTTCTAAAATCTTTTTAGCGCCCATAAGTTTCACCAGTAGGGCCATAAACTGTCCCTGGTCAGGAGAGATTTGCATGTTGCTAGCAGGAAGCTGTGCGGTTTCCTGACGTAGCTGGGTGAGGATTTCAGGCTCTCGCAGGGAAACGGAGAGCAGATAGTCATAGAGATGGGAATTTAGCTTACCTGTTTTGCTAGACATTGTGATTTCTCTGTATCCGCGTTAGTTTGGTGCGAGTAGTTGTTCTTTAAGTTCTTCGAGGTAAAGCTCGGTGCCGATCACTCCTGGTAAACCTGCACACAGAACATAGGGTATGAAATAGACTTGTCCCGCTTTGCTAGCGTTAAGGGATTGGGCGATTGAATTCTGTGCCCATGCCTGTTTCAACGTTGATAGCTGATGATCTTCAAAATCATCAGTACCTTTGATTTGAGCGGCTTGGTTAAAACCAGTGCCAAGCATGAGAATCAGGTCAGCCTCATTGAACTGCGACAGGGTTTCAACGGAAACAACTGCTGGAGTATCGCTGTTAAATTCATCGAAACCGGGCAAGGAAACTAGCTCAAATCCTAACTCTCTGACTAGAGATGCACACGACCCAAATAGCTGATTGCCAAAGTAAATCTCCTGGAGATTGTTTGAGCGGAGCATCAGTACTTTAGGATGAGACGCTATGACTGGAGCAAAATTATTACGGGCTGTTGTAATTTGCTGATTCCGTTTGACCAATAGCGGCTCAACATTTTCTGACTTGTCTACAACCTGAGCAATCGTGTTTAAATTTGCTTTTGCATCAGTCCAGGTTAGTAGTAAGGTTGGAGCAATTTGCGAGAGAGTTTCATACTGGCTGGCATTATGTTCACTTCCCAAAATCAGATCGGGTTGGACTTTAGCAATCGTTTCGATTTCTGGTTGACCAGCAAACCCAAGGTTGACTAGTTGCCCCGTGATGCGATCGCCCAAATAAGGGATTTGTTGACTGAGGTTATCATAGTCTCCCGTCATCATCGCCAGGTAATCGGCATAGGCGGTGGGTTGCACCTCTAGCGCTAGTAGGGATTCCAGCATGGCAGACCCGATCACGACAATGGTTTCGGGCTGCCCACACACCTCGGTTTCTCCCATGACATGCTCAATCGTTTGACAGTCACTTAGGCGAGGGGAAACAGATGATGCCGAGGATGTTGAAGGCTGGTCTGGGGTTTTCTGGCAAGCGGCGATTAACAAGACCGTCATGCCAATACCTGCGAGCCGTTGAACAGTCACCAATTGCTTCATTAATTCTCATCCTTCACTGAATTTTATGTTGCTTTATTGCCCTTAGAGCTTTGCAGGTCAAAATTGGATAGAAAATGAGCCAATAACTGTGAATGGTTCCCCGACGTCATTGAAAAAGGCTCGACCGCCTCGATTTGAAGAAATATAGTTAACGTCGAACAAGTTACGCACATTGACGGCAGCCCGCCAATTATCACGTTGATAAGAAAGTCCGGCATTGGTGAGGAAATAGCTATCAATATCAAAGCTGTTATCCAAATCGCCTGCCCGTTCTCCCATAAAGTTAAAGCCCAGCCCAAAGCCTAGACCTTGTAAGTCTCCTGACTGAATTTCATAGGTCGTCCATAAATTGGCACTGTGTTCAGGAACATTGAACAGGCGATTACCCACTGAGGTCGTATTATCTGCCGTCACCTCTGCGTCGATGTAGGCATAGGAGGCAATCACATTCCATCCGGGTAAGATTTCGCCAGTGAGATCCAACTCGATTCCTCGACTGCGCTGCTCTCCTGTGGCTACAGAGAAGAATGGATTATTGGGGTCAGCTGTGACCACATTCTGTTTTGTGATATCGAAGTAAGCCAGAGTTGCTAACAGGTTACCCTCCAAGAATTCGGCCTTGACTCCGGCCTCAAACCCTTCTCCCCGTTCTGGCTCAAACGGATTCCCATCCACGTCGGTTTCACCATTGGGTACAAAGGATTGGGAATAACTGCCGTAGAGTGAAACGGTGGGAATAGGTTGATAAACAATGCCAAATCTGGGTATCCAAGCATCATCATTCTGAACTGTTTCGGTCGTCTCTGTCACAAATGCCCCTGGTCGATTGATTGTGGTTTGCTCGAT
The DNA here is from genome assembly GCA_038748405.1 of Cyanobacteria bacterium P01_H01_bin.21. Classification (GTDB taxonomy): domain Bacteria; phylum Cyanobacteriota; class Cyanobacteriia; order Phormidesmidales; family Phormidesmidaceae; genus Leptothoe. Next base: position 25,602 of record JBCDIX010000044.1, on the reverse strand, counting down.
GGTGTCGTAACGAATACCCGCGACCAAAATCAAGTTATCCAGGATATCGATTTGATCCTGAAGATAGATACCCAGTCTGTCCTGTTGGTCTTCAGTGTCAAAACCAACGGGCAAGGTGTTTACGTCCAAATCATCAAAGACTCCATAGACTGGATTAAAAATATCGATGGGACGCAAGTCGTTAGCATCAAACCGGGTAAAGTCTGTTGTTTCGGATCGATTGAGATCCACACCAAACAACAAGGTGTGGTCAATTGAGCCGGTGCTAAATTCGCCGACAACATTTGTCTGTAGTCCAATATCTTGAGGGTTGTATTCTCGTTTGGAAAGCAGACGAAATACCAGTGGGCCATCTGAGAACAGGGCGGCTACGTTTACGTTGACAATATCTTGCTGAATAAAGCGAAAGGTGTTTCGCAGTCGCCAGTTGTCACTAAAGCGATGCTCGAAATTGTAGCCTACGTTAATCGACTCGGTGTCTACAAAGTCATCGGGTTCGCCAGTGATGCGATCTCGTGGCACATCGGCAATTTCATCTCCCACGGCGGGTAGACCCAAATCAGATGGGGCACGGTAATCGGAATACTCTAATTGCACAGTGAGATCGGTGCGATCGCTAATTTGCCAACTTAAAACCGGAGCAATCAAGAATCGCTCAATGTTTGTTTCGACATCTCGAAAGCTTTCTTCGTTTCGATACAGTGCATTGAGGCGGTATTGTAAACGACCGTCTTCAGTCAACGGGCCGGAGAAATCAATACTCGGACTGATAAACCCACGATTTCCCGCTTGCAATTGGGCTTCGTAAAAGGGCTCCGCTAGGGGCTGCTTGGTCACCAGGTTGATCACTCCACCAGGCTGAATTTCGCCATACAAGATTGAGGCAGGCCCACGCAGCACTTCAATCCGCTCTAAGTTAGCGATTTCTGGAATGCCATCGTTAAAGGGGCCATATTGCCTAAAACCGTCTCGAAAAATCGGGGCATCGTCAAAGCCGCGAATAGTGAAATCGACATCCACGCCTCCACGGGTGCCGCCGAAGGCCACGCCGCTGACATTGGTAAGGGCATCTTCGATCCGAACTGCTTGTTGATCATCTAGCACCTGCTCAGGAATTACCTGAATCGAGGCGGGCGTATCGAGAATCGGCGTATCGGTGCGGGTGGCGCTGCTGGCATTAGGTACAAAATAATCGCTGCCTGTTTCTTCTCCAGTGACGACAATTCGCAGTGAGTCATCGTTTGGTGTTTGAACAGCGGGATCTCCGGGGGTAACACTCACCGTGAGTCCAGCTGCTGCAGTGCTAAGCTCCAGGCTAGGGGCTGCAGCAGCTCCCGTAATGGCAATCTGCACCCGGTTATCAGGCAGATTAGTCACATTGACAAGGATAATTCCCTCAACTGGATTGCTTGCGAAAAACTCTTCGCCGTCTGGTAGCTGTAGTGCTGCATTGGGAATCGTAGCCACAGCGGCATTCCCGCTGACCAAAGTTTCAGGCGTCTGAAGCTCACCGCTGGTTTCTAGCTGCAGCGTAAATCCGGCTGCAGTTTCGCTAATTTGAATATTGGTAATCTCAACCAAGGTAGCCTGGGCAACTTGCGCCAGTCCGTCTGTTGTTGCTGACAGATTGAGATCGCCTGGCAATGCTTCAGCCAAGCTCGAACTAGCAATGGCACCCTGCCCCATCAGTAGCCATAGACCGATTGACCAACCGCTCCAGCCTTTTTTCATACCACCCATAGCCTGCCTCACACACCAAATTAAGAACGCTTCTCAATAAAGCGTATGGTGATGATAAGGGGTCAGAATTTGTGTTTTCTTTGCGATAGAAAAATTTTTCTTTGTGAAATGAAGCGTCGGTGGTTAGCCGTGTTTACCCAGCTGATAGGCTTTGGGGCTCACCCTAAAGTGACGTCGAAAGGCGGTACTAAACGCTTCAGGATTGCGATAGCCGACATGCAAGGCGACACCGGCTATCGATAGAGCAGAGTTCAGCAGTAAATGCTGGGCCTGCTGCATCCGGCAGTGGTGCAAATAACCAAAAGGAGTGGTGCCAAATACCTGACGAAAGCCTTGTTTAAGCCGATATTCATTTAGCCCGACCTGTTGGGCAAGGTCGTTGAGGGCAAGAGGCTGGCTGATATTGCTATTGAGAGTAGCTTTGGCAGCGTGGAGTCGTTCTAGAACATCTGACGGCAGCTGTCGAGATCGCATCAAAGCGGGTTTCTCTGCCCAATGGTCAAACTGCAGCGTCAGGAGTTCCAGGATCTTGCTTTCTAGATACATGTGCCGCACTATCCCCTGATAGGGAGCCTGTAAAATCTGCTGCAGTACCCGGCTAATCGTTGGCGTCATTTGCCCCAGAGGCTGATGAAACTGCTGTGCCCTGTCTCCATCAAACAGTCTTTTTAGCGTCGGGGCCAAAGGCGCGTCGCTGCCACGAAAGGAGCGAAAGTAATCCACCTGTGCACAGATCTTTACCACCTGACATAGTTCGTGAGATGGCCATTCTTCTACTTCTGTAATGTTGGGCAGGTGATAGAGATAGTGACCGCCTGCAGTTTCTGTATAATCGGCTGCAATCGTCTTTGAGTCTTGGGTTCGGACTCTTGAAGACCCAGAAACGTAAAATTTGGACACTAAAGGAAAGTCAGACTCATGCTGGCGCTTAATTCTAAGCGTTTGCCGCAGCTTACCTTGGATAATCTCAAGGGATAACCCACCTCGTAAATTGATCGATAATGTACTGCCTTCTCCAAGACTTTCAGGCAAACCATTCTCAATTTCAAAGTCCGTTTTTCGATAAACGGCCTCGCCTTTTTTCTGTGCAATCGTTCGGATCTCTTCGAAGTCTTCAAGCGAGATTACCATTTTGCTTAATCGGTCAGCCTAAATGAAAGCAGTTATCAATAATCCACAGTGTACTGCATCGCTATGGGACCGCAAGCGTATGGGTTGTATTAAGGGGCTTAGGGTGACAGTAGCTGGGTTTTAAGTTCGTCTAAGTAGAGTTCTGTGCCAATGGGGCCAGGGAGGCCCAGGCACATATAGGCTGGAATAAAGTACACCCGTCCGGCTTTACTGGCGTCGAGGGACTGTGCGATCGCATTTTCCTGCCAAGCCTTTCTAGATCCTGACAGCTGATCATCTTCGTAACTAATGGTACTTTCACGTGTTTCGAAATTACTACCGAGTAGAATCACAAAGTCAGCATTGTTCAGATTTGATAGCTGCTCAGAAGATATGGGTATGGCCGTATCCCTAGAGTCATTGCTTTCAAATCCAGGCAAAGAGACGAGTTGAAACCCTAGCTTTTCAAGCAAAGTATGGCAAAGCTCTTGATTGCCTTTGCTGACGGCCAGTTCCGGAGGATTAGAAAAAAGTAACAGAGCATTTGGATTAGCCCTGGCAGAGTCTGAGAATGTTTTCTGCGCTGATGCAATCGTCTGTTCTGTATCTGCTATTAGTTGTTCAGCCATATCAGAACGACTGACAGCTTTGGCAATTGTTCTCAAATTTTCTTCTGTGTCATAGTAATCAAGCAGCACAGTGGGTGCAATTTTAGAAAGTGTTTCGTACTGCTGAGCATTGAACTCAGAGCCAATAATTAAATCAGGCTGGGCTTTAGAGATCGCTTCAATAGAAGGCGTGTAGGCGACACCTACGTTAGCAGGTTGATTCGAGATTCTCTCTCCTAGGTAGGGAATCTGCGCGCTCGGATTATCGTAAGTGCTTTGCTTAAACGCCATATGATCCGCAAATCCGGTTGGTTGAATGCCTAAAGCGATGAGTGGTTCTAATACATAGGGACCTAGGGCAATTACTCTCTGTGGTTGGCCGCAAATTTCAGTTTCGCCCGATACATGGGCAATTATTTGGCAACCATCAGAATTAGAAGAGGGTTCAGAAGTTACTTCTGGCGAGTTGGTTGGACGTTGACAGGCTGCGATCGCAACGGCTAGCACCACGCCCGTGCCAAAAAATCTGAGTTTTAGGAGTCTTCTCATATTTCTGATGTTTTGCCTTTAGACATATCACAACAACAGCGAGACTAGAATGTGTAAGAAATAGACGCTTTAATCGTAAACGGATCGCCTCGATTAATTCCGTTTCGATTGCCAGCGGAGTTGACGTAGCCAACATCAAATATGTTGTCAACATTCAGCTGTGCCTGCCAATCATTTTGCTGATAAAAGATAGCCGCATTAGTCAGAAAATAGTTGTCTACCTGATAGCTATTGGCCAAGTCACCTTCCTGCTCTCCAACATAATTAAATCCTAGACCAAAGCCTAACCCCTCTAAGTCTCCTGACTGGATTTCGTAAGTAGTCCACAGGCTAGCACTATGTTCAGGTGCGCCAAACAGTCTATTACCCACAATATCGGCATTGTTATCTTCAGTCACTTCGGCATCAATATAGGCATAAGAGGCAACCATATTCCACCCTGGCAAAATTTCGCCAGTCAGATTGAAATCGATCCCTTGGCTTCGCTGTTCCCCTGTAGCCACTGAAGAGAAGGGATTATTAGGATTTGGGTCAGGTGTTGCCACATTTTGTTTGGTAATGTCGAAGTAGGCTAATGTCGCTGCCAGGCGATTTTCGATAATCTCGCCTCTAATGCCAACCTCAAATCCTTCGCCTTTTTCAGGTTCTAAAAAATTGCCATCTGCATCAGTCTCCGAATTGGGTACAAACGAGCGGGAGTAGTTGGCATATAGAGAAATCGGTTCAATGGGTTGATAGACCATACCAATTCTAGGAATCAAAGCGTCATCATTTTGCTCTGTCACATCGCCCGTTGAACGCTCTGTTGTTTCTTGACCAACAGCGTTATACCGCAGCCCTGCAACTACAATTAAGTTGTCTAGAATATCAATCTGGTTCTGTAGATAAAGCCCTAGTTGATCTGTTTGAATGGGGTTACTCAGAAAAGCAAAGAGGGGAAGGCTGTCCTTTGCTGGAAAGGTTGCAGGGTCTGGATAGATTGGGTCAAATATATTGATTGGAGATTGTTGGGTAAAGTCAAAGCCTGAGAGACCTCTTTGATCCCAGCGAGCCAAATCAATGCCAGCTAGTAGTGTGTGTTTTACTGAACCCGTATTGAATGTGCCTTGGATGTTGGTGTAGAGCGAGTAAGTATCTACTTCGGTTTCCTGAAATGTAAATGCGCGAGTTATGGTACCTGTTGATTCGTCAATAAAAAGCGGTATGGGGAACACACCGGAGTCATAAGAGCTAGAGGTAAAGCGAAACTGATTACGCAGCTGCCAATTTTCGCTGAAACGATGTTCTAAGTTGTACCCCGCACTAAGATAATCTTGCTCGACGGTATCCTCAGGGTTATTAAAGACTCGGCTCAGAGGAACCGATGCAATCTCGTCTCCAAGCGGGACGATACCAGAGTCAAGCGGCTCGTTATCTTCGATATATTCCAGATTGAGGGTCAGATCGGTCTGATCGCTAATCAACCAGGTCAGAGTAGGGCCTATGAAAAAGCGCTCAAGATTGTTGTCATAATCTCGGAAACCATCTTCTTGGCGATATAGCGCATTTAACCGATAGAGTAAGCGACCATCTGCCGTTAGCGGACCTGATAAATCAATGCTTGGATTAATAAACTCACCGTTGCCTGCTTGGAGTTGAAGATTGTAGTAGGGTTCCGATAAAGGTTGCTTTGTCACCAGATTGACTACGCCTCCTGGCTCTGACTGGCCATATAAGACAGATACAGGCCCTCTTAACACCTCCACACGCTCCAGATTTGCCACTTCTGGCTCAGCTGCATCGCCAATAAATGTAGGCAGGAGAAAACCATCTCGCAGTACTGGAGGATTATCAAATCCGCGAATGCTAAATCTGAGGCCGCGACCGGCATTATTTCCTAGAAATGTCACACCAGCGGCGTTTTCGAGCACATCTTCTAACCCAGTTGCCTGCTGGTCTTCGATCACCTGGCGCGGAATTACTTGAATTGATTGGGGCACATCGCGCAGGGGCGTATCGGTGCGCGTAGCCGTACTGGCATCAGGGACAAAGTAGTCATCTTCGTCTTCCCCAGTAACAACAAGGCGCAGTATATCCTCCTCTAAGGGCTGGGCCACTGCATCACCAGGGGTGGCACTTACCGTCAGGCTAGCCCCATCAGCCACAATATCCGCAACAGGCGGCGCATCGGCACCCGTAATAACAATCTGTACCCGATTACCAGGCAGGTTCGTCACCGTGACCAGTGCAATTCCCGGTGCCGGATCGCCCATTAGGAAATCGTCTAGCTGCAGTGCGGCATTGGGAATATCAGCAATTAGCGCATCTCCACTAACTCTGGTTTGAGGAACGGGTAGTTCGCCGCTGGTGTCTAACTGTAGGGTAAACCCCTGATCGGTTTCCTCAAGCTGAATGTTAGTAATTGCGATCGCATCAGCCTGAGCCACTGTAGTCGGGTCCATCGCTTTAGCAGGATCTGCCGCTGCCCGTACCTCGATAGACCAAGCCTGTTCTATCGCTTTAGCAGGCTGCATCGTACTCAAAGCAACGGCTCCTAACACGATGGTGATGCATAGTTGTTTCATTGCTGTCTCACTCACACAGATCGCACCCAGGTTAATATTGCTTAATGCAAGCTATTCTTATTAATTGGGTAGGAAGATAATATGTGGCAAACGCAATAACTTTCTTTGTGAAACCGACTTTTTTCTTTGCGAAACCGATTTTTCTTAGCCGTTCGAGCAGGAGCGCTGGCTTAGCTGATAGGTTTTGGGACTGACTGCAAACTTACGCCGAAATGCGGTGCTAAACGCTTCTGGGCTTTTATAGCCGACGGCACCGGCCACACCAGCAACCGTAAGTCCAGGATTGCCCAATAGATCTTTAGCTTGTTGCAGCCGATGGTCTTGAAGATAGCCAAATACGGTAGTGCCAAATAGCTGACGGAAGCCTCGATTGAGCTTGCGGTCATTTAGCCCGACCTGCCGAGCTAAGGCTGTCAGAGAGGGGGGATGCGTTGCCTGCTGAATCAGAATTTTTTTAGCCTGGTGCAGTTGTTCAATGTCTTGAGGACAGAGTGAAATCGGTGGCGTAGACGTAGACAAATCTGTCCAGAGGGCAAACTGGGCAGCAAAGAGTTCTAGGGCTTTGCTTTCTAGATAAATCTGCTGCATCAGCCCAGTGTAAGGGCAGTGCAAAATTTGCTGAAGCAGTTGCTTAATAGTGGGTGTTATTTCACCTAACGACTGATAAAACCGCTGGGTTCTATCGCCTTCTAAAAGCTTTTGTAACGATGGTGACACTGCGGCGTTGCCTATATCAAACGTACTGAAATAGCTGGGGTCAGCGTAAATGTACACAACCTGAACCGGGCCTGTGGACCATTCTTCAATTTCAGTGTGGTTAGGTAAGTGATACAGATATTGATGGCCTTTGATTTCCTCGTAGTCGGTGGCAATATCAGTGGCATTGAGCGTTCGTATCCGAGATGCTCCAGATAGATAAAACTTAGCTACTAGAGGAAAGTTCGACTTGTGCTGTTCGGTATATTGCACTGCCTGCTTTAACTGAGCGTGACGAATGGTGAGTTTGAGTTCGTTACGCAGTTGAATGTTGCGATCGCCCCCTGCGCCAATCTGCTCTGGCAAATTGATCCAATCACCCAGGCCTGGCTGTCGAATTTGAGCACCCTGCTGCCGGGTCTGTAATTCCATCTCCCGGAAATCATCACACGTCAGCTTAATTGCCATACTTACGTTTGTTTAGACCGTTTGTTTGGACACGCTATAGGCAGTCATTCCTATTAGAGTAACGTAGCAGAAAAATTGGCTGTACTAAGGTGTTTAGCGCAGCTACTAACGTAAAGATACCAAGCTCAATCAGCTGAGCAGCCGTAATCCCCCTCAGCGTCATTGGTTTTAAAGCGAAATACCGTTTAATTTAAGCAACCTGCACCAACTGGCTGACTTGATATTGTTTGACTGAAGTAGGTTCCTCTCCTGAGTTAATGGCAGTCATGATCGAGCCTGCAGCCTCAACCGTTGCTTCGTAAGTTCCAGTAACCCCATCAGGAGCAACAAATTCTAACCGGACCTTAGCCCAGTCAGTTGTTTCGTTATCAGCATCTTGGTCCACCACCTGACCTGATTTTTGATACCGCAGCCATTCCCAACCCCGCTCCATCCAAATCTCACGTTCTACCATTTGGGTATACCGGTCCACCCCTGCCCAGCCACGATAAAACGGGCGTAGCGTAGTCACGGGCTGATGCCGATGGATCAACGTCTCTAAGATGTCTTCTTCTAAATGTCCCCAAACCTGCCCGGTGGGAAAATCGACTAATGTGGGAGCAAACTGATGGCCCCCAAAGTGGCTGCAGCGCCATACTCGCAATTGACCGTTAGCGGCATAGTCATCCCGTAGTTTTTTGTATACGGGCTGACCAAACCGGGCGCAGGCAATGTCAATGTTGCCATGGGTGCAAACCATCATGTCACGGATATTATCAGCAGGCTGTTGATAGGCTAAAAACTGCTGTAGACTTTCCGGCTCATAGGTCAGCGCTTTGGCGAGTGTAGCAATCTGCTCGGTCGGTAGCAGAAATGTTTGTCTCTCAAATTGAGAAAAGTGTTGGCTGGGGCGACGATAGTAAAACACATGAGACCGCTCGGGAACAGAATACTCCCGGTCAGGAGCAATGGCCATAGGGGACACTCGAATCCCCTTTTCAAACAGTTCGTGAAACAAGTCGTGAATTGGTTTTAGTAACGGATCGTCATGGAATCGGTCTTCTGTCCAGGGCAGGGGTAGCTCCATGACCAACCAACTATCGGTCGGATTTGCACTGCCGATGGGGTCTTCGCCGTTGGCTTTGGAGATAACAGAGCAAAATTTACAGTCTGTTGCGGACAAAGTCATGAAATCACCTACTGTTGTTTGTCTAAAAGCAGCTGGGTTTTAAGTTCGTCTAAGTATAGCTCTGTGCCAATGGGGCCAGGTAATCCTAAACATAAATATGCAGGAACAAAGTACACTCTTCCGGCCTTGCTAGCAGTTAGAGACTGTGCGATCGCATTCTTCTCCCAATCTTTTTGCACGTTAGAGAGCTGGTGTGTCTCAAACTCGTCTATGCTGCTAAACGACTGAACAGTATCAAAATTACTACCCAGTATAAGAATGATATCGGCATCATTCAGCTCTGGTAGCGTTTCAATGGAGATAGGTGTTCGAGGAGCTTCAGTATCTTCAGACTGAGGTAACAACACCAGTTCAAAGCCCATCTCCTGAATGAGTGAGCTGCACGACCCTGCTGCCTGATTGCCAATGTACAACTCTGGAAATTGTGCTGAGATCAGGATAAGCACTTTTGGATAGTCAGCTATCAAAGGTGCAAAGGCTTGGCGGGTCGCTTCAATTTTCTTTTCTTTCTCTTCCTCCAGCTGCTCGGACCGATTAGTTTGCTCAACAGCCTGGGCAATTGTTTTTAGATTTTTTTCTGTTTCACTCCAATTAAGCAGTAGAGTTGGAGCAATGTCAGACAATGTTTTGTACTGAGCAGCATTATTAGTGCTTGTTCCCAAAATCAGATCAGGCTGAAGTTTGAGTATAGCTTCAATGGAGGGATTAAATGCAGTCCCAACGTTGGCAATCGGCTGGGTGATGTGGTCACCCAGGTACGGGATATGTTGACTAGGCTCGTCGTATTCCCCTTGATGAAGGGTGATATGATCACCAAAAGCAATGGGCTGAACGCTAAGAGCTAGCAGGGGTTCTAAAACATATGGCCCTAAAACAACAATTCTTTGGGGCTGACCACATATGTCAGTATTACCCAGTGCATGTTCGATGGTGCGACAGTCGACCGGCTGCAAAGGAGCTGGGGCAGAACTCAGCTGCTCGGAATTGTTTTGGCAAGCTGAGAGGGTAGCTATTCCTAAGAGTAATAGCCGAGTCAGCTGTGTTATTCTCACAATTTTCTAATGCCCCATCGAACTATATGCATTGAGATCAAAATGTATAGGAAACCGATGCTCTTACGGTAAACGGGTCGCCAGGCTGAACCTGTCTAAAATTAAACCCATCTACCGATTCTATGTAATCAACATCAAAGAGATTATCGATATTTAACCCTAGTCGCCAATTGTCTCGGCGATAAAACACCGCTGCATTGGTTGTGAAATAGCTATCTGCGGCAAAGCTGTTGGCTAAATCCCCCTGGCGCTCATCGACAAAATTGAAACCGAGTCCAAAGCCCAACCCTTCTAAATTACCCGATTGGATTTGATAAGTTGTCCACAAACTAGCGCTATGCTCTGGAATACCAATCAGGCGGTTTCCTACAATATCGGTCGTAGCTTCTGTAATCTCAGCGTCGAGATAGGCATAGGAGGCAACAATATTCCAGCCAGGTAAAATCTCGCCAATGATATCGAGATCGATCCCTTGACTGCGCTGTTCTCCAGTAGCGATAGAAGCAAATGGCACATTCGGATCGGCTACTAACACATTGTTCTTAGTGATATCAAAATAGGCCAGGGTGGCTGTCAGACGATTTTCTAGCAGCTCCGCCCTAACGCCCACTTCAAAACCCTCACCCTCTTGGGGATCAAACGCCTGACCCTGGGCATCGGTACCGCCGTTAGGGTTAAACGACTGGGCATAGTTGGCATAGAGAGAAATCGGCTCAATTGGCTGATACACGATACCAATGCGAGGGGTAACGGCATCATCAAACCGGTCAGTTTCCAGATCGGTTAAAATATCAGTTGTCTCTTGATCAACGGTGTCGTAGCGAAGTCCGGCTGCCAAGATTAGATTGTCTAATAGATCAATTTGATCCTGGACATAAATACCCAAACGATCTGTTGTAATGTCACTACCAAACGCGATAGGAATACTCTCAGAATCAGGTGATGGCGTACTGTAGTCTGGATTAAAGATATCAAGAAACGTTATAAACTCAGGCGTTGGGGCAAATCTGGTGATGCTTGAACCCTCTGAACGAGAAACATCAACGCCAAATAACAAAGTGTGTTCAATAGAACCGGTATTAAACTTCCCTTGTAGATTGGTATACAGAGAAAGAAAGTCGTCATCGCTATCTCGGTCTGTAAAGCCCCGAGTGACCGTACCTGTGGTTTCGTCAAAAAAGAATGGTAGATCAACTACGCTGTAATCAAATTCATCGGAAATAAAGCTAAATCGATTACGTAGTTGCCAGTTGTCACTAAAGCGATGTTCAAAGGTATACCCCAGGCTCAAATACTCTTTTTCAATGGTGTCTTCGGGATTGTTAATCACCCGGTCGTCTGGGATAACGGTATCTCCATCACCGACCAGCACCGTGCCAAAATCAGCCGGATCGTTATCGTCGATGTACTCTAGATTAAATGTTAGGTCGGTGCGATCGCTAATGGCCCAGCTCAATGTGGGGGCAATAAAGAACCGATCAAAACTGGTATCAAAATCGCGAAAACTGTCTTCATAACGATAGAGGGCATTTAAGCGATAGAGAACACGACCGTCTTCGGTGAGAGGGCCTGATAAATCAATGCTAGGGCTAATCTCTCGATTGCCGCCCTGCAGCTGTAGATTGTAGTAAGGCTCTGACAGCGGCTGCTTGGAGACAAGGTTAATCAAACCGCCCGGTTCCGCTTGTCCGTATAAAACAGAGGCAGGTCCTTTGAGCACCTCAACCCGTTCTAAATTAGCGACTTCTGGTGTAGTTGCACCCCCACTGCCAGCGAATCCTATTAGTCGAAAACCATCTCGCAATAAGGGAGCATCATCAAAACCACGCACAGCAAAATTAAGCCCCTGGCTATCAACGTCACCCAAAAACGTGACGCTTGCCGCGTTTTCAAGTACTTCTTCGATGCTGGTTGCCTGCTGATCTTCTATTACCTGACGAGGAATTACTTGAATCGATTGGGGAATATCCCGTAGCGGTGTATCCGTACGAGTAGCGGTACTGGTATTGGGGACAAAATAATCATCATCCGTCCCTTCGCCAGTAACCACAATTCGCAGCGTATCATCGCCAACATCGTTAGCAATATCTACCCTATCCACAACCGTCAGGACCAATCCAGTTGCATCCGAGCCAATCTCTATAGCTGGTGGCACGTCTCGACCCATAATCTCCACACGCACCTGATTGTCTGTCAAGCTTGTCACTGTGATTTTAGTGATGTTTTCAGTAGGGTCAACAACGGAGAAATTATCTCCTTCAGACAATGCTAAGACAGCGTTAGAAATGTCTGATATTGAAGTATTGCCCGAGATCGACGTAACTGGTTCAGATAGCTCTCCATCGGTTTCCAAAACAAGTACGGTTTCACTGTTTGTCTCGCTGAGCTGTACATTAGTAATCGTTATAGGATTAGTTTGAGAATATAGTTCGTCAATGATGTGAGATAAGGAAGATTGAGACTGGTTTGCCAATACCGGCCTTGTTTGAAGCGTAGACACAAGTAAAACAGCGACCAATGGAGAAACTGCTCCCAGGTGTATCGAGAAACTAACCATCACCCTTATCCTCACACACTCAAACATCCATAACCACGGAGCTATTCGCAATTAAAAATGAATGTCAAAAACTGCTAAGTACAATACAGCTTAGAAAAATTGTTTTCTTCGAGGGCAGGACTTTTTTCTGTGTGAACAGGACTTTTTTCTTTTTAGAATATTTTGATATTCCTCAATTGCTAGTAGCGATGGCTTAACTGATACGTCTTTGGATTGACCGAAAATCTACGCCGAAAAGCATTACTAAATGCCTCAGGACTTTTGTAACCAACCTGAGTAGCAATGCCAGCAATGGTTAAGTTGGGCTCGTGCAGTAGCTCTTTAGCTTGATTCATTCGGTACTCTCGCAGATAGCCAAAGACGGTGGTGCCAAACTGCTGTCGAAAGCCTTGCTTGAGTTTACGCTCATTTAGTCCAACCAGTCGTGCAAGTTCTAACAGAGAGGGGGGAGTCTTTATCCGCTGTTTAAGGATATCCCTAGCCTGATGCAGCCGTCCCATGTCCTCAGGACATAGCCACATGGTTGCTTTATCTGGCCGTTTATCTCCCCAAACAGCCAATTGGGCCGCCAGTAACTCTAGAACCTTGCTTTCCAGGTAAAGCTGCTGCATTAAGCCATCGTGGGGGCAGTCCAAAATCTGCTGCACCAGCCGCCACATGTGGGATGTCATTTCACCTAGCGACTGATGAAAACGCTGTGCAGAATCCCCTTCAAGCAGTTTCTGCAAGGGTGGTGGCAGTGCAGACTGACTACCTTTGTAGGTGCTGAGATATTGAGTGTCGGCTGATATGGTGATCAGGTGAATCAGCTGATTAGCAGGCCATTCCTCGATTTCAGTATGGCCGGGTAAATGATAGAGATAGTGATGGCCGACGGTTTCTCGATAGTCACATTCGATATCTGAGACATCAAGTGTCTGCACTCGTGACATGCCTGCCAGGTAAAACTTTGATGTGAGCGGAAAACTGCTCTCGTGCTGACGCAGGTGACGCAGGGGCTGATTGAGGGTAGCTTTACGAATTTCTAGACGCAGACCGTGACGCAGTTCAAAGAAGCGTTCTCCGCCATTACCCAAACACTTAGGCAGGTGAATCTGCGCTCCTAGTTCCATCGGTTGGTAGACCAATTCACCCTGCCGGTGGGCCTTGAGCATCAGCTCTCGAAATTCCAGATCGGTCAGCTCAATTGCCATACCTGGGAAAACCCTTACTTTATATTAATGAGAATAAGTATCATTAATATAAAGCATTTTATACCTGGTGCTGATTTAAGGAAATCAGTAGAAAATCAGTATTCGAGAGTTGCAACTATGACAGTGTGGCACTGGTTCCGCATAATGGAAAAATGGCTGAAATGCCTGCAGAGAAAGAATTTCAGCGATCATCTCCTGAAATAACTGTATCCCTTGTATCACAAGCGTTTTAGCCGAATCATCCCATCTGGCGGAACCAGTGCCGACATTCTTAGTGGCCCCATAAAACATCACACTCATGATGAGTCTTGGTAGACAGGGCTCAATAGTTTATTTGAACTATTAAAGAGAGGTTAAAGCTTTTTGGATAACTCCGACTCTGGGGGTAATATCTGGGTTATCTCCTTATAGGATGGTTATCCAGACTTTGTCTGGGTAACTCCGACTGGGAAGTACTTATCCAGACAAAGTCTGGATAAACGATAGTTAGGGCTACAAGAAAATCGGAAATATGGAGTTGAATCAGCCTGTACCGGAACTGCCAGTTTCCGATGTCGAAAAGGCGCAAGAATATTATTGTCGCTATCTCGGTTGCAAAACCGAATGGCTTTATCCGGATAAAGAGGTTGGTGCGGTCTCTAATGGAGATACCGCCATCTTTTTTCGAAGAAAGGAAGGTTTATTTCAGCCGGTTGCACACTGGATATACTGCACAGATGTCGATGAATCCTATGAAATACTCAAGAACAATGGGGCGATTATTGTTGAAGAGATTGAAAACAAGTCCTGGGGAATAAGGCAATTCACCGTGCAAGATTTAGATGGCAACATCTTCTACTTCCATCATGGCTAATCAACGCGTCAGCCCTAACAATACGTTCCAGCGGCCCCCAAACACTACGCGGCTTTTTGTGTATGCCTTCGGCACTTTTGCACAAACGCCGCTCCGTGTTCGGGGCCGCTAAGTTTTGGCGTCCGTATTGGAATCCCATGACTTCCATACGTTTCCCGCTACGTAAGCGATCAAGGTACTCCAAAAATGAAGACCACCAAAGACCACGACGAGCGTATCGCGAATATGACCTTCTCCTCTGTTTATCCGCTCTATATTGCGAAGGTTGAGAAGAAGGGGCGAACTGTAGAAGAACTGCACCAAGTCATTTCATGGCTGACTGGTTTCAAGGCGGAAGATCTGCAGCGCCTGATTGAAAATGACGCTACGATTGAACAATTCTTTGCTGAGGCCACGGTCAACCCGAATGCAAGCCTGATCACCGGCTCAATCTGTGGCCATCGAGTCGAAGAAATTGAGAACCCGCTTACCAAACAGGCCAGATACCTGGACAAGTTGGTGGACGAACTAGCGAAAGGGCGTAAGATGGAAAAGATTTTGCGGACTCCCTAGCTCGGAACACTGCGGATAACAATACAATGCATGGGAGTCGCGAAGCCGGGCGTTTTAGAATAGGCAATCACTCGTCGCAGCCCGGTAATTGCAGTCATTGGGCAGATCGTAATGACGGAGATCGACTTGATCGTCAGAGAGCTTATATCAGCTGAAATGACACATCCGATTCGAGTCGGCATAGACGGCTTTTGCGCGTCTGGCAAAACTACGCTAGCCGATGTCCTGGCAACGAAAATCCGAGCACTGGGGCGTAACTCCATACGAGTTTCTGCCGACGATTTCCAGAATCCTCCAGAAGTCCGTTGGCAGTTCGGCGCGCAATCACCGGAGGGCTTCCGCAGATTCCAAATCAACTTTTCGGCGCTCCGATCCATGCTCCTGGAGCCTCTTGGACCTGGCGGCAACCGTTACTTTCGCTCGACTCTATACGACGTTCGCGAGTCTCGGCCCAATCTCTCACCTCAACGCTATGCAGAGACGACCGATGTGCTTCTGCTCGACGGACTCTTCCTCCACTCCATCGAACTGGACAACTGCTTCGACTTCACCGTGTTCACTTCTGCGGATTTCGGGACCTGTTTGACTCGAGCGCTCACCCGCAACCAGGAGGTTACAAGTGACCCAAGAGAGCTGGAGGAGCTTTATCGGCTCAAGTACATTCCCGGTTTTGCGCTCTACATGCAGGAAGTTCAGCCCGAAGACTGTGCGTCCTTCGTCGTGC
The DNA here is from genome assembly GCA_038748405.1 of Cyanobacteria bacterium P01_H01_bin.21. Lineage (GTDB taxonomy): Bacteria > Cyanobacteriota > Cyanobacteriia > Phormidesmidales > Phormidesmidaceae > Leptothoe. Next base: position 9,768 of record JBCDIX010000044.1, on the reverse strand, counting down.
GTACCGACTAGTCCAGTTCTGCGATGTAAAGACCATCCGGACTATCCGTGTCAGGTGTCATACGCTGTCATCTACTGCATCCGGTTAGCGCTCGATCAGACAACGTAGCCCATAGGCTGCCCAACAAAACACTCCTTCCCCACCGGTCTACGCAACAACCACAGAAAAAAGGCCCCCAAACGCATCAGTGACAATGCCGACGCGCAGTCTACGCACATAGTTAGACTTGTTTGCAATTCTCACTATCAACGGATGAACATAGTCAAAGATAATTTGTGTTTGTGTTGGGAACTTCTCTGCAATCTTCTGGAAAAATACCCTAGCAGCTTCCGGTTCGATAAAGTTGAGGACTCCCTCACGGATAATAATCACTGGTTCATTAATAGACCAAGATACGGCATTTAACCACTTTGGATTTGTCAAAGAGCATCCATACAGCCAATAGCGTTCATTTTGTGGTAACAGAGAAGATTTAACCTGAATGACTGCTGACAAATCAACATCAAACCACCTTAGTCGACCATTATCTACACGAGAAAACTGAGTTGATAACCCTGCTCCTAGGCTAATTACTGTTGCATCTGGATGAGCCTGGAAGAATACTCTTAGCTGTTGATCAAAAATACGCCCTCGAACAATATTTTTTCGCAGTGAATCTATATCCAGTGGCAACGTAGAAGTATCAATGTTTAATTTAGGCAACAGAGTTTCTGCGAGGGAGTCTTTGAACTGAAGACTCGGGAAGAGAGTAGATACCTGTGCGCGTGCAATAAACGAAATTAAAAGCGTTTCTGATACACCCTCCAGGCTAGATACATCTTAAGAATCATTTGCTTCTACCATAAAGCTTCACTCGAAAACAACATATCGCGATCCTAGCGATTTTTTTACAAGTCGCCCATTCTCTCTTTCTCTGCGTCCTCACCTGACCAAAACTTAAATATTGACGCACTACTAACCGATGGATAACCAAGCACAGAGAATTCCTAGGGCTATGAGTACTACTCCCGCTGTGATAAATCTTGATTTGCCATGTTGCTCTGCCATAGATAAAGAGCGTAGACCGATTGCAGGAAACAATAAGCTCAGTGAAATTTTTGTCATTAGTGCAATGCCATAAAGGGTGATAATGATGCCCCAACCGTGCCAGATTTGATGGAACGTGACTATTGAGATCGCATTCACCAATTCCAGAGCAAATGTCCGATAAATTACACCTTTCTCACCCATCGAGTGCAAATGCATAAAAAACGAGCGCCACATGTCTGGACTAGTAATGTGGGATAGGCCCATCAGAATAAATGGCAAAGCCATAATGCCCTCAACAATGTGGGCACTTTCTGGCGTGGTTAGCATAGGGATAGCCTCATTAATTGAAGGTAGAGCAGCTTAAGAGTGGCACCTTTGAGCTGAGCTCAACATGTAGCTGCAGTTAACAAGTAGAAACATTAGCATTCCATATATTTCTAATCCCTTGTGCTATCGTCAAAATGAGGTCTCAGTATGCAGAGGCAATCCACAAGTGATTGGGCGTTTTATAGTCAGCTTAGGGTTATTAGGAAGTATCTGGTCAGCAAGCACTGTACTTACTACGGCTGCTGAGCTGGCTGTTGTTGACTCTGCCACATTGGGAACTCGCCGTAATTTACCCTGGTCAGAGCCAGTTCAAATTGAAGATCCCTTTGAAGGTAACTTTGTCGGGGTATTTGATCGGCATTCCTTTAATGATCGATTTCTAAATACAACGGCCCGGATTGAAGTGCAGAGTCTTTGGAGTCGTGATTTTATTCGGGTACTGTCGATTATTCGCGATCGCGACTGTTTAAGCGGGTCATTTCGGGTCTCTTCAGATTTGAGTTGTTCAGAATTCAGTAACGCCAGAAACATCATCCAACTGTTCATCAAAGTTGATGACAGTGTCTTTGAGATTTCTGGACAAAATAATACGTTCCCAGTCAGTAATGAGTTAGCTCAAACCCTTCAAAACGCGCCAGAGACAACAATTGATATCCGACTAGTTGCAGAAAGTGGAGAAGCGATTGACAGTAAGATTGGAGAAAGCACTGTTAACGCTTGGAAAACGGTATACACTTCCCCAACTACGTTGGCGGGTGAATAAATCTAATTTTCAACAGTTTAAACGCTGTTGCTGACCTCGGGATGGTGGCGTTGCTGAAATAGAGGATGAAATGCATAATTTCAACACTGAGTTAGGAAGCTGTGATGGAATGCCCCGAGTTCCAATCGACTCATGTGAGTAAAAACGGTCATAAACGCGGCAAGCAGAACTATTGCTGCGTCGATTGTGGCCGACAATTTGTCGATAGTCCCAAACCTCATCGAGGTTACAGCGACGAGGTCCGTCGAGTCTGCCTGAAAATGTCGGTAAATGGGATGGGCTTTCGCGGCATTGAACGCGTGACCACGATTCACCATACAACGGTCCTCAATTGGGTCAAACAAGTGGGTCATCAGCTTCCAGATGCCTATGCTCCAGATGATATCCCTGAGGTGGGTGAACTCGATGAACTTCAGACCTTTGTGGGTGCTAAAAAAACAAAGTCTGGATCTGGACAGCCGTGAACCACTTCAAACCTGGCATCTTGGGGTGGGTTGTGGGTGACCACAGTGCTCAAACCTTTGCTCCCTTGTGGGCCATGGTTGGACTGTGGCAGTGCTTCTTCTATGTAACAGACGGGCTCAAGGTCTATCCCCAGTTCATTCCAGAGGGCGATCAGATTGTGTGCAAAACCTACATGACCCGAGTAGAAGGTGAGAACACCCGGTTACGACATTATCTTGCTCGACTTCATCGCAAAACTCTCTGCTACTCCAAATCCTTGGAGATGTTGAAACACTCGATTCGATTACTCATTCACTATCTCAAGTTTGACGATGTCCCGGTCCCCTTCAGAATCATCCCTTAATTCAGCAACGCCGGGCATTTCGCTTGGGAACGACTTGAGATCGCCCACTTAATAGCGCTATTTACCCCAATCTGATCTAGCAAATACTGACAGAGGATACGGCCAATAAACCCTGGCGCACCAAAAACAACCAAATTGTAGTGGGGAGTTTGATAAACCATGGAAATTTTCTTCGTCAGTTGCTACATCAGTTGTTGAATAATCCAGTTTTCAACCATTAGTATTTCTTAAAGTATTTTTCGATGTGGCTCAGCGGAAATGTTCCTTAACGACTATTTGAGGTAAAGTTTGGCATCAGCATTTAAGAATTTTTCTCAATAAGTTGATGAAAATAACGTTTACAGCCACTGATTTTCAAGCCGCGTTGATCGAGCTTCAGCAACAAGCGGCTATAGCTTATCAGCTTTCAGCGCATGAAAGCACACTGACCTTACCTAAAACTCTGGGCAAAGGACAGTTACATAGAGTCAACCTACGCAAGGGGACGTTGGATCTTTTTATCCAACAACATCTGCTGGACGAAGATTTAGTAATTGCCGTAGCAGAGAGTTCTCCAGTTTGCTCACCCGTTGCCCTTAAGTTCTTTGTATCTGGGCCAGTCAGCGGAGCTATTCAAGGGATCAAAGCTGACATGAGGGTATCCACAGGGCAGTACTGTCTGGTTTATTGCGCCGATCAGGCTAGCCAAGTGGAGTTTGTCGCAGGTAAAGATATCTGTACGATTGAAATTGCTATGCCCCCACAGCTGTTTCAAACCATGTTGGCTGAAGATCATCAGCTAGCTGAACTCCATCAACGGTTTAATGCCGATATCTTGGCGCCCTATTGGAAATTTGGCAAAACGACACCGTTGATGTCGATCGCGCTACAGCAAATTTTGCAATGTCCTTATCAAGGAGCAACTCGACGGCTGTACTTGGAAAGTAAGAGCTTAGAATTGCTGACGTTAGCCTTTGAACAACTCAAAACTCAGCAACCAGACTTGAAAAAACGTCGCCCCCTCAACCCCGATGATGTAAAACTGATTCATCAGGCTCGAGATATTTTAATTCACCAGATTCATAATCCACCTTCATTGATGGCCCTGGCTCGGCAAGTGGGCATCAATGACTGCAAGCTAAAGCGAGGATTTCGTCAAGTTTTCGGTACCACCGTCTTTGGCTACTTACACAACTATCGTATGGAACGAGCGGCAGAACTCTTGCAAGGAAACCAAATGACTGTAACAGGTGTGGCCGTTACCGTTGGTTTTGCCAATCGCAGCGCTTTTGCCGTGGCATTTAGGCGTAGGTTTGGCCTGAATCCTAGCGATTATCGAACGGCCTGTCGTCAGCAATATTGGAACATTAACCGAGCCAAAAACTCCCGCTAGCGTTCTGAAAAACTCCCGTTAGCGTTCGGGAGATCGTCCGTTACCCTCTAAGCTATCTCTGCCGATTGCTAATTAGCAACGCTAGTGTGAGTGTGGGGCTATGGATTTGATCAAGAACGGTTTGTTGCTGACGCGCATTGCCTAGTTTGAGGCAGCAGAAAAAGAAGACTCTCTGCGGATCATCGTTTCTCTTCACTGGGAACGACAATACTTGGGGGATATGGCGTCCCTGCTATATTTGGTATGCAGCTTAGGGCCAGGTTCTAGGCGAACAATCTGTCACAGGTCAACGCTCTCTCTCCGCGTCTTCCCCTCCCCGCGTTCCTCTTCCACATCCCTTCCCCACGAAGATTCTTTAATTCACAGTCCAATTCTTACCCTGGAGGAATGTATTCATGGCTAGCCCATCTCAGTCAAAACTAACAGGTGTCCCCCGCACAATGCTGATGACAACGCGTGCACGGGTAGAAGAACATCAGCGCCCCGACGGTATTTTCTGTGACCCCGTGGTAGCTGAATGGTGGCAGTCGCTTACTTGGGATCCGGAACTGGATCGCTTCTATAGCTCACTTGCTCAGCTCTCGTGGGCGGTGCGCGCCCATATTGTTGATAACATTACTCAGCGTCACCTGGCGGCCCATGCTGATGCTGTTGTGGTTGAGCTGGGGGCTGGTCTCTCTACCCGCTATCATCGCATTGGCCAGAACTGCCATACTTGGATTGACCTAGATTTGCCAGAGGTAACTACCCTACGGCAACAGTTAGATACTGCAACGGATCGTCATCGGTTTGTGAGTCGCTCAGTTATGGACTTTGGCTGGATGGATGAACTACCTGCCTGTATGCCAACTAGTCTGCTGATTATGGCAGAAGGGTTGCTGATGTATTTTGAAGTGGGTCAGGTTCAGGCGTTGATTGATCAATTAAGACAACAGTTTCCAGGAGCCACATTTGCCTTTGATGTGGTGGGTGGTTCCCAGAAGAGCAAAAACGCTAAATACCTGGAGCAACTAAATGCTCCGCTAAAATGGTTTGTCAAAAATGAACAGGATGTGACAGCTATGGGGCTGTCGCTGGTGCAGGTGCGATCGCTAATTCAAGAAAACTGTCGATACCCTGAGCGAATTGGCGTTTACCGTTGGGTACCGTGGATTAGCAAATTACCCGCCATCCGTAATGCCAGCTTGATCCTTGAAACAACCCTGAAGGAATGAAGATTCAATTAGGTTCTATTTTTTGAGCAAAGGCGTTCCATGGAACGCCTTTGCTATGCGATCGCACGATTGGAAAATCTCGACATGCAACCCTCCATAAGACATGGCTCAATCTTTAGGCTCTCCAGAATCTATTCGAGCACCTGCAACGTCAGATGGTATTTAATGGATTTCATTTTCATAGTCCCCAAATCTCCACGGCTTCAATCTCTTCAGCAGGCTCAAACCCAAACACCCGACTATAAAAATAAAATTCAGCGTCCAACGCTCGCTTGATATTGTCTGCTTTACGAAAGCCGTGCTGTTCTCCTTCAAATAACAAATACGCCACTGGGATATTCTTTTCCCGTAGGGCATCGACCATTAATTCAGCCTGGTTGGGGGGCACAATTTTATCTTCATCCCCCTGCAGGAAAATAACCGGGCAGGAAAGCTGGTCAGTAAAGTTGATAGGAGAGCGCGCGTCATAGAGATCTTTGCGCTCAGGGTAGGGACCCACCAGGCTGTCCAAATAGCGTGACTCAAACTTATGGGTATCCATCGCCAGGGCTGCCATATCGCTAACGCCATAGTAGCTGGCTCCTGCTTTGAACACATCGCGAAACGTGAGCGCTCCTAGGGTGGTGTAGCCCCCGGCACTACCACCGTCAATCGCTAGCTGCTCGGGGTCAGCTTTACCCTGAGCTACCAGATAGTTCGCCCCATTAACACAGTCATCAATATCAACAATCCCCCAGTTTCCCTTCAGCCGCTCACGGTAGGCACGACCATAGCCCGTGCTGCCACCATAGTTCACATCCAACACAGCAAACCCACGGCTAGTCCAGTACTGAATCGCTGGACTAAAGTTAGAAGATGTGGCCGCTGTCGGTCCGCCATGGCTTTTCACCAGCAAAGGGGGACGACTTCCCTCAGGGGCACTGTAATCTTTGTTTTTAGGTGGATAGTATATGCCATAGGCAGAGAGATTGTTACTAGTTGGAAATGTAATCGTCTCCGGCATAGAGAGATAGCCTTCGTCAATCTCTAAGGTGCTAGACCGTCTTAGCTCAGTGGTCTCACCCGTTGATAAATCTAAACGAACCAAAACACTGGGTTGGCTAGGAGAGCCCCCTAAAAAGACAACAAAATCAGCTCCTACCTGAAGACCGCCTATGCTGGCATAGGGGGTGTCAATCTTAGTGAGGGTGAGAGTGGTTGTATCTAACTGAGCCAGCTGTTGAACACCCTTATGTTTGTAGGTACACACTAAGCTTTTAGCAGAGGCAAATCCGTAGATTGACATGCCAAACCCCCACTGGGGCAAGCCAAACTCAGCCTCTAATGGATAGAGGGGTTCAACCGTTTGATGATGCCAACAATAGAGATTCCACCAGCCAGTGACATCGCCGATAAAGTATAAAATTCCGTCAGGGGACCACTGGGGTTGAAAGATGGATTCGGTGAGGCCACCCGCTACCTTTTGAGGCTTTGCCAGGGTGCCGTCAGCAGCAATCTCAGCAACCCAGAGGTCGGTGCCATCCCAGGGCATGTTGGGATGATTCCAGCTGAGCCAGGCCAGCTGTGTGCCATCGGGACTGAGGCGAGGTGTGGAGTAAAAATCACAGCCCGAGACTAAAACAGTTTGGGTCTGGTTGTCGAGGGCAATGGCAACAATAGTATTGATGGCGGCCTGGTCGCTTTGGGTATGGTCTTCGCGAACACAGATCAGGCGCTGACGGGAGCGATCCATAACTCCATCGGCATACCGTAGCGCTTTCTCTGGGGTGAGCGGCTTGGGTGCTGAGCCCGACAACTGCTGATACAACCTCTGGTCTAGAAAATTGGCAAAGTATACATCCCCCTGCTCTACCCAGTAGGCCCCACCGCCATATTCATGCACACGAGTGCGAACGTTAAAGCCGGTAGGGGTGACATCCGTTATTTCTCCATCAGCCGTGCGGCGCACAATCAGACTACGGCCTTTTTCAGTCGGGCGCAGTTCGCTCCAATAAATATCACTACCGTCCAGACATATACTCCCAAGACGAATGGAATTAGACACAATTACTTCAGAAGTAATGGGCGATTGCCAAGCGCCGTAGGGTGCTGTTTTTGCCATAGATGTCCTCGCTGTGTTTCTGTCACATCACTACATAATCTGAGGGATAGGCTGATGTGTCTACCTGACTCAGCAATTACGGCATTGCTGAGCCTCGGAATGGCTTTAAGTATAAGGAACGGTCAAATAGCAGTGGCTATAGATCGGTCCATCCCCTAAATTAGCGATCGCATCATTGCCTGCAGCCCTCTAGAAAGGATGCTCATATGGAATGTATCTGAGCAAACAATATTTTCAACACCGAGTATGTGGCCAATGCGCTGCCTTTTTTTCTTGGAAGCAATTGCCACCTGCGGGGCTCCAGCCACATTTGGCGTTTAATTTAGAAAACGCTTTTAACAGGAGGGTTAAGAGAGTTCTATATTCGTCCATTCAATCTCAGAAGGTTTACCCCTTGCAAGCGCGGTGTTGGACTTTTGTCCTAATCAATGTCCCTATCATCCTGCAGTTGTCTCAACAGGTGCAAGAAACCTTGGGATATGCTTTCTGAATGAATAGTTTGTTCTGGTGATACATCAAGATCTTGGGCAGCCATCAAAGTACTGTTTGGGAGCACATGAGTCATTTCTCGCGCCGCGTTGTAGGGCACCATAGCATCGTTCTCTGCATGCCATAGAGTCACCGGTTGTTGAATCGCTGAAATATCAAACCCCCAAGGGCGGATCTGCAGCTGACTTTCTCGGGCCATCCCGATATAGTGATTGGCGCGAGCATCTTTCAAAATGTTGAGCATGTGAGGATTGTTAGACTGCTGCTCAGAAAAAGCCTTTATCCACATTGCATAGTCATCTTGAATCTCGGCAATTGGTCTGGCTAAGAAACGGTGATAGGTGGCTTGGTCGTCATGGGAATAGTGACGGATAACATTGTCTAAAAAGACAGCGGGCACACCATCCAATACCCAAACGCGGGTGATGATGTCGGGAAATGCAAAAGCAGTTGCATAGGCATAAACAGCCCCAGCAGAACAGCCGACGGCAAGAGTCGATTGAATCTTCAAAGCATTGATGACTTGAGCAAAGATAATATTCCAGTCAGCAACACAGTCTATGGAAAAAATAGATGAATCCCCATAGCCGGGTCGTTCTAAGACGATACAGCGCACATCTGCTTGCTCAATGGCCTGCACCCACTCATCGCTAAGCCAGGAGCTGCCGAGCAGACCATGGAATAGGATCAGCGTTTGTTGTCCCTGTCCGTAAATTTGATAGGCAATTTTACCGTTTTTGAGGTGGATAAACTGTTTTGACATTTCGCAACACTCGCGCGACTTGACTCTCTGTTTATTCTAGTTAAGAATAATTCCTAATTGCTAGTTGGAGTCTTCTCTTTGGAAGGATAGCCAGGGCAAGCATGACTGTCCTGAAATCAGACCGATGCCCCTCGATCACGCTCGAACCATTACCCAAGCCGAATATGATGCCCTTTGGCAAGAAGCCAATGATTGCGGTGAGGTGGCCTGGCAGCAAGACGGTATTGAACGCTGGCAGGCCATACCTCAGCAGTTGGGCAAGGGCGAGAGACGGGTTATTAGACTACAGCCAGGTCTGACGATCTATATTTACACCAGTTGGTATGTGCGATCGCTGCAGTTAAACTATCACTCCACTACCGAAGACAAGCTGCTGTCCAATTTTTATTTACTGGGGGGGCACCGGACAGTTAATCCTGGTATTCAGCTCGAAGACGACAGAGAGGAAACGGCGGGTGAAACCTGTCTGTGCCATATTGCTGAGGCGCAATCGATTGAATACTACCCGGCCGAGCAACCCCACAAAAATCTCGGCATTGCCATTGATTTTGAACGACTGCGCTCATTTGGGTTTGCCCAGGAAGATGCTCCGCCCCTACTGCAGCAGCTAGCTCAGAAGAAAGCCGTGGACAGTTTTCATCAATCTCTAAATCACACCACCCCGATGATGCAACAGATCCTCCAGCAGATTCTGGACTGTCCCTATCGCGGTGCCGTAAAACGCATGTATCTAGAAAGTAAGGTGTTAGAACTTTTAGCCTTGCAGTTTCACCACCTTAGCAAGATGCAGCGGTCAGACCTGGTGTCTCCTAAATTGCGGTCAGCCGATATTGAACGACTGCAGCTAGCGCGAGATATGCTGCAACAAAACTTTAACAATCCACCATCGCTGCTAGAGCTGG
>JBCDIX010000043.1:0-62304 GCA_038748405.1 Cyanobacteria bacterium P01_H01_bin.21 | reverse complement strand
TGATGGACAATGGCTAGCCCCAACCCGAAGCCTCCTGCTTGCCGTGATCGCTCTCGGTCCACTCGATAAAATCGCTCAAAAATATGGGGTAAATCTGCTACGGGAATGCCAATTCCAGAATCTTCAACCTGAATGGCAATCCAGCGAGGGAAAACCTGACATTTTAGACGAACTATACCTCCTGCGGGAGTATATCGACAGGCATTATCCAATAGATTAACGATAGCCTGGCTTAATAATTCGGGCTCTCCCTGCACAGTAACAGAATCATTAGGAAGAATGCATTCAAACTGTAAATTCTGAGCCGCTAGATAAGAGGCATAGTTAGTTTTGATGGCAGTCAGTATGGAGATTACATCAGTTGGTTGAAAAACCTCTGGGAGCAAATTGCCCTGGTGCCGTGCTAGAAACAAAAGGTGCCCCACTAATGTGCTCATGGACTCTCCCACGGCAGAAATAGTCTCGAGACAATTGGTTTGTTCCGTTAGAGAAGTGGGTTGCATCAAGCCAAGCTGGGCATTGCTGATAATTGCCGCCAGAGGTGCCCGCAGTTCGTGGGAGGCATCGGCCGTAAATTGCTGAAGCCGTTGATAAGCGCTGCGAATGGGACTCATGGCTTGGCCGCCTAAAAACCAGCCAGTGCACGCAATGATAGCTAAGGCAACGGGTAATCCAATCCCTAGAAATATGCGCCGTTGCTGTAGCGGTATTATTACTGGGTCGAGAGACGCCGCTATTTGCAGATACCCTAACAGTCGATCATCACGATAGACAGGCAGGGTTAACTGCCGCAGTAATTCCGCTGGTGCAGACTCAATGCCCTGTATTGTTTGAAATCCCAATTCTGAATTTAGGGTAGGGTCTGGGATATCTCCCATAAACTGCAATAGTTTTTTCTCAGGGGTGTACCATCGAGCAAAGAGGATATTAGTGTCCAGTTTAATGGCATCATCGCCCAATATAGGTGAGTCTTCTAAGTCAATGCGGCGTTTCGAGCCAAAGATGATTTCTTCGACTCCTGAAGCAATTATCCGACTGGTGGTGTACAGCCCTCGGTCGAAAAAATATAGACGATCCTGTGCTTCCCAGGCATAAAGTATTCCAGTAAAGACCACTAGAATACTGCCCATTGAGAGACTAAACCACCGAGCCAGATTGAGACGGCTGTGCTCAAACATCAGTGCTACTCCCCGTTTCGGGAATGGCCAGGCGATACCCCATGCCATAGATGGTTTGCAACCAGCTGTCTGCCTGAAGAGCCTGTAGACGCTGGCGCAGGCGATGTACCAAAATGGCGACGGCCTTACTTTCATGTTGCATATCCCACTCCCACAGGGCGTGCTCAATTTGTTTGCGGGTTAGAACCTGACAGGGATGCCGTAGCAGGTATTCCATTAACTGAAACTCTCGTCCTGAGAGTTGAACGCTATCAGTTTGACGCTTTAATTTTAGGGTATCGAGATTTAATTCAAGATCTTCTAGGGTTAGACAATCGCCCAGCCACATCGGGGAGCGTCGTCCCAGCGCTCGTACCCGCGCCAGCAATTCCATCAGGTTAACAGGTTTAACCAAGTAGTCATCGGCACCGGCATTGAGCCCGGTCACCTTGTCGAGAATTGTATCTTTGGCTGTCAGAAACAAAACTGGGGCATTTTTACCCAAACGGCGATACTGTTCGCATAGTGCCAGTCCGCTTATCTCAGGCAGCATCCAGTCGAGCACGAGTAGATCGTAGGCGCGATCGCACATTAGTTCCTGAGCTGTTTTCCCATCTACTACGGCATCAACACCGTGCCCAGCCTTTCTTAATGCTTGCTGAAGCGGCTTCAACTGGGCCGGATCATCCTCGACCAGTAAAATTTTCATTCGGGATACGATCCTGTTGAGACAAATCGTATACTCAATATAAATGCTGAAGTGGAAGCCATACAAATGGGAAATACCCTAAAAATCAGTCTAGGGTTTGGACTATCAGTGTTGCTAGCTGGGGGTGCATTTTGGCTAGGTACCGGCTGGCTAACAAAACAGGTTTTTGGCCAAAGTGGGCCAGACGTTATCCAAATTGATACAACGGGAACCCAAACAGTGAGTGTGGCCTTTTCGGTAAGAGTGCTATCAATTGATGCAGAAATTGATCACACCCTTGGGGTAACTGAGGTGTCTGTGCGGACCAGTGGGTCTTCTTTACAAGAAATGGAATTCGAGTATCCCTTGACAGGTTATAACGAAATAGAGCTAGCCATTGCTCAGGATTTGGACATTTCTGCTGAAACAATACGCCGTCTGATTCGGTATCGAGTTGATTGAGTTTTTTTGAAAACCCCCAGAAACCACACAGGTTTACCGTCCTAAACCATTCCTTGCAATACTTCTAGCTCTTGCTGAATATTCTCTTCTAATGCTTTTAAGCGCTCTACGGTTTGTTCACGGTTGATTTCATTTTGTTGTTTCTTCTCCACTAGGCTGCTTAGTTCCAACCGTCGTGCGGCGATGTCGCTGCTGATCCGCTCAATGGCACGTTCTTCATAGGTGCCAAAACAGTCGGTCACGGCTTTGTAGATAGGCTGCCATTGGTCTGCCGCAATCTGGGGTAGGTGTTTAACAAACTCTTTGCGGGTTGCTTTGATAAATTCTTGACGGACAAACTCTGCTTGGGCTGCCAAAATACCACCGGCTGCTGCAATGACGCCAACAATGTTCAAAAACAAACTGCTAAAGAGTAAGCCTAAAATCTGTAGGGCAATGACAATACACACATAGCTCACAGCCATTTGTAGGACAGATTGCCAGAAATGGTTAAAGGGCTGTACAGCATCATTTAGTGTGTCAGGAATATCGTCAAAGAGATCGCGGATATTATCGATCCATGGCCGTGCCTCGTCTGCATTACTGCTGCCGGGGGCATAAAACTTGCGACCCATCATTTTCTCATGGATCACTTCGACAACCTCGGCATAGGCAACCTGGTAGTCGGCGGCGCTTTCGTTGAGTTCATCAAATGCCTGACCAATTTTTTGTTTGGCGGTAAATTCCCAGGCGGCTAGACGATCGTTGATATAGCGCTCAAACGCTCGCTTAAATTCTTTATAGAATTCATCCCGCTCGTCTTCATCTAAAAAGCTCAGGAAGTCGAGATCGGGTTGAGAAGCGATAAAGTCTTCTTCAAAGGTGGTTTCTAGATTGAGGATGTAGGTTTTGAAGGAATCGGCAATGGCTTTGGCCGTGCGATCGCATCTTCCTCGAATCAACTGACGATAATTGTCCCGAATTTTCTCTAGCTTGCCAAATTCATCTTCTACTGAGGCTACCCGCTGCTGTAGCTCGCTCAGGTCTTCATCTAGCAACGGAATCCGCCTGGCCACCGATTCTTGTACCGCGCTGTAGGCTCGATGGGCTAGCGTAGCCGCCCGCTGAATTTCGGCTTGGCCTCGATGCTGGGTCAAGAAAGACTCTAGCGCCGCCAAAAATTTATCCACGCCGCTACCGGCTAAAGAGTCGCCTTTACGGCGCTGACGTAGGGCAGTGAGCGCTGAAACCTCAAACCAGCTAGCGTCCTCTGGTAGGCTCTGGGCAAATACCTGTCGCTGTCGCTGCTCTGCCTCGGCCAGGGCGGCATCATCATCTGGGTTGACTAAACCAACTTTTATGCGGTCCCAACCGTTGACTACATAAAAGCAGTTCAGGTCACGGACATAGTTTTGCAGGTAGCGACGTTCGTCCAGAGTGATCGGCTGTGTGGCATCCATTACAAATACAGCCGCTTGGGCTTCGTTTAGATACCCTAAAACTTGCTGATTACGAGCTTCAGTATCGTTAAGACCGGGGGTATCGACAATTTCTAACCCCGATGCCAGTAGCGGATTGGGGCATTCAATGACGACATGGCTAATGTCGGGAAATACGCTGGTTTCTAACTGACGGGCCTCATCAGCAGCAATGGTATAGTCAGCGCAAAAGGTGTCAAAGTCGATTACCTTTGGGGATTTTCCATTGTTGTAGTGCAGCGTGACCCGACGTTCTGGGCCGTGACGCAGCAGACTTAGCAATGCCGTGCAGGGGTTAACATCGCTAGGCAGCAGCACTTCACCCACCAGGGCATTGACCAGGGTGCTTTTACCCCGCTTCATTTCACCCAGCACGACGATGCGATATTTGCCTTGCTGCAGCTGCTCCGCTGTGCTTTTTAGGGTGCGGATGTGGCGAGTGAGCCCCAGCTTGCCTGAGCGTTCGGTGGTTTCGGCCCGGTCCAGTGCGATCGCAATCTGACTTAGAACCTCAGCGGCCTGCTGACGACTGTGGGTCAGTGCATCAAGACTGCCTGGACCCACATTGGAACCGGTTACTGCTTGGGGTGTGACCATAAAAGGACGCTAGAACTACGTAAACTTTGACTAGTTGCCGACTCTTCGACATAGTTGTCGACTATATCTACAGTCCAGTGTGCCTCAATTCCCCAGAATTGAGATCTGTGATCTCAGATGTGTAGCAAAGCCAGTTAGAATGCGACAACACTTTGCCACCGACTACAGGCTGGCAGCCATCTGAATACACAATAAAGTCAAGCACCAGCAGCGGCATCCCCAAAGGAATATTGAGATGCTCAGCCAGTTCGTAGGTGGCTGGCACACTGCCTAAACTCACTTTGCCACTGCTCAGGCTAACCCCACCCGCTTTCAGGGTGCTGTAGGTAAACCCACGCTGCAGCTGCTCCACCAACGGTGCCCCAACGGTCTCAGGAAAATAGTCAATTTCTAGAGCAATGGGAATGTTATTAGCGTAGATAAGTTTCTCTTGTTTATATACGTTCGTCTTCTGGGCCACAGCGAGGATGTTGGCGACATCAGCAGACGCGTGGATCAGCTCAAATGTTAGGGGTTTAATCCATCCCTCATATCCCTGTTCCCGCAGGGCAATATCAAAATGGGTCATGGGGTTAGAGATGGAAATATTGATTTTGTCGTGGCCGCTAACAAAACTGCCTCTACCACGCTGGCTTCTCACCAGACCCTGTTGAATCAGATTTGAAATCGCTTTACGAATGGTGGTACGGCTAACCCCAAAGAGTTCACCTAAATCAAACTCACTGGGTAACCGCTGCCCCGGTTCATAGTGACCTGCTTCAATTTTCTCCTTTAGCTGCTGTGAAATAACAATGTGCAACGGTTGTTTATCTGCACTCAGCTCGCTTGGAACCATAGAATAAGCCATTTCCAGGGATTACTCCAGACATCCTACCGGAAATAGGAGATCGAGAATAGCAAGTTTTCTAAACCTCAACAGGGTGAAAACGATTGACCTTAAACAGACTGGTATCGTGGGGTGTGCTGCCGTTAACGGCCAAATCTGCCAGCATCTTACCGAGGAGAGTGGTGAACTTAAAGCCATGGCCAGAAAAGCCCGCACCCACTATCACATGGGCATAGTCAGGATGCTGGTCTACAACAAAATCTTTGTCGGGAGTGAGGGTATAAAGACAGCGGCGAGTGCTAATCAGCGGACCGGCAGCGGCGGGAATGTATTCGCTAGCCCAGTCACGGATGTGCTCTGTCCACTGTTGACTGGGGGTATAGTCAACTTCGTCAGGGGTATTAACGGTGTCCCAGCCGTAGAATGTGGTGATTTTAACGCCGATACTGGGATCTTCGTGGGGGATACCGTAGGGCATTTCACCATAGATGCCGTTCATGTGGGCAAAGAACACAGGAAACGTACCGGGAACAAAGTCGGCTGCCTTATCTGGCTGGTAAAAACCAAGCTGGCAGGGCATGATTTTGAGGGGTAGGTCAATGCCTTGATTTGCTAAGAGAGCCTTGGCCCAGCTACCGACGGTGAGGACAATGCGATCGCAGCTAAACACATCTTTTGCAGTGTGTACTTCTACTCCATTATCCTCAGGAATTATATTCACCACAGGGGTTTGGTCAAGCACTTCAGCGCCTCGTTCTTGGGCCAGCCGAACATGGGCCAGCACACAGCGAGAAGTCCGCAACAGTCCAGACTCAGATTGAAATAAGCCTTCCATCCCTTCTTTTAGCGCAAACTGGGGATAGCGCTCTTGAATGTCAGCCTGGCTAAGGTGCTCATAGTCTAGCTGGGCTGTGTCCATACTGGTCTTGAGTGCTTGGAAAGTATCGGTATTGGGAAAACCAAAATCCAGCCCCCCAGTTTTAACGTAAAGCTGTTCACCGGCTTCTTCTTGCAGGGCAAACCATAGCGGATAGGCATCCCGCATTAGGTTGATATAAATCGGATTGTCGTAGGTATAGCGGATAACGCGAGAGTTGCCATAGGAACTTCCATTACGGTGGTTAAGCTCAAATTGTTCTAATAGCAAAACACGCTGACCTGCTTTTGCCAGGTAGTAGGCAGACGCACTGCCGACGCCACCTGCTCCAATTACAATGGCATCGAAATGTTGGGCCATGGGTAAATGTTTTCCTGTTTTTAAATACGTAGCCAATACCTCATCCCCTCCTGGGAGGGGCAACGGGGTGGGTTAGCCACTGACGCTAGCAACGGTAACTTAGTGTTTTATCACGTGTGAGTTTTTGCTCGGTTAAACCATGTTCTGGGTTGTTGTTCCTTTTTTAACACCTAGCCAACACCTCATCCCCTCCTGGGAGGGGCAATGGGGTGGGTTAGCCACTGACGCTAGCAACAGAAACTTACTGCCGGTTATTTTCTAGTCATTCGAGGATTCGGATAAGAGACAAACCGGCTGCTTGGGGTCCCTCCGAGTTCCCCAAACCCCCTGGGCAGGGTGGACCGCCGCCCTAGAACCCAGCGGAAAAGGTTAGGCCACTCATGACGAGTATTGTAACGGTCGCTGGCGAGTTGGTTTAGAATTTTGCGCGTGGCGACAAAATTCTAAAAGGAGAGGTTCTCGACTTTCTCGAAGACTCAGGTTAACCGTAATCAAAACCATGAGGTATGTCTTTGAAGGGCTTCTAAAGAGTTGGCTAACTATGGGAAAAACTTTTAAGAGAAGAGATACAAACAAACCTCAGTTAAAAGCTTCTAGGTAGAGAAAGCAGTGTTTAACCCCAAAGGGACAACTGATCGTTTTACGGTGTGGAGCGAACGCGGAGCAGCGTAACCACCCCGCCGATAGTGCAACCACCTTAAGCCATACAGCGACGCCCCTCTAGTGCAAGGGGCGTGGGGACGTCGAGGTCCCCGCATAAGGGGGTTTCAGGGGGGCAAGCCCTGAGCAGCCTTCCCCGCTTACGACAACCACTTATAAAACCGCTTCTTCAACAGCTGCTCCTTCAGCCATCTTCAGCTCCTGCCCTTCAATCATTGCCAGCTCCTGGCTCAACCCCTTATACAAGCTGTAACACATCACCAACAATACGATCGCAAATGGTAACCCCGTTGCTATCGATGCTGTCTGCAGGGCCTGAAGACCACCGCCTAGCAGTAGCACAGCCGCAACAACGCCCTCTGTTACTGCCCAAAATACTCTCTGAGGCACTGGCGAATCTAACTTACCGCCAGAGGTCAAACTATCGACTACCAAAGAGCCGGAGTCAGATGATGTGACAAAGAAAACCACCACCAGCACAATACCTACAAAAGAGGTAATTGCAGTCAGAGGCAGCTGCTGCAGCATCACAAATAATGCAGTGGCTACATTCTCATTGACCGCGTTGCTGATCACTCCAGTCAATTCACCCAACTCCATCGACATTGCAGTACCGCCAAAGACCGACATCCAAAGAAATGTCAGCATTGTTGGTAGCAACAACACACCTAAGAGAAATTCACGTACTGTACGTCCTTTAGAAACACGGGCGATAAAAATACCCACAAAAGGAGACCAGGAAATCCACCAGCCCCAGTAAAAGACAGTCCAGCTGTTTTGCCAGGCAGTGCCCTCAAAGGTTTCTGTCCAGAAACTGAGGGTGGGTAAAGACGCGGCATAGTAGCCAACAACCTGTACAAAGGAGCCCAAAATAAACAATGTCGGGCCAACCAATAGCACAAAGGTCATAAAGAGAGCGGCTAATATCATGTTGAGCTCGCTCAAACGACGTACACCCGAGTCTAAACCGGAGACAACTGATGCGGTGGCAAACCCGGTGATAATGGCAATTAAACCAACCTGAATCGGTGTGCTAACGGGTAAGCCTATAAGAAAATTGAATCCAGCATTGACCTGCTGTACACCAAAACCTAGGGATGTGGCCAAACCAAACAGAGTTGAAGCGACAGCTAAAATGTCGATAACATTACCGGCCCAGCCATAAATGCGATCGCCCAAAATTGGGTAAAACACTGAGCGAATAGTGAGCGGCAGCCCCCAGTTATAGGCAAAAAAACCAAGAGACAGTCCAACAATTGCATAGATGCCCCAGGCATGGAGTCCCCAATGGAAAAAGGTGATCCCCAGTGCCTGCTGAGCGGCATCTTGCGATGCGGGATCAATAGCACCAATAAGGGCAGGCGGATCTTGGAAATGATAGATCGGCTCGGCCACGCTCCAAAACATCAGGCCAATGCCCATACCCGCGCTAATCAGCATGGCAATCCAGGCAAACGTGGGAAACTCAGGCTTAGCATTCTGGCCCCCTAGACGGATTTTGCCAAATTTGCTGCAGGCCAGAATAATCGCGATACCCAGATAGATGCTAACGGACAGAATCAAAAACCAGCCCATCGCCTCAGCGATAAAGGTTTGAATAGCGCCAAAGGCATTTTCAGCTGGCTCACGAAAAACTAGAGTCACTAGTACGAACAACAAAATCAAACCAGCGGAAACTAGAAATACCTCTGGATGAAAGTCAAAGCCGTAGCCAGTGACGTTGCGATCTCCTGGACGACGACGACTTCGATTTGACCGAGGGGAGCCAAAGGCTTCTTCTCCCTTGGCAATCGGTTTTTGATGGGTCATAGGTAGTACTACTCCAATGGGTAGAGTATGCAAAAAAACTCTACAAAAAATCGACGAGGTTACTATCAGCAACAATGATCTTTAGACAGCGGTGCGCCGTATAGATTCCAACATTAGCTTCAAGAATAGGGGGAGCCCTACCGAGCCGTTGTCTTCATATATACCAGTTGTCACTACAAGTCTTAAATGTCACAGATTGCTGATTGAAACGCTTTCTTTTGACGACCCTTAGACTCTGCCATGTAATGGTTCGGATGTCTGGAAATCTTGAAAATATGTTGAGCGAAAAACCCGTAAAAAACCGGAATCAGCGCTAGCCTAAAAAGCGAAACACCGCATCACATAAGTTTTTTAGCTGAAAACTAAAAATTCCTAGACTTTATATTTTTTTGAGTTTGGTTTTTGGAAAAACTGTGGAAATTGTTAAAAATACAACAATTTAAATAAAAGTTTGAATCCATATTTGCCTTAATTTCAGGACTTGTAATTACAAGTTTAATTTTTGTGATTATGGCCTAAAAAATCATTAAGCATTCGTCCTTATTTTTAGGGCAGGGTGCATGACAGCTGAGGCAGAGTATGGATTCCCCCCACGTTCTTTCAAAACTCGTTAGTAATTCTGTCGGTCTTCAAGAGTCAGATGCCTATTTGGCTGCTGCTGCTCCTTCCTCAAAGGACTATCAGTGCGGTCTTTCGGCAGAGGCTTATACCTGTTCTCAATATCTAGACCGAGAACGTCAGACAGTATTTAGCCAATATTGGGTCTGTGTTGGTTTAGCATCAAATGTGCCTAGCCCAGGGGATGTTTATCCAACCTCAGTGGCGGGCATGCCGATTGTTTTAGTCCGCGATCGCAACCATCCAAAGCAAACTGGCACCCCACCTCTGCGAGCGTTTCACAATATTTGCCGTCATCGAGGTCTTCAACTCGTTGACAAACCTTGCAATGTAAGCGGCCGTATCCAGTGCCCCTATCATTCTTGGACTTATAAACTAGACGGCACCCTCAAAGGAACTCCCCACTTTGGCGGATATCATCAGGACTCCTACAGCGGGTTTGATCGCGATCGCAAAGGACTAATTCCCATCCGCTGTGAACAATGGCTAGATTTGGTATTTGTTAATTTATCAGGCGATGCGCCACCGCTCACAGAATACCTGCAGCCTATCATTGAGCGCTGGGCTGACTACGATCTAAATTTGCTCAGACGAGAGTCACGGGAAGTAAATTTAGAGTGCAACGCTAACTGGAAGCTAGCCGTAGAAAACTTCTCTGAAAGCTATCACTTAAGCTGGGTGCACCCTTCCCTAAACAGCTGTTCTCGTATGGAAGACCACTTTGGCTTTGAGGTGGGTGACCCCCATGTGGGGCAAGGCAGTTTGCTATATAAAACCGGTGTCATAGACGAGCGGTCACTACCGACGTTTCCTAACTTAGAGACATTAGGGAAACAAACCGTTGCTGAATATATTACGGTCTTTCCTAATCTCATGTTGGGTATTCACCCTGATTATTTTTTGGTGTTTTTAGTTAACCCCCTCAGACCTGACAAATCAGCAGAGCGAATGGTTTTCTACTTTGTGGGCGATGATGCCATGGCACCTGAAAATCAAGCCCTGCGTCACTTACCCATCGATCTGTGGCAGGTGACCAACGATGAAGATATCACCATGATTGAACGGATGCAGGTGGGGCGACAATCTTCCGGTTTTGACGGTGGTTGCTTTTCGCCCGAGCTTGAACAAACTGTATACCGATTTCAACAAGCCATCGCCAAAGCAGTGGGGACGTAATTTTGTTATGGGCAAAGCGTCGTAGGATTCTTTGCCCGCCTACCCGCTGTGCCTCTACTACTCTGTCTATTTCTGCCCCCGACTTCTTAAGGATTTTCCATGAAAACAAATGCATCTGTCGTCATCATCGGTGCGGGTATTGTTGGCTGCAGCACGGCCTATCATCTAGCTCAGCTGGGCTGGAAAAATATAGCTGTCGTCGAACAAGGCCCGTTATTTGCCACAGGCGGCTCCACTTCCCACGCGCCGGGTTTAGTCTTTCAGACCAATCCGTCTAAAACCATGACGTTGTTGGCTAAATATACCGCTGAGCTATACAGCCAGCTAAGTACTGACGAGGGGCCGGCCTATTATGCCGTGGGGGGGGTGGAGGTGGCCTACACGACAGCCCGCCTAAAGGAACTTAAACGAAAGTTAGGCTGGGCAAAATCCTGGGGTCTGGACGGGGCCTGTCTGCTGACTCCAGCGGAAGTTAAGGCTAAGGTGCCGCTAATCAATGAGACTAAAATTCTCGGCGGCTACTATGTGCCCACAGACGGCATTGCCAAAGCTTTACGGGCAGCGGAAGCACTGGCCAACGGGGCGGCGAAAGCGGCAGAGTTCTATGGTGAAACTTTAGTCACAGATATTGAGATCGTTCATGGTCAGGTGCAGGCGGTCGTCACTGATAAAGGTCGGATTGCAACAGATAAGGTATTGGTTTGCGCAGGGATTTGGGGACCGCGCATCGGTCGGATGGCCGGTGAGATTATTCCCCTGACACCAGTGCAGCATCAGTATGTAAAAACAGGCCCGATACCTGAGTTGGCAACAGAGACTAAAGAGGTAACCATGCCCATCGTTCGGCATCAGGATCATGCCATGTACTTTCGGCAGCATCAGAACTGTTGGGGCATTGGCTCCTATCAGCATGAGCCGCTGCTGGTAGACCCAGATAACATTTTGCCCTATGCCAATGCGCCCGTCATGCCGTCAGTGATGCCTTTTACAGAAGACCACTTTTTACCCGCTTGGGAGTCAACTAAAGAGCTATTTCCGGCAGTTGCCAATGCAGAACTGACCGACAAGTTTAACGGGATGTTTTCCTTTACCCCTGACAGCGGCTCGGTTGTGGGGGAATCGGCCAAAACTAAAGGGTTTTGGGTGGCAGAAGCCGTCTGGGTTACCCACGGGGGCGGTGTTGGCAAAATGGTCGCCGAACTGATGACAAGCGGCATCACCAGCTTTGATATCCACGAGATGGATATTCATCGATTTCCAGATGTGTGTAAGAGTGCAGAGTTTATTCTTAAATCTGGAGCCCAGCAGTATGACGAGGTTTACGACATTATTCACCCGCTAGATCAGCAGACACACTCACGTGGTTTGCGGGTAAGTCCGTTTTATCCACGGCTACAGGAACTGGGTGCAAAATTTGTATTTAGTGCTGGCTGGGAGCGACCCCAATATTTTGAGGCCAATGCCCCGCTGTTAAAAGACTATTCTATTCCGGAGCGTCAGGGATGGGAGGCGCAAAACTGGTCACCGATTCAAGGAGCTGAGCATTTGGCCACTCGCGATCGCATCGCGCTCTATGATCTCACCCCCTTTGCCAAGTTTGAAATCACCGGCCCCGGCGTAGTTAACTACCTACAAACTCTTTGCGCCAACAACATTGATAAACCCGTTGGCAAAGTAATCTATACCGCGTTGTTAGACACTAACGGCGGCATTGTGTGTGACCTCACCGTTAGTCGTCTGGGGCCACAAAAATACTGGATTATTACCGGCGGTTCTGTTCACGGTCACGACCTAGCCTGGCTAAAGGCCCATCTGCCCACAGACGATTCTGTTCGTATTGTGGATGTGTCCTCTAGCTACTGTTGTGTCGGTCTATGGGGGCCAAAGGCTGAAACTGTTCTTCAGTCACTGACCCAACTTGATGTGTCAAAATCAGCGTTTAGCTTTTTTAGCAATCGCTCATTTCATATTGGCAATATTCCGGTTCTCGCATCGCGAGTCTCTTATGTAGGAGAAGAAGGCTGGGAGATTTATGCGCTGACAGAATCAGGATTAAAGCTGTGGGACATGCTGTGGGCAGCGGGTCAAGACCATGGCATGGTTGCAGCCGGCATGGGCGCCTTTGACACATTGCGATTAGAGAAGGGATTTCTTTTATGGGGCAGTGATATTCATACCGAATACAGTCCCTATGAAGCCGGTTTAGGATTTGCGGTTAGACCTGACAAAGGGGACTTTATTGGCAAAGAGGCATTGCAACAGCAACAAGAATATCTGAGTCAAAAACTTTGTTATCTGACGCTGGATGATCCGACCGCAGTCGTTATGGGCAAGGAACCTGTTATCGCCGAGGGTAAAGTGTTGGGCTATGTTACCAGTGCTGGCTACGGCTATAGTTTAGGTCGATGTGTTGCCTATGCTTATTTGCCCTTAGGCTACACTACACCAGGAACCGTCGTAACTATAGAATATTTTGGAGAATCTCTAATGGCTACGGTTGTTGAAAAGCTGTTATAAGGAAAATAAAGTATCCTGTAGGGCAGTGCACCCCTATGGGATATTTGAAGCATCTATCTCCAAGGACCGCAACATGTCTACTAGCGTTTTCGATATCTTCAAAATCGGCATTGGTCCCTCTAGCTCTCATACTGTAGGGCCGATGAAAGCTGCGCTGACATTTGTTCGTGACTTGAGAATAAAAGAGCTTCTCTCTCACGTTTCTCGAGTTCAAATTGATCTGTATGGTTCTTTGGGAGCTACAGGGCGAGGCCATGGAAGCGATCGAGCCGTTTTGCTGGGTTTAGAAGGAGATTCCCCAGAGTCGATCAATCCTGATTTAGTGAATGGTCATCTACAGCGAATTCGGTCTACTCAGACTCTCTGGTTGTTACGTCATCATCCGATTCGATTTGTCTCAGAAACCGATCTAACGTTTCATTGGCAACCACTGCCATTTCATCCTAATGGGATGACCTTCGCTGCATTTGGCCAGCCTGGTAGCCTGATGTTTGAGTGCACTTACTATTCTGTGGGGGGTGGCTTTGTAGTTGATGAACATGCGGCAAGTATTGACCATCTGTTGTTACACCGTTCTTCTCTTCCATACCCATTTAAGACCTGTCGCGAGTTACTGGCATTTTGTCAGCGCGATCGCATCTCCATCAGCCAGCTGATGTTAGAAAACGAAAAAGTCTGGCGTTCAGACGCTGACATTCGCACTCAGCTGCTCCAGCTTTGGCATGTGATGCAAGCCTGTGTCGAACGGGGCTGTCGAACAGACGGTGTGCTGCCCGGTGGTCTTTATGTCAAACGCCGAGCGGCTGAGCTCTACCGCACCCTTAGTCATCGTCAGCTCGATGACCCTTTAACAATTCTTGATTGGGTTAACCTCTACGCCCTGGCCGTTAACGAAGAAAACGCGGCTGGAGGACGCATGGTTACTGCCCCCACTAACGGCGCGGCAGGAATTATTCCCGCAGTTTTGCATTATTACACTCGGTTTTGTCACGGCGTTTATGATGATGACATTGTTAGATTTTTGTTAGTTGCCGGAGCCATCGCCATTCTTTATAAGGAAAATGCGTCTATCTCCGGAGCCGATGTTGGCTGTCAGGGAGAGGTGGGCGTTGCTTGTTCCATGGCGGCTGGTGCTCTCACCGAAGTTCTCGGTGGCACCCCTCAACAGGTCGAAAATGCCGCTGAAATTGGCATGGAACATAATCTTGGCCTTACCTGTGACCCGGTGGGTGGGCTCGTACAAATTCCCTGCATTGAGCGTAATGCCATGGGAGCGATTAAAGCGATCAATGCAGCCCGGATGGCCCTAAAGGGCGATGGTCAGCACTGTATTCCTTTAGATAAGGTAATTAAAGTAATGCGAGATACGGGCGCAGATATGCACGACAAGTATAAGGAAACTGCCAGAGGTGGCTTAGCTGCTAACGTCATTGAGTGCTAGGTTTATGACTATTGGATGAGTGGAGAACTGCCGCATTCGGATTTAATGGCCAGCATGAGCGGGTGCCCTCAACTCGCTCCTCATAATCATCCACTGAGTAAGTGACTACAATAGAGACGTCTCCTGCACTACATCGCTTTCTATTTAACTTGTTTGGTTGTCTATGGCTACTGCTGACGACTACTACGCCCGGTTACAGGTATCGCCTAATGCAACGCAAGCGGAAATCAAAGCAGCGTTTCGACGTTTGGCCCGACGCTACCACCCTGACTTGAATCCGAATGATCCAGGAGCCCTTGAAAAATTTCGTGCCCTCCACGAGGCGTATCAAGTTTTAACCGATCAGGTGCAGCGTCAGCGCTACGACCGTACGGGCACCACTGAATACGAGGGCACTCGCCCCCAGACGGCCCATGATTTTTATTTGCGGGGTATTCAGCAGACCCTGGCACGTCGCTACAAAGGGGCTTTGGTTGACTTTGACCGGGCCATAGAGCTGCAGCCCGATTTAGCTGAAGCCTATCTGCGCCGGGCTCAGGTGCGCTACATCTTAGAAGATGATGGTGGAGTGTTAGCGGACTGTCAGCAGCTAATGCAGTTTCCTCAGACTCTCTCTCAAACGTACTACTACCTGGGGCTGGCCCGCTATCGGCTGGGCTATACAGAAAGTGCGATCGCAGCATTTTCTGAAGCCATCGCTCAAGAACCCGACGATCCTCAGGCCCATTTTCAACGGGGGGTGGCCCATGTGGACATCCAAGAATGGGACGAGGCCGCCAGAGATTTTCAGACGGCGTCGGTACATTACCAGTCCCAAGGTGATTTAGAAGGCTATCATCGCAGTTGCGATCGCATCCATGCGCTTCAAAAACAGCGCCGCTTTAAGCTTAGTTCCCCTTCTCAAAAGGCTAATGTTAAACGATTGAGCCTGCTAGGACGCCTCAATCGGGGATTATTTGGACTGCTGGGTAACCCTGCTGGAGAACTCCCCGCACTTTACAGCCACCTAAACCAGCTCCAGGCACTGCGGGCGGGCTGTTTACTCGCCACCCTAGCTCTGGGTGGATTTACCCTGGGGGGCTATGTTTTACAGATTGCACCAGCAGAGATTCCCACAAACATTGCCCTTGGTAGTCTATGGCTATCAGGGTGCGCCACATTTTTAAGCCTGATTTTAATGCTGGCAATTTCTCGTCTATTGTTACGACGACGCGGTAGCTGGGCGAGCGACACATTTATTGCTGGGGCCACACTGCTACCTTTAGGAGTCTTTGTGTTGGTAACCCCTGTTGCTCTTGCCGCTTTACCATGGCTCTGGTTACTGCTACTAACCATGGCAGTTCATCATACATTTATTACGCTTTACAGCGGTTGCCATACCATTCAACACTATTCAAAGGTGGCCGCAACCTGGCTCACCCCCAGTATCTTGTTTGTCTGCCTGAGTACTGGCTATATCGTGTTGCAGTTCTTTATATAGAGCTAGACATTTTAGAAAACCGCTTAAAAGCAAGACTTACGCTGAGGAACTGCTGGGGGAAGTGTATAACTAGATACAGTTATTCCGAGAGTATAATTTTTAGCTTGAGGTGCTCTAAATTACAGTAGCTTTAACTGTTTAGACCCATAACGCCCCAAATTCATATCTGAGCATCAGGGTAATCTAGTCAATATTTAGGAAAAATTAGATGTTTTCCTGATGTATATGAATTTTGTAATTGATTATATCAAGTCTTCACTAGGAGCAAGCTTTACTGCCGCATAATTAAGCGACATCAATAGTTATATATACTGAATCTTCTTAGGGCGCGTCGACACTTTAGCTAAATTTGTTCCAGCTAATGAGAGTTATTTATACACAACAAGATAAGTTGATAAATTATCTCACTAGAGAATATTAATAATCTGTATATCTAATGCATTTATCAGTCCACTTCCATCAGGGAAACGTCGATTAGTCAAATGTATGGATCGTAGTGATAACGTCCTGACCATTGGAAAGTTGTTGCGAATTTAGTATCGCTGAACTGTCTGCCTTGTTGTCGAGTCAGCTGGTTAAGACCTATTGAGTCCAGGCACCTGCGAATTTGAGCCCAGACGCCTATAAGCATTTGAACTTTTTTATGAGTAAGAAAATTTTATTGATAGAAAACGATGAGCCAACGTGCAGGATGCTGCAAAGTCAGCTTACACCTCACGGCTATGACGTCGTTCTGGCCATTGACGGAGGCGATGAAGGACTCTTAATGGCGGTTACTGAATCGCCAGATTTGATTTTAATCGCAACAGATTTACCCGTTATCGATGGCTGGCAAACTATCAAGATACTCAAGGCGTCTGCAGTAACACGGCATATACCCGTAATGGCTCTGATGGCTCTTACGGCCGATAATGAATGGAGCAGGGTAGCTGAATCTGGTTGTGATGATTATGAATTGAAACCAATCGACCTGACCAGCGTCTTAACTAAAATAAATGCTCTTTTAAATCCTAAAACAAACTCCACTCTACTAAGAGAATCTCGCAGCCCTAAGAATCTCTCGCAAGTCGCGAATGCTACTAGTCAGACGACATCAAGTGAATCAACGGTGGTTTACGTTGACGACAGTCCGCTAGACAGTCAGGCAATGGCAGAGATTGTTAGGGGGGCAGGCTATGGCTACAACAATATCAGTGAGCCACTAGAGGCGATTCCACAGCTGTTAGAGCTTAGACCTAAACTCATTTTCTTAGATTTAGTCATGCCTTTTACCAATGGCTATGAGGTCTGTAGTCAAATTCGACGGACATCTACCTTTCGCAAAACTCCGGTCATTATTGTCACCAACAATGACGGCATTATTGATCGAGTCCGGGCCAGATTTGTTGGTGCGTCAGGATTCTTTAGCAAACCTGTCAAAGAGAAACGGGTTTTAAAGGTGCTCAATAAACACCTGCCACCCAGCCATAACAAGGCATCCAACGATATTTCTCAAGGTAATCTTCTACCATTTGTCTAATTTGTTTAGCAACTTGGCTAAACGATAGTTATTAACGATTCAAGCTCTGGTGTGGCGCTCAACATCGGAACTTGTCGGTATGAATAAATTAAGCGGCACATTTTTTGACTCCCTCAGCTATGGTATCAACTGCTGTCAATCAACTACAGTCAGCTTTCCAAGAGACTTCAACTCTGATCGATCCACTGGGGCTTGAACCAATTCCTGAGGATACACGTCAACGGTTTCTGAGGTTTAAGCTTTCAGGCAAGAATGGTTCGCTACTGCCGCTAGAGACAATTGCTGAGGTACTGCAGTTAGAACCCATAGAGATTTTGCCGGTGCCAGAGGTGCCGGCCCATTTGCTCGGTGTTTGTAACTGGCGGGGTGAAATTCTGTGGCTGACAGACCTCAATGTACTGGTGGGCTCTGCTCCTCTATGGAATCAAACACCCTTTCTAGAGCAACCGATGGTTATTGTTGTCGAATCAGGAAATCGCAAAATCGGTTTGATGGTGGAACAGGTAGAAGATGTGGAAAAGATAGCCCCTGAAACACTTCATTTGCCTACTGAGCTGGATTCGACCACACTGGCACCGTTTGTTATGGGCTATTTACCCAACCACGGCGGCACGGTACTGGATGTTGATGTGATTGTTGAACGATCACTCCAAGGGCCTCCTTAATCTCTCTCGATAGCTTCTTTTACTCGAGAAAAGCTGGCCTAATGCTTTAGCTGACACATTTGCTGAAATTACACACTAATAGGACAACCAAGATACCTATGGCGGACATTACTAACACCAGTTCTGAAGAACTATTGACAACAGTTGACAACTCCCTTGCAGAAGAGTCGGAGTCTTATCCAGAGCTGATGCTGACGGCGGATGATCTGACGCTGAGCCCGGCGGAGCCACCGACCGAAGTTGCACTAGCCGTTGAGTCCGTGCCGTTTCCCCGCAGCCAGAACAAACGACCATTTGCGATCGCAAATGCTATGGCCCAAGCCGCCAATCTCGAAAATCTGTACCAAATCACTGTGACCGAGCTACGTAAGCGATTTGCAGTCGACCGGGCACTGATTTATCAATTTCAGTCCGAAGCCCAAGGAACCGTCATTGCTGAAGCGTTAACCACGGGGTACAGCCCCGCCCTAGGCCAGTCTTTACCAGCCCTGACCTTTGGTCGAGAAACCCATCAGCTTTATCAGCAGCAAGCCGTTGTTAGCATCACTAATGTAGCTAACGATGCCGTCACTCCCTATCAAATGCAGCTATTCCAAAGCTTTCAGATAAAGGCGAGTTTGAGCGTACCCATTTTTGTCAATGAGCAAGCTTGGGGTCTCTTAGTCCTACAAAGCTGTAAGGGACCGCGTCAGTGGAGAGACAATGAAATTGCCCGACTCTATCAGGTGGTCACCGAACTCACCCTCAAGCTGCAGACCCATGAGCTGCAGCATCAAAGCCAGCAGGAAGTCATTCGCGAGCGTCTAGTTACCAATCTAGTACAGACTATTCGCATCGCCACCGACACCCAACAGGTGTTTGACACCGTAACCCGAACACTACGACAGTTTCTCAAAACTGATCGGGTCGCTATCTTGAAGTTTGCTCCAAAGCATAAGGGCCGTGGTGAAATCATGGCTGAGAACGTCCACGGTGATTTTGTCTTTATGAAAGACGTGCCAGTGGAAGACTATGGGTTTGAGCCCGCAATGCTCGATGCCTACCACCAGGGAGATTGCTGGGTTGCAGCGGATGTTCGTACCCAGGGATTACCTGAGCGGCACCTAGATGTTCTGACTCAGTTTCAGGTCCGCGCTAGTTTGGTCGTGCCATTGTTACAAGCAGGTCGGCTATGGGGATTACTCTGCGTTCACCAGTGCAGCGGGCTACGTCAGTGGCAAGAGTCTGAAGTTGCCTTTGTACAACGGATTTCTAGTCAGCTAGGGCTGGCCCTAGAACAGGCTGAGTATCGCCACCGGGTCAACGACATGGCGGTGCAAGAAAAGCTGTTGTCTAAAATTACTGAGCGGTTGCGCAAGAGTACTGACCTATCGGAAACATTAAAAGCGACGGTGCGCGACATTCGTCAAATTTTTAAGGCCGACCGGGTAGGCATGTATCAATTTGATGTAGCCACCAACTACGCCGTCGGAGAGTTTGTCGTTGAAGATGTAGCACCGGGCGTCTTTTCTGCCATGGCGGCTAAGGTAAAAGACCATTGTTTTGCCGAAGATCAGGCTGAGAACTATCGTAAGGGTCGCCACTGGGTCGTTAACGATGTGACGGCTCTCAATCTGCCCGATTGTTTGGTGGAACTGCTTTCAGAGCTACGGGTGCGGGCCAGTTTGGTCGTGCCTCTGTTAAAGGGAAACATTCTCTGGGGTCTGTTTTGTGTGCATGAGTGTAGCGGCCCAAGAGAGTGGCAAAACTCTGAGGTAGCCTTTGCCAAACGGATTGGGGCTCAGCTCAATCTGGTACTCCAGCAGGCTGACTACCTAGACCAGGTTAAACAAAAAAACCAACAACTAGAACAAGTCGCAACCCAAGAACGATTAATTACAAAGATCACCGAACGGCTGCGCAAGACAACCGATCTGCCCAAAACCCTCAAAGCAACCGTGCGCGACATCCGCCAACTGCTCAATGCTGACCGAGTGGGCATGTATCAGTTTGATGTGTCAACCAACTACACGGTGGGCGAATTTGTGGTGGAAGATGTCGCCCAAGATGTCTTCTCTGCCATGGCGGCTAAAGTGCAGGACCACTGCTTTGGTGAAAGCCAAGCCGAAAACTACCGTAAAGGACGGTACTGGGTAGTCAACGATATCACCACTCTAGACCTGCCAGACTGCTTGGTGGAGCTGCTTTCTCAGCTGCAGGTAAGGGCCAGTCTGGTGGTGCCCCTACTCAAGGGCGATATTCTTTGGGGTCTGTTCTGTGTACACCAGTGTCGCGGTCCGCGAAACTGGCAGGAGGCTGAAGTAGAGTTTATTCATCGCATTGGGGCACAGCTTAACCTGGCACTGCAGCAGGGAGAATATTTAGACCAACTCCAGGCCAAAAACGCGGCCTTAACCAAGATTGTTTTAGGGGTGCAAAAAGCCGCCGACCAGGTGGGTCAAACCTCCAAGCTCAATGCCGTATCTATCAGTCAGCAAACGGCTGCCCTGACTCAGGTGCTCAAGCGAGTTCAAGACTTGACGCGGCTTTCAGAAGGCGTCGTGGGTGACGCTCAGCAGGTAGAGGCCGCAGTACAGCAAGCAAATCTAACGGTGCGTGTGGGCGATACCGCCATGAACCGAACGGTGGACGGCATCATGACCATCCGTTCTACTGTGGCAGATACAAACCAGCGGATTAAACGTCTGAGTGAGTCGTCTCAGAAAATCTCAAAGGTGGTTAATCTGATTAGTCACTTTACAACTCAAACCCAGCTGCTGGCGCTTAACGCTTCCATTGAGGCAACCCGCGCGGGTGAATATGGTCGAGGGTTTGCTGTAGTGGCCGATGAGGTGCGATCGCTAGCACGTCAGTCTGCCGAAGCCGCCACCGAGATTGAACAGCTGGTACAGGAAATCCAGGTAGGTACAGCGGAAGTATCAACCGCAATGGAAACCGGTATCCAACAAGTCGCTGAAGGGACAAATCTAGTGACAGGCACCCGGCGGAATTTGACAGAAATTGTCGAAGCCACCAGCCAAATTAGTAGCTTAATCGAAGAAATCAACCAAGCTACTCACAAACAAGCGGCTGAATTTAAGGGAGTGACTATTTCAGTG
Source organism: Cyanobacteria bacterium P01_H01_bin.21 (assembly GCA_038748405.1). GTDB lineage: Bacteria > Cyanobacteriota > Cyanobacteriia > Phormidesmidales > Phormidesmidaceae > Leptothoe. Next base: position 40,897 of record JBCDIX010000043.1, on the reverse strand, counting down.
ACAAAAGCCACCGAAACAGCCAACCAAACCTCTAAAAACTCAGAACAGTTGACCCAGTCTATTCATCAGCTGCTAACAACGGCTAAAGCACTCCAAGCTGGGACGGGTACATAATTGTTGTTCTATATGTCGTGCAGTGTGGTGCTCTGATTGGTTCCTAGCAGCAGATCGCCACAAGACTTGTGAATGTCATAACAATCTCGTTTTCCGCTAATGATGACTTCTGATTCTGTCAGCTCTCAGCCAGTACCTTCCTATTTTCTCCAAGAAGCCTCCGAGCTGCTTCAGCAGATGGATAGTGAGCTACAAACTCTGCACCAAGAATTTGGTGTCCAGAAAGTCTATGCACTGATGCGGATTGCCCATACCTTAAAGGGAGCAGCCGCTAGCGTCGGTTTGGACAATATCAAGACCACCACCCATTCTCTAGAGAATGCGTTTCGGGCCCTATGTAATCCAAACGCCACCCTAACAACAGCCATAGAGTCCCTAATTTTTGAGGGATATGGCTGTTTGCAGCTGTTGCTTTCAGCTCAAATAGCCGAAGCTCAGATTGATGAGACTAGCATTCTCAACCGAATGGCGGATGTGGTTTCTAAATTAGAAAAACATCTCGGTAATCGGTTTGGTCAAGATGGCTATCTGCCAACATCAGGTGAGCTCGGTGTAGACATCACTCGATCGGTTTTTGAAAAAGGCGTTGCCAAACGTCTTCAAGAGCTAGAAGACGCCCTGGAAACACCCGATCCAGAAACTTTAGCCACCCTATTACGCTCCCATGCTGATGTCTTTAACGGGTTGGCTGAGTCATTTGACTTACCTGGCTTTAGAGAGATTGTCAAAGCCACGCTCAAGGCTCTAGACTATCGACCTGAGCTGGTGGTACAAATCGCTCAGATTGCTTTAGATGACTATCGTTCGGCCCAGCATTTAGTGCTCGAAGGTGACCGCACCCAGGGTGGCGAACCCAGTCTCATGCTCAAAAAATTAGGGTCACGCCCCAAGTCTGCAAAAGGCAACTGGCTGGGTCAGGTGTGGAATGTCTTAAACCAACCCATACCAGGTACTGCCTCCCCATCTCCAACGACTGAAGGAAAGCCACAGCCAGCTTCAACCTTCAGCTCAAGTATGGCTGAAGCCTCTGAAAATGAAGGAGCAAATGAAGGGACATTTGATAATTTATTTGCAATAAAGCCACCTGCATCTGTTGTAGAGGCTATTGACAATCTGCCTGATGGTCCTGTGCTACAGGATTTTCCGTTTCCTAAGCCTGGCTCTAGTAGCACGCCTACAACTATTTCTACACCCCGTAGTTCTAGTCTTAAGATCTCAGTAGATCACCTGGAACAGATCGATTACGTCATTGGCGACCTTCTAACCCAGCAAAATCGACAGGCACTCCATAACTCTCAGCTGGTCAATATCACCAAAGAACTACTCAACCGGTTAGCTGCTCAGCAGCAACAGCTGACCAAGTTACAAAGTCAGGCAAGTGCCAACGCTTTGACACAGACCTCTCAGCAAACCACCGAACATCAGTTTGATACGCTAGAGCTAGACAATTACAATGATTTGCAGCTGCAAATACAAACGTCGTTGGACACCCTGGTGCAGCAAATAGAGAGTGCCGAGGCAATTGAGTTATTTGCACGTCAGAGTACTCAGACAACAGAAAAGCAACAGAGGCTGATCAATACCCTGAGAGAGACCGTTGTCAACGCCAGAATGCAGCCGATTGACAGTGTATTTCAGCGCTTTCATCAGGCATTAGGGCGTCTGGTGGCGCAGCAGGGTAAACCGGTAGAGCTAATAACTAAAGGAGGCCGCGTACTGGTCGATAAAGTAATTGCCGACAAGCTGTATGAGCCACTCTTACACTTGGTGCGTAATGCTTTCGACCATGGGGTTGAAAGGCCTGAGGAACGAAGCCAGCAGGGTAAAACAGACGACGCCCAAATTTGCTTATCGGCCAGGCAGGAAGGGCAATACTTGACCATTACTGTTCGAGATAACGGCCGAGGGCTTAACCTCGAAGCGATTCGACAACGGGCTATCTATAGTCAGTTGATTACGGCGGCGGCGGCAGAGCAGCTAACTGTAGCTCAGCTCAGTGATCTAATCTTTGAGCCTGGATTTTCCACATCCACTCAGCTAGATGACCTGTCTGGACGAGGCTTTGGATTGGACGCTGTACGTGCCCAGATCCAGGCCCTCCAGGGTAGAGTAACCGTTACCCACAAACCCCATTTAGAAACCTGTTTCACCCTGGAAATCCCAACCAATTTAACCATTGCAAAACTATTGCTGTGTCAGTCGGGTGAATCACTGTATACCTTTATGACCGATGCGATTGAGCAAATCTTGATTCCTCGCCCTGAACAGCTTAGTACCCGCAGCGGTAGTAAAGTCCTAAGCTGGCAGGCTGAGGAATCAGAATACTTAGTTCCAGTTGTTTCACTCTCAGATGCTTTGAGCTATAACGCGACGCTTCCCAAAAGTCACTGGCAAGAAAGCAAACCCGTTTCAGATACTCCTAACCCAATTATTTTGATGCGTCACAAAGATCATCTGCTGGGTTTAGAAAGCGAACAGCTGCTGGGGGAACAGGAACTAGTCATTCGTTCCTTAGGAGAGATGGAGGCAGCTCCTCCCTATCTATACGGCTGTAGCATTCTCCCCGACGGGCGTCTTAGTTTGGTGATTGATGGGGGAGTTCTAACCATAGATGTTCTAAAGCGCTCATTTCAGTCTTCTGATCAATCCGTGGTGTTGTCATCCCGACAAAAACCAAAGCCAACAACCTCAGGGAAACAAATCATTTTGATTGTTGATGACTCGATTACGGTTCGTAATACCCTAGCTCAAGGGCTACAAAAAGCAGGCTATTTGACTGTCCAGGCGAAGGATGGGGGTGAAGCGTTGCAAAAGCTAGAGCAAAATCAGGTGACGACCATTTTATGTGATTTAGAAATGCCTGGAATGAACGGTTTTGAATTTCTCAGAGCCCGTCAGCAAATGCCTGACATTGCCTCAGTGCCAACCATTATGCTGACCTCTCGCACAGGTGATAAACATCGTCAGCTAGCAAAAAAGTTAGGGGCGAATGAGTATATGACAAAACCCTATCTCATACCTCAGCTACTGAAATCGATAAATAATGTTCTAGCGACGAACTAATGTTTTGTGCAGCCTCAAAGGGGTTATGGATATAAAAACACCAGAGATTGGAAAATTTATCACGTTTGAAGTGGCGGGCTACTGGTTTGTGTTGCCTGTCAGCGCCATTCTAAAAATTGTTAACTGCCCTCCCCCCAGCCAGGGAGGAACGGTAGGCATCGGGTTGGTACAGCTAGGCTCTCACACAATTCGACTATTAAATTTGCACCGAGAGCTTAGCTATACCTCCAAGGTAAAAGCTGCCCCTGTCTCTTCTCGCGATGCCCCTTTCTTGGTGGTAGTGCAAGATCCTCAAAGAGAACTCTGGGGAATTACGCTCAATGAACCCCCTGATCTGGTGGAGCTGCCGATGATACTGTTTAAGCCAGTCTCCCTGGAAACGCCATTTGATCACAAAACAAACTGGATTAGCCACATGGCGATTGAGTCAGATAGCGATCGCACCTTGTTATTGTTAGATGTGCACGCCATCTTCCAGCACAGCATTAGCCAACCCGTCGGTACCTGAGCGTTAGATTTGAGGAGGTACGTTAATTTCAAAATGGATGTGATCGTCATGACCGCTGGCACGTCGACACAGTCTTTTGCTAATTAAAGCCGGGTCATTAAAGTACAGAGTGTTCTTATCCACCCAGGGCTGGGCGCGTATCGCTTTAAGAATTGCCTCAGTTGCGTTGCGATCATAATTTTCATTTGTCCACCGCGTGCCGCCAAATCGCCCGCCTTTACGAGGCAGGACGATATCACCAGCGTTGCCACTTTGATGCCCAGAATGGTCTGGTGTACGCCCACCTTTTGGTAAACTCACATCATTAACGGCCATCGGAGCAACATCAGAGCGATTTTTGCGATAGGCCAGTTCATAGTGAATACCGGCAGCGCGAATCACATTGCTAATCCAGTCGATACCATAGTCGTGGGTATCCCCTGGCTGGTCTAACACTTCTACGTTATAAAACCCTACACCTTGGCCAGGCATACGCATCCACTGGGGAGCATTAGCAGCCTCAAGAAATCCTTGGGTTCCACCCCCCACATCCACTCGCCCATCCCCCCGCAGCGTTGTACTCCCCGAGATAGCAGACTGAAACAGCTGAATCGCCTGGATTAGGTTGTTGATGGAACTACCCTTAGCAAAGTCATACCCTAGGGCCACCAGGCGATCTCGCACAAGTTTGACATCACTGGCACGATTGGCACCACGAGAGCCAACGCTTGCACTCAGCGCTAGCTTTTGAGCCCCTGGATGTTTTTCAATGTAGGGGGTAAGGGTAAGGGATGCGATATCTGTAGCCTGGCCAGCAACAACCTTCAGCCGACGTAGCTGAGGTTTGGAAACTGCCAAAAAGACAGATTGAAATGCCCACTGATTATTGACATTGACCGTCGTTGTAGCAATCGGCTTTTGATTGTTGTCAACGTATAGATTTACTTGTTTACCCGCTAGATCATCGCTGGTGGTGCCTGCCAGCTGATAGGGGTGATAAATTTTGACTTGATTAGGTACTTTAGTGATTGTAATACTCTGGCTAGCGGCTGGTTGAGGTGTCACGGGCGGTGGCGGTGGCGGCGCCACCGGCTTTGGCAGCGGCTCGTCGGTCCCCGTCCCCACTGACACTAGAAAAAACCCCGGAGCATCGTCGCTGTTAAGCCATTCCTTAAGCTGCTGAGTGCGAAAAAAAGTTTCACCGTCTACTTCGCCCTGACGTGGGGATTTGTCAATTTTCTGACGGTAGTGGCCACCTTCCATCAGGTAAATGGCTTTATCAGTTTCCTTAATCCAAGTCCCCATGTGCCCTCCAAATAATGCAGACAGGATATCAACTAAGCTATAGCTACTGCAGATGTTAGCAACATTAGTTGCCCAGAGACCTAATAAATAAAGATTTGTTGGTTTTTTGAGGTTTGACTAGGTTTTACGACGTTTGTCCTGATTGACAGAGGGCTTCTAAACCTGAGACCTAGATGTCTGTTTTGAACCCAACGGGCTAGAAACTTGATGCAGCGGGATGGGAATTTCAATAAAAAATTGAGTCCCTTGCTGGTCTAAATTAGGCTCACACCAAAGTCTTCCGTTATGGGTTTCGGCAATAATTTTGTGACTGATGGAAAGCCCCATACCTGTCCCCTTACCAACATCTTTAGTGGTAAAGAAGGGATTAAAAATTTGCGATCGCAAACTTTTAGGAATACCCGAGCCATTATCTGCAATCTGAATTATTAGCCATTTATCCTTAACTTCGGTTGTAATTTTAATTGTGCTAGGTTCAGCCGAGACCTCTGCTACCGTACGGCCAGTGTCTCGTTCGTTTATGGCCTCAATAGCATTACTCAACAGATTCATAAATACCTGATTAAGCTGTCCCGCGTAGCACTCAATCAACGGTAATGAACCATACGCCTTAATCACTTGGATATCAGGATAACCGCTACGCTGTAAGTTTCCCTGCAAAATCGTCAGGGTACTGTCGATGCCTTCATGAATATCAGCCCACTTAACCTCTGACTCGTGAAGCCGCGAAAATTTCCGCAGAGAAAGCACAATATCGCAGATCCGGCTAGTGCCAAGACTCATGGAATTCAAAATTTTAACCAGGTCTTTCTGAAGATAATCCAGATCTAGCTCTTCCGATTTATCTAAAATTTCTCTTGGTGGATTTGGAAAATGCTGCTTATAAAGCCTAATAATGTCTAATAGCTCTTCCACATAGTGTTCAGCGTGGTGAAGATTGGCGTAGATAAAATTTATCGGATTATTAATTTCATGGGCAACACCAGCCACAAGATGCCCTAAACTCGACATTTTTTCATTGTGCACCAGCTGGATGTGAACCCTTTTAAGTTCATCGAGAGCCTCATGGAGTTCTTTTTCTGTTTGCTTCCTCTCAGTGATCTCACTAAGCAGCTGCATTTGCGTGTGTCTAAGCGTTAAGTGAACCTTAATCCGAGCGAGAACCTCATCAGGGTGAATGGGCTTAGTAATATAGTCAACAGCGCCTATACTGAGCCCCTTTACCTTATCCACCTCATCAGTCCGAGCAGTCATAAAGATAACGGGAATATCTCGAGTTTCAGGATTGCGCTTTAGTTTCTCACAGACCTCATACCCATCCATACCGGGCATCATTACGTCCAATAAAATCAGATCCGGTACAATTTTCTCTAACTTTTTAAAGGCGCTTTCCGCATTTTTTGCAATTGAGACTCTATAGTTAGATTGCTGCAAGAACTCATAGAGAAGCTTGATGTTAGTAGGGATGTCATCAACAATCAAAATCTCACTTTGATGAGAGTTCAACATAATCTAGCGAGGTCCGGAAAAAAATAATGAGAGGAACTCAAAGGGCTTTCAAGACAAGCATGTTCTAGTCTAGTAAACTTAGACTGCCCAAAAGTTGATGCATCCCTAAAAGGAGACCACCTAGTTTAAAGGTTTACATAGGGTTTTACTAATTGCACAATCGCTTCATCATCAAACTCATCAACAAGTTTTAACAATTTATCAATAAATGCTTTCGAGTCCGGATAAGCGACCTGTAGCTGGGCAATCTCAGCTTGAATATCCGCAATATATCCCCGTTCAGCCGCTTCATAGAGAGGCTTAAGCACATCTGCAGGGGGAACAAACATTCCACTACTCACGTGACCTGACAAGGTTTCTTCTGATTTAAGTTGATAATGCCAATCAAGTTGCAAAACTTGCTGAAGCTGTTTGATCAACTCTTGAACTTTTATCGGTTTAGGTAAAAAACTACTAAATCCATGTTGGATACTGGCAGCTTCATCCCCCCCAGACAGATGAGCTGAGGATGCAATCACCGGCACTGACTGGAGTTCTGACAGCCCTCGAATTTGTTCAAGCAGCTCATAGCCGCTTAAGTTGGGCATCAGTAAGTCTGTAATAATTAAATCTGGCAAAAAAGACTGTGCTTTTGTGATTCCCTCTTGACCATCTTCTGCTTCAAGCAGATCAAATCCAAGCGGTTCTAAAAGATTGACAATTACCGAACGATTTGCCCATCGATCATCGACCACTAATATTTTCCTACGTTTACCCGTATATCCAACCAGTTGCCCCACACCTGGCTGTTGCAAATCAGCCTGTATCCAGTCCTCCGCTAAAGGACAAGAGATTTCAAACTCAAAAAGACTTCCCACACCGAGGGTACTTTTAACGCAAATGCGGCTACCCATCAGTTCTACAATTTTCTGACTGATGGCCAGACCTAACCCTGTTCCTTCAGTTACATACTTTGTATTATCGGTTTGCTCAAAAGGAGTGAAGATTTTTTCAAGATCTTGGGTCGCAATGCCAACCCCAGTGTCTTCAATCATGAAATGAAGAGTCGTCAGGGTTGAATCTTGAGAATCAGTCCGAGCACCAACTCGTAATGTAACATTTCCCGCATCCGTAAATTTAACCGCATTACCAATGAGGTTTAACAACACCTGACGCAGACGTTTTTCATCAGCAACAATACCCGGAGGTAATGTATCAAGTGTTTCAAACCCTAGCAGTAGGTTTTTTTGATCGGCTCGAATACGACAGATCTCAATAACACTCTGCAAAAAAGATGGAAAATGAAACGGTTTAGGATTCAACTCAAGCTTTCGAGCTTCGATCTTTGAGATATCCAAAACATCGTTGATCAAGGTTAAAAGGTGATTGCCACATTGGGCGATGGTTTCAATGCTTTTTCGCTCTTTATCAGAACGATTTTTTTGAAGTAGCAGTATTTGAGCGTAGCCTAAAATACCGTTAAGCGGCGTTCTGAGTTCGTGACTCATATTAGCCAGAAACTCACTTTTTGCATGGTTAGCTGTGTCCGCAGCATCTTTAGCATCAGCTAACTGAATCGTACGCTCAGCCACCCTAGTTTCTAACAGCTCAAAAGAGTCTTGGATTTGTTCTGCCATCCGATTAAATGCGGCAGACAGCCCACGTAATTCTCGAATTCCCTTTACCTGGAGTGTTTGGCCAAGATCTCCTGTAGCAATGGCCTGACTGGCTAGATTTAATCGCTGAATGGGAGTCGTAATCCACCGTGATGTCAAAATCCCCAACACTGTCGCAGTCACCAAGGCCATAAAACAGAGCATGATGGTGTTACGGGTATTTGCATTAATTACCCCCATAAAATCAGACTCTGGGATAACCACTACTACCAGCCAGTCCAGTCCGTACTCATCCTGCCAGGGAGCGACCTGAACAAACTCCTGATCGCCGTTCAGACGAAACTCTAGCTGATGGCTGGCTTGGATATTATCAAATCCGTTAAATTCAGTTTTCAGATACTGGGCAGTCGCTCGAATTATAGGGTCAGAACTTTCCAACGCATTTAGGCGCTGGGTCTCACCATCAACCACATGATATGTTCTAGCGTCGCTAGAGTTTCCAATCAGCAGCCCGTTGCGCTCAAGTAAAAAGGCTTTACCGTTAGGACTAATGTCTAATTCTTTTAGAAAATTACTAATATCACTGAGAAGCAGATCGATACTTAACGCCCCTAACAGGGTTCCTTGCTTATCAAATAAAGGATAAGCTGCTGCGGCAGCGACATAGCCTTCAAACCCGTCTGCCGTATAAATGCTGCTCCAGGTGGGCTGACCGGCATTAACAGCGTCGATATACCACTGGTCTTCAGGAGCATAATATTCAGTAGCATCTAATATATCAGTACGATTTCCGCTATCGTCAGTTCGGTAGGTGTAGTCTTTTCCATCCGCAAGTGAATGTTCTACGATAGTGACGTCTTCGTCCTCAAGCCATCGTCCAGCTCCCACACCCTCGCCAGACTCTAGGTAATAGCCAATAAAGTTGATATCTGGATACGTTTGTGCCTTTTGCCACAGGGTACGCCCCGCAGCCTCAAAATCCCTGGCGTCGATTGCTCCTGTATATAAGTTGTCAACAGTAACTTCAGCTAGCTCATGGGGAAGCGATAGATAGTCATCTAAATGCTGATCCACACGGCTGCTAATTTCATCACTGAGACGTAAAACTAAGCTGTTAACGGCTCTCTGACTATTTTTAAAGGACAAATAGCCAACGAGGCCAACGGCTGAGAAAATTTGCAACACAAAAGGAACGACAAGCACAACGCTCAAAGGCGTCCCACGTGATGTTTGGCACTGTTTTTGGTCCACAGCCATAACGTCTCTGAAGTAACACTACAGGGAAAGTAGAGTCGAGATACTTTACCAATTTTTGCAATGTCATTAGTAAAGGCTCGATTTAGCTATACCGGCTATAGTGCCCAACAAGAAAAGTGGATAACTATAGGTACCGACCCATTATGATATCACTTTCTTATTATGGAGGCAGACCAACTCAGGTGCCTATAGAGATTGGATATAAGACTTGAAATCTTTTACATAAACTCAAGTATCAGGAGATTTGACTCCACATGCAAAAATTGTATAGAAAAATCCCTGTTCTGAATACTCGGGTAAATCCCTAACACGAATATCAAGATTAACAAAACCATTGTCTAAAAAACAACTCAGTATATCCTGAGGATTTAGCTCCGTAGATGGAAAACAACTCTCACCAACTCGGTAGTAGCTGCCAGAACCACAGGCTGATGTGATTAGCCTGCCGCCAGGTTTGACCATACTCATAATATTCCTCATATAGGTACGCCACTCGTCCTTATTGAGACTGATACCCTCTGCGCAATAATGGGCGGTCACTAGCGGATAAAAATTGCGTTTAGCTTCTCCTAGGGGGTTGGGGTCTCTAACATCGCCTGGTGTAACATAAGTGACCTTTTCACGGGTTTCTGTTTCCCTTCGCCCTACATCTGAAGCACCAGGGGTTTGGTGAGTTTCTAAGCGCAAGATTTCTTGGGTAAATGGTCGCCAATCGTAGGCAGATCCATCAGCAGAAAACCACTTTCTTAGTTCGACCAGATTTGACTCTACATACTCGGATACATGAATTTCTTTGGCTTTAGTTACTAACGGGAGAATGTGGGAAATAATCGGGCCGCTACCAAAATCTAAAGCAACCGATACAGGGTCACTGCGCTTTAGAGACTCGATTAAAAACTCTAAACAATATTGTTCATCTGGCATGATGCCTGAATAGTATTCCTGTAGGTACTTTTGAGGATCCCAATCAGAATAGTTAGCATACTTAACTTCCAACGTTTGCATGGGGTTTCTCCTTATGGGGTAACAATCGGTTGACACATAACAGAAATCAACACTGTCAAAAGACATGTTTGAAAACTGTCCGCTTAGATATTCACTGATGCTGGGGCATCAAGCGCTGGTTCAGATTTTTCACATACTTCTCTAATAGACAAATATCGATTGCTGGACAGCTGATGGCAGTCTGGCTCAGGCTTTGTAGAGTGTTTTGACAGTCAAACATCTGGGTGCCTGCTAACCACATTTCCAAGCGAGTCAGGGAATGTCCAGGCAGCACTTCGGTGATGATTTTTGCAAGTGGGCTCAGGGCTGTCTGATGATTGCGTATGCTGTCTTGCCACTGGTCATAGGCCGTATATTCGACGCCATACCCCAACTGTTTGAGTTCATCGACAAGACGCGAAAGTGGGTATGGGTTGGGATTAATTAGGTGAAATGCCTGATTAAAAGACTGTGGCTGCAGTGAGAGATGGACTATAGCCTGACTAACGTAATCCACTGGGGTCATATCGATCGCCCAATTTAAATCAGGTACACTTTTGAGCTGGATGATGCTGCTTAAAAAACGACACATTAGATCTGTTGAATTACAGAGTCCTGTTTGGGTATGGCCAGAGACCATACCTGGACGGTAAATACAGATAGGAATGCCTGCTGTTGTGGCCTGTTTAAAAAGTTGCTCTGCCACCCATTTGCTCTGGGCATAGCCTCCTGAAATTCCTATTCCTTGGGTGATGTTGTCATTTTCATAGATGATAGATGGACGGGTTGTTGCCAGCGATTCGAACACATCTAATGTTGAGACATAGTGAACGGGTTTGAGCTTGCTCTGGCTAGCTAGGGTTAATACAGATTGAGTGCCAACTATATTTGTTGGCTTTAAGGTTGCATACGGATAAAACAGATTTACATTGGCAGCGCTGTGATAAATAACATCTACAGTTTCCGCCAGATGTTTAAACTGGTTTTGGGTTAATCCCATTCTGGGGAGGGTTAAATCACCGATTAGGGGTTGAATTCTGTCATTAAACGCACCGATGTTAGGTAGAGTTTTGCGTAGCGACTGTTGCAGCTGCTGTCGACCTTTGGTGATGGTTTGCGATCGCACCAAACAGTAAACAGTTGCGTCTGTTCTTTGCAAGAGTTCTTGCAATAAAAACCTACCGATAAAGCCAGTTGCACCCGTCAATAAAACTGTTTTTAGTTTTGTCCAATGTTGTTGAGGTTTTGACCCACTACAGGATGGAGGTTCACAGGTAAAACGCGCTTCTGCCTCCAGCTGAGCAACCGACATAAATTCTGTAGCGTTGGCAGCATGCTTTTTACGTGATAGCTGACCACTTAGACTAGCGATGGTCGGTTGCTTAAAGAAATCAGCAAACGAAATAGTGGCTTCAAATAGACGCTCGACCTGAGTCATGAGCTGCATCAACCGTAACGAATCACCGCCTAGCTCAAAAAAGCTATCGTTGATGCCAATGGGAAAAACATCCAACACATCTGACCAAATATCTGCTAACTTCTCGTCTTGAGACGTGCAGGGCTTGACAAACGGAACCGAGAGTTCTGGTCGAGAGGTGTCAGGTATGGGCAGAGCTTTGTGGTCAATCTTGCCATTAGCACTGAGAGGAAACGTTTCTACGATAACAAACGTTGAGGGCACCATATATTTCGGTAATGTCTGCTCAGTATAGGCTCGCAGCTCGGTCGACAAGGTCTGAGCTATTTTGGGTTGGAGCGGGTTATTTGCATAGAAAGACCAAAGCTGCGTTGATTGTCTAGAAGCTGGCAAAAACTCAACGTTACCTGGGTTAGCATTAGCTGCGGTGGATTTTGGTCTAAATAGGGCATTAAAAGCACCTTTGTCTCCTACGCTAGGCCAGCTGAGCATTACATCAAGAGTTAACTCATGGGCAAGCTGTCTAAGCACCTCAGGATCTACTCCACCAGCCTCTCTGTCGTTGAGTAAATGTGTTTTTAAGTCAACAACATGCTCCCATGGGTGGGGCGCTTTAAGTAAGTCAGCAACTTTGATAAACGTTGAAACTCTTGCATTAGGGATGTTGCAAAATCCTAATGCTTTAGTCGGGGATTGTGTTAACTGCTGCCGTAGGTTGGTCAGATCGCCATATGACGAATGCCAGTCTGTCCAGACAGTTTTGAGCATCGACTGGGGAGTGGAACCTACATGCAAAACAACATCATACCGAAACTGGGTAAGTTCATTGTGAAACTGGCTTTGCTTTAGCAAAATCTGAACCTGACTGATTTGGGGCAGATGTTTTTGCAGCGCCAGAAAAAATGATGGATCAACCGTTAGCTCTTCTTCCTGGTCTATTCTTTTTTGAATCCGCTGTCTGAGTTCTTGAATGGATAGATTATCTGGGGCGTTGAAAAGTTCTATGGATGTGGCAAATGCTTCTTGTAGACAATAATTTCTGACATCGCCGATAAAGAGCGCGCCCCCCGGTTTAATTGACCGAACGGCTTGCTCTAAAACATTTACTAAATAGCTGATATTAGGAAAGTACTGTAAAACAGAGTTTAAAATGACGGTGTCGTAAGAGCCTGGTTTAATTTCCTTAAAGTTGTCAGCCGCCGCAAGCTTGAGGGTCACTCGAGAGGCAAGCTGTTGGTTGGCGAGTTGTTTTTTGACGTAGCCTAGAGAACCATCTGAAATGTCTGTGCCAATATAGCGTTTACAGTGTGGTGCTATTTGAAATAACAATAATCCAGTGCCACACCCTAACTCTAAAACGCTTTCTGGCCTCAGATTTAGAATGCGCTCAACTGTGTTATCGACCCATTCGTGCATTTCAGCAGCGGGTAGTAGCTTGCCAGTGTAGCTGCTAGTCCAACCGCTGATGTTAAAGGTGTTATCCCAGGCTGTATCAACTGTGTTTAGATGATCATCGTTGTGGATCGCTTGCCACTGGTTGATTTGTTCTTGTTCTAGCAGGCTGCAACTTGATTGATTGGTGCGATCGCAACCCTGTTGCTCTACCATAAAAGGCTTTTGCTGGTTGGCCACATAGGCAACTAATCGACTTTGGCCCAGGCTAGTCGCTTGAGCCACCACGACGGCACCTTGTACCGCAGGATGCTGCATTAAGATATTTTCAATCTCTTGTAGCTCAACTCGAAACCCTCGAATTTTAATCTGATCGTCGGTGCGACCTAAGTACTCTAGACAGCCATCATCACGATAGCGAGCCAAATCACCAGTTTTATAGAGCCGAATCTCTGCTGTATCTGTCGCTAGCGTGACAAATCTCTTAGCAGTCAAATCGGCACGATTTAGGTAGCCTTGCGCCAGACTAGGGCCACTAATGTATAACTCCCCTGGGCTCCCCTGGGGCAAAGGCTGCATCCCCTGATCTAAAATATGAGTCTGAACATTAGCTAACGGTTGCCCAATGGGAACCGCATCAATATTGTCGACTTGGACCGCATCCAAGTTATCGACTTGGACCGCATCCACACCGGTTAGATAACAATACGTTGCAACCACAGTTGTTTCTGTCGGTCCATAGGTGTTAACGAGGGCAACACGGGAGCTAACACATCGCTTCCAAACAGTTAACCATTGGGGCAGAGCGCGTTCTCCACCAATAATGGTTAGTCTAACCGTTGAGGTCAAAGACACAGTATCTAAACAGACACATAGCTGATGCCAAAAAGCAGTGGGAAGGTCTAAAACAGTTATCTGTAAAGCTTCACAAGCCTGCAAAAAGTCGGGAATTGACTTTAGCATGGCCTGGGTACGCAGCACTAACGTCGCACCTTGAGTCAGAGTTAGAAAAATTTCTTCGATGGCAGCATCAAAACTAATGGATGCAAATTGTAAAACGCGATCGCCTGGTACAAAACCATAGGCTCGATTTGCGGCTGATACAAAATTTGCCAAGGCCCGTTGCCCAACCATCACCCCCTTGGGCTTGCCAGTTGAACCAGAAGTATAGATTACATAAGCCAGCAAATCTGATGCAGTTGGCAAGGTGAGATTATGTTTGGGTTTTTGAGCAATGATGGACCAATCTGTTTTGAGACAAATAACATCTGCCGCACATCCTGGGAGATTTGAACCTAAGGGTTGCTGAGTCAGTAAAACCTGAATCTGAGCGTCTTTTAACATCCAGTCAAGCCGCTCTGGGGGATAGCTCGGATCAAGAGGGACATAGGCTCCACCTGCTTTTAGAATGGCCAATACCCCCACAATCATCTCGAACGAGCGCTCAAAATACAGACCCACTAAAACATTGGGACCAACTCTCCGTTCACGTAAATAATGGGCTAGCTGATTGGCATAGGTATTTAGAGTCTGATAAGTCCAACATTGTCCTTTGTCTTCAATTGCTGAGGCTTCAGGTCGCTTTCTCACCTGAGCTTCAAATAATCTACAGACCGATACTTGGTTCTCCGCTTTAACCGTGAGCAACCGATCCCTAGAGTCTGTAAAAACCATGCCTTAATTTCTCTCACATATAAACTATGGTGCTGATAACTCCGGATCTCAAAACTAAACACAGGGCAATTCAGGCGTTTAGACCTGAATTTGCACTACTGACAGGTGAGACCCTTATCTACGAGGGACTGAAGAAGTTGTTATTCAGTAGTTGTCACTGGCAAAATCACAGCCAGTGGTCAACTATCTGACTTATTTCGGATGCAAACGCTAACTACCAAGCAGCTTAAAAGCACTTTAAAGGGAACAACATTAGTTAGTACTGACAGTTGCCAGACAACCAAACAATTCCACAAGCTTAGGCGTTCACATCCATAGCGCTCTGACAAAAGATTTTCTGGGCGTCCATAGACTCGGCAATGTGTAAACGTATTATCTCAAATCAAACGTTGACATGTGCTAGCCACCAACACAGAGTTGTTCTGCATCAGTGGGTCGACTGGATTAAAAACTGCCAATCATTTGTCATCTGAATCAACAGACAACTTACGTAAAAAACAAAAATAGAGGTTTTCTCTCTAACTTTGTTTTACGCTTTCTCTTCACTTTATAAAAACCGTATTCTCACATTCCCATAGTATCAAAAGATACAATAATCTTGATGTGATATCTTTCATTTCTCTAAATTATAAAAAAATCCTGAAGTCTCAAGGGCTTTAGCAGAAGTCCATCCGTGTAAATACTGAGACTTTCAAACAACAAAATACTTGTTGTATTGTACGTACTCTCAGTGATGGGGATTTCAATTCATAAAGCGATGACTTTGACAACAGACCTAAGATTAGTAAATACAAAAAGATTTATGGTGTTTTCTTGATAACATCTCCGTATTTTCTCTGTTGCCATTTATAGCTTGCTAATAGTTGTTGTTTCTCCACAACATTCCTATCAGCGACAAAGTTGTGAGTATGTTTATTGTCAATCAGTGTTGCTGTCCATTCACTCCGGTAAGAGCTTTAGTGATATCTATGAAGAAATCACTGCCAGTTAAAAATAGTATCAACAGGCTGAGATTTGTTTTATCGCAAACTACAAAACTGTCTCTGGGACTGTGGAAGCGTCCGCAAAATATACAGATCAGCCTCTATAGCTTGGCGCACATAGTTCAGGCCATACGTAATCCCTGAAAGCTCTAGGTGACAACAGCTATGTGCGCAGCAAACTGCTGAATGCATTTAGCAGTTTGCTATATGTACAGACTTCCAAGCGCTTTATACAATTTTTCTATAGAGCCAACTGTATTATCCAGGAGCCCCCTTGATGAAACTTAAGCGATGGACAGCCCTTTCACTTGCACTCACCCTATCAGCACTTGCAATTTATCAATCGCCCCTATCTGCCCAACCCCAACTGGGAGAACCCTTGATAACGGTGCCAGTTACCCAAACAGGGGTGACGATTCGTATCGTTAATCAGACGGCAGATGCCATCACCTACGAAGCACTAGGAGACACCCAGCCTCGGGCGTTGATGGCGACTTCTGATGTCACCCTCCAGGGCCTTAATGTACCTGCTACGCTCACCTTTTTCTACGAAGATATTCCGAAAGATCGACAAGCAGGCACAGGTTTACTGCAGGCCACTCTAACGATGGATGACGACAGCGGTATCCTGAATATGATTATTCAACCGACCAATGACTTAGATGCGGATGTGAGCAATCTCACAGTTGAACCCAACGGTAGCGTATTTGTGTTTTAACCAATGGCTTAATTAGCATGGGGCTGAGCCGGGCGAAATGGTAGGTCGGCTACAGCCTCTGCACCGCTATCCAACGCCTTCACCTCAGGGTTGCCCAGAGCGATTAAAGAGCTACCTAGGGCTTCTGCTAATGTGCCAAGGGTTTGCTTAAGCAGTGAATCTGGATTGAGTACAACCCAGCCATTTGCTGTCAGCTGACGGAGTTCAAAGTGTAGGTGAGGCCCTGTGGAATTACCTGTGCTGCCCACCAAACCAACCACTTCGCCTTGCTCAACCCATTCACCTGGCTGCACCAGCAGACGTGATAAGTGAGCATAGCGGCTTTCTAGTGTGTCGTCGTTGTGACGTAACATCACCGTCAGACCATAGCCGCCCAAAAATTCTGACAAGGTTACTCGCCCAGACTGGGTGGCTACTACAGGTGTTCCTAGAGGGGCGGCTAAGTCAGTCCCTGTGTGGAATCGTCGTGCGCCAAAAATAGGATGTATGCGCCAGCCAAACAAAGATGATATTGAGGCAGGCATCGTCAGGGGAAAGATAAATTTCTCGCCAAGCTGCAGTTGAACAATGGGCTTAGCCGCCTGGTTGTAATAGTCGCGACTGGCTGCAGTTGTTGCCCCCGGTAGCTGAATGCCTGGAATATTGCTGAAGGAAACGGCTGTGCTTGTTTGAGACTGGCTAGGATTAATCCCGTTTGCGATCGCACCCGCTAAACGTTCTACTTGCCTACAGGTCGCGTTTGCAATCGGATTATCACCCACAGAGTATTCACAACCACTAGAGCGCTCTGAAATAACCACATCCGGCATCGTAGCGCCAACGCCGTAATCAGTTGTATCAACCTGGGCTGCACCGTAGTCATCAGGCGAAATCAATTCCACCGCAGGGGGTTCGCCAGCCTCATCCGAGCGACTGCCGTCAAGTAAAGACTCAACAGAGGGGCTAGGCTCTACAAAAACGGTGCCGTAGTCGTTGGGTTCAGACGCCGTCGACTCAATTGAAGATGGCACAATTGGCGTTGCGGGCTCTATAACCTGGGGAGCTGGTGTAGGGACGGCAGGTTGAGCCATAGGTGCTTCAGGAGCAGGGATTGCGAGCTCAGCCGCACCCGCCTCAGTCTGGGCCATCACGGCCCGAGTAGTGAGTAAGCCAACTACAGCAAACGTGCCTAATTTAAGCAGCTGTGACCACTGGGGGAATGATTTTCGAGTCACCTGAACAAGTTCGTTATCAAAAGCAGCCATGGCGAAATCAGTGTTTGAGTAGAATGCCTTGCTAGTCTCTATATTTGTCTATGCAAGTGCTTAGATTGGCAGTTTGAGCGTCTAACTTAGCCACACATTACAGAGTAGCAATAAATTAGGGAAACCATAGTATGCGGAAGCTAGAATCTGACAAACCTGAGCATAGGCCAATTCGACAAACTCTGCGTAGCTGGACTAACACATATTTTTTGGCACTTTATATTTAGAGATCATTGTGTAGTCTACGGACGGCGAAATGCAGACATCCTTAGTGGCTAAAGCTACACATCAGATATTACACAACAGCCAGGACAGCTATTACACAACAGCTGTGACAGTTAATGCCATAAAATATTGCTCTGTAATGCGCATATTTGAAGCTTTTACAAACAGTTGTCACGCAAGACCTCAAAGCAGGTGGGCGGGTGTACCTTACTACAAAGCTAACGTGGCTGTTTTTTGTATCGATTGAACGACAATGAGTCCAAGCCATTTTCATAATGCTGCTGTGGCAGCCTGTGTGCTGACCGGTCAGCTGACAGCTGTAACGAGCCTGACTATACCGGCATTAGCCCAGACAAGCTACCCGGCACCTGTCCACAACAGCATTGCTCAGGTCGATGCTGAAACCGAGCACACCTTTACGCTAACCAACGAAACCTCTGTCGATATGCTGGGGTTCTATGCCTCTCCCCAAACGGCTACAGATTGGGAAGAAAATGTATTAGGCGATAGTGCAATTCGCGCCAACGGTGATCGGACTATTATTAGCCTACCTAGCAGCCGTGGCTGTATCTACGATTTTTTGGCTGTTTTTGCCGATGGTGACAAGCTAGAAAAGTACGGAATCAACGTGTGTGACCTTGAAATCCATACATACTATGAAAACTAGACCCTGATAGATTCCGCCATCTGTCTGGGAAAAGTGGGACATAGCTGACTCGCCATTGCCTAAATGACACAGTCACGGTTCATCCGATTGCTTCAAGCCCATGCTCGTTGGTTAACGATTCAGGCAGTCGCGATAGTCGCTGTTTGGTTTGCTTTGGCATTGCCTGTCCGTGCGTTTTGCGGTCTTTTTGTAGCAAGAACAGACAGCGCCTTAGAAAATACGACATCACAGGTCGTCATTGCCCACAGCGGAAATCGTAGCGTCTTTATGATGGCTAATGATTTTCAGGGTGATGTTCAAGAATTTGCCCGCATTGTCCCTATTCCCGTTATCCCGAGTCGTAATCAGGTAAGTATCGGGGATGGCGCATTGATAGAAAAACTCAGTGCGTTTACCTCACCCCGTCTAGCCCAATATTTTGATCGCCCCTGTCGACAAGAGCACAGCTGGTATCGAATAGTTGTGGCTTTGGCCCTTCCCATTTTTATTTTCTTTTTCATCTCGTGGCTGCGACCAAGCATTAGCAAGCTAGCCCTAGCGGTTGCCCTCCTGATGATTGCCACCCTGGTAGTGATTGCGCTGCCTTCTTTTCTCAATCAGGCCAATAAAGCCGGGGGCAATCGTCCCATTGCCCAATCAGCACCAGCCATCACAATGGAGGATGAATTTACGGTTGGAGAATACGATATAGCAATTTTGAGTGCGGCTGAATCTGACGCCTTAGTAACTTGGCTACAGCTAAACGGCTATCAGGTAGGGCCAGAAGCAGCGTCGATGGTGCAATCCTACATCGACACAGGCATGAAGTTCTTGATTGTACGGGTCAATCTAGAGGAGTTTCAAAAGCTAGGGCAACGGTTTCTGCGTCCCATCGTTTTAGACTATGAATCCACAGACTATATGCTGCCCATTCGTATGGGGACCCTAAATGCTAGCGCTGAACAAGATTTAATTGTCCATATTTTGTCGCCTACTGCCTATGCTGGTACGACAAATTATGAAACGCTACCCATCGCTACAGATACAGAGTCTAAAGCCCGTTGGCCATCTGGCTATGAGATTCCGGCCTTTGTTCAAGATAACTTTGGAGACTTTTACGACACACTGTTTCAAAAAGCCCATAGGGAGCACAGCCATGCTGTCTTTTTAGAATATGCAGCCCGTACGTTTGGAGGCAATATTAAGTGTGATCCATGTACGGTAAATGCTGAATCCATCCCCACTGAGGCCGACCTAAAATCAATGGGAGCCTGGTGGAGCGATGAGTCTCCAGAAACGTTTGTTACTCGGCTACATGTACGCTATGGCCAAGATACCTTTTCAGAAGACCTGCGGTTTAAGGAAATATTGCCAGAACAGCTAGTCCAAAAACCTGGTATCAGGGGACGGACATTTCCCCAATGGGCAGGGGTTGACTTCCAAGCGCGATACGTTATCAGACGTCCGATGGGGTCCGATATTTGCTTATCACGCTGGCGATATCGTCGCGCGATGGCTCAGACGGCGAATAATTTGGCCGCGCTAACAGGGTGGGATGTTGCAGATATTCGTCAGCAAATGTTGGCTGAGCGCCGCTTAAATGCCCTAGATGCTAAGGGGAGAACACAGCTACATCAAGCAATTAGCAAAGATGATATTGCCAAGGCCAAGCGACTGGTCGAGCAAGGGGCCAATGTGAATATTGTGGGCAATCAGACGTGGAATATGACACCTTTGGTGAGCGCGATCGCAAACGATCAGCCAGAATTTGTCCAGCTACTGCTTGAAAATGGAGCAGACACTAACATTAGCTGGCGTGATCAGCCCATATTGCTTTGGGCCATCGGATTTAGTGATCTAACCATAGTAGAGCAGCTACTAGATGCAGGGGTTGAACCCTCAACTCTAAGCCTAGTGTGGGAAACAGCTCAAACCTCTGGTAATGAGGATCTAATTGAGCTGTTGCGCCCCTATGCAAACCAACAAACTTAGGAATGAGGATTTAATTAGGTTCTATTTCCTGACGTCCAGTCGTTCCATGGAACGACTCTGCAGATATAACTTTTGGAGCTTACAAAACCCCTATCCCTTAACGGTTAGGTAAAGTAGAGCCGCAAGTTTCTAACCAGTGATAGAGCATATCAACAGTGGTCTAGACAACAACCATGACTCAACCTGTTATCCAGAGAACCGCTTAGGAGATATTTAGCGCTAAGCGTGGTAAGTCTTCCATATCAATGGCTAAAAAACGATCGAGTGCCAAATACATCCAATAGATAGCAGCCTGGCTGTCTAGGCCCGTCTTTTGAAAGCCAAGGGCAGTGGCAAGCGGCTCATAATGGCGATGAATAATCAGAGTATGCAGATCACAAAGATTAGGAAAGTCTTTTTGCATAGCCTGCAGCGTAGTCTGAGCGTCTTTTAAGAGCAGCAATGCCTGATCCTCATAGTTAGAATCAATATTCCAACTGCGAATAAAGACCGAACGGCACTTTTTATCTCCAGGTTTGGCCAGGGTAAAAGGATCTTTATCAGAAATACCACTCAGATGTAACCCCTTGTTGGGAGGGCCAAAAAAGTGAATTTCAGACTCTCGTGTCGTAGGATAGAGCAAGCAAAACCCCACAGGATTGAGGTTATCGCTACGTCGTAGCACCCGCATACCACAGCTATAGCTCTCAGCCCACTGACGCAGCAGCTCGGCAATGCGATAGGGCACAGCCGTATTACTGTTATTCATCCAGTTATAGCGGCTGGCCAGTAAGTTAGCGATTGGAATTGCATCACAGCGTGGGTCAAACTGGTCGGCGATGACCTGAGCTGGTTTAGGGCTAGCCTGATAAAGTTCGGGCGGTTTGGGAATTGCGATCGCAATCGTATTACCATCAAACTGCTTATGAATCAGCCCCAACGCCATTAGCTTATCCAGCATCATGCCAGCTGAGCGTTCGCTCCCCCGTTCAGACTCGGCATAAAACAGAGCCGCCGCTTCGCGACAGGTACAGTCCACCCAGCTATCGATAGGCTTTAACTGTTCTAAGGGTTCAGACGACTCCATCTGCTTTAGCTGGAGGTAGGCCCACAGCCGCACAAAACAATCTGCTCGTCGTCGTGTCAGCCCCACACGCCCCAGCAGACGTTGGACATACTGCTGCTGCTGTGACTTTGAAAAAAACTGTTCCAGGTACTCCGGCGTCATTCTTATTAAGGCAGCTACGCTGTCAGGATTCTAAGCTGTTTAGTGAAGTTGATCTCAACAAGTGTGACAATTCTTGTGACAGTTGTGCTGGTCTATGCCCCCAGGCTACCTGGTAAAGTAGCCTTCGTACCGTTTGACCACCCTAATGACCGTTATTGCTGCTCGTAAAACTAAGGACGCTATTACGTTTGCATCCGATTCCATCTTGGTGGCCGGCTATCTCAAAGCCACTGACAAGGAAGTCATTTACAATAAGCTCTTCCAACAAAACGAAATGGTCATTGGCAGTACGGGCACTGGGTATGAAGGCACCATGATGGAGTTGTTTAGTCGTAATCATCGGCCAGTGGATGGGGGTCGGCTAGCAATCATCGACTTTTTTGTTGAGTTCCGTGAATGGATCAACAAACGCGATTCTGGTCATTCCCCAGAAAATGACTATCTAATTGCCTACGATAAAAAGCTATTTCGTACCTATGGCGGTCTCGATATATATGAGGTGCCAGAATTTGAAGCCGTGGGTGCTGGTGAAGATTTTGCTAAAGCGGCCCTACATCTTGGCCATACACCTCGTGAAGCTGTTGAAGTCGCCTGTAAGCTGTCGATTTATTGCAGCGAACCCATCTCTGAGATTACGGTAGAAATTTAATTAAAAATGGATAATGACCAACGGATATCCCTTGTAGAACCATCCCCTCGTGGGTGCCTTTGGTTAATCATCTGTAGGGTGAGCGATGCTCACCACCCAGGTTAAAGACACATGTCGGACACGCTATCGCCAGTTTTGGCCTGGTTCAAACGCCAAAGCTGGACTCCCTTACCCTTTCAACAACAAACCTGGGAAGCCTACTTAACAGACAACAGCGGTCTGATTCAAGTCCCCACCGGCTCAGGTAAAACCTATGCAGCCGTGATGGGGCCTATTGCCGATATGCTGGCCAATCCTGGTAAAGGTCTGCAGCTGCTTTACATTACCCCCCTGCGGGCCTTATCGCGCGACATTGAAAAGTCCATTCAGACACCCATCACGGATATGGGCTGGCCACTCCAGGTGGAGTCTCGTACCGGGGATACAAAGGCGTCTCAAAAGACACGTCAAAAGAAAAAACTACCTGAGATTTTGATTACCACACCCGAATCCCTCTCGGTGCTGCTGTCCTATAAAGGCGCACAGCAGCGCTTTGGTAGCTTACGGACAGTAATTTTGGATGAGTGGCACGAGCTGATGAGTTCAAAGCGAGGCACTCAGACAGAGCTTTGTCTGGCTCAGCTACGGTTACTACAGCCAGCACTAAAGACTTGGGCAATTTCGGCCACGCTTGGCAACTTAGAAGAAGCGGCGCAAACGGCGGTGGGGTCAGGGGCTAACCCAGTCATTATTCAGTCCGATATTCGTCGTGACACACACATTCGCAGTATTTTGCCAGAGTCAGTGGATAGTTTCCCTTGGGCAGGGCATCTGGGGCTACACCTGTTTCAAGAGCTAGTGGATAGTCTGGATCCAGAGAAATCAACGCTGATTTTTACCAATACGCGATCGCAAGCTGAACGGTGGTTCCAGGCCCTTAGTTTTGCTGCCCCCGAGTGCCCCATGGCACTCCACCACGGCTCAATTAATATGACCGAGCGTCAAGCCATCGAAGCCGGTATCAAACGTGGCGATCTTAAATGGGTTATCTGCACATCATCGCTAGATTTGGGAGTAGATTTTCATCCGGTTGAGCGCATTGTGCAAATTGGCAGTGCCAAAAACCTGGCCAGATTGCTACAGCGAGCCGGGCGCTCAGCTCACCAACCCGGGGGTACGTCCGAGGTATTTTTTCTGCCGACCAATGCCTTGGAATTAATTGAGATTGCGGCCTTTCGCCAGGGTCTGGCCAGTGGTGATATTGAATCGCGCTATGCTCTACGCTTGCCCTACGACGTGCTGGTGCAGCATCTAGTGACCCTAGCCTGTGGCGATGGGTTTGAGTCTGCCGCCACCCTACAGTCAATTCGACAAACCGTCGCATTTCAAAATATCAGCAATGATGCTTTTGCATGGATACTAGATTTTCTAGAAAAAGGCGGACGCTGCCTCAAAGCCTACCCCCGATATCAAAAATTGGTGCTTGATGACGGATACTACAAAGTCTCCACACCTCAGATCTCTCGGATGCATCGCCTCAGCATCGGCACTATTACGGGCAATCAGCAGATTCAGGTGGTTTATACTAATCGCCGTAAGTTAGGCACCGTTGATGAAAGCTTTGTCTCTCGTCTAAAAAAAGGCGATGTATTTTTCTTTGCCGGTCGCCAGCTGGAATTTTTCCAGATGAAAGACATGGTGCTGTATGTCAAAAATACTCGCAAAAAGTCCACAACAGTGCCAGCTTGGACGGGCGGAAATCTAGCCATTTCAGATTGTTTAAGCCATCATCTGCGCCACCAGATCACCCAGGTAAAATCAGGTAAGAACATCAGCGCTGAAATTGAATGTGTGATGCCAATTTTGGCTACCCAAGACCGCATATCCCATCTCCCTGAGAATCAAGAACTTCTAATTGAGTCCTGGAAAAGCCGTGAAGGACAGCATCTCTATGTATTTCCATTTGAGGGACGATTTGTCCATGAGGGGTTGGGGTTTTTGTGGACCTATCGCTTTGCTCAGCATAAAAAAGCCACCTTTACAGTCTCAGTCAACGACTACGGATTTGAGATTCTGGCCCCTAAAGGGTATCCCTTCAAAACTGTTTTTCAAGAAAACAGCTCTCACTTTTTTGAGTCTAACAACATTGCAAGAGATATTAGATCCAGTCTCAATATTTCGGAACTGACCCAGCGACGATTTCGCAGTATTGCTCAAGTAGCAAACCTAGTATTTCAGGGCTATCCATCATCTCGTAAAACCGGTAGCCAGCTTCAGGTAAGTGCGTCCTTAATTTACGAGGTTTTTTCTAAATATGAGGCTGAGAATCTCTTACTTAAGCAAGCAGAGCGAGAAGTCTTAGAACAGCAGCTAGAGCTAGAGCGGCTTAATACCGCCCTAGAACGAATGCAAAACCACAGTGTAGTGTGGCAGACAACAAAACGACCATCCCCGCTAGCATTTCCACTACTGGTTGAGCGTCTTAGTGCTCGACTGTCCAATGAGAGTTTACTTGAGCGGATTCAACGAATGAAAGAGAACCTCGGCCAACGGTAGAGTTTAACCCTTTGCAGATGAGTGTCTTAAAGCCAATGGCTAAAATGTGTGATCATGTTCATAATCAACACATTGACCCTCCTTCCATTCTCGATGGCTGTTCTCACATTGCTCTCGATCGTACTTAAAGGGCACAACAGTCGGATGAACACTATTGTCTGACGTCTCTAGCTCAAAGGCTGAACGTTGCTTAGCTGCAGAAATCATCCGCTGTCCATAAACCAGTCCCAGAAGGGTGATACAGCCACAGAGCATAACACTGACCAGTAAAATTCTGGGCAATACTTGAAACTCTTTATCAGTGAGTAAACGCTGTCGCGAACGACGTTCGCGACCGGCAAAGATAACCAAGTAAAATCCTTTACCAGGGAATGGAACAGACCAGCGTATATGCATGGCATGGGATTTTCTGGGAAGAGACTGTTCGGATTTATACAGAGCAGCAACCTGGCGATCGCTAAATGTATAGAGTTCTTCAGGTGGCAATTGTTCCAGAAGACGCTTCACGAGAGAATTTTTCAGGGTGCTCATTCTAAACTCTTGTATGTGATATGAATATTCCTTAACGGCAGAACACAAACCCTAAAGAGTGAGACCAATCATAATCAATCGGCAGTCTTTAAGAAACATTACTCTTAGATTTCAACAATATTATTTGCTATAGAATTAGATTTTTTAGTGTCTCAATAAGAATAGCAATTTTATTGAAGCAGACGTATTAGAAGAAACGCGGAACTTTAGGCTAAAACACTTAGGTGCTCATTCGTAAGCCCAGTCTGTTTTATGCCATTTCAGCTCATTTAAGCGGTTTAGACCACCTTAAACAGTCTGTTTATAGCAATCGAAATTCGAGAAAAATTACGGCAGTAACAATACGCATAAAAAAGGAATTCTATTCTCTCAGAGTCAAGGTATTGATGATACGATTAGACGCTGTTAGAAGCATTTAAAGGGTATAGACAACATGGCAATTGGCCATCCGTTGGATCTATTACAGGGCGAACCGCTGGTGCTGCTAGATCAAGCAGTATATGTGCCTGACTACCAGGCTTTATTACTGTCAGATGTGCATTTGGGCAAGGCGGAGACCTTCCAAATGGCTGGAATTCCGATAGCACAGCAGGTCAATGGGGAAACGCTAGAACGGTTGCGATCGCACTGCAATCAAGTCAATCCTCAGAAAATTTTTGTCTTGGGCGATCTATTTCATTCCCGTCAGGGAATGGTCACAGAAATTATAGACGCCTGGTCAGAGCTTCTTAAAACCATTGATGCTCAAGTCACCTTAATTGTTGGGAACCACGACCGAGCCGCCCTAGCTCCAGTCTTTGACATGCAATACAGCACGGAGTCAATATCCCTGGGCAGGCTCTTACTCAGTCATGAACCCGTTAGTCAAACAACCATCCCCAAAGGGCATCTCAATATCTGCGGTCACATACACCCGGTTGTCAAACTTAAGTCTGCCATCGACAGTCTGCGTCTACCCTGTTTTTACCACGAGCATCAGTCTCAGCGACTAACTCTGCCTTCATTTGGCTCATTTACAGGGGGATATGAGGTTGCCCTTAGCAAAGGTAAAACAGCCTACATCGTTGTAGAAGACTGCCTTATGGTGCTTGACGCCTCATCTGAGAGAAGCTGACAGGCTCTAACGGACCAAACTATTCACTCAGAATGCATCAGCAAGAGCTATCAGAGATCGATTAGCCCTGCTCCTTACTCACTGTAGGTTTTTAACTCTGTCAGGGTGACAATACGATAGTTTTGGCGCTGAATTTCTGGCAAAAGCCGATCCAGCAGCTGTACAGTTCTCTTACCACGATCTTTGGGACCATCATGGAGCACTAAAATATCACCCGGATCGAGATTATTCAGCACGAACCATTCGGCAAACTGCATCGATGGTAGGTGAGTATCATAGGGAAATAGAGACCCCAAAACTAACTGGTAGCCCTGGCTCTCAACTACCTGTAGCATAAAGCTGTTATACCAGCCCATACCAGGGCGAAACCAGCTTGCGGAGCCGTAGGCTGACAGTGCCTGATCGGCCATCATAAATTTTCTCTGAAACTCTTCAGCTGGCAACCCAATACTAGATTCATCAGCCGTCATATGATTTCCCAATTCATGCCCCGCAGCCACCAAGCGTTCTAGGGTTGCTTCATATCCTGAGAGTTCATCACTCAGCATAAAGAACGTTGCGTTGACCCCATGACGTTCTAACACGTCCAAAATTGCCTCTGTTGTCTCAGTGTAGGGACCATCATCAATAGTTAAGGCAATCACGGGTTGGTCAGTATCAACAAAAAACAACGCGCCTGGACTCAGGTAAGATACCACCCGAAATATCCACTGGGGCTGGCTTAAGCCCAGATACACAAGCAACAAGACAACGATACTGCTTAAACCCAGACCAATCTTATGCCAATGTCTCACAATAGAAATCTCATAAAAAAAGGTGCTGCGGACGTTCTGTCATCGACGTCCCATAGCAGCACCTAGTACAGATAAAAATTTAGCGACCAGCAGCATTAGACTGCCATCAGCCCCCTGCAACAGCAGGGACAATACTCACTTCATCACCATCGTTGAGCGCTGTTTCTTTGCCATCCAAGAAGCGAATATCTTCGCTATTGAC
Source organism: Cyanobacteria bacterium P01_H01_bin.21 (assembly GCA_038748405.1). Classification (GTDB taxonomy): domain Bacteria; phylum Cyanobacteriota; class Cyanobacteriia; order Phormidesmidales; family Phormidesmidaceae; genus Leptothoe. Next base: position 13,260 of record JBCDIX010000043.1, on the reverse strand, counting down.
GTAGAAATTGACAAATCGGCGCAGCTCACCGCTATCATCACACAAACGACCTTTGATACCGGGAAATCTACTTTCTAATGCATCTAACAGCCCAACAATATTGTCACCGCCAATCTCAATAGCGGCTTCGTTGTTGGTGAACTTTTGCAGCGGAGTGGGAATGAGAACTTTAACAGCCATGAAAACAACAACTCAAAAAATGAAACAGAAATTAGTTTATCAAGGGAGCGGAATGATTCGGTTTGGGGCCGTAGGGGCGTTGCATGCAACGCCCCTACGATTGTTTTAGACCTGGGTTTGTTGCCAATCTAAACGGTTTAGCGTATTTGCCCGCTCCCAAGCACGCTCAAAGCTATCTAGCTTAGGATCAATAAACAAAGGCTCACCGGCAGCACCACTCACAGCCTCCTGGGTCTTAAGGCCATTGCCAGTAATATAAGCAACGGTGCGCTCATCGGGGTTGATCTTACCGGCTTCCACCAGTTTTTTGAGGACGGATATTGTAGTACCACCCGCAGTTTCCGTAAAGATGCCCTCAGTCTCAGCCAGAAGCTTCATACCGTCAATGATTTCAGCATCAGTAACATCTTCAATGTTGCCGTTGGTCTTCTTAGCAATCTCTAGAGCATAGATACCGTCAGCAGGGTTACCAATGGCAATGGACTTAGCGATGGTGTTGGGCTTAACAGGTGTGATAAAGTCGCGACCTTCCTTAAAGGCTTGGGAAATAGGTGAGCAGCCCTCGGCCTGAGCACCGCTAAAGCGAACGTGCTTCTCTTCAACTAGACCAGTCTTAACTAACTCATTAAAGCCCTTATAGATCTTGCCGTAGAGAGAACCAGAAGCCAAAGGAGCAACAATGTGGTCAGGCAGTTCCCAACCCAATTGCTCAGCTACTTCAAAGCCTAGAGTCTTAGAACCCTCAGAATAGTAGGGGCGCAGGTTGATGTTTACAAAGCCCCAGCCATGGGTGTTAGCCACTTCCGAACAAAGCCGGTTGACCTGGTCGTAGTTGCCATGAACGGCCATGACAGTGGGGTCATAAATCAATGTGCCCAGTACTTTACCAGCCTCTAGGTCAGATGGAATAAACACACAGCAGTCGAGACCAGCATGGGCCGCAATCGCTGCAGTGGAATTAGCCAGGTTACCCGTACTGGCACAGGAAACAGTCGTAAAGCCAAGCTCACGGGCACGAGTCAGCGCTACTGAAACCACCCGATCCTTAAAGCTCAGGGTGGGCATGTTCACTGCATCGTTCTTAATGTAAAGCTCCTTTAGACCCAGACGACGCGCGAGACGATTGGCCTTAAGTAAGGGTGTCATGCCAGTACCCACATCAATGGGGTTGTCGCTAGCAACCGGCAAAAATGCTTTGTAGCGCCAAATAGAGTGGGGACCAGCCGCAATACTTTCACGGCTAACCTGACGACGAATAGCGTCGTAGTCGTAGGTCACCTCCAGCGGACCAAAGCACTCTTCACAAACGTGCTTCGCAGCGGGCTCATAGGTGGTGCCGCACTCTCTACATTTTAGATGGCTAAAGGTAGCAGATTGCAGCGTTTGGGTAAGCGGGCGGTCGATGGCCTGGGTCATGGGAGTGATGTGATGTATGACAGATTAATTTGAAAGTATCACGGTGCTGAAAATGGCGTCAAACATACCCGACCAAAATAGTCGGGTATCCTAAAAAGCTTCTGCCCCATGGCTTTTCATAAAAAGTCATGGGGCAGCGGTAAAAATCTATGGGAAAAACTCCATTTTTTTATGGTTGCGCCAGGGCTGACTCGTCAGTTCGCGACTCTTAAAATCCCAAATCAGCCCTGGCCACTTCAGCCGCCTTAAAAACCTGGGCGTCAGGTAGCTCATCCCAAGCCGTAGCGCCGATTTCAGCATAGAAATTGGCATCATAGGGGCGTGTGCGTACCACCACCGGCATAGGCACCGCATGACCCAACAGCAGGGCCTGCTGTTTGGAGTCAAGTTTAGCCAACACAGAGCGAAGATTTTGACCACCAGAAACGCCAGTAAAAATGGCATCAATATCTTTCTCATCGTTAAGCAAGGCTGTGATGCGAGTGCCAATTTGTGACATCACTTCGTTATCGATGCCAGATGGACGCTGATCTACCACTAACAAAGTGACAAAATACTTGCGCATCTCTCGGGCAATAGTGCCAAAAATCGTCTGTTTAGCCGTCGCTGGGTCTAGAAATCGGTGAGCTTCTTCGATGGTGATAACAAGCTGGGTCGGGCGATCGCTAGGGTTTTTAGTTTGCAAAAAGCGATCGGCTTTGCGTACATAGCTGGCATGAATACGACGGGCAATGACGTTTGTTGCCAACATATAGGAGAGCATATTGGACTGAGAGCCAAACTCAACAACCACATGCTTGCCTGCATCCAACGAGTCCAAAATCTGTTTTACATAGTTATGGGGGCAGGTGTTGCGGATATACTTGAGTTCGGCCAAACGCGTAAGCTTGCGCTGCAGCGCCATAATCGAGGATTTGCTCCCCATTTTCACTTCGCAAAATTCCTGAATCTCTTCGTTACTCATGGTGAGTAAACGATTAATCCAAGACTTGCCAAATTCATTCCGCAAGATAATCGCGTTTTCTAGACTGGCTTCCGATAAATTCAGCTCACGACCAATCAGGGCCAGATCTTCCACATCGATCTGATCAAAGCTGATGTAGAGTTCCTGAGCATCTCGCACTCCCCGTCGTTTTGTTGCTTCTGGATCGAGGGTAAAGATTTGTACCTGACCTGGAAACAGCTGACGTAGCCCCTTGACAGTACTAAAGTTGGCTCCCTCGCTAACGGCCTCCCAGCCATATTCTGAGTGCATATCAAAAATGAGATTTACAGCCGCCCGCTGTTTGATAATGCCTGAGAGCAATAGCCGTGTAAGAAAAGACTTTCCAGTACCCGATTTTCCAAAAATACCGTTACTGCGTTCTACAAAGCGGTTTAGATCAATACAGATGGGCACATCCATATCGATGGGCTGCCCAATGACAAAATTGCGGCGGTGGGGATCGTCTTCCCAGCCAAAAACAGAACGAAAGTCTCGCTCACTTGCGTCGTAAGCCTGGCTAAAATGCCCTGGAATTGTTTTCACCGGCAGCAGCTGATCGTTGTCCATCGTATCCCCACTGCTCTCTGGGGTAAACATCAACATGGGGGCTAGATCAATGGTGCCGTAGGTGCCACCGCCTGCTAGAACTTCCTGTAAAAACAGCTCGGTAGGGTGGGGAGGATTAGCCAAAATACGCTGGCTAGCGGTGGCCAGAGAGACATCGGTCAGCATACAAAAGAATCGCGATCGCACCCCCTGTACCACCAAAAACTTACCCACCCGCATATCCTCCACACTCACATCGGCATGGAGACGCACTTCTAAGCCCTGACTCAGGGAACCTTGAATAACTGAACCTAGGGGCGTTTCATTGTTCATGCGATGACATCAGGTGAGTTGCCACTGCCCATCCTAGCTTGAGAATCGCTTTTCAATACATACGTTCTACAAAAATAATTCCAAACAATAACGAGCAGCGTGTCTTTCACACTGCTCGTTATCGAGTTTCCCAAATCTTTGGAGTAATTATCTAAAGCGCTCAAACGCGTTAGTTGCCAAAATTCCAGCCCACACCAGCTTGCACAGCGGTGGCAGTACCACCATCATCTTCAAAGGCATCAAAGGCAAAAATAGCATTGCCAAAGACCACAAGATTGCTGCCTGGCACCGCAAAGTCTATACCTGGCTGAAGCACAAACGCAGTTTCATCACCCACAGGTGAGGCATCATCCCCCGTAGGGATAGAAACGCCTGCCCCCAAATACACATCGGTCTGAAAACTAACGGGAAAATCATAAGAAACCGTTGGCACCAATGCCAAATCCCCATTTAGCAAAAACGCCTGGGCACGGAGCGAAATGGGAACAGCCAACAGCTTATAACGCCCTGAAATAACCAGACCAAGACCGTCACCATCACCTTCATCATCATCGGTGAGGCCAAGACTACCACCACCACCGACATAGCTGCCATAGGCGGCTTGAGCGCTGGCTGGTTTCGCATCTAACACCACCGCCACCAGTGCGGCCGCTGCAGTCGCTGCCAAGCCTAAACGTCCCAGCGTAGTTTTAAGCAGGCTGATCATCGTTACTCACTCCTTAGATAATGTCCCTAACAATTTCTGAAGACCGCTTTAGAAAGACCGTTTTTTGCAGACTGTGCTCGGTCATCCTAAAATAGCTCCCAACCCTGCACCTAGCAGGATTACGCCTACAGATAAAGTATGAGAGCGCCACAAAGTTAACGCGTTGTTGGGAAAATGTCAAAGGTTTTTTAAAACTAACCCGTATTTCGCATGCCGGCAGCAATGCCGTTGATGGTCAACATAGCCCCTCGCAGCAGTTCACCACGGCTGTAGCGCGACTGAATAACCCCCGTCGCCAAAGCAGCTGCATCACGGTGCTGGCGTAGACGCTTGAGCAGGGAGACCTGCAAAAAACCAAGGGGAACAATGGTACCGTTGCGCAACTGTACTGAGCGCTGCAGGTTTGGGTCTCCATCTAACAATGCTTGGTTACCCGTTACCTGTAGAACCATATTGCTCGTGAGGTAAAACTCTTGAGCAATTTTATCAAACACAGCTTGAAAACTATCTCGCCGTTCCCCGGCTCCCAGCTCATTTACATAATGTTGGGCAATTTGCAGATCAACCTTGGCCAACGTCATTTCCACCTTAGAAATCGCCATCTTAAAGAACGGCCACTTGGTGTAAAACGAGCGCAACAGTTTGATATTCTCCTCGGGACCTTCATCGATAAATTCCTTTAGGGCTGTACCAACGCCATACCAGGACGGCAATAGAAACCGGGCTTGGGTCCAGCTAAACACCCAGGGAATAGCCCGCAGGCTGGCTAAATCCTTTTTGCCCCCCCGGCGAGAGGGGCGAGAGCTAATTTGCAGCTGGCTAATTTCTTGAATCGGAGTGACATGGTGGAAAAACTCTACCAGCTCAGGATCTTCATAGATCAAGGCGCGATAGTGCTGTCTAGAGCAGATCGCCAGCTTCTCCATAATTTCTTGCCAGGGGGCAATCTCATCAAAGCTGTTGCTTAACAAGCTAGCCTGGACGACAGCCGTCGTCGCAGTTTCCAGATTGTAGAGCGCCAAATCCTTGAGGTTATATTTGGACGCCAACACTTCCCCTTGTTCAGTAATCTTGATACGACCGTTGATGCTGCGGCCTGGCTGCGCCAAAATGGCCTCATAAGCAGGTCCGCCACCACGACCCACAGAGCCGCCACGACCATGAAAAATACGCAGGGATACTCCATACTTCTCAGTCACTCTTTGTAGAGATTGCTGGGCTTTGTGAATTTCCCAGTTGCTACTCAAAAAGCCAGAGTCTTTGTTGCTGTCAGAGTAGCCCAGCATTACCTCCTGCAGCGCAGTCTCTGCGGGTTGATTCGAGCCATAACCACCCTTGAGCATTGATAGATACAAAGGCAGCTCAAATAGCTCTTCCATCACCGCTGTAGAACGGCGTAGGTCTGCCACTGTTTCAAACAGGGGCACAATGTGCAAACTGCCGATGCCGGTAGCAGGGTCATACAGACCGGCTTCTTTAGCCAGCAATAAGACTTCTAAAATATCGCTAGCATGGTCGCTCATACTGATCACATAGCTGCGACAGATATCCTGACCAAATTCCTGATGCAGCTTCCGCACCATGTGGAAAGTTGCAATGGTTTCCCTAGCCTTTTCAGAAATGGGTAGCTCTGTGGGGATTAAGGGTCGCCGTGTGCTGAGTTCTGTGGTCAGCCATTCTACTTTCTCCGCCTCAGAAAGGTCGTTGTAAAGCTTGGGCAGCTGCAGATAGTCGGTAATCTCGTGAATGGTATCCGAGTGCCGAGTACTCTCCTGACGAATATCCAGTTGGGCCAGACTAAAGCCGTAGATTTCTACCTGGCTTAACAAAATATCCAGCTCTCGGCAGACAAGACCAGTATCTTCAAGGCTACGATAGATTAGCGCCAGCTCAGCTAGAAACGCGTCGCCAGATTCGTATAGCGTGCCTGGAGATGCCATGGCATCTTCTTCTTGCAGGTAGTCGCCATTGTAGAGCTTCTGGCTGCGCTGATGGGTATTGGTCAAACGCTGTTCGACATAGGCCAGTTTGAGCCGATAGGGTTCTTGGCGATAGCGAATGGCAAAGGCCTCATACACATCAGGCATTTGCAACCGATCCTGTTCTAAAGATTCCAACAGATCGGGCAACACCTCACTCCAGTGCAGCGAAGGGCTGAGTAACCCTGAAAGCTTGCGGACTGAGGCAATGTATTTGCCTAATACTAAGTTGCGCTGATAGGAGGCTGTTTTCCAGGTGACCTGGGGGGTAACCGACGGATTACCATCGCGATCGCTACCCACCCAGGAACCAAAGCGACAGAATCGATGGCGCGGCGGCGTCAGTCCAGGAAATGTTCTTTGCAACGCCCGATTAAACCGCTGATAAAGCTCGGGAATAGCCTCAAACAGTACTACATCGAAGTAGTGCAAAGTGAAATCAACTTCATCCAAAACCGACGGCTTAAACTGATGCAGCTCATCTGTGCGCCACCACAGTCGAATCTCTTCGGTCAGCTCTTCCTCTAGCTGAGTGGTTTCCCAGGATGAGGTACGGCCACGCATGCGGGCCTGTTCCTCGGATAGGTCCAGCCGCCGAAAGATGCTTGAAATTCGACGCTGTTTATCGCGGATAGTATGACGAACAATCTCCGTGGGGTGAGCCGTAAAGACCAAACGCACATCCAGCTGATTGATCAAGTTTTGGATATGTCTAGGAGGAACATTTAGCTGATCGAGAAGAGGAAATAACCAGTGAAACGTCCCGGTACCCCGCTGCTTTTGGGTGATATCACGAATATCGGTATCAACTAAATCTTTTAGAAAAGTATCACCGTTATCAGAAGATTTTTTAGATCCGTGCCGAGAGCCATTATCTAGCTCGTCCGCCACAGCCTGATAATGTTTGCGCTGATCTTGCTGATCGTAATGTTGTTCAACAATATTAATCAGCTGAAAATAAAGGGCAAAGGCGCGAGCCATGCGGATAGCATCTTCCAGGCTAAGATGTTCAATCAGCTGCAGCGCATTTGCATTGTCTAAGGCCGGGTCAGCCTGACCATCCGGAGCACACATCCGGCGGATATTTTTGAGCAAACTGACCAGTTCTGCACCGCATTCAGTCTCTAACACTGATTCCCAGATGTTTTCAACCGTAGTCAGGCGGTTCCTTAGAAACGCTGCGGATGCCTCTGCCGGAACAGAAGGGCTCTCGGATTTCGTTAGGACCATATCATCTTGGTAGGAAACAGTTGGACTCATTCAACGTCTACAGTAACGGCTGAGAGACAGAGATGACTTAGGTTCAGCATCTCCGAGAAAATTGTAGAGGCTTTCGGACGCTCCAAGGCATGTTCTGCCCGGATGACCGACGAAAATGTTTATAAAGGTCTGCGGGGATCGGGGTCTAATGTGGGCAGCTGAATCCCTCGAAATATCTCTTCACTAGCCATGCCAAACTGGGTCAGCCAGTAGGATAAAGTACGCCCAACAATCAACAGCCCTAAACACGGTAAAGTAGCCAGCGCTAAAGCAAGCTGAGGATTGTTAACGAACGTAAACGGTAGATTATTAACTGTTTTCTGGGTAGATTTTTCACGAAAAGGTTGCATAAGTCAGGTGCTCGTAGTAAAGGTATAGCAACTTTAGGGAAATACACAACGTCCCGTACTGGCACGTTTACGCTATGGCGATTCTCTGAATTTTAGAAAAAGGTCTATTTCAAACCTAGCAGGTGCTACCAATTCTAGATGCTCTTCTCACCGTAATATTGCGAACTGTTTCTAGATGTTTGGTTTGATTCGACTATACGTATGGGTGTCTGTCCTATGTACAACTCCAACAGAAAATTTCTATGGCTCCTGTGGACGTTGCTGGAGACGAGGCTTAACCAGTTAGATTTTTCTGCATATGTGCTATCCCTAAGTAGCAACTTTAAGTGCTACTTGACTAAATTCGCTTTGGAAACTACATTTTTGCGGTCAAAGCACTTTGGTTGTCGAGCTGTTATGGGATCTGAGGGGTCATGTTTAGTCAAGTAAAATCTGACCAGCCATCGGCATTAGATCCTGAAGCCCTATTACCCTGGCTTAAGGATGTGGTTAACAGCGATAGCTGTAGCCTGAAGACGAAGCTGAGGGGCAACATCTTACACATCTATGCTCAATCAGCGGATGGGTTAGATCGAGAATATATTTTGTTACGGCTGGTGAGATCGCTACTAGATCCAGACCGTAAAGCATCTATCCTTAAGGATTTTCCTCAGATTTATCAGCTTTATTTCTACAGCGGGCGCTCGGAAGGGCAAAAACCTGACTGGTCTACACCTATTTATCTAAATCGACTAGAACGGCATCTACAGCAGCTGGTAGAAACCAGCGTTGACCTTGAAGAAATGAAGCGCTCAACGGCCCATTTGACCTCAGGTATTGGGCATTTTGACGACGCAACCTCAGCGATTGTACTCTCCAATGCAAGTTTAGCCCGCAAAGGCGACCCAGATGCGATCGCACGCTATCTGAGTCAAACTCTCAGCGCCTTGGATGTGGGGGTAGATGTCGTCGTTAAGGCGATTCCTGGTAAAGCCAAACGGGCCCAGGGCGTCATTACAGCGAGTACAGCGATTGTTGATCCAGGTCGAGAACTCATCAATCGTCTGTGGATTTTGTGCCGAGCCGCCTACAGCCCTGACCCAGCAATGATTGCTGAGCCGACTGCCCAAAGACTGCGGGAGCTTAAGCTTACTCAATTTCAAGACGCGGTTATTTCAGTTCAGGTACTGGGGGAAGAGACCCCTGACTGGCGATTACGGGTAGACCTGACGCCAGATGAGGAAATCCTAAAAGAATGGAGTCGGTGGGGTGACATTGATTCGATTGCTCGACTGCTAAACCAGGCACTGGCTCCATTAGATGTCAGTGTTCTGCCTGAAGCTAAAGACTCCACACTGCATCTGGTGTGTCAGCCCCTGGCCCTTGGGCAGACCATTGCAAGCGAGGAGACTCCAGCCCCCTACACTGGTGGGTCTGAAACGGAGATTATGGATGCGATCGCACCACTACTTGAGCAGCTCGCCCCCCAAGGGCTGGGGCGAGCCATGGTTTATGGTCCCAGTTTAGACGGCGTCAATCCAGTCTGGCTCAAGTGTCTAGAATTACCGGCCAATGAGCATCCAGACTTGGCCGTTCCGACTGAAAAATTAGCCCGCCAGGGAGACCTACCTGCCATTGCCTTCTGTTTGACTAAGCAGCTCAATCCTGACCTAGACGAGCAGCTATCGACAGGAGGGATTCGCGTCCAGATACTGATGCGAGACCAGCGGCTGCACATCATGACTGATGCCCCCGTTTGTCCACCACGCCGTCAGGTTGTTCCAGCCCTTAAACAGTATCTTCGCCAACATCCCATCAAAGGATTGGCTGGCATTCGTATCTACGGTCGTCGTGCAGGGCAAAAACGTCCCGACTGGAACCACGGCTACGATCGCCAAGCTAAAAAGCGTTTGGTGCCAGAAGCAGCACCTGAATTTGCAGCATCCGATGCCTATTTGGGTGACCTGATTCAGCCCGATGAAGAAGCCGCCAATAAAGAGTGGGAGCACAACTGGCCCCAGCGGGCGTTAGAGCAAGTGCGAATGCTGTTGATTAAAACTCAGCTATTTGCAAGCGCCACCAATGACCCTGAAGAACCCTTGGCAGGCGCTCACTTACCAGGTAGACGGGGTATTGCTCTAGCCTGGGGCACCTTAGGCTTATTGCTAGCGTTTCAGGCTGATTGGATTGCAGGTCAACTCTTTAGGGCTCAGTCACTGGTTATCGTTGCGCAGCAGCAGCCCGCTGAAACAGCGCCCGAGCAGCAGGAACCAGAGCTCACTCAATTTGAAGAGGAGTTGGCCCAACTTGACTGGGGACAGAAGAGCGGCGATGACTCAATCACGTTAGAAAACGAACTGCCAGGGTTTGCTAGCTCAGCCATTAACGACACCGATTTACTTGGCAGCCCGCCTCAAACAACGGTGTCCATGTCGGAGGTGTTGGCAGAGTCTCCTTATCCTCCGTTTCAAAGTCAGCAGCTCAATGAAAAACTTGCCCTTTACGATTGGTATGTAGCTGACCGAGGTGCACCAGATGTACTGGTTTTCGGTAGTTCTCGGGCTCTGCGTGGAGTAGATCCAGCCGCTCTCAACCAGTCCCTTGCACAGCTTGGGTACAGCGACGTCAGTATTTTTAACTTTGGCATTAATGGAGCCACTGCCCAAATCGCCGACCTTGTCATCCGTCAGCTCCTGGCAAACTATCCACCCCCTAAGCTAATTTTATGGGCCGACGGGGCTCGAGCATTTAATAGCTCACGGGTTGATGTGACCTACAACGCGATCGCAACCTCAGAAGGATATCAGCAACTCATTAGCGGTGAGCTTTTTCCAGATACCGCCAACAGTGACACAGCCGGTCCTTCCCTAAATCCCGCTCAACAGCTCAATCGCTACTTTACCCGCATCGACCAGCAGCTCAGTGAATCCCTAGGAGATATTTCCTCAGCCCACGGTGAACGAACCCGCTTTCAAAAAACCGTACAAGCAAGCCTGACAAATCCGAATAATCCAGCAGGACAGGCCGCGGTTAATCCGACAGAAGCCGACCTAATAGACGCCAATGGATTTCTACCATTGGCCATTCAATTTAATCCAGCCACCTATTATCTGGATCATCCACGGGTTGCAGGAGCCTACGACGGAGATTACAAAGCATTTAAGATGGAAGGCCCCCAATCTGAGGCTCTGGGGCGACTGCTGGCCTATGCCCAGTCCCAAGATATTACCGTTTCCTTTATTAACACCCCACTCACGGATGAATACCTCGACACCACCCGTTTAGAAGTGGAAGGTCAATTTCAACGCTATATGCTCCAGATAGCGGCTCAGGAGCCGGGCTTTTTATATCGCGATTTAGGTCAACTTTGGCCAAATCGCTACGACTATTTCTCTGACCCCAGCCACTTAAACCAGTTTGGGGCCTATCAACTATCCAATCGACTAGCTCAAGATCCAATGATTCCCTGGGTTAAGCTCAACACCCCTGCTGAGATCGAGTAGTGCCGTACTAACAAACATCACTTCCCACAATGACCCTGCCCTCTATTGTTTACGGTTTATTATTTCTTCCCGGCATTAGTTTGCTCTATTGGTTGCTGCCGGGTCGTAACCTCAAGCTATGGCTGCTACTGCTAGTCAGTTTGGCATTTTACGCCCCGCTGCAGCTACAGTACATACCATTTCTGCTGGGTCTGGTATTGGCCAACTATATTATTGGTCGCCATCTCAGTGCCCCTCTCGATTGGCGCATTCCTAACGAAGAATGGCACTTTGCTCAGCAGGACTGGGATCGCAAACGGTTAGTGTTGCTATGGGTGGGTATTAGCCTAAATGTACTGCTGTTGCTGGGCTTTAAGTATGTTGCTCCCATGGCTTCGACGGCCAACCCCAGTCTGCAGCTGTTAATGCCGCTAGGGCTGAGTTTCTTTTGCTTTGAGTGTATTGCCTATTTAATAGATATCTATCGTGGTGCTCCTGCAGCCAATCACTTTGTTGAGTTTGCAGCCTATAAGCTATTTTTTCCAAAACTAATTGCTGGTCCAATCACTCGGTTTCAGGGCTTTATCAAGCAAATGAAACGCCCTCGGTTCCCCAACTTAGAACAAGGAGTAGAAGCTGGTTGGTTGATTGCTTCGGGCTCAGTCAAAAAGCTCTTGCTGGCTGATCGCATTGGACTGCTAGTCAACCTTAGCTTCGACAATTTAGAACGGGCCGGTAGTGGCGACCTCTGGCTAGTAATTTTTGCTTACGGTCTGCAGCTCTATCTCGACTTTAGTGGTTATGTCGACATTGCTCGCGGCAGTGCGTTGCTATTAGGTATTCAACTCCCTCAAAACTTTGATTTTCCCTATTTCACCACCAGCATTGCCGACTTTTGGCGACGTTGGCACATGACCCTAGGCGACTGGTTACGCAATTATCTTTATTTTCCCTTGGGGGGTTCCCGCAAAGGTCTGAGTAGAACCTGTCTTAATCTACTGATCGTGATGCTAGTTGCTGGCATTTGGCACGGTGATCAATGGGGTTTTCTCATTTGGGGTTTACTCCATGGATTAGCCCTGGTCATTCATCGACTCAATCAATCTGTAGCGGACACCTATTCAGGTCTCAAAGCTTTCTGGAACAACTGGACTGGGGCCATTGTCGCCTGGGCCATAACTCAGATATTTGTCTTCCTAAGCTGGATTCCCTTCCGATTGCCTAATCCACAGGATCTAGGACTCGTAGTTAACCATTTCTTTAATCAGGCTGCCGACATTCAGTTTGCTCAAAAGGTTTACTCAGAATCCCTTGGCTTTAGCCGTGGAGGCATTGTGCTGATGCTACTTGGGCTGACTGGAGTTATGGCCCTGCTTCACGGCTTTAAACATCGACTGAAGCTTCAGATTAGCTGGCCTCTCAAGCTGATGTTTATTCCAATTGGGCTATACCTGGCCTGGCTATTGGCTCCGCTTGAAACTGTTCCTTATATTTACTTTGAGTTTTAAGTGATTGCTTAGTGTTGAATTATGAGAGCAGCTAGCCGTTTCTCATAATTTGATAGCTTTGCGTTCATATTTGCGATCGCCGCAGAACTTCAGCCTCTGCGAAACTTGACGTAATCTGCAATAAGAAAGATTCGTCTCAAATCAGAAACCAACATTAAGACACATTGCAAAAGATAAGATTTAGCGTTACATTTATACACAAGCGAACAGAGGAATAATTATACTCCTCTGCAAGCCATACATACCGTACCTTTACAACGCAATTATTCATCATGACAACTACTCTACAGCAGCGCTCAAGCGCTAACCTGTGGGATCAGTTTTGTGAGTGGGTTACTAGCACCGAGAACCGCCTCTATGTAGGTTGGTTTGGCGTTCTAATGATCCCCACACTACTTGCTGCCACTGCATGTTTCGTAATCGCCTTCATCGCCGCTCCTCCCGTTGACATCGACGGTATCCGTGAGCCCGTTGCAGGGTCTCTGATTCTAGGAAACAACATCATTTCTGGTGCTGTTATTCCTTCTTCCAACGCT
>JBCDIX010000042.1:0-63592 GCA_038748405.1 Cyanobacteria bacterium P01_H01_bin.21 | reverse complement strand
CACCAGAAGAGATTTCACGCATTGAAAAAATGAAGTTTGGCGACTTCGACCCCGATAATGCAGAAGAGTACTTAAAACAACAAATAGATGAGTTTGGCGTTTAAGAGGCTAAAACAATATTGTTTTACGTGAGTCTTTAGTATTCGTTAAGCAATATATTCATGATTTGAACATCACACTCTAAATCTTTCTCAAAAATTGATCCAGAATATCTCTAATCGACCCCGCCGTAACCCCAACTTCATGCCACTAGAAATAACCCAGTACGCTGGGTCGTAGGGCGGCGTTCCGGCCCTGCCCAGGGGGTTTGGGGAACTCGGAGGGACCCCAAATCAACACCTTTCACACTCAACCAGCCACACAAGCTATCTTTCTAGATAAAACCATGAGTATTAAAGAGTCCCTAATGCAGAAAAACGAGAGCCATCATGAAAAATAGCCCTCGCTTCTGATTAACCAACAAGATCACTTACGTTTTCTTGCTTGCACCTGCTCATTCTTCTTGTCTGAATTACAGCGCCTCCAGTTTCTCTTGCAGCTTGACTCGCTGTTGTTCAATACTTAATGGCTTATAGGTCAGCTTAGACACGACAACAAACGCAATTAAACCTACTATCGGACTAATCAGCGTGGGAAACCCATCAAAGTCAATGGTAAAAAGACCATTCGGAACGTACAACAACGTATTGTCAATACCGAACATCGTAGGCATCAGAGCAAAAAGAATCAGTCGAGTCATTGACCCGGCAATAATGCAGGCTAACGCGCCCTGACGAGTCGACTTTGCCCAAAACAATCCGCCCAGCAAAGGGATCACTAACCCAGCAAAACCCAGATCAAACCCCAACAGCAGTAGCACCCCTGTTTGGGGTACCCGCAATCCTAAAAATACCCCCAATAGGGTGATCACAATGGCAAATACGCGGGTCACCAGCAGCAGCCGATCGCCCCCGGCGCTGTGGCCAGCCGCACTGTGACGAATGCCAAAAACATTGTGGGCCATCACTGAAGACGTCCCTAGAATTGCCCCATCTGCAGTAGAAAGAGAGGCCGATAAAATGGCGGCCAAGACCAATAACCCTAGAACAGGGGGAACAACATTCTGCAACAGAGCAAATAAGACTGGTCCGTCCGCGACCACACCGACTTGCTCCAGAATATTGTTTGCGGATAGAGCAATAATCGAAAAGGGAATACCGATGACTAATGTACCTGCTGAGGCAACATAACAAGATTTCTGCGCCGTTTCTGGGCTCTCGGCTGCAAAAATTCGAGCCATAAAATCAATGGCGACCATATTGCCAAACCCGAGCGCCAAAAGACTGGCCCAGTTAATGGCTGCTCCTGCCCCCACTGATGTTAGCTGCTCTAAGGCCAGTGGACCTGTGCCAGGGGCAATGGTTAGTCCAAAGTTACCAAGCAAATAGGCCAATAGCCCCCCGGTACCCACCAGGGCAATCAAGATTTGAATGGCGTCAGTATAGGCAACCGCAAAGAGTCCCCCGGCGACGGTGTAGGCAAATACAAGGGTGGCCAATAGAGTAATGCCGCCGACGTAGCTAGTGCCCAAAAAGGTCTGAAACATAAAGCCACCGGCCACCAAGTTCCCGGCCAGCAAAAACGAAAAGCTGACACACATAATACAGGCGGCTATCAACTCCACCAGGCGACCATACTTAACCCGATAAAAGTCAGGTATGGTGATTAGACCCATGCGATTCATGGGTTTGGCTAAAAAAGTCCCAGTCAAAAATAAGCACAGGGATAGACCTATGGGTAACGCGGCCCCGGCCCAAAACCCAAACTCTGCCGATAGATCGGTATTGCCCAAGGTGGCATTAGAGTCAACCGATTGAGCCATTAGGGTGGCGGCGGCCAACGGCAAGGTTAACCCCCGACCGGCGACTAAGAAATTGACGCTATCCCCTTTAATTTGTTGAGAGGCCCAAACACCGATACCTAACGTTCCTAAGAGAAAGGTAATAATCCCCCAGGAGAAAACACTATGTTCCATTGATTTCTCTCCAAATCTAATCGTCGCACCGATCACAGATACAAAAATTAAGCCCGAGAGAAGCCGCTACCTGCGATAGGTAACAGAATTCTCCCGGGCTTTTATCCCTCCGTGGACCAGCAATACGACAATGTGTTTGCCAGCTGCATCTCTCGGACCAAACACTCAGCTGACAAGCAGAGTTGGAACCCTAGATGCAAAAACTTAAATTGTCCGCAGCATTATCAGTTGCAAAGCCCACCAAACCTGGAAAACTAGCAACTGGCCTACTGCTTTTTTATTTTGTATCAGTAGCCCATGAAACAATTAGTGTCTTCTGATACGATTTTTCCTTCAAAATATCGGAGTCTCTTGACTTTAGCGATGAGTTTAGTGACCGTTTGAAATACTGAGCAAGTCCGTTACTCTATGGGCAGCGACAGCGGTAGC
The DNA here is from genome assembly GCA_038748405.1 of Cyanobacteria bacterium P01_H01_bin.21. Taxonomy (GTDB): domain Bacteria; phylum Cyanobacteriota; class Cyanobacteriia; order Phormidesmidales; family Phormidesmidaceae; genus Leptothoe. The sequence goes on along the minus strand of JBCDIX010000042.1, from coordinate 61,149 downwards.
ATCACCTTAAACGTCGTCCCCTCACCCAGCTGACTTTTGACCTGAATATCTCCCTGCTGAAAGTCTACAAACTGTTTCACAATGCTCAATCCCAAGCCTGTACCTGGAATATTGCTCACATTTTTTCCCCGATGAAACGGTTCAAACAAATAGGGATAATCCTCAGGCGGAATCCCCAGGCCACTATCCTTAACGACAAATACCGCCTGATCTTTATGACGAAACAGAGACAGGCAGATTGATTGGCCATCGAGGGTGTAGCGAATGGCATTAGACAAAATGTTGGTCAAAATTGATCGCAAAAGTGTTTGATCAAGCTTAGCGATTAGGGGTTTATATCTACCGGTAAATTCTAGCTGGTCTTTTTCTGACGCTAGCTCTGAAAGTAAATTACGACAAAAATCAACTAGATTTAACGGTTCAGGATTCAGACATAGACGCTTTGCCTCTAATTTACCGAGCACTAAAATATCGTCGATCATCTGGGCCATCCGCTCGACATTCTCTTTAATATCTAAAAGATATTGATTTTTTTGCGCCTGCGATAATTGTTCGTCATACCGATTTAAAGAAGATACAGATAGGACAATATTATTCATCGGATTGCGAAACTCGTGACACACCATGGCCACAAATCTGGACTTGAGGTTACTCAACTCTCGCAATCGTTCATTGGCAGCACACAGTTCAGCCGTGCGCTTTTTGACTTTAAGCTCTAAGGCTTCATTCATCTGTTGTAATACGGCCTCAGCCCACTTACGCTGGCTGACATCACGAAAAGTGACGACTGCCCCAATTAGCTCACCATGTTCATCACGCATCGGGGTACTAATGTACTCCACGGGAAAACAGGTGCCATCTTTTCGCCAAAAGACTTCGTCGGTCACCCGTTGCACATGGCCTTTTTGGAAGACTTCATAGATTGGGCAAAATTCTCTAGGGTAGAGACTGCCGTCAGCATGAGAATGATGCAGTACCCGATGCATCGATTGACCGATCAGATCTTGCATTTCCCAATCGATCATGGCTGCGGCAGCTGGGTTCACAAAGGTAACATTGCCCTGCAGGTCCAATCCATATACCCCTTCCCCGACCGCATTGAGAATGAGCTGATGCTGACGACGTAGCGCTTCAAGTTCTTCATGTTCTGAACGGCTAGCCGAATCGTGTGGTTTCATAAAGTTGTCTAAGACTGTAGTGCATTACACCACGACTGGTTCCTAAAACCCTTAAATCTTTAATCAGGCAGATAGAATACTCCCTGTTGGAGATCCTGTCATTGCTGGTTTATCGGAGAACTCGATCTGAAATGAATGTCACTTACCAGAACTTATCAGATTTGTTTCATCCGAGGGTCAGTAATGCCAAGAATAGTATTCTATTTTCATCCTAAATGGGAAGGGTCATGGTGAAAACGATTCTTGTCATTGAAGACGAGGCCCAAACAAGAGAAATTTTCCTCCGCTGTTTGAAATTTGAGAAGTTTAATGGGATTGGAGCTGAAAACGGCTCGACAGGGGTCAGATTAGCCACCAAACATCGTCCTGACTTAGTGGTGTGCGACATTATGATGCCGGATATGAACGGCTACGAAGTGTTGACATCCCTACGACAAAATGACGCAACAGCCTCGATTCCGTTTATCTTTTTAACCGCCAAGGTGACAATGTCAGACTTACGACAGGGCATGACGTCGGGGGCCGATGACTATCTAACTAAACCCTGTACGGTAGAAACTTTTTTAGATGCGATCGCATCCCGACTCAAACGCCAAGAGGATTTAAAACGTGGACTCCAGCCTGCGGCTTCTCTCAACCCCCAGCAGAGTGCTAAAACAATTTTTCCCGACTGCCCTCGCCTAACGGCTGTCTTCGAATTTATCGAAGCCCACTACCAACAACCCATTAACCTGACCGATGTTGCCCAGGCTGTAGGGTATTCTCCTGCCTATCTAACCAACCTGTCCCAAAGCCATACAGGGCGAACAGTCAAGGCATGGATCATCGAACGGCGTATGGCTCAAGCCCGTCAATTGTTGATTAGCACAGCCAAATCAGTTAAACAAATTGCTGAGTCTATCGGCTATACCGATGCCGGTTACTTTACTCGACAATTTCGTAAACTCCATGGCGTTACCCCACAAGTTTGGCGGAGCCAACCCAATTAAGTTTGGCGAAGTCAGCCAAATTCGTAACAACCGCAACAAAACAGCCCCCTAAATAACAAACAGACTGAAAAAGTCCTAGTTTTTCAAAAAATAGTCCGATGTATTCCTAAGGTTCAGTTGGTATAAATTACACTATCAAACCCCGTGAACAAACTTAGCCCACGTCCAGCAGAGGGGTGCTGTCAATCAAGCTAAAAGTTTTAACTGGAACGTGGTTATCAGTAATCGATATTCACAGTCAACGCTAGCTAAGGTGAGTTTTTCTATGGTTTCAGTCAACCAGCAAACCGAGCAACAATGGGGCAATCTGAATTGCGATCGCGGCAATCTCACCGACTTTGAGAGAGCCTGCCTCATCTGTGGTGGAGCTCATCTAACCCAGTCTCATATGGAATTCATTCAAACCATGCCCCAAGATCCGGTGGACATGGTGGATGACCTAATGAAAATGGGGCTTTATAAGCAGCAGCAGCTCCAAGCGGCTGACCGGGTCAATGCCTATGAGCTACGGAAGACACTTTTACTCAAGGCGGCTGGCAAAGGAGACCCCAAGCGCGAAAAGCTAGTTCTGGCCTTAGCAAAACAGGCGGGCGGAATTGATAACGCCTTCGCCGCTGCCTTTGGACCTCAAGCTGGAGCCTTCTTCTCAGACTCTATTCGCAACAGTGGCTTTACCCGGAGAGAATTCCTCAGAAACCTGGCCATTGGCGCAGCCCTAGTGACCTTGACCAACTGTAGGCCAGATACACCGACAGCTGATGTGGCCGACAATGCAGAGCCGGTGGACACGTCAAATCTAGAGAAAACAGATCTCAAGGTTGGCTTTATTCCCATCACCTGTGCCACCCCCATCATCATGGCGGAACCCTTGGGCTTTTACTCTAAATATGGGTTCAACGCGGAAGTAGTGAAGATGCCTAGCTGGGGTGCAGTGCGTGACTCAGCGATTGCCGGTGAATTGGATGCCTATCACATGCTGGCCCCCATGCCCATTGCCATGACCCTGGGGCTGGGTTCAGCCTCCTTTGGGGTGAAACTGGCCAGTATTGAGAATATCAACGGTCAGGCCATTACGGTGGCCGAGAAGTACAAGGGCCAAATTAATGGTCCGGCTGACTTCAAGGGCTTTACCATTGGGGTGCCGTTCCCCTATTCCATGCACAATCTGTTACTGCGCTACTATCTAGCAACAGGCGGTATTGATCCTGATGTAGATGTGAAGATTCGCCCGGTTCCCCCGCCGGATAGTATTGCCCAGCTGGTGGCTGGTGATATTGACGCCTATCTCATGCCCGATCCCTTTAATCAACGGGCGGTATTTGAGGGAGCCGGATTTATCTTCAAGCTCACTAAAGATCTATGGCCCGGTCATCCCTGCTGTGCCTTCGCCGCCAGCGATCAGTGGATCGACGCCAATCCCAACACCTTTAGGGCTCTCAACAAGGCCATTATTGACGCCACTGGCTATGCCAGAGACCCCGCCAACCGTCCTGAAATTGCGGCAGCGATTTCCGAGAGGGCGTTTCTCAATCAGCCGGTGGAGGTTGTTGAAGCGGTTCTCACTGGCAACTTTGAGGATGGTCAAGGTAATACTCTCAGCGTGCCGGATCGGATTGACTTTGATCCCTATCCCTGGCAAAGCTTTGCCAACTGGATTTCTTCCCAGCTAGTGCGTTGGGATCTCCAAGGTGATGGAAAAGCGACCCAGGTAATCACCGCTGATACCTATGACCAGGTAGGTAAAGACATCTTCTTAACTGATCTTGCCAGGGAGCTAGCCCAGGAAGTTGGTCTAAATCCACCGGATGATATCTATCGGACCGAAAGCTTAGAGTTTGACACCTTTGATCCAGCTGCACCCGCTGACTATATCAAAGAACAAATTGACAAGTACGGCGTTTAGGTTGGTCAGCTGTTTAGAATTGGAGGTATACGCTGCATGGCTGTGAGTAAGCCAGCTATTAACCACCAGCCTAAGAGCATTGAAAATGGTGCTCCATGGCTGAATGAGAATCTTAAAGCGCTGGGATTATTTATCATCTCATTGATTCTGTTTTTAGTGTTTTGGGAGATTGGGGCAAACCTGGAGTTATTTGCTAAAGGTATGCCCACAGCATCCAAAACACTCCAGGAGCTTTGGTGGTGGACCACCCATCCATTCTTTGATAATGGACCTAATGACTTGGGAATTGGGTGGAATCTACTGATTAGCCTGCGACGTGTGGCTATTGGCTACATATTGGCTTCTCTTATAGCCGTCCCCTTGGGGATTCTTATCGGCATCTCGCCCATTGCCTACAAGGCCTTTAATCCTTATGTACAGCTACTCAAGCCAGTTTCTCCCCTAGCCTGGTTACCCTTAGGGCTATACATCTTCCGAGATTCAGAAAAGACTGGGGTCTTTATTATTTTGATCTCCAGCATCTGGCCCACACTGATCAATACCGCCTTTGGTGTCGCCAATGTTAATCCAGAATATCTAGATGTTTCCAAGACCTTGGGCGCATCACGATTGCGGACCATCTTTAAGGTGATTATTCCAGCGGCGTTGCCCAATATTGTGTCTGGCCTACGGATCAGCATGGGGATTGCCTGGTTGGTAATTGTTGCGGCTGAGATGCTGTTAGGAACTGGACTGGGTTATTTCATTTGGAATGAATGGAATAATTTGTATATTCCTAATATCTTGGTGGCTATTTTCATCATTGGTCTAGTGGGACTTATCCTAGACAGTTTGTTTGCTGCTCTAGAAAAATTTGTTGCGTTTGGTCGTAAAGCGTGAGCATTGCTTCCGTCAATTACTCTCATAATGGTGCCGTGTCTCCAGAACCTGAATTTCCCTCAGCCCAGCTTTCCATTCGCAATGTGACGAAGGTGTTTGCAGGCAAGCGGGATATCTTCAGCAGGCTGTCGGGTAAAACGAGTCGTGACTTTACAGCCATTGAAGACATTAGTTTGGACATCGAGCCCAACACATTTGTCTCGATTATTGGTCCATCCGGTTGTGGTAAGTCAACGCTGCTCAACATGGTGGCAGGCTTGTCACCGGTAACCAGCGGAGAAATCTTGCTCAATGGGCACCCTATCCATGGTCCAGGACCCGATCGCGGTATGGTGTTTCAAAACTATGCTCTCATGCCCTGGATGACGGTGGAGGAAAATATCCGCTTTGCTGTTGAAACGGTTTATCCAAAGCTGTCATCCAAACAGCTTTCGCGCAATATCAAAGAACAGATCCAGCTAGTGGGTCTAGAGGGCGCGGAGAAAAAGCACCCTCATGAGTTATCTGGAGGAATGCGACAAAGGGTGGGGATTGCTCGTGCATTAGCGATTAATCCTCAGATTTTGCTAATGGATGAACCGTTTGGAGCCCTAGATGCCCTAACCCGTGGCTTTCTGCAAAGCGAGGTTGAGCGCATTTGGGAACAACAGCGCAAAACGGTCATCATGATTACCCACAGTATCGAAGAAGCATTGTTACTGTCAGACCGCATCGTCATGATGACTCGAGGTCCAGCCGCTCGTGTTGACGAAATTCTGGAAGTTCCCTTTCCACGTCCTCGAGATCGGGAAACTATTGACCAGCATCCGGCCTATCACGACCTCAAAGCTGAAATGGAACATCATCTATTCCGTGAGACCCGTGCTGTAGAGGAGTCTCGTATCCGGGTCAAATAGCTGGATACATTTCCTATAACCGTTTTTTGTCTAATTCTTGAAATCAAGAGGTGATTGTTACTATGGCTATTTCCGAAATTTCCACTAAGTTTCTTGCTGCGAAAAAGGCCAAAGGAGTATCGTTCGCTGATTTAGAAGCAAAACTAGGCTATGACGAAGTTTGGATTGCCTCGGTGCTCTACGGTCAGGCCAGTGCTTCTGAAGAAGAAGCGACAAAGATCGTAGAAGCTTTGGGTATGGGACCAGAGTATGTTGAATATTTAACTGAATGCCCTATGAAGGGTGGATTAGACCCTCTAGTGCCCACCGATCCCCTCATTTATCGCTTCTATGAGATTATGCAAGTTTATGGCGTGCCGGTTAAAGCTGTTGTCCATGAAAAGTTTGGTGATGGCATCATGAGTGCCATTGACTTCTCCATTGATGTAGAGAAAGAAGAAGATCCCAAAGGCGATCGCGTCAAAGTCATTATGTGTGGCAAGTTCTTACCCTACAAGAAATGGTAAATCTTGCTTTTCTTTAGAGTTGTTCTCGGTTAGATCAACATTTTCACTTTTTTAGGGACTGATTCCCACCTTAAAGCAGTAGTACTCCTAGATAGACTAGGGGTGCTACTTTTTTGCGATTGCTGATTTAGGGGATGAGTCTATCTGCGGCGTTTGCTAGTTGACTACCTTTTACAGGTAAAGTCATCTCGAGGATCAGCAATGCCTTTTTATTATTAGAAATGCCCGGTCAATGAATACCTTTGAGATAGCAATGACAATTGGGTTTCTCAATCAACGTTGTTACCAGTGAATTAAGCGCTACGGCTGCTAATAATCCTCCCCCCTGAGTGCCTTCAGTAGTGATAAACGGTACACCACTGTGCTGCAAACGCCGCTTAGCTGCAGGAGCATGGCTAAATCCGATGGGTAGACCAATCACAAGCGCTGGCTTTAATTGTTCAACAGCCGCACAGACAGCCATCAAAACAGAGGGGGCATAACCAATTACCAAGACACACCCTTCTGGCAAACCATGCAATCTAGAACGCCATTGGTCTTGCTGCCAAAATGTTTCCTCTGCCTCAGCAGCACTGTTAATGTGCGGATTATCGATCAACGTTTGAACAGAGCACCCTAAATGGGCTAACCGAGTTTGGTCGAGAGCCGTAACAACGGCTGGGATATCGCCCACCACCGTGCAGCCTTGCTTTAAGGTGTCACGAGCCGCCTTTAGCGCATCAAAACTTAAGCGTACAAAGGGCACCAAACTAACATCACCGCAGGCTAAAACCATCTGGGTGAGCAAAGCGACCTCGATTTCCGATCGCTCTGACAAATCGGGCAACAAGTGTTCTAGAGCTTGCTGAAAGTTTTCGGGATGATTAGGAGTCGCACAATCAAGCTCATCCCAAACTCGATGGGTGGCTAACTCGCTAGCTTCAACTTCTAAAATACGCAACTGCGCTAAGGCTTTGGCTTGCACGGTTTGGCAACCCTGATCCCGTCCTAAAATACCCTCCATAGCCATGGCTGTTTGTCGCAGCTGTACCAGTTGGCGCATCAGCGTTTGATAATGTTGTTGTAGCTGTTCCAGCACCGCTGTTGAATTCGGTTTTACTTCCCCCGGCGTATCGAGCAATTGTTGAATATGACTGAGCTGAAACCCTTGTTGCTTAAGGGCCACAATGCGCCGCAAACGCTGCACATCGGCATCATCATAAAGGCGGTAATTGCCGCGCGATCGCTTAGGCTGGGGCAGTAGCCCCAATTGATGATAGTGGCGTACCATGCGCGGCGTCACCTTACCGCCGACGGTTTTAGTCAGCTCTTTAATAGTTAACTGCTGCTTAGCTTGGGCCATAGGGGACAACCTTAACATTTACAAGAATGTTAAGGTTGACTCTACCATTTTTTATTACTGCTGTTGCTGATCAAGTAATAATGCCCTCTATCAGAATCTCCTAGAACATCATCTTGAGGATCAGCGACACCCAGATTTTTATGGAGCAGGTGCACATTTGCCCCCTAAACCTTCCACAATGGTGCAAGTGTTGTAAACCAGCATGCCGGTATAACTTCCTTCGGGAGTGCCTTCTGGCCCTAAACCATCCGCTAGCAAAACTTGTTCAGAAATGGACACACCGGCTTCGTCCGCAACGGTTTTTAACACGCGATCGTCGGCGGTGAGCTCTGCAAAAATAGTCGGGATGGCTTTGTCACGAATTGCTTTGGATAAAACGTTAACCTGGGTAGCAGTGGGTTGTTCTTCAGTTGACATCCCCAGCAACGTTCCCTCCACAGTCAAACCATAGGCTTGGGCGTAGTACCCTAACGCATCATGGGTGGTAATTAAGCGGCGTTGGGCCTCTGGAATAGTGGCAATTTGTTCTGGGATCCAGGTATCTAATGTCTGTAATTTAGCCGTCAGTTGTTCAGCATTTTGGGTGTACACATCAGCATTGTCAGGATCGACGGCTACCAGGTTATCCCGAATCAAGGAGACCATGGCCAATCCGTTCTCAATGTCATGCCAGATATGGGGATCAGGACTAACTTCACCCTCTTCTTCCACTTCAATGAGTTGTTGAACGGCTTCATCGTGCAAGGCAACTTTAGGGGCCTCTGATGCAGACGCTGTAGCCATGTTAATAATCGCAGGTTCAAAGTTAAGACCGGCATAGAAGACCAGCTCAGCCGTGTCGATCGCCTCACGGTCGGAGGGTTTGGCTTGATAGGTATGGGGATCTTGATCCGAGGGGATTAAACAGTTTAGCTGCGCCGCATCTGCAACAATTTGCCCGGTGATGTCGCAAATGACGCTATAGGAAGCAATCACATCGAGTTGAGAATCGGCCGCAGCTGTTGTCGCCTCCGGTTGGCTGCTGTCTGACCCTGTTGGTGTTGAGCTAGTACAACCGACAACACCGATCAGGAGTGCGATCGCACCTGCTACAATTCCGTGATTCTGGACAAAATATCGTTGCATTGACGTTCCTCTGCGAATGATTTCCTAGAAAAAACTGTCGAAAACATGGGAGATAAACGACTGCCTACTGACAACTACGCTAGTCAGATCAACAGCAACCCACCTGAAAAGATTGATGAAAATTAGTACGAACTGGGCTTTTTCGTGCGCTTTTATACGTCGAGAGCGTCGACATTGCCATACGCTCAGCCTGCATGCGTCGTTAGAAAGGCAACATCAAACGTAAACATTTTTACCTAGACATTTATATAGCTAACCTATACACTGGTGTCAACCTTTAAGTTTGCTTATTAAAGATATTGCAGTTAAGGCTCAGCCACTTCACTTCTGTAGTGGCTCTTTTAAGCAAGTCGTCAGGTCACTCATTGCAAGGTTGTCGCAATTTGTTCTCTCTTCCTAGACATGCTGTATGTAGGCTGATTAGGAGATTGCCTTATTCTCGCCCCGCCAGAGGTTTAGGCCAATGCTAGAAATTCAAAATTTGTCGATCGACTATCGAGGCACCCGTGCGCTCCATAACGTCAGTTTTTTTGTGCCTGCAGGGCAACTGGTGGGCATTATTGGCCCCAATGGTGCGGGTAAAAGTACTCTGGTCGAAGCCATTTTGAATTTGGTGCCAGTGACGCAAGGAGTGATTCGTTTTAAGGGAATGTCTCTAAAGCGCCAGCTCCTCAAAACCGCCTATGTGCCTCAACGCTCGCACATTGATTGGGATTATCCAGTGACAGTCTGGAATGTGGTGATGATGGCCCAGACTGTTCAGACCGGTCTCTTTCAAAAATTTAATCGTCAAGCACGATACCTGGCCCAAGCTGCCCTCGAACGGGTGGGTATGTATGAGTTGCGAGAACGCCCCATTGGCGAATTATCGGGGGGGCAGCAACAGCGTGTTTTTCTAGCCCGGGCATTAGCTAAAGAAGCCGAGCTTTTAATTTTTGATGAACCCTTTACGGCGATTGACCGCAAGACCGAAGACATTATTTTTGATATCTTTCAGGACCTGCGGGCTGCAGGCAAAACATTACTAGTCATCAATCACGATTTAGGTGATTCGCTGGCTATTTATGACCAGCTGTTACTACTCAACAAACGTTTGATTGCCCAGGGAACACGTCAGGAAGTTGTCACCTCCGACAATTTAGAACGGGCTTACGGTCGAGGACTGACGCAAGTTTTTGCTTAAGCTACACCAACCTTAGAGGATACGAAACCGCTCCATGTTGGATTGGATCATTCAGCCATTATCATTGGCCTTTATGCAACGCGCATTAATGCTCGGTATTTTGCTCGGTATTCTCTGTGCAATTGTGGGGAGCTACATGATTGTGCAGCAGATGGGGATGTTGGCCCATGCCATTTCTCACTCGGTGATGGCAGGGTTGCCGATTGCTTATGTGGTTGGCGTAGCTCTGTCATTTGGGGCCTTGATCGCAGGGGTGATTAGCGCCCTGATGCTCTATTTGATCGAGTCGCGATCGCGAGTGAAAACAGATGCAGCAATGGCTCTAATTTTGACCTCATTTGTCGCCATCGGGGTCACGTTAGTCAGTATCATTCCAGGCGCAAACCGCATTGATTTATTGCATGTCCTGTTCGGTAATATTCTCGGGGTGACGATGAGAGAGGTGTGGTGGAGCCTTGCTGTTACCGCAATTGGCATCATCTTAGTGCGCTTGTTTTTTAAAGAGCTTTTGTTTTACACCTTTGATCCAAAAGGGGCTCAGGCCAGTGGTATGCCTGTGCATTGGTACAATGCCTCACTTATTGTTGCAATGACGGTGACAATTGTTGTGTGTTTACCCACAGTGGGTGCACTTTTGGTTGTTGCCTTACTGGTTGCACCAGCTGTGACCGCTTATTTGCTTGTTAAAGAACTACACCAAATGATGTGGGTAGGTTCGATCATCGGGGCGCTCTCCAGTGTAATCGGCATGTACTTGAGCTACTACCTAGATGCGCCATCTGGAGCAACAATTGTCCTTGTTGCCTTCTGCTTTTTCTGTTTAGCATTCTTCTTTAGCCCATCTGAGGGTTTGTTGGTTAGCCTTTGGACACAACACAAGCGCGCTAAACTTACCGATGCAGACAATGTCGATAAAACCCTAATGAGGATTGAATGACGTTTTGTTTTCTAACATACAGTCGTTCTGTCGAGATGGTGATTTAGCGTAAGATCCACCACCGAATTTAGTAGTAGAGAACGAGTATGCAGAGGGAATCATCAGATGCTTGGTTAAATCCAACGGAGAGCTACTTAGGCGAGGTACTCACCCGTATTGCCAGAAATTGAGCAATATTTCTTAACCCCAGGTATCATCCAAATTTCACATATAGCTTTTTTGATGAAATTTCTGTGAAATGGTCAAGAATGCGTATCAGGCACAACATATACTGCCGGGGTACTTCGCTAATTTTTTTGGGCGTAGTTAACAGTTCAGACTACTTTCAACAATCTTCTCATCCCCCTATTGAAGGTTTCTATGGTGTCTATCAAGATTGAAAAAAAAGCGTTTTCTTGGATATTGTTGAGCATTGCTGCTCAGCCATTTTTATCATCGTCTGTTCAGGCGGCATCCTTTGAATTTGGCGAGACTGCAGTTGAGACTATCAACTATCTAGCCGAAAATTTGAAAGGACGAAGTGTCGGCACTCAAAAGGAGGCTGAAACAGTCGACTATCTGGTGCAGCAGCTCGAAGGGTTTGGTTACAATCCTACCTTGCAGCCATTTACCTATGAATGGCAAGGTGAGACGCTCACTTCTTATAATATTGTGGCTGAGCGCACTGGCACCTCTGGCCAGCAGATCTTATTAGGGGCTCACTACGACAATGACCCCAGCAGCGCTACGATAGATCGTACCAATCTTGAGGCCGTTAACGACAATGCTTCAGGTGTCGGTGTTTTGTTAGAACTGGCGCAGCGTCTAGAGCCAGAAACTAACAACACGATAAAATTTGTTTTCTTCGGAGCTGAAGAAATTGGACTAGTTGGCTCAGATTTTTATGCTAATAACCTGAGTAAGCAAGAGATTGACGATACGTTACTAATGGTCAACCTCGATAGCTTGATAGTAGGCGACAAGATGTATTTCAATGCGGGGCGGGGAGCTACTGAGAGACCCTCATGGTTCAGGTATCGAGATCTCGCCCTTGAAATTGCCGCCGAAAATGGCATTGCGGCAGAAACTAATCCAGGGTTCAATGACCGCTATCCAAAGGGTACCGGCTGCTGTAGTGATTTAGAATCGTTTGATTTTTTGATGCCCGTGCTGGCAGCCGAGGCAACAAACTGGGACATTGGCGAACAAGATGGCTTTACCCAGACGTCTGATCCTCGGGTACCCAATGGGCGAACCTGGCATGACCCCGCCACTGATAATCGAGAGTTTATCAATGAGATTTTTCCTGGCTTGATTGAGGAGCGCACGCGAAATTACACACTAATCTTTGATGAATTTATTGATCGAGTAGATGCCGAATCGGTGCCAGAACCGATGAGTCTGTTGGGATTTGCGACTCTGGGTGTCGGTGGCTTGTGGCTCAAGCGACGTCAGGTAAAGGGCAAAGGATTGGCGCGAGAATGAAGTCCCCGTAGAGGGAGAGCAATGAGACGCACGTAAGGCAGGAAATCCTTCTTCATGAGGAAGGATTTCCTGCCTATAAAATCATAACCATGTGAATCAGTACGTTACGTTTTGCTCAAAGCACCTTGCTAGACAATACAATAAAGCTTAAGCTCTATCACGTTTTCTTCAACGTGCCGTTATGGTTAGCGTCGTCCCGATTGTTGCACAACCAGTGCCAAAGCCTGTGGGTGAAAAACGGCTATTGTTTCATTCGCTTGACTGGTCGCGTTACAAGACGCTGCGAGAAATGCTTAGTTGCGATGGCACAGCCTCTCCTGTGGAGAATCGCAATGTCCGTTTCACATATCTGCACGGGACACTGGAAGTTACTATGCCGCTTGAAATCCATGAATTCTCTGCACGATTGATTGAGAAATTCATTTGGATCTTAGTGGTAGAACTGGGAATGAAGGTTAAGACAATGGGCTCGACCACTCTAGAGCGGGAGGCATTGGATAAGTCGGCTGAACCGGATAATGCTTACTACATTCAGAATCAGCCCCTGGTAGCAGGGCGGGATGTTGACCTGGATAATGATCCACCACCGGATTTAGTGGTGGAGGTTGATATTACTCATACGGATATTAACAAGTTGCAGCTCTATGCTGCAATGGGAGTTCCGGAATTTTGGCGGTATAACGGTGAGGTATGGCGCATTTATGCTTTGCAGGATGATGAGTATGGGGAAGTGGGAGCGAGTCCTACATTTCCGTTAGTGCCGAAGGTGAAACTATATGAGTTTTTGGCAACAGCCAGGCAAGATGAAGTAGAGGCTGAATTGGCTTTGCGAGAATGGGTGAAAACTATTGGTTAAAGTCTCGGTGCTTGAATCTGAAAGAATTTGAGTTTGACGTTCCATACCTCCTAAAGAAACCGGTCAGGATATATATAATCAACACCGCCGTAACCCCAACAATGGGTCGCAGCAGTCCGCTCGGCTTACAGTCCCCAACACGGACAGGGATTACCTTGCGCTGCAGGCTGGTAAGATCATCTGCAAAGGCTGCAGCGCATTCAGGCTGAGTAAACTCGCATTTAGATAGTTTTCCGATAACACCACCAGGGTCTTATCTGTTTCTGCGGCAGCTCTCTGCATATCGAGCACAAAGTTGCCACCGGGTCGAAAATCCCACGCTTGAATGACAGCTTGATGACCGGCTTCTTCTAGAGTCCAAGCAATCTATTCTGCCCAAGCTTTATCGGCTCTGTTGTAACTGACAAAGAAGCTAGTCATGGAAGAGACGACAGGGAAGACAAACAAAAGGCAGTTTTAGCCTAATCGCCACAATCATATGCTAAAAAAACTGTTTACACAGAGAAACATTATCCCTATGTAAACAGTTGTGCATGGGAAACCAGTTAGCGGACTGTTATCTCCACTAATCACCCGCTCGCGTGTCTGTTACTGAGGGCAGTTTTTCATCAGCCCAGCTAAAACCGCGGACAACCCATTGCCCAACGGCAACAGCGGCCAACACTAGGGCGGTTAACTTAAGGCCAAAAATGATTAACCCGCTGAAAGTGGTAATCAGGGTCACTAAGGCAATAGTTAACACAGCCAAAGCCGCGGCTAGCAGCAACTGAACCGGCTGAGTATGGCGTAGGAGCTGCCAAACAGATTGGGTCTTGCTGGCGACCGTTGGCTGATACTGAGCCCGCAGCTGTAGGGCTACATTCAGCACTTGGGTCGCCAGGTTTTTGAGCCTGCTTTCAAGCGCAATACGCTGGTCAGTGGCAGTCGCAACACCAAGACTCATAGGGCCAGATGTGGGTTTTGCTAACGTCATAGCTCACTCCTTTGTTAAAAATTCAGATTGAGATTAGGGATGGCTAATGCTCAACCCTGTTTTCTTCTAATTTTCATGGGCATCGGCATCAGATTGAGTACTATTGTACTGCCATAGCGTACAAATGCACTAGGTCTTAATAAAGTTCTTAAAAGTCGTCTCTGTAGTAGATTTGTTGGATGGTGATAGTGTTGGGAGGCTGGTGGTCATGGTGATCAAAAAACATAATCCTCAGGGTTTGTTTCCGCAATATCAAAATTACAGCCATGGGGTTGAGGTCAGTGGTGATGCTAGATTGTTGTTTATAAGTGGGCTAAATGGTTATTTGCCAGATGGTGTGACCATGCCCGAGTCGTTTGAACAGCAGGGAGAGATTATTTGGCAATACATCGGTGAGATATTAGCGTCTGCAAATATGACCTATGGAAATATAATCTCGTTACGTACCTATTTGGCAAGTCCAGACTATGATGAGGCCAATGTTAAACTTCGAGAGAAATATCTGAAAGAGAATGAGCCTGCTTCTACCGTGATTTGTTGTCAGCTTTTAGAGACTAAGTGGAAGCTGGAAATTGAAGCGGTTGCGGCGTCGACTGATAATCAGGAGATTTAGAGCCAGCTGCAGTCGCTAACGCATGCTTAAAAGCCCAACCAGCCCTGTTTAGTTGCCTCAAACACGGCTTGAATTCGGGTACGCACGCCTAGTTTTTCCAGCATGTTTTTGGCATGGAATTTAACGGTTCTCTCGCTAATGTAAAGCTGTTCTGCAATGTCGCGATCGCGATGTCCTTGAGCCAGCAGTTGCATTACTTCTAACTCTCTATCAGAAAGGGGGGAAACCGTCTCGGTCACCGGATGGGGTTGAAGCTGCTGGGGTAGCTGCAGTCTGACTTGAATTACATCGGCCCCTACTTGGGTGTGCAGTTCACCCTGGAGTGCCTGACTGGTGAGCTGGATATCTTGAAATGTTGCTGCGATCGCACGTTCGTTGAGCTGGGTTGTATCAGCCGCTAGCATCGCCGCTAGCACCACTGTGGCGTCACTATAGACCAAACGACAATATTGACACGATAGCTTTACCAAACAATTCGCCGTCTGCAGCAGCAGCTGGGTAATGGGTAGGGCCAGCGGCTGTTCTGTACCCAGCAGGCTCAGTTTATGTGCCCCTAACAGGGCAGCCATTTGCTCAGAAAGATAGGTGACATTAGGTGTTTGCAGCAATGCCTGGTGGTTGACGGCACTGGCCAGCGCACCAGCCACCGACAGACTCAGAATTTGCAACACTTCTAAAAATTCGGGGGCCATGGGCTGATGGCTAAACACCGCTAGCACCCCAATGGCCTGACCATCGGCCATCAATGGTAAACCGGCAAACCCTTGAATCTTGTTGGCAATGGCCCATTCTCGGTCCTTGACCCAATCTTCATCTGGCAAACAGTTACTGAGAAACGGAATACAGTGCTGCGCGATTTTGCCCACCTTAAATGCCCCCATGGGGACCCGCGCAAAGTCGCCATCTAGACGAGTGTAAAGACCGGAGGATGACACTAGCCGTAGGGCGCTACGATCGGACTGCACCAGCCAGATGCGGGTAAAGGCACAGCCAAACTGATCAACCAGACCATTGGTAACATGGGTAGCGATTTCATCTGGGTCCAGCCAGCCGGTAAATTTGCTCACTAGTTCCCCACACCGCTTTAGGTCAAACAAAAGCCGCGAAACATCCAGATCGTGGGATGCAAGATTAGGCAAAATCGGTGCGAGTCTACTAAATAGAGTCAAATATAGCGCAAATTTGCGATCGCAATCTTAACGATGGCCAGAAATATTTTCGAAGCCACCTCTAGATCCATAATCATCAGACATTTATCTCTTCTACACAATAGCTATACAAAATAGCCTTTAACGCCAGCCAAGATTGTTTCCATTGCCAAAGCGGCCAACAACAGCCCCAAAATTCGAGTTACTACATTTACACCCGTTCGCCCTAGCCCTTTCTGAATCCAGTCTGCACAAAGCAGCGCGATCAACGTCAGCAGCAATACGGTCAGCAATGCCAGAGCTGTTAGCATCTGATCCATAAAGCCAAACTTTGTATTGTCGGTCAATAGCACCACAGACATAATGCCCCCCGGACCGGCAATGAGGGGAGTTGCCAATGGAAACACGGCCAGGTCAACCGATGAAGCCGGATCTGTTGACGCCGAATGCCCCCCGGACTCTTCTAACACCATTTTTAAGCCGACAATTAGCAACAAAATGCCGCCCGCTGTGCGGAATGCTGGCAAGCTGATTTCTAATGCCTCTAACAGCGGTTGACCAATTACCAGAAACGCTAACAAAATTAGCGTGGAGATACCCACACCCAGAGATGCGATCCGTCGACGGCTGACCTGGGGTTCTTTGTGTGTGATTGCGATAAAAATGGGTACTAAGCCAATCGGGTCAATGACAACAAATAGCGTGACTGCATTTTGAAGAAAATGTTGAAGCATAGAGCGCCATCGTAGCTAGACTGCTGTGAGACATTTACACTACTTTAGGGTTTATTCGCTGTTCGCTATGATGGCTAATTGTAATCCCCAGGTATCGTTTTTATATGCTGTCAGAGCTAAAGCTACCAGGATGGCTGAAATTTGGGTTGATCTTGCCTCTGATTTTTATCGATGGTTGGTTAATAGTTTTACTTTTTCGATATTTTCAACCGATTACTAGCATTGTGATCCTCGCCAGTCTGCTGGCGTTTTTGCTAGAGTTTCCCGTCGTTTTTTTAGAAAAGCGTGGGCTAGGCAGGGGCTGGGCGATTGCGTTGGTGCTGATATCAGCGCTGGTTGCAGTGAGCATCATCAGCTTGATTTTAGGTCCGTTAATTTTTCAACAGCTGGTGGAGTTTGCTAATCGGCTACCGACCTGGCTTAATCAAATTGAAGCCCAGATTCAGGTGCTAGATGATCAAAGCATTCTGCAGAATCTGCCGGTCGATTTAAGCGATCTCTCGACTCAGCTGATTCAACAAACGTCCACTGCACTAAAGTCTGTAACAAGTCAGCTAATCAGCCTTACGGTTGAAACCATTAGCAGCACGGTGAATCTGCTGATTACTCTAATTTTGTGTATCTTGCTGGTCATTTTTGGTCCAGATTTATGGCAAGGTCTTTTGAGCTGGTTGCCAAGGGTGTGGCGCGATCGCATCCAGGCAGCACTACAGCCCAGTCTGCAAAACTACTTTGCGGGTCAGGCCATTATTGCATCGTTATTGGGGACCGTATTATCGATAGCGTTTACGATACTACAGATTCCGTTTGGGCTGTTATTTGGCGTCGTCATTGGTATTACTAGCGTCATCCCCTTCGGCGGCACCATCAGTATTGTCTTGGTTAGCGGGTTGCTGGCCTTTCAAAGCCCGTGGTTGGGCTTAAAAGTGTTGTTGAGCGCTATTGTTTTGGGCCAAATCAATGAAAATGTAGTAGCCCCTCGGTTAATCGGCGGTATGACAGGGGTGAATCCAGCTGTGGTGCTGATTGCGGTCCTTATCGGTGCAAAAATAGCTGGATTTTTAGGATTACTTTTAGCCGTACCAACAGCTAGCTTTATCAAACGCATTGGTGACATGATACGCAACCCAGAGAGCGCTGTTTCTCACTAATGATGGATGGCAAACCTCAACAATACCCACAAAATAAGCATCTGTAGCAGCTTGGAAAGCTTAAAATGTCAGATTCTAGGACACTACTGATTACGGGCGCATCTACCGGTATTGGTGCTGCCACAGCGCGGCAAGCCGCCGCCCAAAATTTCAATCTTGTTTTGGCTGCTCGCTCTACCGAGAAACTAGACACACTAGCTAAAGAACTAGATTCCGATAAAGTCCGCACGGTTTCTTGTGACGTGACCGATTATGCCTCACAAGAGAAACTTATAGCTAATGCAGTAGATGCCTTTGGCAGCCTTGACGCTGTCTTTGCTAATGCTGGCTGTGGCGGCGAGGCTGGTGGGTTTTCCGGTGCTCCCGTTGAATCTTGGCAACGCATTGTCAATACAAATATTCTTGGCGTAGCCTATACGCTACGAGCAAGTCTCGCAGAGATTAAAAAAACAAAAGGTCACGTGATTATCACTGGCTCAATTGCAGGCCGTAAAGTGCTGAAGGGGTCTATGTATTCAGCCTCAAAATGGGCAGTTTCAGCGATTGGTTATAACTTGCGAGAAGAAATGCGCGGTACCGGTGTTCGTGTCACTCTAATTGAGCCGGGCATGGTAGATACTCCGTTTTTTGACGATCCAAAACCCGATGCGCTCCGTCCAGATGATGTGGCTCGAACCGTTCTCTTTGCGCTCGCCCAGCCACCTAATGTTGATATTGGTGAACTTGTTGTTTTGCCAACATCCCCATCTGAGACTTAATCATTTGATTTTCCTAGCTGTTATCATCTCGAGTCTGCTAATGACAAAGCTCACCGGCCCTGAATACAACCTGAAGCAGCGGAGCGGATAGACAAAGGGGCCGGTGATGCAGAGTTCGGCAGCAGAGCCCGCTAGGCCCCAAAGCCACCATCAATCGTATGTTGCGCTCCTGTTACAATGCTGGTCTCAGGACCAACCAAGTAGGCCACCATACCAGCAATTTCAACCGGCTCAGCATGGCGCTTAATGGCCATAAATGAATGCATGGCGTCCTTCATTGGACCATCCGCAGGATTCAGATCCGTATTCACTGGGCCAGGCTGAACACTATTGACCGTAATGCCCCGATCGCCAAAATCTCTCGCCAGGCCACGGACCATTCCCTGGATGGCTGATTTGGTTAGGGCATAGGCGGCACCGCCAGCAAAGGGTATCCGATCTCCATTCACTGAACCAACAATAACAATTCGTCCCCCCTCATTCATTTGACGGGCACCATCAACTGCTGCATGGTAGGGGCCACGAACATTGACATCAATCATTCGGTCCACATCCTCTGGATCAATTTCTAGGGGATTCCCCATGACCAACACACCAGCATTGACCACCAAAATATCCAATGCTCCTTGTTCAGCAATCACCTGGCTGACCGCTACTCTGTCAGAACTGTCGGCCTGTATTGCCTTAGCGTTGGTGCGACTGGCTAAATCCGTGGCGCTCTCCGCAGAACGGTTGTAGGTAAAAGCGGTGACAGCACCCTCTGACGCTAATCGTTCGACAATCGCTGCACCAATGCCACGACTGCCTCCCAACACCAGCGCATGCTTATTCGATAACGTTGCCATTGAATTGACCTCCTATTTTTTGTATCGAGTACTATAAAAATAGTAACAGGAATTCAAGGAATAAACTAGTGGTTACTAAAAAAACAAAAAGACGAGGTCGCCCTAGAGAATTTGACATTGATCAAGGGCTTGTTATTGCCAAGCATCTCTTTCACCAACGAGGGTTCGATGGTGTCGGAGTAGCAGAGCTAAGTCAGCGCATGGGCATCACTGCCCCCAGTCTTTACTCAGCGTTTGGCAGCAAATGTGAGCTGTTCGAGCGAGTTTTAGAAAAATATGTAGCCGAAGAAAGCGGATGGATGGTTTCTATTTTGCAAGCGGAAAATTCTATAGAAGTCGCTGTTGCTAATCTTTTCAAATGTGCTAGCAAAGTCTATACAGCGGAAACCACCCAATTGGGCTGTCTAGTCCTCGACGGAGCACGTAACTGCACGGATTCTAAGGCCTGTGACCTAAGCTCGAAATTTCGTCAGGCTACCTGGCAGATGCTGTGCGATCGCATCTCCAAAGAGTATGCTCACGAGGCATCAATGCTGGCAAGTTATGTCTTGACAATCCTAATGGGATTATCAGCAGCAGCTCGTGATGGTCTTTCTGAATCTGATCTTCAAAGTATTGGTGAGATTGCTGCAGCCGGTTTCTCTGCTCATACAGCAAAGCCGAGTTCCGGCTGATAAGGGTTTATGGTGAACAATTTCAGCTAATATTTTGTTCCTGTATATACAGGATACAAAAATAAAGTCTTCTATTTTGACGACTTTTAGAGAACAATCAAAAAGCGTGTTTTTATTTACGGCTTTATTGACTCAATTTTGCTAAGCAAAACAATCTTAAGAGAACTTAAATAGAACCTGTTTTGAAGTGGTTCATACAGAATATCCAATCGCTATCTTTACTAATAGACTAGTCAGGTATTGTTCTCCTAGAGGAGTTTGGCCATGCAAATCGTTGGTTTACTCAGCAAGTTTGATCAGTGCGTTTTGAATATGGCCCTTATTCATCTCTGCAATACCGAAAGCCACGTTGGGCAAGAGATGCGGCGTCAATATAACGCATGGAAACAAGAAGGTGACGACCCGGTACACAACCCTTGGCTAGATACTCATCAGTTCACCATTTATATTCCCCACCCCGATCAAGACTACGAAGACATTACCCTCGCAGCCGGGCTCACCCAGGGATATAACGTTGAGGTTGAGCAGGTAAAAGACCGCAGTAGCCTGATTTACGACATTCCTCAGGGTGGGCATTTTGTAGCCGTGCTAAAACAAAAACAGGTGGATGGCGAGTTTGCGATCGCAGCAACCGGCATCTTTGTGCGTTCCCTGGCCATACTTAGTTTAGACATCATCGTTGAGCTAACTCAAGCAGAAACCCAGCCTATTGTGGTCAAGCATCCAATTATTCGCGACTATCCCCAAGACTGGGAAACAAAACTCCGGCTCTTCTTGCAGAAGGAAATCAGTGATGAAGCCCTGCCTCGCCTGGTAGGCTACGTTGATCGTAGTTTAAATCATGACTACCGCTCACCCAGATGGCCAGATATCTACCAGGCTGGCGATGGCTTGTTGACTCTTTAACTGAGAGGTTTATTCAAACATTGTTTTATGAAGTGGGAAGTTCCGTGAATTCGAGAACATTTAAGTCAGGATCACGAATAAAGATTGACGTTTTGCCATCGCCAAACGTTACGGGTCCTCCAGTGATTTTGATGTTGATGGACTCAAAAAAAGCTTTGGCATCCTCAACCGATTGCACCCCAATGGCATAGTGAGTATAGCCGGGATATCGCTCTTCCACATCCATGAGAATATTTCGTCTGTCGTTATCATTATCGCCATGGGCGATGAGGTTGATTTCGATACCACTTGGATGTTTTACAACAAAAACCTGTTCCTCATAATCTTCCCGAGTGACTTGGAACCCAAGAGTTTTGTAGAACTCCATAGATTTATCGACATTCATCACCCGAATGCCAACATGATCTAACTTTGTAATCTGCATTGGTTACTCCATAACATCAGCATCAAAGTTGTGTGTCAATTTTCACTGGCCGCAACAGCCACAGCATCGATTTCGAAGAGAACACCCGGAGCATAAAGTGCTGGCACTGGGATCAAGGTGCTAGCCGGTGGGTTGTCACCAAACACGGCTTTGCGCTTTTCTACTAAATAGGCAAGTTTTTCTGCATCGTGATCCACAATCAGCAACGTAATCTTGACAACGTTATCAGCATCGGTGCCAGCGGCATCTAAAGTGGCGAGTAGTGCGTCAAAAGATCGGTCAACCTGGCTTTCAAAGTCATTTTGACCGTCTTCAACAATACCAACCTGCCCAGCAACATGAACAAGTTGGGCATTAGGCGCAGCGATCGTCGCCTGTGAATATCCATATTGCAATGAGTTTGATAACTCTGGTGGATTTAGCGCTCTTTTAAGCAACCCCTGGGCCGCGACAGAAGTCACAATTAACCCCGAAGCCAATAGTCCAGCAAAAAAGCCTGTAGCCTGATTCTTAGTAAATGCAAGTTTCATTTTGAAGTCTTCCAGAAATTTACGGTGAGCTGCGGTGGCTGCTACGCAGTGATGAGACGCTACAACCAAACGCATTTTTTAAGAAAGAGAAAACTCTCTTCAAGTAATCATCTTTATATCAAGATACTTTATCTAAAGCTAAATGTCAAGTATCTTCATATCGAGATATAATGCGGCAATGACTCAAGATACTATTGATAAGATTCTGGCTCAGTGGAAACACGAAGCCCCTGCCCTAGATGTTTCATCCCTGGCGGTGGTTGGGCGTGTCCTGCAACTGGCTCAACTGCTAGAGAAGCATCGGGAAACCGTACTGGCTGACTTTGGCTTGACAGTATGGTCCTTTGATATGCTGGCAACTTTGCGGCGTCAGGGGCCTCCCTATCAGCTCAAACCGACTGCGCTATACAAGTGGCTGATGCTGTCTTCGGGGGCTATGACTAATCGCATTGATCGGCTTGAAAAAGATGGGTTGGTGACCCGCCTGCGAGATCCTGACGATCGTCGTAGCGTCATTGTGCGGCTCTCTGATACTGGAGTGGAGCGGATAGATGCAGCCATGCCTGTATTGTTCGAGCGGGAAAATCAGTTTTTAGCAGACTTGAGTCAGACCGAAACGGCAACTTTTATAGAGCTACTACGACAGTTTCTAACTACGGTGCATCAACAAGTGCCGTAAACATATGGTTTTAGAGAACCTGTCCCATCCCAAACCAGCTCTAAACCGCCCAGTGGTGCGATCGCTCGATACAGTCTGGGTTACCTTAAACAGATCGTAGGTTCTCACATCTGGGCAAAGAGAACAGTTTATTCCCCTATGCTCTGACTTTGTGGTAAAGCTGATGTCACTTGGGGACACAGTATTGCTAAGCTCTTGACTATATCTTGCCTCACCGCAGTGCCTAAGGGGTAAACCTATGAACAAACTCACTCGCAAACTCATCGGCATTGTCATACTTATTGCCCTAATCGCCTTGCCTCTGATCTTACTCAATCGATTAGGTATAGATGAGGAAGCAATTCAAGCATACGTAGAGCAGATGGGGATCTGGGCACCGCTTGGCCTGTTTACGCTGCGCTTTACAAGTGTGGTGATTCCGGCGCTGCCATCAGAGGCCTATTCGGTATTGACCGGAGGGCTACTGGGCTTTAGACATGGGCTTGTGGTGGTGTGCCTGTCAGATCTGCTCTCTTGTACGCTAAGCTTTTGGCTAGCTTCAACCTATGGTCGAGGAGGGGTGCGGCGATTGGTGGGCGATCGCTTTATGTACCGGGTGGATCGCTTTACCCAAAAGCACCTCGAGCAAAATTTTTTCCTGATGACCGCGTTTTTGATGACCGGCTTTTTTGATTTTGTGGCCTATGGTGTCGGTCTGGCCCGAGCCCCTTGGCGTAAGTTTCTCCCGGCCCTTGTGCTCAGCATTGCTATCTCCAATCCTCCTGTTGTAGCCCTAGGAGCAGGAATTTTGGCCGGGAGAAGACAAGTATTTCTAGTTGTGTTTGCTGTACTGGGTGTCTTTAGCTTGGCCCTATTAACAGGATGGCTGCAGCGACGTACACAAACGCCTGTGGATCGACAAGAAATGTGAGATACAACTTGCGACCGTAAGATTCGCCAACAGACTCAAGCTTCCACACTTCGTCGAACCACCAATCGCCGTCAGCTTCAATTTCTCGAAGCTCCCAGCGAAGGGTAGATAGTGTGGCAAGTATCTGTTCTCGAATAGAGATGCGAGTAGCTCAGCGTCTTCTGGGCGCGTGAGGGACAATCCGTGGATCGGATACACGAAGCGCCCTTGTACAATTCCGAGCATGAAGCATACAACGAGCGCGGCGAAAAACAACATGCTGCCTGCTGTGGTTGTCATTGGGGCAAGCAGCTGGAAAGACTTTTGAACGCCATAGAGTCCGACAAGGAGGAGGCCAGCACCGATTACGAGGGCTTCGTTACTCCACATCATTAGTCCTCGAGCGGCCTCGATCCACTTGAGGATTTCGGTCCCCGTTGACGGGGGTGGGCCGGTGAGGAGCGCGATTGTGGTGCGACCGAGGAAGCACATGCCTCCAAGGAAGAGACACCAAGCATAGGCTGAGCTTTTCGGGGCACTCGGGTTCATCTTGTGCGTAAGCTAAACGTTCTAGCGCCACGGCTTCCACAGGTTGTACCTCAGCTTCTAGATGCTGGCTTTTGAACCTACACTCTGCCACTACGCTTACACCACCCTATCTCACTAACGAGCAAGTATTGGAACGCGTAAAGCTGAGCGGTGCACAGAATTTTCGCTATGGCCTTCGGGCTTCAATTCCAACCGTCCACAATATCCTTTCCCTCAATGGCAATCATGTGCGTTTTAACACCATCAACCGATGCCGCACCCGCAAGCACCGCCTCCGCCATCTTCTCGGTGTGTCCAGTGCCTGAATGATAGACAACCGATACTGTTGTTATTTCTTGTGACAGTTTTAGCGACTCAAGGGGATTGACTACCTGAGGGTTTGTAGTGGAATTCATGATGTTGTGAAAAGCTCTGCTTTAGCTTGTTTGGGTTTCTCAAAAAGTAGAGAGACTGAATTTGACTATCAGCAATGTCAATTGCCACAACGCTGTCAACATCGCCGTTGAGGATGTAAATAACGCCTGGTTGACCATTGACCTGAGCCAGTATCACCTCGTAGCCCAAGCCCAGTTTTTGTCCACGACGGTAAATTGCCCGCAAGAACCCAGCGACCTTGGCAGCACCGTGCAAAGGCTTAAGGCAGGCTACAACCTGCCCCCCGCCATCAGACCACAAGGTAATGTCTTTAGCGAGTAAGTCAAGCAAGCCCTGCAAATCACCCTTTTGAGAGGCTTGCATAAATTTGCGAGTGAGCTGTTCTTGTGCCTGAAGCGAAGCCTGGAAACGCGGTCGCTGCTCAGCGAGATGCTGGCGGGCTCGTCGGGCAATCTGACGACAATTGGCCGCTGTTTTCTCAACAATCTGACCAATTTCGTTATAGTCATAACCAAAGGCTTCCCGCAGCAAAAAGACAGCCCGCTCGATTGGGGATAGCTGCTCTAATAAAACCAGAAACGCCATCGCCAGCGAGTCTGCTAATTCAGCCATCGCATTTGGATCGTTAACGGGTTCAGTGACCATTGGTTCGGGCAACCACGGCCCAACATACTGTTCGCGTTGCACCCGAGCTGAGCGCAGCCGGTCAATGCAGAGGCGAGTGACAATGGTGGTGAGGTAGGCTTTGGTCGATTTAATAGTTTGTTCAGACGTTTGCTGCCACCGGAGGAAAGTCTCCTGCACCATATCTTCGGCATCCATGATGCTGCCGAGCATACGATAGGCGATCGCAAACAGTAGCGAACGATATTGATTGAAATCCTCAATCTGAGCGACGGAGCAGTTTTTGGCTCCGTCATTTTTGACTGTGGCAATCATAGTCACCTCATCTCACACAGCTGCTTCAACTTGATAGCTGCCTGGTAGCATCTGGGTTGTGATACTAATCCGATTCCAGGCATTGATTGCGATGATCGCCATTAACAGCTGCGTAATTTGCTTGGGGGTAAAGTGGCGACTCACCTCCTCATATATTGCATCAGGTACACCCTGTTGGCTAATCAGCGTCACCGCTTCGGTCAGTGCGAGGGCAGCACGCTCTTGCGGTGTAAAAAAAGGCGTCTCTTGCCAGGCACTGAGGGTGTAGAGGCGCTGTTCTGTTTCACCCGCCTGTCTGGCATCTTTGGTATGCATGTCAAGGCAGAAAGCACAGCCATTGATTTGGGAAGCTCGCGTTTTAATCAGCTCGATCAAAGTTTTGTCTATCTCACTTTTACGAACGTAGTTTTCTACCCTCATCATGGTCTGATAGGCAGTGGCATCAACTTTGTGAAATTCAAACCTTGTTGTCATCAGTCGTCTCCCTATCGAAGGTCTTCATTTAAGAAGACGAGACAGAGACGTCCGATGTGACAAGTGCGATAGATTTTCGCTAGATATTCAGTTCTGCTCCTCCAGGTACAACTCCGTTATCCATGGTGCCAGTACATCCAGATACAAAAATAAACCCTTGGCTTTCAACGGCAGGAGAGAATTTCCAGTCGTGATAATAGCTAGGGGCGTTCTCTGGATATATTATTCTGTGCTCACCGTTGCTCATTGGTTTACTCTTCGACTCACATAACGGGGAGCGTCACCGGCCATGACTTAACTACTGTACCAAGTCAATTTTTTTCTTAGCAGTCCGGTGTACGCAAATGTTATGTGAGAATCGGAAAGATATGAACTGAAATTTCTTACACTAAGGCTTATACGGTAACGTTACGTAGCCTTGTTGTAATAGACCCGTTTAACCTTCTCCATGTCTATGAAGTAAAGATCATTAGACTTGGTACTAATATTTCGAGAAATCCATAGATGTGTAGGAACTTGCCAAACATACTCCAAACAAATTGGCGCTTTGTGCCCCTCATATAACCATGAAGGACCACGCTGCTTTGCGATTAGCTCAGTAAGTTTCTCTACAGGAGATTTGCCTAAAATGACTGGGACAGCAGTGTTCCAAAAGTTGAAGACTCCCAGCTCAAAGGTAGGTTCTATGTCAGGTAATGCAGGCGGCAGCTTGAGTGCTGTAAGGCATAGACTCATAAGTTCACTGAAAGGTTTGCTTTTCTCAGAAGCTGTTGATGTTGCTAATCGCATCCACATCAGAGTACGGTCAGCGCTTGGGAAGTCTTTGGTACGCACCCCCAAAAAACCGAAAAGTTCCGATCTCTCATCTAAAAATAAAGTCTCTACAGCAACATCACGGCCTGCCCTATCCAGCCAGTCAGAAAGATTATAAAGGTCTTCGAAGCTGTTCGGATAGACTGTTTGGACTTCTTCCCAAACACCGTTCTGAGCAAACTGGAGATGATCTATAGCTAGAGTAGAAGAAACAAAAGGATGGAGACTCATGTCTACTGAAATTTTCTAACGATGGCACGAATCGAGATATGACTTAGGCACAGTACCTGTTGATAGTTAACGAAAGGAGTAAATAATTATACTGCCTAACTTGTAATTGAGTGTCAGATCGGCTGGATAAGATCCAACTCTCCAGATCTTATCCAGCCGATCTGCGTGATACCCCCCCTATTCATAGAACTTATATCGATTTTTTGCTGTATAACTCCGGGAATCCAGGGTGTTATCCAGCACTTTTGACAGTTAAGTATGAGATATAGGGGTCTTACCCAGCGGTTTTGACAGATAAGCATCCCCATAAGGGAGTTATCCAGCATTTACCATGGCACCACCCAAGCCGCCGCGCTTGCTAGATCACGTTAGGGAAGTTGCTCGTTTGCGGCATTTCAGCATTTCAACTGGAAAGTCCTATATCCCCTACATTCGGGATTTCATCCTGTTTCATAACAAGCGACATCCAAAGGATATGAGAGCCGCTGAAATTAGGGCTTACCTGTCACATCTAGCGATTCACCGTAATGTGGCGGCATCAACTCAAACCGTTGCTTTAAGTGCTCTACTGTTTCTATATCGTCAAGTTCTAGATATAGAATTACCGTACATAGATGATATCGAGCGAGCGAGACGACCTCAGCGCTTACCGGTTGTCTTTACTCGCTCAGAAGTAAAGCGAATTTTAACTAATCTAGACGGCATCCAACATCCTGTATCGTTCTGTGCTTAAACAAAAAATTGGTTGTCTAAGCACAGAGACGATTTCATCTCAATTTTGAGACCTATTCACTCTAAATATCTGGCCTTAAGAAGTCCAGAATCGCTAAAAATGCACCACCTACAATGAGCAAACAGGCCAGCCACACCGACCAAGTCGCCTCAGCCAATCCACAAACGATTAACAGAATTGTCGATAACAAAGGAGCCGTATAAGAAAGCGCCCCTAACACCTTGATATCACCATGTTTCACACCGTAGTCCCAGGTAAAAAAGGCGAGACCCACTGGGCCTAACCCTAAACATAAAATCGCGATCCACTGCCAGCCTGTGGGTAAAACAGTGGGTTCAAATACAAAATGACAGAGCCAGGCTAAAACAGCTGTTGCGCCGCAAAAACCCCTAACAGCGTTGGTAGGAATCTCGCCAAACCGACGGGACAATAACGAATAACCTGACCAGGTTAGGGCACAGACAAACGCGGCTAAATAACCGGTTGTGTATTGAGGATCAAAGCTCAAGGATTGACCCTTGGTAATAAGTAGACCAGCACCGATAAACCCTGCGATCGCACCCCCCACATGAAACCATCTGAGCCGCTCTCCTGGTAACAGTGCTGAAAAAAAGACAATCAGCAGAGGCCATAAATAAGCAATCAAACTCGCTTCAACGGCAGGCGCATTTTGCAGTGCCATAAAGTAAAAAAAATGATAGCCAAAAAGCCCTATAATTCCTAACATCCAAACCGCTCTGGGCAGTTTTAGATGGTCTAGCAAGTTTCCTCCATTACGCACCCAAATGGCCACACCAATGACAAAGGCGATGGTAAATGACATTGCCGTCAGTTGAAAAGGAGGAATAGGCCCACTGAGTTTGGTCAACAATGCCAGAGCGGCCCACATCAAAATAGCCGTAAACCCAATAATTGTCGGTCTTTGTTGGCTCATACACCATAACTATTCTTCGTGCTTACGGTGCTTATCATAAAAGTATGGCCTGTTGTTGACTTAGCCAGATTTCAGACATAAGTTCGCTAGATCTTGGGTCTTGTACGATAGTGTCTTGGAGAGATACCTTCTCGCTGTTTAAACAAACGTGTGAGAGATGACGCTTGCTCAAACCCCAACTGCTGAGCAATTTGATAAATCGGTAAATCAGTATGCTGCAATAGATCTTTAGCTTGTTTAAGCCGCAAGTCTTGAATATACGCCTTAGGAGACTTTCCCGTTTTTGTCTTAAACCATTCACTGTAATAGGCGCAACTATATCCCTCAATTTTGGCTAACTGAGCAACCTCAAGAGGATGATGGTAGTTTTGGTGAATATAGTGCAGTGAATGAGAATCAGATGATTGAGCCAGTAAACTGCCGATATAGCGTACCAAATGCACCAACGATCCAGTTGGGGATGGGCTTTCTCCTGGGTTAATTTGCTCATCAATTTCAGCTAACAGGAGTAAGCGTAGAGCCTGCCAGCGCTCTTCAAAATCTGCTCGAATGCCATGGGATGCCTCATCTTTGGTTAGATCGGCTACAAGATGAGAGGGAATATCGAGAATTAGAAACTCATTTGTATCTCTAGCATAGAAATAATGTGAGCATTCAGGAGGTACAAAGAAGATAGATGTCTCATTTAGTTCAAATTGATGCACCTGGGTTTCAATAAAAAGGCTACCCGTAAGCGGCAAAATTAACTGGGCGAAGGGATGCTCATGAGTACAGCCTTTTGCCGCATAGAT
This sequence comes from Cyanobacteria bacterium P01_H01_bin.21, assembly GCA_038748405.1. Classification (GTDB taxonomy): domain Bacteria; phylum Cyanobacteriota; class Cyanobacteriia; order Phormidesmidales; family Phormidesmidaceae; genus Leptothoe. Next base: position 31,728 of record JBCDIX010000042.1, on the reverse strand, counting down.
TCGTTTTTCGCCAATAATTGTCTGCAGCACGATTACGGCCCTAGAAGACTTCTGCCTAAATCATATCCTGCTGGCGTGTTCAATTATACTTAAACAGTAGGCAAACTTATCCCATATGTCCTGTGAGATACTGTCATAAGTGACACCAAGCTATGGGCTAGTCTGAATCCGTGAATCTATTAAAGAACCTGCGCGGTGGCGCACTGATGAGTATCGGCTACATGTTATCTCCCCTATCGTGGTGGAACGATCTCTTTTTTAACCTGCCGATCGCATTGGTCTTTGGCTACGGGGTCAGTTGGTTCAACCTCAGCTGGTTTCTCCCCGGCACAATAATTGGCTACTGGCTCTCTAACGTTCTAGGGATGGTGATGATGCAGTTTGGAGCGGTCGATATATTTCTATCTGAGGATAAACGGAACATGACGCGTGATACCTTAATTGGCTTTGGTAGCGCAACCGTCTACACCATCATAGTGACTGCCCTGGTTTACTTCCATATATTGGACATTCCTGACTTTCTAACAGATTTATACCCCTAAGCGCTGGCGACTTTCTTATAGAGAGTTAGCGACTTCGCCAAATTCTTGTTGTGTCATACCGGCTTTTACTTCATTGCTGTATAAAATCTTGATCATCGTTTTATCAATTTCTGAATATTGAGTGGTTTTCGTCCAATCTTGGTAAAAAATACTCTCTGGATATTTATATGAGTCATTCAACAATCCTAACGACTGTGTAAGTTCTTCCCTTAATAGATGCTTTTGTGCATCTTGGTCGTTAGTTCTCAGAATATCGACATACATTGAGCCCTGATATATTTCATGATTGGTATCCCAATAAACCCATAGCAGTCCCCAGTTATCATCCACGTAGGCCTCAGCATTGGGTTCTATCTCTGAATACTCTTCTGCTGTGCCAAAATGAATTTGGTAATTAGAGTCTTCTTGAGATTCTGTTCTTGATAGCTGAATTGACTCACTTGACTGATTAATCTCGTCAATGATTTTGCCTAGCTCTGTATCTAAATAGGTAGGGTATTGCCCAGAAACAAAGATTTTGATGTCCGTTTCCCACTTGGTCACTCTTCCCGTTGGCTGACCAAATTCTGTGCTAAAAGCAACTTCATAGAAATAGTCAAGAATTTCGCTTGTGGGCTCTACTGATATATTAGTGGTCTTGGAGTCAGAATCAGCGTTGTTGGGAGCTGAAGAATGCTCTGCATCAAGTTGCAGGCAACCACCAAAACTTATGAGTATTAGGGCAGTACCGACCAAAAAACGAGGCATCTATTGCTGGAGCTAGCTAGCCGTATCTTATCCTAATTAGCCGGCGCTGTACTCTGGGAAAGCAACCAATATTGAAGCCCGCTTTTTGGGGCAGTACCTGTGTAAATTAGCTCAAAACCAAGGTGCTGGTAGAGAGGAACATTGTTTTCGTTATCCGTTCTCAGTAGACAGGTGCCATAGCCATGGCTGTGCATGTCGTTCAGTGCTGCTTGAATCATCCGCTTACCCAGCCCTTGCCCCTTGGCCTTTGGATGAACCCCGACTATCCACAGATAGGCAAACCCTTGAGGGGCTTTGGAGAGTAGCACATGCTCACAAAAGCCATCATGGTCCTGCAGGCGTTTAAATGCAGACATCCCAATGGTTAGGGGCGCCCAAATTAACCCGCTGTGAAACAGCTGCGACAGATTGAGTGGAAGTTGTGTTCCTGGCATCCAAGCCAGGGCTCCATTATTGTTCGAAGCCAGTTGAACACCACCGTACAAGAGAGAGCAGCGCACCACAGGCTGGAAGAGCTTAGCCAAGTTGTTCTCTCGGGCGACAGGATCAGGAAACAGATAGGCCATAAAGATATCCTGCGCAAAGGCGGCGGCTAAAACCTTGGCGGCTGACTTTTGTTGGGCCATCGTTAGGGTGTTATTGTGATTTTCCATACGTCTCCCCAGAGCTAGCTACTGTATTTAGTCTTTGCACAGGATGAGGCGTCTTTGGATAACAACAGACCCAACCCCCAACCCAGTAGGGGATAGATGGCCCAAGTAATGGCACCGCTGAGGGTAAAATTTAGCGCTATCAAAAAGATGTTTACAATAATATAGGTTCTGAGCCGTTGATGAAACTGTTGTTTGGGGCTTTGATTAGCAGTCGTTTGTACTGCTGCAGGAATCTTTTGAAGACTGTCTTCAGCTTGTTTAAGGGTATCTAACGAGATACCGAGGTCTGCAGCCATTTCTTCGAGTTGCGATCGCGAAAATCCTTCTTGTTCACTTTGGCCCATGGCCGACACTAAAATTTGCTGCACCTGCTCGGTAGAGTAACGTTCTGCCATCGCTCAGCCCTCCTAAATCTGCGTACAGGCATCAATGTTTACGCCGTCAACTTTAGGTTAATCGATTATGTTTTCACTGTCAACATATGGCTGTTGTTAAGGTGCAAAGCGGTGCCCCTATACCGAACGCTGGCCTACAATAGGGCTGCAGGTCTAGTTGACGGTACTATGGGATATTTTCGTTCTGCGATTGATGTAATGACTGGCTATGTTCCAGGTGAACAGCCTGCGCCTGGGGCTAAAATTGTTAAACTCAATACTAATGAAAATCCATATCCACCTTCACCCCAGGTGCTAGAGGCACTAAAGACAATTGATATTAATCATCTCAGACGATATCCTGATCCCTTAGCAAAAGAGTTTTGTCAGGCCGTTAGCGAAGCATTTCAGATTCCTGTAGATTGGGTCATTGTTGGCAATGGTAGCGACGACATTCTAAATCTGTTGGTGCGTGCCTGTACAGAAGGGCGCGATCGCAAAGTGGTGTATCCAATGCCAACCTATTCACTGTATAAAACGCTGTCAGCTATTCAGATGGCTGAGGTTTTTGAGGTTCCTTATCCTGAAAAATTTCAACTGCCGATCAAAGAGCTGCTAACAGCTAATGGTGCGCTTACCTTTATTGCTTCTCCCAATAGTCCCTCAGGCCATCTGGTCCCTTTAGATGATTTACGCACGCTGGCGCAAAACACATCTGGTATTGTTGTCATTGATGAAGCCTATGTGGACTTTGCTGACTCATCAGCCCTGCCTTTAGTGCAGGAATTTGAGAATGTGATTATATTACGCACCTTATCAAAAGGGTATGCTCTGGCGGGGTTGAGAGTAGGATTTGGCATCGCTAACCCAAACCTGTTGTCAGGATTGTTTAAGGTCAAAGATAGTTACAATGTGGATGCGATCTCAATTACCCTAGGTGCCGCTGCTATTCGTGATCAGGCGTATAAAAATAAGCGTGCTAATCAAATCAAAGCCTCCCGAGCAAAGCTATCCAATGCCTTAAAACGATTAGGATTTTCAGTGCCAGAATCTCACGGCAACTTTGTGCTAGCCACCCCCAAGACCCATAGTGCAGAGTCGCTTTATGTAGCATTAAAGCAGCACGGCATTCTAGTTCGTTACTTTAAGCAAACGGGTCTAGATGATAAACTACGGATCTCTGTCGGTACAGAAGAAGAGAACCATATTCTTTTGGAGACGCTTGCTGATTTAATAACAGAGTGACTGTGGCTGTCGCTCTTAAGAAAGCCCAAACATACATATGAAAATCGGAGCGCTCAAAAACTTTTTGAGTCAATTGAGCGCTCCTGGTTGATGGCTTAGAAACAGCTTTCTTCAAGCTGTTCGAATTCTCTTATATTTGCCTCTAGCTGTTGCTGTTGCTGTGGATTTAAGACTCCGCTAAGCTGAGTCTCATACTGTTGCTCCAGTTGTTCTAACCTGCTTATTTGGTCGTCATTCATGTCTGGCATGACTGCCTGGAAAGCCTCTTCAAATTCCTGGTCTAATGCATTCAATTGAGCCTCCTGTTCTGCAGTCAGGTTTGCTTCTATAGCGTCATCCGATTGCCATGCTTGCTGCTGCTGAGGCGTCAGGATTTCAAATGCCTTTTTTTCGTAACTCTGCTCTAGCTGTTCTAGCTGCGCAGTCTGCTCCGGGTTCATTTCAGGCACAATCAAATCCTCCTGCCGATGAAACTGCTCAGTAAATTGTTCAATCTGCTGGCGTTGCTCAGATGTTAGCTGTAGATTGGCAAATTCAGGAAAATCTAGGAGGAATTGATTGCGAGAAAATTGCTCCTGCTGCTGGGATGTCAAAATGTCAGCAAGCTTGTTTTCATAATCTTGCTCATAGGCTGCAAAACGAGCTGATTGGTCTTCTGTCAGTGAGATAAACTCTGCATCATTCCAAAAATCGTCCTCTAACGCCGCTAGCTGTTCCTGTTGTTCAGGGGTGAGCACTATTGCATCTGGCCCATTCTCTTCCGCCACTGCTTGTTGTTCTGGCGTGAGAATAGCCTCCCAATCTGTGTCAAAGCGCTGCTCTGCTGCTTCAATTCCCCTGAGTTGTTCAGGGGTCAATATCTGTTCAAACTGATTATCTAGGGCCTCTTCAAGTGCTGCCATATCATTTTCTTGTTGGGGTGTCAGCTCGATACCATCAAATTCATCCACATCTAGGTTAAATAAAGTATTACACTGGGCTGATGAGGTAGCTGAATTAGACTCTGCTTGAATTGGGGCCGTGACACCTACCAATAGAAGCAGACTTAGTAGACTGACGGACTGGGTGCGAAGATTCATTTTCATGAGATTACGTGTCAAAGGTTAAGAACAATTCTGGAGATCATCAAGGTTTAACTGGCTTTATCCTAAAAAAGTGACTCAACTAACACCTGACTCAAAGCTCCCAAATTTGCTGGGAAATCAGTCCCACCTTAAATCAGTACTTTAGTCCTAGACGTTATCCGACCAGGTGTTGTGGAATCATGTCAGAATAGACTTCTAAACCCAAGCTAAAAGATAAAATCAAGCGTTTATGACAGCCATGCCATCATGACAACCATGTTCAAAACAATTGAGAATACGGTGAAATTTTGGGCTAAACGTTTAACAGCATTGATTCAGCATCCCTTTCCGTTACTTCTTTGGGTGGAATGGTTTTTGTTAGCGATAAACCTAGTTGACTTGGTGGAGATTCCGCTCTTTTTTGAGATCGGTTCAGATTTCCCTCTAGAGGAGACCACAGATCCCCTGCCATGGATGGCCCTTCCGCCTATTACAACCGTTGGGCTACTAATTTTGTTTGCCGGTCTCGGTTTATTTATCCCACAGCGGCAGCTTTGGCGAAAAATTCTCTACACGTTGATGGAGATAGGCTTGTTAAGCCTAGCGGCCCTGAGCCTAGGCTGCTGGGATTGTTTTTCCTGGTCACTGGTGGTAGTTGTCATCCGTAGCTGTGTGCTGTTTAGACTGCCGGGGCGTCTGGTTACAGCTGGTTCAATCTTTGTCTTATTTTTAGGCGTTGAACTCATCACGCTTGTGCTGTGGAGAGACGAAATTGTAATCGACATAGTTGGGGCAGCTGATGTTGCTGAAGCATCAGAAATACCAGCATTCTCAGAACAAAATCTATATTCATTTTTATGGCAAGAACAGCTGGAAACAGTTCTTTTTTTGGGGTTAATACTTGTTTTTGTTTTATTACTAACTGGGGCACTGACGTCTGAACGCCAGGGACGCAACCAGCTAACTATGGCCCATGAGCAGCTGCGTCAATATGCTCTGCGAGTCGAGGCGCAGGCAACCGTCGAAGAGCGTAATCGCATTGCCCGTGAAATTCATGATTCCCTAGGGCATTTGCTCACGGCCCAGAAGATCCAGCTAAACAATGCGCTGGCTTTTTTACCTGATAAACCGTCTGATTCTCGGGTTAAACCTTTCTTGGAAGAAGGGAAACAGCTGGGGGTAGAGGCTTTGCAGGAATTACGTCGTTCTCTAAAAATACTGCGTTCAGACCCTCTCCAAGCAATGTCTCTTCATCGGTTACTACAGGATATGGTGACGCGGTTTGCTGATAGGGTGGATGCTATCATTGATTGTCAGCTACAGCTGGATATGCCAGTTTCTGATGAGGTAAAACGAGCAGTCTATCGCATTGTTGAAGAGGCCCTAAACAATGCCTGCAAGTACAGTGCTGCTGATCAAATTGTACTGCGGGTGCAGATCCATGCTTCATCTAATGAGCTTCTATTTCAAATTTTGGATAACGGTCGAGGCTTTGCTGTAGCCCAAAATACCAGCGGTTTTGGGCTACGTGGTATGAAGGAACGCGCATTAGCACTCAACGGTGATTTACTCATTCAAAGTTGGCCAGGGGCAGGCTGTAAAATTTCAGGCAGGCTACCCCTAGGACTTTTGCCAAGGATGGAGAGATGATTCGCCTTTTACTTGTAGATGATCAAACCATTATTCGTCGAGGTCTGAAGAGCCTTTTAGAGCTGACCCCAGATTTTGAGGTGGTTGGTGAAGCCGAGAATGGCAAACTGGCGATTGAGCAAGTGCAGAAGCTGAAACCAGATGTAGTACTGATGGATTTGCGAATGCCGATTATGGATGGGGTAGCGGCAACGCAAAAGATTGTTGAACAATTTTTGAATGTCAAAGTATTAGTGCTCACCACATTTGATGAAGAAGAGTCAGTCAGTCAGGCGATTCAAGCCGGTGCCATTGGCTATTTACTTAAGGATACTGAACCCGATGAATTAGTGCAGGCAATTCGCATGGTGAGCAAAGGCTACTCTCAGATGGGGCCGGGGCTGTTGTCTAAAGCAGTATCCCCCCGCCCAGCGTCTGTATTCCAGCTAAGTCCGGAAGAACAGTCAGCATTTGCATCGCTCACCCCCCGCGAACAGGAAGTGCTAGGTTTGATTTCGAAAGGGCTAAACAATCGCGAAATTGCAGCAGAGCTTTATATTGCAGAGAGTACGGTCAAAAACCATGTGACCAGAATTTTGAGTCAGCTAGGCCTTCGCGATCGCACCCAGGCTGCCATTTTTATAAACTCTGGTGTTGCTAACCTTGAAGACGATGACGGCTAACCCAATCTGCCAGGAACATCTGCCGATTTTGGGTCTAGACAGGGCTATTTATATCTGCAGCCTGCTGATATAAATAGCAAAGGTATCGAATTTTCAATAGTTGTGACGTCTGCTGATCAGACGAGGAGAGAAGCTGTTTAATCGCGTTGGCGACAGTAGCTGTACCCATTCGTTCGGCTCGATTAGCCTGGCTTATCAGGTCCTGTTTAAGGCTATCTTTTACACCATTGTTCCCTTGTTCTGCTATGCGCTGCAAAGACGCGGTTAACAGGTCAATAGACGAAGGGACGTGATCGGAGTCTGTTTCTAGGATGTCTGGCGGCAGGGCTGACGTTTTAGAGGTGGAGACTTTTTGTTGTGATGAAAAGTAAAGGTTGATAATCGTAGACTGTTCTTTATTGATTCTCCGACAGAGAGCAATGGGACTACAGAAAAGAGTGCCTTTTTCGAGGGTGACGGCACCTATGACGCCAACAATACGTGCTGTTTCCAGCTTTAAATTTTCTAACCGATTGATGGCTGTAGCATGGATATCTGAGAACTTAAGTCTAAAGAAAAGCGGCTGTTCGTGGGTGTCAAACAGTTCCCAGGTAAGTGTTTGTTGCACGGGGTCAAACTGACGGGTGCCCCACTGGGTTGGCTTTAGCACCACAAAGCGATCTAGAGGAGAGCTTTCTGCTAACCCGGTGGGTCGTATGCTGGCAATATGGTGACCTAGACTGTGCCAATCTTGAAAACAAAGGCGGATAGACTGCCAGTCGTCAGGCTGAGTAGGACGTAATCGTATCCCCGTTGTTTGACGAGAGCTGGATAACCGCTGCTGGTAGTTGCGACGGGCATTGTATATACTCAAGCAATGCTGAGAGGCTTCAGCAGGATGGACAATACCCTCCCAGATCAGCGGCTGTAGTTATGGTGTAATCTTACTCGCACATTTCCTCAGCCTGTTTTACGCTCCATAGGGTACCTGACGCTAGAGCTCTCACTAGGCTGCAGCTGATAGTTGAGTAGTTCGTTGTTTTGCAGCTCGGCTGTATATCGCCGTAAGGAATGTTTTGGGGATTCAAACCAAAGTTCAGCCCATGTATTTCCCTGGTGCTGTTTGAGAATGCGACCAGCAACCCGACCCTGTAGCCAATCCCATTTATGTTGACTAAACAGCTCGGCTTCTAAAATTTGGAGGGGTTTAGGTAAAAGACTCCAACCGCGATAGCTAGAGAGTAGCGGCTCGATATCACCTTCTTGCTTGAGCAAACACAGCAATGAATCATGATCGAGATTGCCGTAGTAACGCCCGTGGGGAAAATCAATTAGGGTGGGGGCAAACCGATGGCCGCCAATATGGCTGATTTGCCAGGGCTGAATATGGGTAAGGCCAAACTGTTGAGTGGTTGCGATCGCATCTAGATAAAACGGATAACCATAGAGACCACAGCACTCATTGTGGCTAGCATGGGTGCACACCATTAGATGGCGCTGGCTTGACAGAGATAGCCGCGACCCATTCTGAAAAAATGCCTCTAAAGCCGGGGCCATCTCGGCTGCGCTATCCACCTGAATTTCCCAAGATTTATAGCCAACCTCTAGCTGCATGCTCTGCTGAGGTGACCGCTGAAAAATCAGGATACGTCGCTGCCCCTGCTCGGCTGTTTGCTCATTCGCAATTAGATGCACCCGCACACCCACCGCTAATAGTGGCTTAACTACTTGTCTTAGGCTTTCAGGCACACCGGGTGAAAGCAAGGCTGGCTTCCCCCAAGGCTGAGGAGTTTCCAACAAGATAAAGGTATCAGCTGGGACTGCCGTACCAATCAGGGATTCAGAATGAGCAAGCGTTGCCGTAGTCATGGGTTGTTCGCTAGGAGGCTTATCGTGCTGTGGAAAAGGTTGGCACCCGTTTCCATTAATGATATCTATTTTCATTAAAGATATCCCATATTAGTCGACAGGTTTTTGTAAAAGATAAGTTTTACATATCAGATTCAATCGTATAAACGCTTGCTCTGATGGTAATTTGTGCTGATTTTTGAACCTGAGTATTAGGTTTGCTAAATGGTTATTATTAACATCAGGTCTTAATTTTGCGATAACCTGATCCAGCTTCTGACAATAGCTTTCAGAAGTATTAATCATTAAGGTGTATCAAAATGAATTATCCATCTGCCAGCGATTCTGCCGGTCGCTATCGATTTGGCCTAGAGCATGAGGTCGCGTTCTGGGACCAGCAAACGGACCAGTTTGCTGATTTTTCTAATACGGCCTTTCAACGGTTTGAGCGTCTGATTGACCAGCTCCCTGAATATGACTCGGACTATCCTCAGCTGCGCATTGGTGATGCTGGCATTAAACGAAAACGGTGGTATATCGAAGGCTACGAGCGATTTTCTGAAACTGGTGAGCTGACAGGCTGTATGCCTAAAGGGATTGAGATTCGGACTACACTTCAGCCCACCATTGCAGGAGCTGTGCAGGAGCTACAGGAGAGTTTTGCTCAGCTATGTGAGGTGGCCCTGGTAGACGGTTTATTACCGGTTTTAACCAGCTTTAATCCGATCCACACCGAATTTGTTCCCAAGCCTCCGTTAAATGGTTACGAAACCAACCGACGACAGTCTTCACCAGAAAAACAAACGGCCCATATTCCTATGATGACCTATGGGCCAGATCTCAATTTTTCGATTGAGGGACTGTCAACAGATGCGCTGATACAGGCGGGTAAAAAGCTCACGTACTACAGTCCTGCCATTGTTCCTTTTAGCTTTAGCTCACCATTCTATGGGCAACAGCAATGGTCTGGGCTATCGGTGCGCACCCATCTACGCACCGGGCAACGACCGGCAGCTATGGTCTTTGTTGAACATCCTGAGGATCTGATTGATAGTTCTCCCTCGCTGACTAAAATTGCGCGTCTCCCTGCCGAAATCGGTCGCATTGAATTTAAGGCGTGCGACAGCTGCGGTGACTTTAATTTATATGGCAGTCTTTTAGCCCTGCTCAAAGGGATTGTTTTAGACCAAACGCTACCTGGTTTAGCGTTGGTGCCAGATGCGGGTCGTCATCAATATGCGGCTATCCATGGGTTTGCCGATCCTGAGCTATGTGACCAGGCACGAATGCTGTTAGCTGCTGCTGATCAAGCGTTGCCCGACGCCCATGAGCGTGAGCTGCTAAAACCGCTATTGCAAATGGTTGAGCGAAAGACAACCCTGGCTCAGACGATGTGCGATCGCTACCAGGCCGGGGAATCATTAGTCACTGTCCTCAGCCAGGGATACAGCAACGATCACGCAATAGAGACCCAGCTGATATCTCAGGTGTAGTCAATTGGGCAAGGTGTTTATGCTTTGAGCATTACACCTTGCCCATAAGGACTCGTTGAGAAACAACGTCGCGATTTGCGTTTTATATTGAGCCTATAATTTGATCTTAGGTGCTTCAATTTAAAGAGACTGTTGTAGGAAGCACAGTGTGGTGTTGGTGGGGAGTTTAAAGATGTTGCTTGGGGTCCCTCGAGTTCCCCACACCCCCTGGGCAGGTCCGGAACGCCGCCCTAAGACCCAGCGTATTGGGTTGTCTCTAATGGCATCAAGTTTGGAGTTACGGCGGGGTCGAGTATCGGTATTCTGGATCGATTTTTGCGGAAGATTTAGCATTTTTATAAGCTCTAAATGTTCAATTTGAGAGTCAAATACCTAAGCAACTTTTTCTTCTTTAATCCAAGTTTGCTGAACCCAGCTACCGTTTGCCTCATACTCACGGGTTAGCCGTAGTCGAACAGTCGGCTCGATCAGCCAGCCCAGTTCACATCTAAACGCCGTCTGCCGCTGTAAAGTCTGGGGACATAGGGAAGAACCACCGTTGGGCAAAAATAATAGCTGATAGCCCGTTTGCTCAAATAGCAGACGCGAGCCGCTGATGGTGGCCTTAGACTGACCTGTGGCCGGACCTGCTTTCCAAGTTTGGGTAATGGTCTCAGACGAAGATTGCGAAACTGTCAATTCTGTTGTGAAAGGCTGTGATATCGACCAGTCTGAACGATAGGTAATGGCCTGACCGCGCCAGGTGCCTAGCAACTGATCTACTGAGAACGTGGGTCGTACAACGGCTGTTGCTCCCTCACGAGTTTCACGAATTAGCACCAGGTCAGACAGCTGACCGCCAGGTTCAAACAGCTGCACCAATCGTAACCGCGCATTGGGTAAGGTTAACCCAAACTCGGTACCAAATCTGGCAGTCGGGCTCCACTGGGTCGAGCCTTTGGTAAACGAGCCATCCTCACAAAATAGACTACTCTGATTGATGGTGGCAAATTCTGTTTTACTTTCTTGAGGGGGTTGTCCTGCCGGATATCGGGTTACCTGAAACCGGGCACTGGCTTCACCAGTGCGCTCCAACGTTAGACACGATGGCACATCGTTAACCTCAGTGCCATCAGGGGTCAGTTTAGTAAAGCTTCCTTTCCAAGTTCCTTCGTTTTTGAAAAGGTTGTCCCATTGATTTGGCATGGTTAACAGCAAAAGCAGCCCTTCTATTTTTGCGCAGTTATGGACTTGAATGACTAAAACATGAATAACTGGGTGACTGCCGAAGAAAAAATATGCTGATTTTGCGTCCTGCCACACCCCAAGATTTAGAGCTGCTGTGCCATTGGGATGAGCAGCCCCATGTGATAGCGTCAGACCCTGACGATGACTGGGCTTGGGAAGTGGAGCTTCACCGCTCACCAGACTGGCGTGAGCAGCTAATTGCCGAACTTGACGGGCGACCCATTGGCTGTGTGCAGATTATTGACCCAGCCCGAGAGGAAAGTCATTATTGGGGCCAGATCTCTGCCAACTTGCGGGCGATTGATATTTGGATTGGTGAGGCGGCTGATCTGGGTCGGGGCTATGGCACCCAGATGATGCAGCTGGCCCTGGCCCATTGTTTTGTAGAGCGGGCCGTCACAGCAGTACTGGTGGATCCGCTGGTGAGCAATACCCGAGCCCATCGTTTTTATGAGCGGTTGGGGTTTCAGCAGATTGAACGACGACGGTTTAACGATGATGATTGCTTTGTCTATCGCCTTAGCCGTGACGACTGGTCTCGTTTGGAGAAACCCTAATATTCACGCTATGTTAGCCTCAGTCACTGGGTTGTGAGCGGGGATAGACAAACACTATGCAGCTAGCAGTCACTATCGTGTCGGGTCTAATTACGCTGTTGGCGTCGTCTTTAATTGCGATTTATCAGTCCCGTAGCGAATTTCGCAAGCTGACAAAACAGCTAGAGCAGACCTATACAACGTCGCTGTTTGATAAGCGCTTAGAGGTTTACCCTGTTTTGTTTAGGGCACTTAATCAGCTCAATCATAAAATTGAGTATAGTTCTCCTGACAAACAACAGTTAGTTGACTTTCAGCATCACTATGATGATTGGTTAGCAACCCATGCAATTTTGCTAACGCCCACCACAGCTAAGGTGGTGTGGGGCTATCATAATTATTTGATCGACCTGCTAGAGCAATATTACGATAGCCCTCTATCGCTAGAGCAATGGATCGAAATTCGAAATATTCAAATTGTTATTGGTAAATTTTTACGGGCAGAAATTGGCGTATTTGATACTACAGCGGCAGGCATTCCTGAACTGGAGAGACCCCATGTGAGGGCGATTATCGATAAATTGCAGCGTAGCTCTCAAAAAATTCGGAATCGGTTTGGTTATTGATATAGCCCCAAAGAGACCGGAGGGGGGCACGGCTGTGTGCCTGTACAGCGGGAAAAGGATTTTATTAAGGGAGAGGTCTTTATGGAAAATGTCATTGTGATTACCGGAGGTAGCCGTGGGATTGGTGCTGCAACGGCGTATCTGGCAGCAGAGCGTGGCTATAGTGTGTGTGTCAACTATCGTCGGAATCATAACGCTGCCAATGCAGTTGTTGATACGATTAAACAGCAAGGGGGTAGGGCAGTTGCGATCGCAGCTAACATATCCATCGAAACCGATATCATTGCTCTCTTTAATGCCGTAGATCAACAGCTAGGTCCAGTAACCGCCTTGGTTAACAATGCAGGTATTTTAGAACAACAAACTCGGGTAGAGAGTTTGGATGCTGCTCGTCTAAACCGAGTCTTTGCAACCAATATAACCGGCGCATTTTTGTGTGTCCGAGAAGCCGTAAAACGCATGTCCACCAAACATGGTGGGTCAGGGGGAGCCATTGTCAATGTCTCGTCAGTGGCGGCTCGTCTAGGCGCGCCAGGAGAATATGTGGATTATGCTGCATCTAAAGCCGCCCTTGATGCGATGACTGTAGGATTGGCAAAAGAGGTTGCCGAAGAGGGAATTCGCGTTAACGGCGTACGTCCAGGCTTTATTTACACCGATATTCACGCTGATGGTGGTGAACCCAATCGGGTGGATCGAGTTAAAAAGTTTCTCCCGATGAAACGCGGTGGTCGTCCTATGGAAGTAGCTCAGGCTATTTTATGGTTGCTGTCCAGCGAAGCTTCTTACACAACCGGCACATTTATTGAAGTAGCCGGAGGGCGATAGGCCAATCTCCTGATTAGGACCATCTTTAGATTAGCTAGTATTCACTAGGTCTGGGGACCTTTAGAATAGTGAACACGCCTTTTCCGTTTCCTACATTGCCTATGCCTAGCTCATCCTCTGATGCTGATTTTTTGAAAACTTGGCGATATGCGCTAGCACCTTACAATTTAGGCTATAAGGTTAAATTAGTCTCTCAGTTAATGTATCGAGACTTTCTAGAACGCCTAGAACCCTATGGACTCACTCCTTTTCACTACCTGGTTTTATGTTGTCTTTGGGAGGAGGATGGTCTCTCAACATCGGGTATCGCTAGCAAACTGAAGCAGTTGGGAGCTACGCTTACGGGGGTTGTTGATCGAATGGAAGATCGCAATCTGGTCTATCGAGAACGCGATACCAGCGATCGCCGCATCATTCGCATTTGGCTAACGGATGAGGGAAAAAAGTTAATGACTGTGCTCCCACCTATTGGTGCTGAAACTCTTAGTAAGGCTACTCAGGACATGTCTAAGACAGAACAGGAAACGGCTTTAAGGCTACTCGACCAAATCACTCAAAATTTACTCTAATCGTTGGTCACTCAAATTATCTTCAAGGTTGCTTTTTTGAAAATTACTTAATATATTGACTATTAATGTATTGATCTTTTTTGAAAGTCCAGTAAACGCTGGTGATTTCAAGGCTTTATATCAGTCGCTGTAGTTGGAGAGAACGTATGTCAAAACTTAGTCTTAATCAAAAGAAGTGGCTGCTGTCGGTGCATATCAGCTTTGCGGCTCTATGGACCGGCACTGTCTTGAGTATGTTTTTGCTGTCGGTGCAGAACACATCCACAGCGAATGCGGATGCTCTGTATACCCTCAACGCTGCCATCACTCTATTGGATGATTGGGTTGTGATTCCTGCCGCAATTGGCTCAGTAGTAACAGCTACGGGACTTTGTTGGGGAACCAACTATGGGTTTACCAAGTTTTATTGGGTGTTAACAAAGTGGTTCCTGACAACGGGGTTAATAGTGTTTGGGACATTTTGGCTATTTCCTTGGGGGAATAGTGCTGAAACAATTTCAAGACAACAAGGATTGCAGGCGCTCTCAGATTCAACCTACACAGTTGATGCTATGGGTGTACTCTTAGGGACAGTAACTCAAGCACTCTTTCTGCTTGTTATTATTGGCATCTCAGTTTTGAAACCGTGGGGTAGACGACCTGTGAGCGACAAAGAATAGATACGTTTTATGCAATCAACCCACAGGCGTTTCAATACCGCTGCCATTGGGCTAATTTTATTGATTGGCACCATTGCTCTGATTAATTTGGCAATCAATATCAGAGCAATGGTGTTCTTACGTTCTGCGTTTGACTCAAATACGAGCTGGGCATTAGATTTTCAGCGCATTACTCAGTGGATGATAGCAAAGGCTTTTCTGTCTATAGATTTGAACAATCCTAAATTAACAGCTATAGCTTTCTTTAAGCTGACCTTTCAGTGTGTTTCTCTCAACAATCAAATTGTTTTGTGGCTCTCTCTTACTGAGATTGGTTTAGTAAATACAGTTCGTAACCTTCGGAAAATCTCTACTCTACGCAAAATTATCAGCGTCAGTTTTGGCTTAGTTATTGTTGTCACCCTTGCGGTAGTCCGAACTGAGAATTGGTATAAGACGTTAACCAAGGTATTATATGTTCGTAACTACGATAGCCATAAAATTAATGGAGCCGCTTGTCTGGCATATCGATTCGGTTACAATGCAGTAGTCAATAATATCTCCAATCGCTTGTTAAATGAGGCTTCTTTTTCCGATTAATGGCCGTCTGTGCTGATTATGAGCAGATTTTCATGGGAGACCTTCTGTTTTAGAAGATCCTCATGCTTGTTTCATCTTTTCTCCATACTATCTGTCTACACTGATATATGACATTGCTCGGTGTTGCTACTCAGATTAGCGTGGGTTGCTATCCTCTACTGTTTGGGGCTAGCAGCTGTTATGCTAAAAATTAGGTTTATCTAAATTTAACTCAGTAGCTATATAGGGATATAAATACTGTCTTTATAAAATATTGATCCGGATGTTTCAAAGACGTGGATAAGCTTACGATATTTGAGAGTGTGGGCACTGCAATATCTAGGGTTAGCATTTTACTGTCTGACTATGGTTGTTGCTGTCAGAGTTAATGGCCACAGGAATCAAGTAATGAATTAAGTGTTAGTGCAGATTAGCCCCTTAATATTTCCCGTTAAGATGTCTTCTATTGTTCTTGATGTTAAATCTGCTATCACGCGTAACCCAATCATTGTTACACCACAGACACCCGTTGAGGATGCGATCGCTCGTATGAGCGACCCTCACCAAACCTGTCTAGTTCCCCAAGAAAAGCTGAAGACCTATCGACTGGATTTTGTGACGCGGGAAATCCACGATGAACTGAGATCGCGATACTTAGTGGTCGTGGAGTTTCAAAAAGTCGTTGGACTGCTAACACCTCAAGACTTACTTTTTGGCAATTGCAGAAGCAAGGATCCAGCTAACCTGACCATTGGTGAGTTTACTACTCAACCTTTTTCAACGCTACATGAATCGGCGTTGACAGAACTCTACACGCCCTTGAATTTACTGCGGCAGCATCAGATGCGCCCAATTGTTGTTCTAGATGAGCAGAATCAACTGACGGGTTTGCTGACCTACGAAGAATTACATGCCGTTGCCTTAGCCAGTCAAGCTCAGCCCTCTGGAGCATTATCTTCCGCTTTCTTGGCTACTAAAGTGTTACCCAAAACAATTCCAGTAACGAGTCTAAGCCGTTCAATGCAGCGGGAGCAAGTGATGAATAAAATTATTGCTCAGGTTCACTCATCGCTGGATGTTCAAACTGTTTTGGATACAACCGTGGCTGAGTTGCGAGCGGTATTGGGGTGCGATCGCGTCATTGTCTATCGCCTCCGAGCAGATCTAACAGGTAGGGTAATTGCCGAATCAATTGATGATCTATCGCGCTCGGTGCTGCATCGGGAAGTCCATGATCCCTGTGTGACTCCTGAATGGCTTGAGCCCTATCGCCAGGGTAAAGTGCGGATTGTCGATGACATTTACGAAACCGAAATGACGGTATGTCACCAGCAAATGCTGACTGGTTTTGATATTCGTTCAAAAATGATGGTCCCAATTGTTGTTGAAGGCGAAATCTGGGGCCTCATTCTAACGAGTGAGCAGGCTGCACCTCGGCAGTGGCGACCTGAAGAAATTGAGTTAGTGCGACAGCTTGGGGTGCAGGTAGCGATTGCGGTGCAGCAGGCTCAAGCCCACGAACGGGCTCAGCTTGAGCTGGAAGAACGTCGCAAGGCTGAGCAACAACTTCAAAAACTACTCGAAGTCACAGCCACAAGAACGGGGGCTGATTTTTTCCCAACTTCGGTGATACAGCTAACGGAGGCTCTAGAAGTTAGCCATGCCATATTGACCGAATGCCATGGTGACACGTTTCGTACGCTGGCGTTTGTTGTCGATCAGGTGCTACAGCCTCCCTATGAATACCCGATTGCGGACAATCCCTGTGAACAAGTTTTGAAAAGGGGAAAATTTTACTGTGAGCATTCTGTCCGAAGGCTATTTCCTAAGAGTCCAGATTTAGTTAATTTGGGGGCAGAGAGCTATTTTGGGGTGGCTATGCAAGATTCTCAAGGAGACATTGTTGGACATCTTTGTATTTTAGATCGAAAACCGCTAGAGCATTCAGAACGGGCAGAAAAACTGATCTGGTCGTTTGCCGCCCGCGCCACCGCTGAACTTGAGCGTCAAAAAGCAATTGATGCCCTTGAATTTCTCAACCAAGAGCTTGAAGCTATCGTCGCCGTACGCACAGCTGACCTTCAAGCTTCCTATCAACAGCTCAAAGATACTCAGTTACAGCTAATTCAATCAGAAAAAATGTCCAGTCTTGGCCATCTCGTTGCTGGGGTGGCTCACGAAATCAACAATCCGGTCAGTTTTATCTATGGAAATTTAACGCCTTGTTTAGAATATGTTAATGACCTGTCTCATTTGATTTCGCTCTATCAAAAACATTATTCAACGCCACATTCAGAAATTTTAGAGTTTATTAAAGCCGCTGATATTCAGTATACGCTCGAAGATTTTCCTCATCTAATCAACTCTATGCAGACGGGCGCAACTCGAATTCAATCGATTGTGAAGTCATTACGGACGTTTTCCTACGTTCAACAGGAAGGGCATAAGGCAATCAATATTCATGACAGTATTGATTGCACCTTAGTGATTTTGCAAAATCGCTTAAACGGTCGGGCTGGAAATCCAGCGATTGACGTTATTAAGGATTATGGTGAGCTACCGTTGATTGAATGTTATGGTGGCTTACTCAATCAGGTATTTATGAACTTGTTAGTCAATGGAATTGACGCCATTGAACAACGGCAAAAAGTATCTCCTGATTATCAAGGTTGTTTAATGATTGCTACATCGGTTGTATCACCTGAGAAAATTGCGATCGCAATCCGAGACAACGGCATCGGTATGACATCAGAAATCCAAGATAAAATCTTTAACCCGTTCTTTACCACTAAGCCTGTGGGTATTGGGACCGGCATGGGGTTATCTATTAGCTATAAGATTGTGACAGGTGACCATCAAGGGCAATTTCATTGTTCTTCGGCTTTAGATAAAGGAACCGAGTTTGTTGTTGAGCTACCCATCAAAATAACATTTCAACATTGATAGCAAACACAACCCGCTAAGACACCAGCTGTGCAACCATTTCAGCGCGAGATGAAACATTCAGCTTTCGAAACATTCGCTTTAGCGCCTGTTTTACCGAGTTTTCTGTAATCCACAACGCGGTACCAATCTCTTTGTTGGTCATGCCTTTGGCAACAAGTTCCGCAATTTGTGCTTCTCGCGGTGTGAGGCAGCTCTTGTTAAAAACAACAGGGGCAGGCTTGACCTGTAGCACCGCTAATCGCGTGGAAACATGCAGACAAAGGGCACTTAAATCCGCCAGATTCTCAGGCGTAAACTTAGGATCCTGGCGATGTCGGGTAACCGCAATACCCCCCACCAACTCTCCCTGACTGACAATAGGTCCCACCATAACGTGACCGTGATCGGCGCGGGGACAAATCGTTTGCCAAACACCGGGGGGCAAAATCACCTCATCGTGAACAGCTGCATGGTTTTGCACCAGATAGCGTAAAACAGGGTTGTGATCTAAAGATAGTGCCTTTTTCAGCATCAATGGCGTACTATCATCAACGCTTGGTAGCTGGTCTAAAAAATATACCCCCCATCGCTTAGCCGCAAAATATTGACCAACGTCAGCCATAAATACCTGGCGCAGCTCTTCTATTGTCTGTATTTGCGAAATTATTTGAAATAAGCTTTGTAGAGGAGGTTTGATGAGGGTTTCCATGTCACTTACTTCCAGCCATTATTTCAAAGTGTACCCGATCGAGGTCTAGTCGACAGGTGCAAGAGCTTTATAGGGTGAGGGTGTAGTCAGCTAACCCTGTATGCATTCATCATCTAGAGCAATAGAGACTGTGCCAACTGCTGATAGCCATAAGCCTCGGTTCAGCATTGTTGGGTTTTATGCTGTGGCTGTCTTGTTTAACCTGTGTTTAATAGCACAGCTACTCACAGCCGGGATTGCCTACTTTGAAAACCCTAGCTGGTGGCAGGTTCATAGCTGGCTGGTGAGGGGATATAGCGGTTTATCTCTTGTTTTGCTGGCTTGGGCGTATGGAGCTGCATTTTCTCGCCGCATTCGCATCTTGACGATGAGTATGCCTATTTTATTGGGAATACAGTTCTTGACAATTCATTGGCATCCATCATTGTTGCCAGTATCCCCAGCCGTTATCCATCCTTTAGTCGGGTTCTCGTTAGTTTCTGTATCATCCACGCTAGTCCATCATGCCTGGCGACTGGTCTCACCGGCAGCAGACGCTGATTAAATTTTATAACTCGTGTGGGTTTGCGCGATCAACATTTATCTAAGAGATTTTTAGGAGTGAATTATGCCTGATTATACATATCCCGATGTTCTTATCGATACTCAGTGGCTGGCCGATCACCTTGATGATCCTAACGTGCGGATTGTAGAGTTGGCCATGAGTCCGGAGGTGCTTAAAGATAACCATATTCCAGGGGCTGTATTTTGGGGTATCTTTTCAGACCTAAGTTGGCCAGACATGAGCATGAAGCTTGAACAAAATGTGATCGAACGTATTCTTTCTCGCTCTGGCATTACTTCTAAGACCACAGTTGTTGCCTATGGAAGTGATATAGCCGTTGGCGGTGTTGTTTACTGGCTGCTGACCATGTTTGGCCATCAACATGTCAAAGTCTTAAACGGTGGACATCAAAAATGGGTGGCAGAATCTCGCCCTGTAACAACCGAGTTTGCGATAGTTGAACCGACTCATTACCAGGCTGCACCTCTGGACTCTGGATCACGCGTCCTACAGGCAGAGGTGGAGACATCTTTAAAGGACTCTGCTTGTGTTTTATTAGATGTGCGTACCGCCAAAGAATACTGTGGCGAGCACTTTATGGTAAAACCGCCGGAGGGTAACGAGCGAGCGGGGCATATTCCTGGCGCTGTACATGTGGAGCATACTGATGCTGTCAACTCTGATGGCACGTTTAAATCGTTTGAAGATCTGAAGAATCTCTACAGTCAGCAGGGGATTACGCCAGATAAGGAGATCCTTCCCTACTGCGCCATTGGCGGACGTTCGGCCTTTGTCTGGTTTGTGTTGAAATGTTTGTTGGGTTATCCAAACGTGCGCAATTACGATGGCTCCTGGAATGAGTGGAGTCGTTTATCTCATGTACCAACAGAGCCATAAAGAGATAGTGATCGCTAGCCTTTAACTATAGAGGTTCAGGCAGTGTACTTGAACCTCCCATACTGCTTACGATACGTGTCCTATCTCCATAGTCAGAACTGCTTGCTTAAGCGTTTTTGAGTAAATGTTTGACCAAATTATCTTTCACCATCATTTGTTGCATAATCTTGAGTACATAATTTTGGGCATCTTCGCGCGAAAGATTACGCACTTGCTCTTTCAACACCTGTAACTGAAACTTCTGTTCCAACGTTAATTCACCGGGCATATCATCCATACCGCATACCTCATCTGAAAAGTACAACAACCAAAATAATAAAAACCGTTTTCCACGAGACTTGCTTCGATTGCTGAACTCAACAATCGATTTCGCGATTGCTGAGTTAGGGGATGAATCGATCTAGAGCATCGCCATTTTACGACCTCTCATAGAGAAAACCATCCCGAGGATCAGCAATGCCCGATTTAATTTAACTGAGATTTTATAAACAACGGAGGACCAGCCATATTTCATGGCTTCTCTAAATATTTGAGAATTGTCCTATGTAAATTATTTTCAAGTTAATTAGTATATCCCAATTGACTAACTGCTTAAATTCTTTACCCGTTAATGTGCAGTGTTAAAGATAAATTCCCTAGAGATTCGAGAATATTTCGTGAATACAAGAGATAAAGGAACTGTTCTTAAGATTTTAGTTGGAGAAAGCTGGTAGTTAGAAGAAAAAACATTTATCAATAGTCGCTGGCAACGAATGATATTACAAATACGTCTGTAATTCAAGGATCGATATTCGTTGGTAGAGTTTTTATCATTGAAACATCTGCAAGGCTATTGCTTATAAGTATCAGAATTACTAAGCCTTTGGGGTTAACAGCGACACTTGTAATCAAAAAATCTTGACCAAAAAATAACACCTGTTTTAGTCAAGATGGAATTAATTGCATCATCGACCTTTGATTCTGTCAAGTTTTATCCTGAGCTGTTTCTGGGGATTATCTTCCAAAACCCTGGCGGGATGCAGTCGTATCTCCTAAATTTTAAGCGTGGTTTGAACAACCGACCTGAAAACATTTCTTCACGCCCATCCTGATAGTCTTGGCGATATCCAACGGCTGGCCAAGTATCTAGATGATGTCGACGTGCGCATTAACAAGAAATGATTAAAGAGATCCTCTGGCATTATCCCGAGATTACAGTTGTTGCCTAACGTTTGCACTTGCGAGAAATTATGCACCGAGATCGCCAAAGTACTCACGAAAGCCGATGATTTTATCATCTTGAATTTGAAATGAGATCGCATTATGCCCCTGATAAGGCTCTCCACCATAGAGACCGTCAGAATCAAACTCAAATATGGTTGAGCTACCGTCGGTCAACACATAGTGAGGCTCATGCAGCGTTAGTCGATCTCCAGCGGCTGTGTGGTCGCGGCACTTGGCAATCATCTCTTGCCGACCGGCTGTCCCTGTAAACTTGCCACGGTGAGTTCCCATGGGAAACCAAAACGTCATTTCATCTGCCAGCATCGCGATGTAAGGCTCAAAATCGCCAGTTTTCCAACCCTGGGCAAACAAGTCAAACGCCTTACGCGCTGTTTTGGCCGAAGCATCTATCATCAGAGATATCTAACCCTGGAAATCAGTTAGATCTACTATAGCCCCACCAGCTGCTAATTTAAGGAATGATTATAATGGAGAGCAATCTTATTCATGAGCGCAATTTTCGCGGCCATACTCGACTAGGCTGGCTAGATAGCTACCATACGTTCTCATTTGGTAACTTTCAAGACCCTAACCGTATGGGGTTTCGCTCCCTGCGGGTAATCAATGACGACCGGGTTGTTCCAGGCGGTGGTTTTGCTGAACACAGCCACCGCGATATGGAAATTTTTACCTATGTTCTCTCGGGTGCATTAGAACATAAAGACAGTTTGGGTAACGGCACTGTGATTCGACCTGGTGAAGCTCAGATTATGAGTGCAGGCACCGGTATTACCCACAGCGAGTTTAATCATTCTCAAACAGAGCCCGTTCATTTTTTACAGATCTGGATCTTTCCCAATCAGGATGGACTCACCCCTCGCTATGAGCAACGAGAGTTTCCGCTAGCTGAAAAGCAGGGTAAACTGCGGCTGATTGCAGCCCACGACAGTCGTGAGGGGGCAGTTAAAATCTATCAAGATATAGACCTCTATACGTCTGTGCTACAGGCTGGCGATATCATTAGCTATGATATCGCTGCCAACCGCTATGGCTGGGTGCAGGTAGCCCGAGGGATTATTTTGCTCAATGGCAACGAGCTGCGGGAAGGTGATGGCATTCAGCTGGTGGGGAGTAAGTCTTTGACCATCGAAGCGCAAACTGGAGCTGAGTTATTGTTATTTGATCTGGCTTAGGAGTTGTTGAGAAACAATCTTATGGCTTAAAGAGCGTAACTTTTCCCCTAACTTGCCGTAACTCCTATTCAGGAAAAGAGTCATACTTAAACTATGAGTATACTTGTTGAAAGTCCTTAATTGCTCCAAATAATACCAAAAGGTTGAGTTAAAAGCAGCATCAATGGCAAACTACGTTTACATAGCAACAAGTTTAGATGGTTTTATTGCTACCCCTGACGGTGGTGTAGAGTGGCTAGATGAGATTCCTAATCCTGATCAGAGTGACTTTGGTTATGCCGAGTTTATGGCTCGTGTTGATGCCATTATGATGGGGCGAAACAGTTTTGAAAAAGTTCTCACATTTGGTGCTTGGCCCTACGAAAAGCCGGTATTTGTGTTAAGTAATACCCTAAAACAAGTTCCTGATGATTTAGTGGACACTGTTGAAATTGTCAGCAACGGAGATCTCAAAACGCTGGTTGAGCATTTGGATAAACGAGGGTATCACCATCTGTATATTGATGGTGGTCGCACAGTGCAAAGCTTTCTAGCGGAGGACTTGATTGATGAACTGATTATTACCCGAGTGCCCATCGTGTTAGGTAACGGTATTCCACTGTTTGGTAGCCTAACCGGAGCACTACGCTTTAAGCATCAAAAAACCGAGATTTTTAACAATATGCTGGTTAAAAGCGCATATATTCGCCTAAGAGATTCGTAAGCGCTCCATTTCTTTTTATTGTGTCGACTATATATTTTAGGTATTGCGGAGCCTCAAAAGGGTTTACTCTAAAAAATAATGAAATAAAAAGCTTTTGCTAGATAATCTTATCTCCTAACTCAATAACGGCCATTGTCTAAACCTGCCGTATCTAGAGACATCGCTAGAGATTGATATTTATTTCTAAACGTACTTCTGTTTTTGTCGGATTCTGCATTTCGCTATCGTTAAGGTTAGAAGACGATAACAGCTGGTCAAGCGTTTCTGGGTTAGTTAATTCTAGAAACGTGTTTTGCACTCATCGATAAACAGTTTCTTTATTCCTCAGTGTGTCATGTCCATGCTTCTTTTAAAGTCGCTCTTTAGCAGTGGTCTTGCCTCAGTTGCATTAGTCCTTTCTGCCACCTCTGCCCTTGCAGCCGACTCTATCCCAGCTAGACAGTTGGCAGGTATTGCCTATGGCTATGCGATCGCAAACCAACCCGATAGAGCGATCCCGTTGCTCGAACAGGCAGAAGCCTACCAAGGTGGCACCTGCTTTGAGGGCAACACCTGGTTAAAAATCAGCGTTGCTTACGACGCTGTCAATCAGTCCGATAAGGCCCAGACGTATCTAGATCGCGCCATCGATACTGCTGACCAGCGTACCGAAGAAAACTGTGCCTCCAGCGGCACCACACCCAGTGAATCACTACAAAATCGCATCATTGACTATGCCGAAGCAGGCAACCTGGACCTAGCTGTGGACTTGATACAGCAGTCTGACGTCTGGTCGTCGCCATTGACTATGGCCAAGATTGCCGCCGAATACAATAAGGCCGGTCAGTCGCAACAGGCACAACAACTGATTTCCGACGCCATTGCCAGAGTGCAAGATAATGAATCGGAGCTAGCCGGGATCCATATCAATGAGATACTGTTATCCGTAGCAGGGCTATTGATATCACAAGACCAAGCCGATCTAGCAAACCAGGTGCTTGAGGAGGGTGAGATAACAACGTCTTGGCTAATGAGCCCGACGGATGCCCTGGAGAATGATCTAGAAACCTATCGGCGCATGGACCTAGCCCGTTTGTTAATGGAGCTTGACCAGCCACAGCAGGCGTTAGCGATTTTAGATGCAACGGTACCGACCATTCAGCCCTCATCACAGTTCCTACTGGAGCCATTCTTAAACTGGATTGACGCCGCCCAACTTTATACCCAGCTGGGTAGCGAGCAAGCAGATACTCTGTGGCAACAGATTGAGCACAATCTTGAACAACTATCAAATTCTAACAATACAGACTCTGTCCGGAGCAGGTTGGTAAAGGGTTACGCAGAAATAGGAGAGTTTGAGCAGGCTAAGGCATTGGCAGAGACGATAGCCAGTACCGCTGAACGAAGGATGGCCTATCGATTTATTGCCGTTGCCTATGCTGAAGCTGGCTTAGTCAACGAGGCCAATGATTTGGTTGCATCGATTGGTAAACCTGAATTTGCCCGACGAGATATCCTTCGCACCTACCTAACCACTGGTCAATATGCTGAGGCTGAACAGCTGGCTAAACAGACCGTAGAATTTCTACCCGAGGTGATCCGCACCTATTGTGAAACGGGCCAGCCAGAACGGGCCGTATCGCTATTTGAACAACTGGATGCTGCCGATGATACTTCAAAAGACTGGCTACGTAGCTGTATCGCCACTCAATTGGCAGGGCAGCAACAGTTTGACCCGGCATTAGAGCTGACCCAAACAATCATAGAGCCTGATCACAGGGCTAGAACACTGATTGAGATCGCAGTTCAACAGATTAATAGCACTCCCAGTTCCATGTGGGATCGGCTTGTGGGTCGGCTGCCGAATTCGGTGCAGAGCTGGTTTAATGCATCTAACTCTTATCAAGACTCCATTACGATTTTGGACCAGGCTCTTGAGATTTTGCAGTCCGAGACCTGACATAGTTTGAGATGTTTTGTGACTAATCGCAGTGAGCCGAATACCTATGTAAGACCGTTAGAATAAGATGCCGGCTGATCAACGGGCTAGCCGATTAAATCGCGGCTAGGGTGCTTAAATCTACAGTCTGTCTTTTTAGACGCTTGTTAATAGACAGTTTCCCTATTGCACACTTTGCTATGTCAACACTCTTTTTAAAATCTCTTCTGGGTGGCGGTACTACGTCATTGGCCATACTCTTTTCAGCGGCCTCTGCCCTGGCTGTTGACTTGGGTCAGGCGCAGCAGTTAGCCGATATTGCCTTTGGCTATGCGATCGCAAACCAACCCGATAAAGCGATTCCGTTACTTGAACAGGCAGAAACTTATCAGGGCGGCGACTGCTTTGAGGGCAACGCCTGGTTAAAAATCAGCGTTGGCTATGACGCCGTTAATCAGGCCGACAAAGCCCAGACGTATCTAAATCGAGCCATTGACACCGCACGCGATCGCACCGCAGAAAACTGCGCCTCCAGCGGCACTTCCCCCAGTGAGTCACTGCTAAATCGCACCATTGACTATGCCGAAGCGGGCAACCTGGACCTGGCTGTGGACCTTGTGCATCAGGTTGACGCCTGGTCGCAGCCGTTGGCCATGGCCGAGATTGCAGCCGAATATAATAAGGCCGGTCAGCCGCAACAGGCACAACAACTAATTGCTGATGCCATTGTCAGTGTGCAAGAAGATGAAGCGACTCTAGATGTCGTTTATGGCAATCAGATACTGTTGGCCACAGTAGGTTTATTGCTGTTAGAAGATCAAACAGATCTGGCAAAATGGACGATTGAGGAGAGTGAGATCATAACATCTTTACTAGAGAATCCGACAGATGCCCTTGAAAACGATGCAGATACTTATCAGCGAATAGGTCTGGCCCGTTTGTTAGCGGATCTTGACCAGCCGCAGCAGGCGTTAACGGTTTTAGATGCAACAGTACCGACCATTCAACCTTCATCACAGTTTCCGCTGGATGCATTTATTGGATGGATTGACGCTGCCCAACTTTATACTGAGCTAGGCAGTGAGCAAGCAGACGATGTTTGGCAACAGGTTAATCGCAATCTTGAGCAACTATCAAATTCTCACACCATAGCCTCTGTCCAGGGTAGGCTGGTCAGCGCTTATGCAAAAATAGGAGAATTTGAGCAGGCCAGGGCATTGGCCGAAACCATAGCCAACACAAACGAACGCAGCACAGCCTATCAGGAAATTGCCATTGCCTATGCTGAAGCTGGCTTAGTCAACGAGGCCAATGATTTGATTGAATCCATTGGTGAACCTGAATTTGCCCGACAGAATATCCTCCGCGCCTACCTACACACCGAGCAATATGCTGAGGCTGAACAACTGGCCAAACAAACCGTAGAGTTTCTGCCCGAGGTGATTCGCACCTATTGTGAGACGGACCAACCAGAGCGGGCCATGCGGCTGTTTGAACAATTGGATGCCGCCAATGATGCCCCTAAGGACTGGTTGCGTAGCTGCATTGCTACCCAATTAGCAGGGCAGCAACAGTTTGACTCGGCATTGGAGCTGACTCAGACAATTCTAGACCATGATGACAAAGCTACAACACTTACTGCGATCGCAGTTCAACAGATTAATCGCACCCCCCGTTCCCTCTGGGGTCGTTTTGTTAGCCGACTCCCCAAGTCACTACAGGTGTGGCTCACTCCGTCTGACTCTCATCAGCATGCCATTGCACTTTTAGATCAGGCGCTTGATCTCGTGCAGACAGATAGCTGAAACATTTTGAGACGTTTTGTGATTAACCGCAGTGAGCCATAAAGAATACCTGTATAACGTCGGTCAAGTTAACCCCTCTAAGTTAGAATTCTAGACTATTGTCTACTGTGAAGAGGGTTTTTCATGAGTTCAGAATACGGCTTGGGGACCAAGTGTCTACATGCAGGGCAAGAGCCTGATCCGACCACCATGGCTCGCGCTGTACCCATCTACCGCACTAGCTCCTATACGTTTCGAGATACGGAGCACGCGGCTAACTTGTTTGCCCTTAAAGAACTGGGTAACATCTACACGCGGTTGATGAACCCCACCCAAGACGTTCTGGAAAAACGTGTGGCGGCGATGGAAGGCGGGGCCGCTGCCTTAGCCGTCGCCTCTGGAACCAGCGCTATTTTTTATAGCATTATTAACATCTGTCAGACCGGTGATGAGATCGTCTCTGCCAATACGCTGTATGGCGGCAGCTACACGATGTTCAAAGATATCTTGCCGCAGTTTGGCATCAAGGTAAATTTTGTTGATCCCCGTAATCCTGAGAATTTTCGCTCAGCGATTACGGATAAGACCAAGCTAGTCTTTTGTGAAACGGTGAGCAACCCCGGTCTGGAAGTGTCAGATTTAGATGCGATCGCAGCCATTGCCCATGACCATGGAATCCCTCTAGTTGTTGACAGTACGTTTACCACCCCCTATTTGATTCGGCCCCTAGAACATGGAGCCGATATCGTTATCCACTCGTTAACCAAGTGGCTAGGCGGTCACGGTACCGGCATTGGCGGCATCATGATAGATTCCGGCAAATTTGACTGGACTTCCGGCAAGTTTCCGCTGATGAGTGAGCCAGACGCCAGCTATCACGGGCTGCGCTACGCCCATGACTTAGGCCCTCTAACCCCCATGGCCT
Organism: Cyanobacteria bacterium P01_H01_bin.21; assembly: GCA_038748405.1. Lineage (GTDB taxonomy): Bacteria > Cyanobacteriota > Cyanobacteriia > Phormidesmidales > Phormidesmidaceae > Leptothoe. The sequence continues at coordinate 3,667 of JBCDIX010000042.1, read as the reverse complement.
ACACATTGCGGATGCGGTTAGTGCCCCTGCGCAATCTAGGAGCCTGCATTTCCCCAGATAACGCCTGGATGTTTTTACAAGGCATCGAAACCCTACATCTACGCATGCAGCGTCACTGTGAGAATGCCATGGCAGTAGCCGAGTTTCTCCAACAGCATCCTGCTGTAGAGTGGGTCCGCTATCCTGGCTTAGAAACGGACAAAGCCCATGATATCGCCAAACGCTACTTAAAAAATGGCTTTGGTGCCATGGTGGTATTTGGCATCAAAGGCGGTGCTCAAGCTGGCAAACAGTTTATTGAAAGGCTCAATTTATTCTCTCACCTAGCCAACGTGGGCGACGCCAAGAGTTTAGCCATTCATCCATCGTCAACCACCCATTCTCAGCTATCAGAAGAAGACTTAAGCAGCGCTGGTATTGCCCCTGAGCTAATTCGTTTAGCCATCGGCATTGAAGATGTCGATGACATTATCGACGATCTTAAACAGGCTCTAGCGGCTTAGAGAGAAGATACTACAAACGTCACCTAGCCTTCTTCTAAAGTGGGGTTGATTTTTTAACCAGAAGATATTTCTGTGCTCCAGCAATTCTCAAAGTGGTTCAAAGGGTATCCAAGATTCCAAACCCCCAATTTTAGGGGCTTGGAATCTTGTCCCTCTCAGGATTGGGAGGCTAGGGGAGCTAGATACCCTTTGATTTACGATCCAAGACCCCATTACTAGATTTCTTCTGTAAAAGGAGTAGCCATATTTCTAAACAAGACAACGCCAGTGTCTCTTAAAAGAACCACACGTAATTAAGCTTTTTGACCATTCTCCCTTAAATCTATATCTCGTAACTCCCTTAGAGGATATTAAAGTTACAGACTCAGCTTACACATCAAAATTAAGCCCCCTCCGCTTAACAAAGCGTCTCCCAAATCCCTGTAAAGCCCTTCTATCTCAACTCTTTGCTAATGAGTATTGGCTCAGTCCAGACCCAGTTTTTTCATATTAACGAACCGTTTTCCTTAGATTCAGGCGAAACGTTTGACACCGTGACCCTGGCCTATGAAACCTATGGCACTCTCAACAACGATGCCAGCAATGCCATTCTAGTATTGCACGCCTTGACCGGTAACCAACATGCCGCCGGTATTAATAAATCAGTGCCCGGCGTAGCCCCGCTTTGGACAGATGAATGTATTGTGGGCTGGTGGGATACCTTTATTGGACCAGATAAGGCACTAGATACGAATCGGTATTTTGTTATTTGTGCCAATTATCTAGGAGGCTGCTACGGGTCAACCGGTCCCCGTTCGATCAATCCACGTACTGGCAAAGCCTACGGCAGTCAGTTCCCACAGGTTAGTGCCTGGGATGTGATTCGTAGTCAACTGCGTTTGCTAGATTCTCTGGGTATTGACTGTTTACACGCCGTTACTGGCGGGTCCATGGGGGGCATGCTATCGATTTTACTTGCCACTCGTTGCCCCCATAGAGTCAAAAATGTTTTACCCATCGCAACGGGGTTAGAAACAACCGTACTCCACCGGGTGCATAACTTTGAACAGATCCTGGCCATCCGAAACGATCCTAATTTTCAGGGTGGAGATTACTACGACAAACATCCTCCCAAAGAAGGACTGCTGCTCGCTCGAATTATCTCCCACAAAACATTTGTTTCGCTTGCAGTCATGGAAAAGCGAGCCCGCCAAGAAATAACGGTTCAACAGCCCATTGGAGATTTCTACGAGCTATCTAACCCGATTGAATCTTACATGTTTTATCAGGGCAAAAAATTTGCAGAACGGTTTGACGCCAACAGCTATCTGCGCATCATGGATATGTGGCAGCGATTTAGCCTAAACGCACAGCAGCCCGATTTATTTAAGAACTGTAGTCATCAGAAATACCTGATCTTTAGCGTAGACTCAGACGTTTGCTTTTATCCAGAAGAACAAAAGATCATCGTCAAAGCCCTAGAAGCCGCCCAGATGAGTGTAAAGCACATCACCGTACACTCCGATAAAGGTCACGATTCATTTTTGTTAGAACCAGATCTCTATGCCCCCTACATTAATTTCATTCTAGGCTAAGAAATTTCTAAAAAACAACTACATGATTTGGACTTGTCTGCTGAATCTCCCGCAGAAACGGCTCCAGAACACCGATAATAAACCCCGCCGTACCCCAAAATTAATGCTATTGAAGATACCCTAGTACGCTGGGTTGTAGGGCGGCGTTCCGGCCCTGCCCAGGGGGTTTGGGGAACTCGGAGGGACCCCAAGCAACATCTTTAAGACCCCATCAACATTGTATACTACATTTCTAACACAGCCCATCTAAACATGATTACCCTATCTAAAACATAAACTTAATATTTGACCTAAAACAAGAAAAAACCCCATGTCACCTACCTCTACCATGGCACTATTTGCCACCATGTTCCTACTGGCCGTTGTCCCTGGCCCGAGCGTTTTCGCCGTTGTTGCCCGTTCTATGGCATCAGGGTTTTATCACGGAGTCGTCACAGCAGTTGGTATCGTCATTGGCGATGTGGTCTTTATCTTTCTAGCCATTCTAGGACTGTGGACCTTGGCTGAAACCAGCGCGTTTTTTTGGGTTAAATACCTGGGAAGCGCTTATCTCATCTACGTAGGGGTAGCAACACTACGGTCTAAACCCAGACAGCAACCTATCGAAGGCATCAGAGAACTCTCCTGGCTATCTAATTTTACGTGTGGTCTGCTGATTACCCTCAGTGACTCTAAAGCGATTGTGTTTTATGCAGGATTTTTACCCGCTTATGTAGATTTGTCTGATATCTCGGTTACTGATATGACAGCTATCTTGCTGAGCGCAGCCATAGCCGTTGGCGGAGCCAAGCTTCTATACGCCTACCTGGCGGACAAAACTAGAGGGTTGCTTAGAAATAATCGTGTACAGACGGTAATTAATGGTTTGGCCAGTAGCACAATGATTGCCACCGGTCTTTTTCTAGCAATTAACACTTAACCTGAATAATTCATGAGTGTTGTCGGCTCACTGAGAATTCTTTCTCAGTGAGCCGACGGTTATCAGGCAGTCTGTTGAATACGATTGATGTCCGCAAAGCCATCCAAAATGGACGCTTTTGAGGTCTTGACGTCTCGTTTAGACACACGACTCCTATGAGCACGTCGCTATCAGGTCAATTTGGTTGTGGGAAATGCAGTCAAGCGTTTAGCCATCAGGGTAATTTCATTGGCAAAGGGAGAGAATGCGGCTAACTCAACCAACACTCGTCTGACCGAGACGGTGACCTTGGCGGCCCCTTTAATCAACGCCTGACGTAATCGAGACACGTGCGCCTTAGCAAACTGAGTCCCGTGCGCGGCTTGGCGTAGGGTCAGGAGTAAGACATAGGCGGCTTGTGAGAGCAGTAAGCGAAACTGATTGGCCACAAACGAATGACAACTGAGCCGAGTGGCCTGAATCCCCAATTTGAGTTCCTTAATGCGGTGCTCGCTATCGGCTCCGCGTTGAACATAGAGTCGGTCGTAGAGCTCTTGAGGAGCCTCGGCAAGATTAGTGATCACAAAGCGTGGATTCGGTCCCTTGGGTAACCATTCTGCCTTCATCACTAAGCGACGAGGGGCCTCCCAACTGCCCGCCTGATAGTAGACATCCTCAAACAATCGGACCTT
>JBCDIX010000041.1:0-63674 GCA_038748405.1 Cyanobacteria bacterium P01_H01_bin.21 | reverse complement strand
TTTCTCTGCAGTGGTGACCATGCTTGCGCCTTATCCTAAGGGTATTAGCTACTGCGGCGACTTTTAATTTTATTTTTACTTTCAAAGTGCCATGTAAAAGATTATCACTAGATGTATCACCCATGGCACTGGTATTTGCTATAGTCGGAGGTCTTCTACGCTACACCGAAGACAAAAGTATGGCTTTATCTCAGGCGTTAGTCCCTGCTTTTAGCTACGCTGCGATTACCATCTGCTATATGCAATAGATAACGCTTATCGACGCTGTCTTACCCACATCCCACACAGAATGGCTAACGCTCCCATGAGGGGTGTTGACGGCTCGGGTATAGGCTGAGCGGGCTCAGACGAAACCAACTCTGGTGGCGATACTGGTTTTGGTGTCGGCAAAGGCGGGCTGGCAGGAGCAGGTTTGTTAATTACGGGTGGGCTGGGTGGCTGTGGTGAAATCTTGGGTGTGGGCGTTGTATTAGCCCGATAGTCGGGCCGCTGACGAATATAGAATTTATGGTTAGGGATTGTATCGGTAACAAAGTAGTTAAACCGAACGGTTTCACCAGGACGTACACCAGCCCCTCCATAGAAATTTATAAAGTCACGCACATCAGTTATCTCATCGGCTCTTTGGTAGTGGCTTGATGTGTACGGGCGAACAGGCCCAATTCCTTGAGCAAATGACAGACCGTCATTTTCGCTACTGGCATACCCGGCTTTCTCTCGTAGCTCATGGTCGTAAAACCGCCAAAAAGCACCGGTAAGATTGCGCGATACCAGGCTAATGGCAAACCCAGGTCGATTAAATACTGAATGTTGTGGGGTCTGAGGCAGATGATCGACTGCGACTGAAATATCGAGTCCCCAAACGTCTTGATAAACCACAAATGGATCGCTGGGAGTTCCTGCACCAGTTACATCAGTAATTCGAAAATTTTGTGATGCTTCGCTAAAGACGAGTCCGTTTTGGCTACAGCGACCTGCCAAACAGGCTGCTGTAGCAGGAGTGTTAAGCAATGCTAGTAATCCAGCACTGACAAGACTAACCACGCCAATTTGACGGGCATCGGTGGTGAAAATTTTCATGGATAACGTACTAGAAACTCAGAGATGTTTAGAATTGTTTGATGTATCAAAAAATACTTGTGCGTTATTGGCTATTGCTCAAAGATTTTTTGTTTTTAGGAGGCTTAAAGTCCTTTAAGAAATAGTTTTAGGAGCTTATAAAGCGTGACACCTTCTGACTTAAATGTCCTTGAAATTACGCAAGCTTTATTGAAAATAGACATAAAAATTTCTTGAAATGACGTGTAAATACGTAGGTAATGTTGCTGAAAGCGATGTTGTTGTGGGGACGCCATCAAAAAAGCGGGCCGTTTAAACAACGACTCCGCTTCAGGTCATATGTGATTTTGGCTGGCTCAGGCTTGTCTCGTGGGCTTGCTGCTACCTGGTGGCATTGTCATTGGGCTGTCGGATATCAACCTCTGTGCCTGCATCAATAGAAATGATGCCGTCTAAGTTAGGTGAACCGCCTGTGGCTGATGCTTCACCGTAAAACTGCACAGTGTCATTGGCCCATATGCTGATAATGCCAGCTCGTGATTCTGTAGAGTCAACAGAGAGGCTAGAGTCGCGATCAAGCAAAACGTATGCGGCATTAAAGCTTTCCGCTACAGGCATGCCGCCGATAGAAATGGTGCCCCCGTGACTAATGCCGTCAGCGGAAATATGACCCCCGATTAGATTAATTTGGTCACCTAGAAGAGTGACTTGACCCGGTGAGCCAGAGTCTTTAGATGGGGTATTGTCAGACACATCTATGCTGCCTCGAACCAGCACTGTGCCCGGCGTGGGTGTAAGTGAGGGTGAACCAGTTAGGGTTTGAGAGCCATCTGCATTAATTTGAATATGAGTGGCGCCTTGGTTCCCCCCTCCTGTCAGGAGCTGTGCCAGGTCTGTGTTGGGCAGGGCTGAGATCGCAGAATCCTCTGATGAGGACGATATCAGTGCTAGGGTATCTGCTTCCACCACATCCAGCATAATTAGACTCCCAGGAGGACTAAGACGCAGCAGATTGTTGCCAGAACTTGCCGCCAGAGTGACGACACCGCCTGGGGCAATAATATCGCCATCATTTTGGACGTATTGACCAATTAAAGTCACAGACGACCCAGCCGCCACCTGAAGCTCACCTCGGTTTTGAATGCTGCCCGTTGGCAATGCTGTAGAGAGCGGATCAGGGGAATCGGTTGATTCGACTAGCATCAAATAGCCAGTAGGGTTGCCATCTAAATCTGTAATCCCTGGTGTACCTGAACCAGATGCCGCATTACGGGTTGGCAGGGCGATTTCACTAACTTCTCCATCGACCGATAGAAGATATCTATCTTCAAATAACAGCCCCGATGCTGACGTAGCGGTTAAATTGGCAGGCAAGCTTAGTCTGACATTTTCACCAAAAATGACGCCTGCCGGATTAACCAGAAAAAGATTAGCGTTGCTCGCCAAGTTTGGATTACTGCTAGTTAGCTTAAGTAAGCCGTCAATTGCTGAAGGCTGACTATCGTTGATCAAATTAATGATGTTTGCAACCTTAGGATCCACCACAAAGTTAGCGGCATCAGCGCCATTCAGATTAAATTGCTCAAACTGATGAATCAGATTGGGTTCAGTCCCACCCGTCGACTGACCACCTACAATATCAACTTGGTTAGATTGCCGAACAACAGTTGTATCGGATGTTGCTGGCTGAATGCTGGTGTTAACTTGAGCAAACGCTATCCCCTGAAAACTCAGTATCCATAGCGGAGCGATTGGTAACAATAGGGACGAAAGTTTAAGCATCATGGGGTAGCAGTTGCTAGGCAGCGTGTCAGCATATGCACTAGACGATATGTATCAAGAACTACAGATGTCACCCACTTATATAAATAATACGAGGAATCTTTAATCAAACCTGAAGCAGTCGTAAAGATAACTGTATTGAAATCATAAAGTTTTCTTGATGAACTGAAAGCTGGCCAAGTTCGGGAACCCGTACCCTTAGATCTGTTGCAATCACTTCTCTTCAAACGATAAATTAGCACTCGGCAATGGAGAGTGCTAACCCATGTCCAGGTTGCAGCTTCTTCCCCTATCAGATCTTTCGGATCTTTCCAGTTGAAAGTGGAAGCAGGGACTGCTCAGGCGAACTAAACGCTTTGATGCAATTGCCGAATGAATGATCTATCAAAGTTCGGAGAAAACTATGGCAGCCATTTCTTTGAGTGTTTCGAGCGTCACTCCCCTCGGTGATCGCGTTCTTATCAAAGTCAGCGCATCTGAAGAAAAAACCGCTGGTGGTATTTTGCTACCTGATACAGCTAAAGAAAAGCCTCAGGTTGGCGAAATTACTGCCGTTGGCCCTGGTAAGCGTGGTGATGACGGTAGCCGTCAAGCTCCCGATGTAGAAGTTGGCAATAAAGTCCTCTATTCCAAGTACGCAGGTACCGATATCAAGCTTGGTGGAGATGACTACGTACTGCTTTCCGAGAAGGACATCCTTGCGGTTGTTGGCTAAAGGTCAACTCAATTTGGAGTTTTGAGTTAAAGGTGTTGCGAAAAGTCAGAGATAGCTGACTTTTTCTGGGAAGGACACCAAGTCTAAAGCCTTAGGTAAAGCTCAAAATTAATATCTTAGGAAGCTCACTTCTTGTTTCCACCCCTCCCAAACGTTCTGAAACATAGGTTGATTCATGGCTAAGCGCATCATATATAACGAGAATGCTCGTCGTGCCCTTGAAAAAGGCATGGATACTTTGGCTGAAGCCGTTGCTGTTACCCTTGGCCCCAAGGGACGCAACGTTGTGCTTGAGAAGAAATTTGGCTCTCCTCAAATCGTTAACGATGGTGTCACCATCGCTAAGGAAATTGAGCTTGAGGACAATATTGAGAATACTGGTGTTGCTCTGATTCGTCAGGCAGCTTCTAAGACAAACGATGCGGCTGGTGACGGTACGACCACTGCAACTGTATTGGCCCATGCCATCGTTAAAGAAGGTCTGCGTAACGTAGCAGCGGGTGCAAATGCGATCGCACTGAAGCGCGGTGTTGAAAAAGCCACTGCTTACCTGGTAGAGCGCATTGCTGAGAAAGCCCAGCCCGTTGGTGACTCCACTTCCATCGCTCAGGTCGGCACTATCTCCGCTGGTAACGATGAAGAAGTTGGCAAAATGATTGCCGAAGCCATGGAGAAAGTAGGCCGTGAAGGCGTTATCTCCTTGGAAGAAGGCAAGTCCATGACGACTGAGCTAGAAATCACCGAAGGTATGCGTTTTGATAAGGGTTATATCTCCCCTTATTTCGCCACCGACACCGAGCGAATGGAAGCGGTGCTAGACGACCCCTACATTCTGCTCACCGACAAGAAAATTGCCCTGGTGCAGGATCTTGTCCCTGTGCTTGAGCAAGTTGCTCGCTCCGGCAAGCCTTTGCTAATCATTGCAGAGGACATCGAGAAAGAGGCGCTGGCCACTCTCGTTGTTAACCGTCTACGTGGTGTACTAAACGTCGCTGCCGTTAAGGCCCCTGGCTTTGGCGATCGTCGTAAGGCCATGCTCGAAGACATCGCTGTATTGACCGGCGGTCAGGTAATCACTGAAGACGCTGGCCTCAAGCTTGATGGCGTTTCCATCGAGATGCTTGGCACTTCCCGTCGCATCACCCTAACCAAGGACACCACTACCCTGGTAGCCGAAGGTAACGAAGCTGATGTTAAAGCTCGCTGTGAGCAGATTCGTCGTCAAATCGAAGAGTCAGACTCTAGCTACGACAAGGAGAAGCTGCAGGAGCGCTTGGCCAAGCTCTCTGGTGGTGTCGCTGTCATCAAAGTTGGTGCTGCTACCGAAACCGAGATGAAGGACCGCAAGCTACGTTTAGAAGATGCCATCAACGCCACTAAGGCGGCTGTTGAAGAAGGCATCGTTCCTGGTGGCGGTACTACTCTGGCTCACCTGGCTCCTGGTCTTGAAGAGTGGTCTAACAGCAACCTTTCCGGTGAAGAGTTAACCGGCGCTTTGATTGTTACCCGTGCTTTGACTGCTCCCCTCAAGCGCATTGCTGAGAACGCTGGTCAAAACGGTGCCGTTGTGGCTGAGCACGTCAAAGAAAAGGACTTCAATATTGGTTACAATGCAGCGACTAACGAGTACGTTGACATGCTGCAGGCCGGTGTTGTGGACCCCGCTAAGGTAACTCGCTCCGCTACTCAGAATGCTGCGTCTATCGCCGCAATGGTGTTAACCACCGAGTGCATTGTGGTAGATAAGCCTGAGCCTAAGGAAGCTGCTGGCGCTGGCGCTGGTATGGGTGACTTCGACTACTAAGTCAATGCCCTTTGCTGATGTTGTAAACATCAAGAATAGATAATAAAAAGCGGCAGGTTAGAGCCTGTCGCTTTTTTATTGGTAAGTTTTATTGCTCTATGTATTTGCCTGAGTAAGCGCATCGCTGGTAGAGCCTTGGTTCTATGTCTAACTTGCAAACCCATATTGCACACCAGCTGACTCAATCGATACTTGAGGAACTGTAAAAAGAACTGACGGACGCGTAACTCGGTATGTTGTGCCCTATTTTGTTTTTGCAACTTAGCTGACGTTTGCCCTAGCTTTTACTGAGCCTGATTACGTTTCCTTAAAAAATCCTATGCGAGTGATGCAGCTACCCTCACAAGGGGAGCAATTAGGTGATTGCCAAAACGCACAGGTTCGTTGTCAGGATTAATTTTTTCTTTTAAGCAAAGGTTTTTTTCAAAAGTCTAGGTAATTCATGAAATTACCTCTACAATGACAGCAAAAATTTGGTGTAGCCGCTAGATATATTCCTAAAATTATGGGTTTCTCTATGAATTAAATAGTGAATCCAGAATACAGACGCTGAGCGTTCTTAAAGACGGGAATTTAGCTGGTTAATCCAGATAGGCATATACCGGTCTGCCTGCGCTCAGCCGAGATACAGAGCTTGGCTATATAAAATACTGCCACTAAATGACAGCTACACCTACCGATCCGCAACAACTTGGTCCATCTCCTGGCGACGCCGACGGGGCAGAGTTGGCGCATCTTGATGCTGCTGGTGCATCGGCTCGTAGGAGAGGACAAACTTGGTTTTGGTCAAGCATATGGTTGCTTTTATTGGCTGCATCCAGCGCGTTGGGAATTTGGGCGATCGCATTTATTACACGATTACCTCCGTTACCTGACTGTGACCAGATATCAGTTTTTAGCGCCGATAGCGAGCGTCTTTACTGTGCTAGACAGGCGGCTGTATCGGGTGCAGAGCAAGATTTAGTCGCGGGTATACAGCTGATTGCCGATTGGGATGACACTCATCCCCTTTATCAAGATTCACAAGAGGTGGCCAATCGCTGGTCGAAAGGGCTGCTTAAACTAGCCCAGCAGCGTATGCAGAAAGGGCATCTAGAAAGAGCCAAACAGCTTTTAAGCTACGTTCCTGCCCGAGCAGAAATATACAACGAAGCTCAAGTGGCTGTAGACCGCTGGGAGCAAGAATGGACCGCTGGAAGCGAGATCACGGCTGTCGTGACGGAAGCGGTGAGCAATGAAAACTGGAGCGGCGCTAGAAAAGAACTGCGAGCAATTAAGCGCTTGACGAGTGATTACTGGTTAAAAGATCGCTATCGCTATTTGGGGCAGCATATTCAAGCAGAAGAAGATGCGCGGCGTCTGCTGATTCAGGCTCAAAACCTGGCTAGCAGCGGCAGTATGGAAAACTTGGCGGAGGCGCTGACATCGGCCCGGCAAATTAATGTACAAAGCCACGCTTGGCCAGAAGCCAAACCTCTGATTGAACAATGGTCTAACACCCTCTTGAATTATGGATTTCAAACCTGGGAGCAGGAAAATTTAGAGGCGGCAATCGCCATTCTTCAGAAGGTGCCAGCGGATTTAGCAACAGAGCCTGAGGCGAAAGATTTGGTACAGTTTGCCCACGCCCAGCGGCTAGCGACGTTTAGTCAAGATTGGGAGCCCACCTATGGGCAAATTCTAAATTTAACGGACGCTATTCAGGCATTGCGCACGATTACTCAAGACAGTCTGTTTTATGAAGAGGCGCAAACAAAGCTGACTTTGTGGACAGATCAGCTGAGTGATTTACAGCAGCTGTACGGGGCCACCCTCATGGCCCATCTAAATCAACAGGTGGCCCTAAAGTCAGCGATCAATCAAGCTCAGGTAATTACCACCGAGCGTCCCCAGCGGCAGCAGGCGCAAACGTTGATTGCCCACTGGTCCAAAGAGATTGAGCGAATTGAGGATCGACCGATATTGGCCCGAGCACAGCAGCTGGCGGACAACGGTGATAAATCAAGTTTGCAATCAGCGATTGCTGAAGCCACTAAAGTTGAGCAAGGTCGGGCTCTACGGATTGATGCGCAAACAAAAATTGCTCAGTGGGCTAAGCAAATTCAGGTTTTAGAAGATCAGCCGCTTTATAGCAAGGCTCTAGATTTAGCGACCCAAGGTAAGCTACGAGAGGCCATTACTGCAGCTCGTAAAATTCAGAAAGGACGAGCGCTCCATAGCCAGGCTCAGAACTCAATTAAAGAGTGGACAAACCGCATTCAAGTTGCTGAAGACCGACCGATTTTGAATGAGGCGGAAGAATTGGCGTTTCAAGGACGATTGTCTGATGCGATCGCAGTTGCGGCCCGTATTGCTCCGGGGCGTGCGCTATATCGCGAGGCCCGTAACTCTATTGCCATTTGGGATGCCGAACGTTCCTACATTCGCTCACTACAGTTCCCGGTTGAGGATGGCTACGAGGATGACGACTACAGCGATGAATAGCCGCTCCCCTAGATTAAATTGGCTACTCCCTTAGATTCAGCCATTAACGCTGCAAAAGGAAATCGGTGAGGGATACTAAAATTGTGAGACTAAAACCATAAACGACATCAGGCGGCATGAGTGAACGTCCCTTGCAATTGATGCTGGTGGATGAAGACCCTACCTTTCGGTTGGGGTTACGGGTTTGGCTAGAGCAATTGCCTGGGTTTCAAATTGCAGCTGAAGCAGCCACTGCGGCTGAGGCCCTAGGAACGATTAGAAAGTGCGATCGCACTCAGGCCAATGCCTTTAGTGACCCTACACTGCGGGGTCAGCGCCCCATCAACTTAGTGATCGTAGATTTGGGGTTGGGTGCCAGCGATACAGGTACTGATCCGGTCAGCAGTTCAGGATTACAGCTGTGTAAATCGATCAAAACTGAGTTTCCCAAGCTGCCCGTGCTGGTGCTCAGCGCACGGGATGAACCGGTACTAGAAGCCGCGACTCGTCAGGTGGGTGCTGACGGCTATGGAACTCGTAGCATGCCTGTGCGGGAGCTGGCCCAGCTGATTCGGGCTGTGGCTCGCGGTGCTAACAAACCGATTAACCCCGGTCGTGAAGCGCCCGCCCAGATCCCTGGGCCGGTGACGGCAATGCGGTTAAGCATGCGATTATCGGGGGTAAAGCAAATTGAGCAGCAGCTAGCTAAAACAACTGCCGAACTACGTCGCCCTCGACTATCGTGGCTAGAGCAGCAGGTATTAGCGGGCAAACTACGGGAGCTAAAAGCCGCCCGCTGGTTTACTCAGCAGCTATGGGCCACCCGCGACTATCAAGATGCTGGCTGGGCCAAAAAGAAAGTGCGATCGCACCCTAACCTATCAGCCCCTCGCCCCAATTCTGTAGGTGCAGCGGCTGCCATCACAGTCCCTGAGCCTTCGCCCTTAAGCCTGCGCAGCGGCGACGTGCAAAATATGGTGTTTGAAGCGGTATTTGCCAAACTGCAAACCGGGTTAGAAAACACCACCTCGGAACCCATTGAAATCGACATTCTACGTCTCGACAAAAAGCGAGAGCTGTTATTTATAGTTCTGCGCCGGTTTGAAGACTTATTAGATGATTTGCGGCAGTCGGCTCTGCAACCTGGACAGCTGCAAACCAAAGTGCCTCAGGTGCTGCGCGATCTTTGGGTAGCCACCATAGAAGAATTTTTTGGCCGTTACTACACGGTGCCCTTAAATGGTGTCGAACAAGAGCTGGTGGCTGTGCTCTATCAAGAAAAAGAAATTGTTGAGCAGGAAATCCTTCAGCATATTCCCCTTGTTCCTGAGCTTTTGGCCCACTGGCTGTTTCAAGATGCCATGACGGTGGATGGCACTAGCTATATTGCCACCACACCTGAGGCATTGGCCCATAGCGAAAGGCTTCTAGAAAACTTGCTAATCCAAATGGGAAATGCGGTGATGCAGCCCCTACTCAATCGTTTGGCAGACGTTGAGGTGATTAAAAAAGGGCTATACAGCCGTCGAATCATCTCGACGCGCGATATTGAACGATTTCGTAACGATCTTTCCTGGCGCTATCGTTGGAACCGCTTAGTCAATGAGCCAACGGCTATTTTTGAAAGCCAATATCGCCTATATACCCTAGGCCCACGGGGCATTATGCTCACACCCATCTATGCGCCTCGTCGAGATGAGCTAGACCAGCTGTCGGGGCTCCCCTGGGCCATGACCCTACTCTTGGAAACTCGGGATGCTCTGAGCCCAAGGGTGCGGGCACTGATTGCCTTGGTAGGTAGTAGTGTCGTGTATGTGCTGACTGAGGTCGTTGGTCGCGGTATTGGTTTGGTCGGTCGCGGTATTTTGCAAGGCATCGGCAGCGCCTGGCAAGACACTCGTCGTACCCGACAGCGACAGGCCCCACCTACATTTAACGAGTGGGAGTAACCACATGCCCTCAACTGGAAAGTGATTTGCGAAAATTCACTCACTTTCTTGTCAACATCAACGAGGCCAAAGACGGGAGTTTCTAGGCATGCGTAGAACTACTGCAGCTATGCTCGACAGCACTTTCCCCTGGCTTTTTGGCTAAAGCCAGGGGAAAGTATGATGATCTACTGTTTAGATTTTTATCCAGCCAAACCAGGACAAGACAACCGCAATCACACCGCTGGCTAGGACTAAAGCGCCTGCCACAGTGATAACGGCCCCTAGTTTTTGTAATCCTGCGGGAGGTAGCCAATCTTCCAGCGTACGGGTTGCAGAGAAATCATTACCTAAGGCAGTCAGCTGTTCTAGATGGTCGCTACCATAGCGGGGCATGCGCTCAAAGGGCAGCTCACCCATGCTTTGCTGAGGCAAAATCCGTCGCCGCTGATAGGGCACGGTATCTTCACCAAAATTCTCTCCATACTCGTCACTGTCTAGCAAGCCATCTACAAATCCTTGGATGCCTTCGGTGGCTAGCACAATGGACCATGCTAAGACTTCGCGCTGGTCATACACCTGGCGACCCAGCACTCGCTGGACACACATCTCCACAAATCGATAGTTATTGCTGCACTCATAGTTAAGCCGTCGAAAGGATTCAGACAGCAGCAGTCCACGGATAAATTCCTTTACTGAGAGCTGAGAGCTGCGCAGCTGGGATTCTAAAAAGCGATCGCGATGACACGATAGCAGCTGCTGCTCATTAAAAATACGGCGATAGGCCGCTAAAATCAGCGTTTCAAGCTCCTGAGCATCGGGCAGTAGGGCGGTGGAAAAGATGCGGGGCTGCTCATCACCAGGGACTTCAAAACCATTTACGCGCTGGTTTTGACAACTGGTTGGATAGCTTAACAACGGTAAAGTCATTGGGGTCAGATCCTTTGATTAGGGCAGTTCTAAGGAAAACTGCAGGGTAGCCCTAGGGACCACCCAAACGCAGTTATATAAGGAGTTCTCGTCCTCCATTCGCTATTTATCCTAGGAATATGAGAGAAGCCGCTTAAAAAAACCGTACGGAAACTCAATTAAACATAACAAAAGTAAATGGTCTTCTAATTAACCATAGATATATGTCGTGGGTAGAAAATGAGGTCTCACCTTTATGGCAATCCTGAGTCTGTTGGGAATTAAGTATTTTTACTTAATTGACTCGCTCATCGATGCATATCTCTATCGGTAAAACACTGTTAATTTCAAGATGAGAATCCCGTAATATCCCGTTACGCTTAACGTCGCCGTAGTTTACTCATCATTTTTCGAGACCAGCGTAGCTGTAGGTCCTCTCGGCTAGCCCAGTCTTGGAGGATGCGAAAGAAAATTTGGCGATCGCTGGTCTGTAATACGGCTGTTTGATCTGCTGTTTCAATGGCGTAGGGGTAGCCACCACCCACAATAGTTTCGGCTCTGACCCAGTTGAGTATACGCTCGGTGATGCCAGCTTCATGCATCCAAATAGGCATTTCTATGCGGGCCGGGTATCCCTGATTGGTTTTGAGATAGGTAAATGTGATGCGTTTGGACTGGTCTATTTGGTGGGTTTTGTACTCAGATAAAATGCCAGTGCGATCGCACTGAAAAATCGATGTATAGTCCCCCCATTGCATATATCGGTTTAGCAGCTGAGCATCCGTCACCTTGGGTATGGTGGCAACGCTGGTGGAATGATGTTCTAGTAGTGTTGTTAAATCGTGGGCAGAGCTAGTGTCTACGTAGCCCACCAGAGGTACCCGGTGCTCTTCACTCGCCTGTAGCAGACCCATCAAAGACGTTACATAGTCTTTTCGATCCTCATCTTCATAGGCGTCTGCAAATGTGGCGACTAAGGCACCATCAAAAAACACCAGACAGCGTTCAGGGTCCGGCACCTGCTTGATGTAGTCCACCAGCCGCCGGATTTCCATTTGAAACCGATGTTTATTGACTAGGCGATCTAAAGGTTTTGATGTGTCTCCCAGTTCTAAGTCCCTGGGGGTCATCACATCTAGCTCAATATCTTTGACATAGTCGGCAGCTGAGGTGTGGGGATTTTCAAACCAACCAATTTGAACTAGCGCAATCGGCGGTGATAGATCTTTGCTTGGGAAAATCTGAGAGCCGTCTACGGCAAATGTGGTGATGCCGCTGAGATGCTGGCTGACCCACTGCAAGCTATGTTCACGATTGCCCCACTGTAAACCGCTGCGGCAGATTCCTTGAGTTTGCTCGTCTAGCGGGTCTAACGGGCGAGCACCAATATTGTCCCGCTGACCCAATAGCCAGGACTCTAGCTCTGTTGTCGATGTCTGACACAGCGTTTGCCAGGCCATCTGGTACATGTCCAGACTTGAGCGCTGTCCCTTTTCAAAGGTCTCAAAATGGGTCCGTTTGTTTTTTAGAATTGCCTGGATTTGAGACGGTTTGATGGCCATGGGCAAAATAGGGCATTTGTACTGCTATTGTGCCATGGTTGCGCAGGGACGTTCCATGGAACGTCCCTGCGCAGGATTATCGCCTAGATTGTAATTTCCGGTAGACGTCCTTAATATCTACGTCGTGATGGGCCAACGCCACCAGGGTGTGATACAGCAGGTCGGCCACTTCTCCCGCGATATCATCAGGGTCGTCGTCTTTGCAGGCCATCACCACTTCGGCGGATTCTTCGCCAATTTTTTTGAGGATTTTATTGTCACCGCCTGCGAACAGCTGGTTGGTGTAAGAGTCGGGTTGAGGATTGGCTTTGCGATCGCAAATCACCTCATATACCTGAGATAGGGTGTCTGCTGCTGGGGGCGTAATCCCATCATTCACCTGATGAAAACAGCTGCGTTCTCCGGTGTGGCAGGCGATATCCCCAATCTGTTCAATAGTTAGCAGCAGCGCATCGCTGTCACAGTCGTAGCGAATGGCCTTTAGCTTTTGTAGATGCCCCGATGTGGCACCCTTATGCCATAGCTCTTGACGAGAGCGGCTCCAATACCACACATCACCTGTTTCTAAGGTTTTTTGCAGTGACTCCTGATTCATCCAGGCCATCATGAGGACGGTCCCGTCGAGATAGTCCTGTGCGATCACAGGTACCAAACCCTGGTCGTTGTAGCGAATTTTTTCGATGGGGATAGCGCCTACAAAAGAAAGCGGGGTGCTCATGGTCCGGGTCAGCTTAGCTTAGTGCAGCCCTATTGTCGCAGTTAGCGGGCTTTTCATGCTTTGCTACATTCCTTAACATATGACAAGCGAGGTAATCACAAACGTTAGGATTGAGAATACTGCAATCTTTAGTCATCACTGATTAATGCCACTTTGAGGAGGGTAAAATCAGCCCTCTAACGAGATTTCATCCACATGACTTTGGCATTTCATGAGTATCTTTTTTCAGTGGCAGCTAACTGCTACTGTTATCCCTTCGATAAACGACTTTTAACCATAAGGAGAGCCCGTTGGTTACCACCACATCTTTGAAAACAACGAAATCTGATGAGATTTTCGCGGCTGCCCAAAGCTTAATGCCCGGGGGCGTTAGCTCTCCCGTGCGTGCTTTTAAGTCCGTTGGCGGTCAACCCATAGTATTTGACAACGTTAAGGGCTCCCACATTTGGGACGTTGACGGTAATGAATACATTGACTACGTCGGCACTTGGGGGCCTGCCATTTGCGGTCATGCGAATGAGGAAGTCAATACAGCCCTGACAGAGGCCCTACAAAAAGGGACTAGTTTTGGCGCACCTTGCTACTTGGAGAACGTGCTGGCTGAGATGGTGATTGACGCCGTCCCCAGTATTGAAATGGTCCGATTTGTAAACTCAGGCACTGAAGCCTGTATGGCAGTGCTGCGTTTGATGCGTGCCTATACAGGTCGTGACAAAGTGATCAAATTTGAAGGTTGCTACCACGGTCATGCCGACATGTTTCTGGTTAAAGCAGGCTCTGGTGTGGCCACATTGGGTTTACCTGATTCACCTGGGGTTCCCAAGAGCACAACAGCCGCTACACTAACTGCTCCCTATAACGATCTTGAGGCGGTTAAGACCCTGTTTGCTCAAAATCCTGGTGAAATTTCCGGTGTCATTCTAGAGCCCATTGTTGGTAACTCTGGCTTTGTTACCCCCGATGCTGGTTTTCTAGAGGGTCTTAGAGAAATCACCCAAGAGAATGACGCACTGTTGGTTTTTGATGAAGTAATGACTGGTTTCCGCATTTCTTATGGTGGTGTGCAGGCGAAACTGGGCGTTACTCCCGATCTGACCACGTTAGGCAAAATTATCGGCGGTGGTTTGCCGGTGGGGGCCTATGGCGGTCGTCGTGAGATCATGGAAATGATTGCACCTGCAGGGCCTGTATATCAGGCAGGCACACTATCAGGTAATCCCTTAGCCATGACTGCTGGTATCAAAACCCTAGAAATTTTGAAGCGGCCCGGCACCTACGAACAGCTTGAAGAAAAAACTAACAAACTGATCACAGGGTTGCTCAATATTGCCCGTGAGAACGGTCATAAAGTCTGTGGTGGTAATATCAGCGGCATGTTTGGCATGTTCTTCACTGAGGGACCCGTGCATAACTATGACGATGCCAAGAAGTCGGACCTCGGAAAGTTTAGCCGCTTCCACCGAGGCATGTTAGAGCAAGGTGTGTATCTGGCACCATCTCAATTTGAGGCTGGGTTTACATCCTTGGCCCACACCGATGATGACATCGCTAATACATTAGCTGCGGCTCGTACCGTACTGTCTTCTATCTAAAAAAGACAGCGGGTATTCCCACGTCTGGGAAATCCATTGTTTTTAACGCTTCTTTTTGGGTAATGGTTCATATGGGCCATTACCCAAGTTTTATTCCCTGTGTGCGAGCTGGTTACCCACTTCAACCTATGGATGAAATTGATGCTCTAAAGGTTTTAGAAACTGAGGTTGGTTTAGATGCCCCCATCGATCCCCTGGACGACATTCCTCTAGAGGATGATAAACCTCGATATAACCCTGACCAGATGTTGCCGTTGCTGTTGTCAGAAAATTTGCAGCAGCGGATGTTGGCAGCTCGCGCGTTTTACAAAATTCAAGAGCCCCGCGCCATTCCTTACTTAATTGACCTGCTAGATGATGCAAGCCCTTTAGTGCGAGTAAATGCAGCCTACGCCCTGGGACGTAATCCGAGTGAACTATCAGTTGATGCTCTGATAGCGCAGCTGACTAATGACTCCCATGGCTATGTGCGTAAAGCAGTGGTTTGGGCATTGGGTAACTGCCGTAATGAAAAGGCTGTTGTGCCACTGGTAGCAGCAATTAAAACCGATATCTCTGTGGTGCGTTTGTGGGCGGCCAGCGCCCTGGGCCAAATGGGGAAAATTAGCTTTGAGGCCATTCTGCAGGCGATTCCAGCTTTGGTGGAAACCATGCGTAACGACTCCATTTCGATTGTGCGCAGCAACTGTGCCTGGTCTATTGGTGAACTGTGCAAAGACTTAACATACAACGTGGTGTATGCCACCGCCATTGATGCGCTCATTGAAACCTTTGCTGACGATGAGGACCTGGGTGTAAGAGATGATGCTCGCGCGGCAATTCTGAACCTGGGCGATGCCAGGGGACTACAGGTAATTGAGGAAATTGAACAAGAGGACTTCTGATTCAGGTATCGAATCCAGAAGTCCATTAGCCCCAGACCGTCCTTACGATGAGATCGCGATCCGCTTGGTCAAAATCGCCATCACATCATTGGGCCGACCAGTGGAAATCGGCTTACTCCAGTCATTGGGCTCGGCATAGCGTCGCTTGTGCAAGTCCTGAATCGTCAGCCGCACGGCAGTTAGACTGCCAAACACCATATGGCGAACCGTCTCATGCTGATAGTCAGGCAGCACACCAGTTCCAGACACGACGGTTGTCGCGCGCTCAGTATTCTCAAGAAACATTAGCTTTGGTCTCCAAATGTAGAGTTGTTAACCGTCGCTACGTCCAAAACAACCTGCGGCAAACCACAAATTGCATTTCAGACGCGCTCAGGC
This sequence comes from Cyanobacteria bacterium P01_H01_bin.21, assembly GCA_038748405.1. Taxonomy (GTDB): domain Bacteria; phylum Cyanobacteriota; class Cyanobacteriia; order Phormidesmidales; family Phormidesmidaceae; genus Leptothoe. The sequence goes on along the minus strand of JBCDIX010000041.1, from coordinate 47,880 downwards.
AAGAAACCAAAGCTCAAAACTTAGCTACCCCGATTATCTGTGCAAACCGGGGTAGCAATGAGATAAAGTATCCCAAGCCTCGGACTGCTCGCTCAGTCGGGGGTTAGCCAGCGGCAAGGTGTTCTCAGCACCTGCCGCTGGTGCCAAATAGTGAGCTTTGTAGTGTTGCCCCGCAGGGCGTGAAAACTAAAGTACCGCTAACCATTTCCCACGTCAAGCCAAAGATAATTTCGTGGAGTTTCTTGATAATTTTAGCTGGAACCGTCTTGCTCAAAACGTCCCATTCATGATACCTGAGGCTTAGTTGAATAGTCTTCTATCTTTAAATTTAGGATTTAGAATATATAACCTATCACTAAGAATAAAAATGTTTTTGGAATTTCTAAAAAACTATGAGAAAGCTACTGATTTAGACGACAAAAAGTATAACCCTTATTTTCCTAAGAAAGTTCATAGAGCAGACGCACTGCTGTTCGAAAAAAAGATTGTTTGTGAACATAAAGAATTTAAGAGTAAAGAATTTAAGGGTATTGATATTGAAAGTAAGCTAGAAAGTCTTCACCAGAATAATCAGCTAACAGAAAGAGCCGTAAAGAAAAAGTTGTATAAGCGTCTCGAAAAGGACTTAAGTAAGGCAAACAAACAGATCAGAGATACTAAAAGAGTCCTTGAATGTCAGGATGCCCTCGGGCTAGTTATTTTGGAAAACTCGATTCAGAATGACTTCTCTGTCTTGCCTTTGATCGATGCGGCTGATCGAAAAATGAGTAAGGAGCTAGATAATGTTGACTGTGTTTTGTGCGTAGATTTTGTCAATACGTTTTCAACGTCAGATGGTGATAGCTCAGTTAGATTGATACAAGTCGTTGCAAGAGATACTGAAAATTCGAGAAGGCTATGCGCACTTTTGAATGAATTAATAGGAGATTTTAGTGAAGACTCAGATACATCCTTTTCAAAAGGATTTGATCTAAAAAGAGGTAATCAAGCTTGGCAAATAGACGAACAAGGTGAATACCAAAATTATCAGGCAGACATAAACTTAGATTTTTCTGTAGTAGTAACCAAATCCCATTGGAGAAAACGATTAGTTCAGATGTTAAATCAGTTGTGGTGGCTAATGCTTATATCGTTTTTTCTCTATAATTGGCTTGCCAACTAGCCAGCTGTAGGGTGTACTCTTGGCCTCAATTCCTATAGTTTCACTAATTTATTTTGCAAGCAAAAGCTCGGCACGCTCGTTTCTAGATAAATCACGAGAGGTCTCTAGTATTTTTGTATGGTGTGTGCCTGACCACAGTATGTGCTACTTACCAATACTTGTGAGCACATACTATGCTCATAAATTCTAAGTTGGAAAAAGTGAAAATCAATTTTGAATCAATAGATTCGATATCATTAAACACAGATGTAAGCGTGTAAAGAAAGCGTAGTGGTAATTAGTCTGGAACTTCCGTCTGAACTAGAAAGTGAGCTGTCTACCGAGGCCTCTCAGCTCAAATTACCTCTTGCAGAATATATTCTGCGTGTGCTTTCATTTCGACCTTTTCTTCAAAATCCACCTAAAACAGGATTGGAGCTTGTTGCTTACTGGGAAAGCATTGGGGTGGTTAACTCCCGAGCTGATATCGCTGACAGTCAGGAACATGCGCGTAAGTTACGTCATGCAGCCGAAAATCGTGAGCGTACTTAGATAGCAAATGTATTTGGTTGATACCGACGTCATAATCGATATTCAGCGTGGCTATGAACCAGCATTAGCTTGGTTCGCTTCTCTCTCCGAACTGCCGAGTGTTCCCGGCTTTGTCGTAATGGAGTTGATTCAGGATGCTCAGAACAAGCAACAGGTTCGCAAGGTTTTACAGCTTGTAGCACCATTGCCAATTATCTGGCCAACCGAGACCGATTGTGCTCGAGCTTTATCTGACTTTACGGCTTACCATCTATCTCACAAAGTTGGCCTGATTGATGCTTTAATTGCCGCCTGTGCTGTTGGAGGCAATGCAACCCTCTGTACTTTCAACGTGAAGCACTATCGCATCATTTCAGGCTTGAGTACGGAGCGGCCTTACAGTCGCTGAATACTGCCTAGTACTAGGTGATCGAAAAGTAATCCCTTTACATAAAACCGGCGACCCCAGCACGTATTCATCTACTTCCTATCTGTGAATTCTTGAAACAAGCGATCGCAACCCAAAACACCCCGGTCTAATCACCAACAGCCCAACGAACATAAGGATATTGGCCAACAATTTCTTGATGGGTGATGGTGGCAAAATACCAGTTTTCATCAGGTGCTGGCGCGATCGCACCAATATCAAAACGGAAATAAACGTGGCCTTGCTCAAACCATAAATCATAAAGATGGCGATAATGTTGGTCGCTATCGCCAAGGGTGCCAACGCAAGAATAAAACTGTGGGGCTAGTGGGGTTTTGAAGGTGACGGAGTGTTCCTGGCTTTCAAGGAATTCGGTTTTGCCTCGACTAATGGCCGAAACATCCAGCATCATGCCAATGTTGTCCCCAGCTTCAAAGTCGCGACGGGTTTCTTGCCAAAAGCGCACTTGAATAGGGCAGCTACCCGATGAAATATCAATTGGGATGATCAAATCATCGAGTCGGTCAAAGGTGTCATGGCTAGATGGCGATAGTCCTTCTGCAACCGTCGCAGTTGTGGTTAACAGCAGACTACTTATCAACAGTGCAGCGGTGCGAAACATAGAGAACAGCTATTGAGGTTGGAAAAAGCTTCAGTGAGATAGTGAGCATTTTCGTATAGCGGGGCTTGCTCAGAATGCAAGCTTTACACAATCGCTTCTATACCAAAACTTCCCTGAGGATTGCATTCAACAGTTGCGTCATTTTGCGACAGTTGATCACCTATGGGATGATTTGGGCTGTCGCTTCAGGATCTCCCGTAGTTTAGACCCATGCTGTTAATCGATTGGCTGATTGTGGTGGCCTACCTCATCTTTACGATGATGTTAGGCGTCTATCTATCGCGCAAAGCCTCTGGCAGTTTAGTTGACTTTTTTGTGTCGGGTCGCTCGCTACCCTGGTGGCTAGCGGGTACCAGCATGGCCGCAACAACGTTTTCCATCGATACACCCCTCTATGTAGCGGGCGTTGTAGGTTCCCGCGGTATTGCTGGTAATTGGGAATGGTGGAGCTTTGGCATTGCCCATGTAGTGATGATCTATGTGTTTGCCAGGCTATGGCGACGCTCAGAGGTGGTAACCGATGCTGAGCTAACTGAAATTCGCTACGGCGGTCAAACAGCTGCGGTGCTGCGGGGTGTTAAGGCTTTTCTATTTGCGGTGCCGATCAACTGTATCGGGATTGGCTATGCCATGTTGGCCATGGTCAAAGTGGTGGATGCTTTGGAACTTTGGCAAAGCGTGGGGATAGAACCCAACGAGAGCATGAAGCTGTGGAGTGTGATTGTCGTCAGCATTTTAGTGCTGTTTTACGCTGGATTCTCAGGGTTGTGGGGAGTGGTTGCCACAGACTTTTTTCAGTTCTTTCTGGCGCTGTTTGGTGCGGTTGTGGTTGCGATCGCATCCGTCTTTTCGGTCGGTGGTATGCAAAACCTGATTGACCGCGCCCAGGCCAATACCGACTTTGACATCCTCAGTATTGTGCCGATTACCTTTAATGGCGGTATCAGCTGGAGTACAGTGGCCGGGATTCCAGCCAGTGCATTTATTGCCTATGTCTTTTTGCAATGGTGGGCCTTTCGTCGCAGCGACGGGGGTGGCGAATTTATTCAACGCTTAGTGGCGGCCAAAAACGAAAGCGAAGCGGAGAAAGCGGCCTGGTTTTTCAATATTCTGCACTATGTTATTCGCACCTGGCCCTGGATTATTGTGGCCTTAGCCGCTGTGGCAATTTATCCAGACTTGGCCGACCGCGAGCTGGGTTATCCAAAGCTTATGCTTGACTTCTTACCACCCGTTCTACTGGGGGTGGTGGTGGCTTCACTCATTGCCGCATTTATGAGTACGGTGTCGACTCTGATCAATTGGGGCGCTTCCTACTTAACCAATGACCTCTATGGCCGATTTATTAAGCCAGAGGCCACGCAAGCTGAGTTAGTCAATGTAGGACGCATCACATCAGTGATTGTCACTGTTCTAGGCGCTACAGCCGCCTTTTTTGCCTCCGATGTAGCCACAGTTTTTCGCCTAGTAATTGCTATTGGTACAGGCCCTGGCTTAGTCCTCATCCTACGTTGGTTCTGGTGGCGCATTAATGCAGCTGCTGAGCTAAGTTCGATGGTGGTAGGGTTTGTGATTGGCTTACTCACCAGCATTGTCCCTGTCATTCAAATCACAGACTTTGGACTGCGTTTATTGTTTACGGCGGGTGTCACCACAGTAGTGTGGTTACTGGTCATGTTGCTAACGCCTCCTGAATCTGACGAGACGTTAGACAACTTTTATCGGTTGGTGCGCCCCGGTGGACCTGGGTGGCAGCGCCAGCGCCAGCGCACAGGGGTCAGACCCCTACAAAACTTAGGCTTAGAGTTGCAACGGGTGGTTGCATCGCTGCTGCTGCTATTTGGGGCAATGTTCGCTGTGGGGGGCTTTCTATTGCTGGAGTCTTTGACAGGCTGGCTATCGCTGATGGTGGCAGTAGCTGGATGGTTTTGGTTACGACAGCTCAATCGTCAGCCTATTTCTCCTGTCCCTCGTCCTGGTCTAGAAGACGATGACATCTTGCTCTAGGTGCAGCGGCGTGTCCCCTCAAAACGTTACGATACTTAATAGATAGACGTTCACCACGCTGACATTTAGACCCCAATCATGTCCATTATTCGCTCCTACGTCATTCCATTTCTAATTTTGGTTGTTTTTTTGGTGGCTATGCTGGCTGTTAGTGCGCGGATCTGGCTACCGAGCGATATGCTGGCTCCAGCACCCATGACTGGTGATGAGCTGGCAAGCAGCATATTTAATGGATTTAGAGTCTAACTGGCCTTTGGGATATCGTTTAGTCCAAGGCTCTAGCGTGGATCGCTCGCGGTTAATTTCTACTCTTGGCAGTGCCTATGAAGAGCTGGGTGCTCCCCAGTTAGGCCATTTGGCTAGGACAGTTGAGCTATATCTTGAAGGGCCGTCGATGCTGTGGTGGCTTGAAAAAACGGGCACCTCACGAGTTGGTTTTACCGCTATTCAACCAGAGTCTGTTGGTTGTCTGTGGCTGGGCCAGTCAATTAATCAGCTGACGGGAGTTCTTCAGGCTTATATCTATCTGGTGTATGTTGCACCTCAGTATCGACGCCGAGGTATGGGGCGAAAGTTAATGCAACATGCAAAAGACTGGGCAAAAACCCAAGGCTATGACCAGATTAGTCTGCAGGTATTTGTCAACAATACAGCCGCCCTAAAGCTATATGAAACACTAGGCTACAGACAAAGTGCAACGTTGCTACAGCTAGAGCTGTAATTTACTAAAGCTAGCTCTAACCAGTGTTTAGAACTTGATTGCAGCGTAGATGTTGTTAGCGGTAATTCTGAAATTGCAACGCAACAGGCCAGTCTTCTTGCTTGATTAGTTGAATAGCCCCTTGTAAGTCATCCTTGGACTTAGCAGAAATTCTCACAGACTCTCCTTGAATCGATGCCTGCACCTTTTTGAGGTTGTCACGAATCATTTTCGATATTTTTTTGGCAACCTCTTGGCTCAATCCTTTTTTTAGCTGTACATCTTGCCGGACGCGATTGCCACTGGCGGCTTCGATATTGCCAAAATCAAAAATCTTCATTGATAGATTGCGTTTAGCAGCCTTAGTTTGTATCAGCGTATGAACCGCTTCTAAGGTCATTTCGCTAGCTGTTTCAATAGCGATATTGGTCTCGCCTAGCTCTAGTGTGGTTTTAGTGTCTTTAAGATCGTAGCGGCTCTTAAGTTCGCGACGGACCTGATCAAGAGCGTTCACTAGCTCCTGACGATCAAAGTCACTAACAACATCAAATGAATAGGTAGAAGCCATAGGTGAAGAGAAAATCGTAAATGCGTTCTATGCCCAGTCGTGAGCACCGCTATACCTGGCCAATCACAAATGTTCCGCATGTGAAGCGCACAATCAAAATTGGTTGCGGGCTCAGTGTCTATTAGCGCCTATTGTAACCAAATGGTTTTACAGCTCATGAAATAAAGGCTAAAGATGCTGATGCTGCCGATACCAAACATGAGCGATCGCAACGGGGCTACATTCAAAATGTAAAACACCGAAAACAGCAACCGAGCAACTAGATAGGCAATGACCGCTAGCATTGCGGCTGTGCTTTCCTGCACTGTGACGTAGGCCATGACTGCAGCAGGAGCATACAGAATAAATGACTCAAACGAGTTTTGATGGGCCCAGTTAGCTCGCTGAGCATAGTTCGGCAATTTATCTGTGTAAAACCGAGGTCTAGCAAAAGCCTCCATGGGGTCTTCCATCGATTGGGCAAGCTTAACTCGCGCTGACGCCACTACTAGGTACGGCGTATAGATCAAGAATGCTGCAATTGGCAAACTATACAAAAAGATATTAGGCAGGGAGAGTAAGCTCACAAATCAAGAACCCTAACTACAATGACGAAGTTGCTTAGTAAATAAAACAGAGGCTTGGATACAGTGCATCTTCAAGGCTATTCGCGCCACCCTAGTCAAAATAAAATAGAGTCACAATCTTGCGCTGCTCTTCGGCATCTTTGCAGGTCTTTAGCAACGTATGGCTGTCGTGAAATGCAAAACAGATAAGTTGCTGACAGCGAGAAATAATCTCTTGATTGCACAGTGAACTGGCTTCTGCTAGTTCTAACCTGTCGTTAGCCGAATTTTCAACCAGATGCATGACTGAGTCGAGCTGTTCACGAGACTCACGCGGCTGGCGTTCCAAACTTTGCGGCAAAATTACCGTAAGCAAGTTGGGGTCCGCCTTCATCGCTCCACGTATGGCGGCAGCATTAGTCCCGGTTGCCCCAGATGTAAGTAGACGATTACCCCCTAGCACCAGTGCGTAGCTCATGAGCTCAATCAGTCGTAGATGGGTGATGGGTACATGCCTGGAACCCAAGATAGCAATGCGTTTAGAGCCGGACTGCTGAATCGTAGCAAGCTCTTGCAAAAAATCATCTACCTTAAGCGATTCAATGGGGGTATCAAGGGACTGACTCAAGGGTTTATATAGTTTTAATGAAGGGACTGGCCAATTCTACCAAACCCTTGTCCCTACACTTTGCTATCCTGATTCTCTGACTCAGATGTAGCGTGTGTTTAAGCGGTCACTGCAGGGGATAAACTCAGCTCATCCATAAGTCTTTCCACATCAAAGTGCTTTTCCATTAACAGTTGGATGCACTGGACTTTGATGGGCTCCTGCAATCGTACTTGCTGAAAGGATTTTTCAATTATTTCAACAGTGGTCAGGGTGTCTAGATCCACTGACAATATGGGCACTTCTAAATCTTGAGCACGGCTAATGATATCGGGGTGCGGTGCGATGTGGCCTGTCAAAATCAAACACTGGGTTGACGTTTCTAGAGCAGCCAGCTGAATATCAGCTCGGTCACCTCCCGTAATCACGGCCATATTGTCAGCCTTTCTAAAATACTTGAGAGCAGAGTTGACATTCATCGCTCCGATACTCAAGCTTTCTACCATCAAATCCATCCGCTCTTCACAGCAAAGGACTTCAGCCTTAAGCTGCTGCACAAGTTCTCCAACGCTGACGCTACGCATCAATGGAGTACTCGGTAAAATTCCTAGAACTGGTATGCCATGACGCTCTAGACAGGCCTTAACGTTAGTGGTTACGGCCTGCAGCTGGTCGGCTGGGACATCGTTAATTAAAACGCCCATTAGCCGATCCCCTAGCTTTTGTTTAGCGGCTAGCAGACCATCAACAATCAGAACAGAGTGAAATCTGGCAACCAGCATGACTCGCGCTTCAGTGACCCTTGCTAGCTGTGTCAGTGAAAGCCCAAATAGAGTACCTTCCTCTAAAGTGCCTGGCCCTTCAATTAGCAGCAGATCCTCGCCTTGACCCCCCAGATAAGTTGCCATTTGCTGTGGGTCAATCGCAGAACTCTCTTCTGTCAATTGCTGTTCTATGGTCTGGGCGTCAAGCGATAGCAGTGTGGGTCGCAGTCGAGATACTGGGAGTTTTAATATCTTGGAAATAAACCGGACATCTTCATCAAGACCCGCTTCATCACTGGGGCATGTACCCACTGGCTTGGCATAAGCGATATCTATACCGCGCTCCTGAAGCTGTAGAGCCAATCCTGTAATGGTGGCTGACTTGCCGCTGTAGGGCTCTGTTGAGCCAATCAGCAGATGCTTTGATGGATTGGGCACGCTATCACTCCTAACTACCAACAGGACTGTCCCCCATTGTGCCATGGAGCGCTGTTAGCAATTGGGCAAAACATTAACTTTTGACGAAGTAGTTGTGTGGGTTGTGCAAGGTAGATGGCGCTGTGTCTATTCGTCCATTCTGAGCAGGCGACGATAGAAGGATTTAGAAAAATCGGGCGATCGCTTCAAACGCATAGCAGTCACCACATCGATCAAAAAATCGACAAATTCAAATGTGGCCATGGTGATCTCATAGGTCAACTCGGCATCACCATCAAACTGCATCCGACATTGGGTCAGATCGGCGGGCAGCATAGACACGTTCCAGGTTGCTAAAAAAACAATACTCTCACCCCCCTCAATGCGGCGCTCACCTTCGAGGTTTCCACGTTTGTAAAGACCAATGGCATAGGGAAGGGCTTTACGTTTATTGCCCTGGTAGTAGGGCATGTAAACACCGACATCTTGTTTGGGAGCGGGCTGTATGTCTGCAATAGGCATGGCGTTGAGCAGTGGGGTCCGTCTTAAGACATAGTGAACTTCGGTAAACAAACGCGTCAAGACTTTAACCCTAGTCCCGTAGGGGGATAGTCCATTGACCAGATCTGGTGCTGCAGTTTGTTCTATTGAGCAATAGTGTACCCACAGAAGCCATAGCCTTGTGCATTAGCAGATATGAGGATTTGGGAGAGAGTGTGTGTAAAGACGGTGCTATGTAACAGTTTTTAATAAGATATTAATAACCTCTAACCCAATACCCACCACACGGAACCTATGGCGATTGAAATGGCATCTGATGTTTCACTGGATGATCTTTCGGAGGGACGTCGCCTAAAAGCATTGGCTACTTTGGTGTTGTTGTGGAGTGCGACGGTTATCTTGCACTGGGCTCTGTGGGGAACCTTGGTTGTTTGGGTGCTAACACTGCTGGTGGCTCTTTATATGGCCAGGATTGCGATCGCAAACCCTATTTATGCTGTGAGCCCCAATCGAGCTGATATTCCCCATGCCCTAAGTGAGACGGATTGTCCGCGGGTTTCTCTATTGGTGGCGGCTAAAAATGAGGCCGCCGTGATTGGCAACTTGGTGGAGTCTCTCTGTAGCCTCAATTATCCTCAAGACCGCTACGAGCTTTGGGTAATTGATGACAATAGCGATGATGGAACCGGCACAATTTTAGACCGGCTGCTCCAAGTTTATCCAAAACTAAAGGTGCTACATCGGGGTCCGGAGGCGACAGGAGGCAAGTCCGGTGCCTTAAACCTGGCCTGGCCGCGAGCGACTGGCGAAATTTTAGTGGTCTTTGATGCGGATGCTCAGGTGCCTGCAGATTTACTGCAGCATGTGGTGCCGCTATTTGCTAACGAACATACAGGCGCAATTCAGATGCGCAAGTCAATTGTTAATAGCAAGACCAACTTTTGGACCCAGGGTCAGGCGGCTGAAATGGCTCTTGATCGTTACTACCAAGAGCAGCGAGCGGCCCGCTGTGGGATCGGTGAGCTGCGCGGCAATGGTCAATTTGTACGACGGGCTGCGATTGCTCAGTGCGGTGGTTGGAATGAGATGACCATTACTGATGACTTGGATTTAACGGTCCAGCTGCACCTGCATCAGTGGAATATTGGCTTTTTGGATATGCCTTCTGTCGGGGAGGAAGGGGTAACCAGCGGTATCGCTCTGTGGCATCAGCGTAATCGTTGGGCTGAAGGGGGTTACCAGCGTTATTTAGATTATTGGCGATTGTTAGTGCGCAACCGGCTGGGCTGGAATAAGTCAATTGATATGTTGATGTATTGGATATTGCAATACATGTTGCCGATTGTGGCGGTACCAGATTTTCTTCTTGCGATCGCACTGCGTCGACCGCCTGTCTTTGCACCGCTGACGACGTTGGCCGTGGGCGTATCCTATTGGGGAATGGCCGTGGGTATCCGTCGCACCCAGGGGGTATCACTACCGTTGGCGCTGGTTCAGGCAATCAAAGGCACGCTTTATATGACCCACTGGATTGTGGTGATGGCCTTTGCGACAACCCGTATGGCGATACGGCCAAAGCGTTTGAAATGGATCAAAACTATCCATGACGGAGAAGCTGCCAGCGCTTAGTTTTGGCTTTGTATCATTCTGAGTCTAAAGATTGTCCTTAGGTGTCTTAAGAAATCGTTGCAATGCCCATGTCGCAACGATTTTTCACGTTTCTTCCTGGCTATATAGGCTAGCGTTAGGACATACCCATCTAATGTTTGGTTCTACTTTATGACTCATTTTCCCATGTCATTTCCCAGGCTGTCTCAACGCCAGTTTGCCTGGGACAGTGCAGTCCTTTTTCTGGCAGTTTTTTGGATTGGTGGCAGCTTAATTCTTGATTTTGTTGTCATGCCGATGCTCTACATGAACGGCATGATGACAGAGCCCGGTTTTGCCAGTGCAGGTTACAGCCTGTTTGAGCTGTTTAACCATGTGGAAATGCTCTTGTCTGGGCTGATTTTGACTGGTGTATTGGCTATGCGACAGTCTCACCCAGACTGCTCAGTGGAGGTAAGCGGCAGTCGTAGTCGTTGGGTTTTGCTATTGGCCAGTAGCTTAGTTGCGATCGCCCTGGCCTACACCTATGTATTGACGCCTCATATGGGCGCGATTGGTATCGCCCTAGATATGCCAGGAACAATTCACATTATTCCCAGCACCATGGCCTGGATGCACGGAGCTTACTGGCTAGCAGAGACCACTAAAATCCTGTTGTTAGGCTTTTTGCTACGTCTTTGCTATGCCGACATTGCCGCCCAGTTCACTAAGCAAAGCTAACGCTTTGTTTCCTATTCCTGACTTGGCCACAATAGCCGAATTGCCATCAAGGAAAATCCAACGGCTGCAATACCTTTAACAATCTGGGCTGGGAGGAGCTGAGCAGTGCCTTCTCCCAGCAATACCCCCAAAAAGCTGGCCAGTACCAATGCGCCTGCAGTGCCCAAAAATACCGCTTTAGGGGATGAGGTGCTTCCCCCTAAAGCAATGGCTGCTATCTGACTTTTATCCCCGAGCTCTGATAAAAAAACGGTGATAAAGCTAACACCAATTAGATTCCAATCAAATGACATAGCAGTAGGAGTTAGCAGCAGTTTATGAGCTTTAGAGACCAATCACATCAGCTACAAGGCTAACGGCAATAATTAACAACAAAACCCCAGCCAGGGTGTCTAGAGTTTCTGGAGAGATACGGCGTGCTAGCCACCGCCCTACTAATACTCCTATCAAACTGGTGGAAATGAGGGCTAGTGCGGCCCCCAAAAATACCATCAGCGGCTTGTGGGACTCAGCGCTAATAAGCAGAGTAGCTACCTGGGTTTTATCCCCCAATTCAGCTAGAAAAATAGTAATAAACGTCGACAGAAAAACACCCCAAAAATTAACCCTTGACAGCTTGGGTTCTGACTTTTGTGTTGGCTCAACGTCCGTAGACGTGACCGGAAGAGAAGGGGACACTGGCAGGTTTTTCATATTCCTTTCATTATCTATGAAAAAGTCTGTCAGTGCAAGGTTGCGGCGCCTCTCAACATCCAGCTGACCCAACCCCTTTAGCTTTCCAATCCCACAGCTGTCATAAATCGTTTGAGTTCTTCGCTTTTGGAGCCATAGACGCCACTAATTTGCTCCTCACAGCATTCAATAGCGAAATCATTTAACTCAGCTGTATCAATTCCAAACATCTGTTCGAAGGTATTGGCCTGGACTCGACAAAAGCTGGGACGTTGTTCGTAGATTTTGCAAAGGCGCTGTTCGGTGTCGTAATTGATACACCAACCGTCTGAGCCGACCATACCCATGTAAATTTCCAGCTGTTCTGGTGTCAGGTAGTTGGCAAGATCTGGTCGATCTGCCGGTGTCAGGTTACAGCAGGCACCACAGTTTTTTACACATTGCCAGGTGGCCATGTTTTCTGTCCTTTGCGGAATGGAATTGCTCTATCAGCATAAGGTTCTATGGAAGATGGCAATGCTAAATCTGTGGAGATGTCGCCATCAAGGTTTTTGGAATTTTGTAAACTTTCTTAAAAGTGGTGGGATCGAACCAGGTAAAATGGCGATGCGCTTGAGCGCACAGTGGTCATGGTTATTGATATCGGAGGTTCAATGGGTCTTCTGGGTTTCTTGGGTTTAGGCTTTCTCAGTAGTATTGATTTTCTGGTGGTGGCTCAGCTCACTGTCCTAGCAATGGTAGTTATTTCAGGTCCAGCAATCATCTTTTTGCTGGTGGCTAGAAGCGGCGATCTTTAATTTCAAATTCTCATTTTAGAAGCCCGGTTTCTCAGAATAGGCTCAACACTCATAATCTGAGATTTGCCAGAAACCGGGCTTCTGGATGAGATTAAAGTCGCTGGCGCAAAATAAATTCTGCGATCGCAAGGTCTTCTGGGGTCGTTACCTTCAAATTTGTTTCTTCCCCTTCCACAATGTGGACGCTCAGCCCGCATTTTTCAAATAAAGCGGCATCATCAGTAACCGCCCAACCTTGAGAATTGCCTTCTTTATGTGCTTTTTTTAGCAAAGCAACATCAAATCCCTGGGGCGTCTGTGCAGCCCATAGATGAGAACGGTCAGGGGTTGCTTCGATAATGCCAGACGCGTTTACCTGTTTGATGGTGTCTTTAACCGGCACCGCTGCAATAAAACCATGACATGTTTCGAAAGCGGCGCTGCAGCGGTCGAAAAGTTTAGGAGTTGCAAGACACCTGGCTCCGTCGTGAATTAAAACCTGACTGGCATCGGCAGGTAATGCTTCTAGGCCGTTATAAACCGATGCCTGGCGGGTGTCGCCTCCACGGATAAAGACAATTGGTTTGGCCGTGGCAAGTTTCGCCACAATTTCCTTAAATATTGGCTCATCAACCCCCTGAGCGATGATGCCGATCCACTCGACTGTGTCAGCTGCGACTGCGGCCTTTAGGGTCCAGGCGATAATGGCGTCATTAAGCAGTGGTAAAAGCAGTTTATTGCCGTTGGCTCCCATACGTTTACCAACGCCTGCTGCCGGGATAAGTAGGTGCATACTGTCTCCATGTAAATAGTGGAAGCGCTTGACGCTCATGTCTGAGGCAGCGGTTAGAGAAAATTCAAATTGCCTCTGTAGACACCTAACATCCTCTCAAAACCCTTAATCAAAGAATATTTTTCGCAATTTCTCTGTTTAGTGATCTGATAACAGCGTTAGCGCTGCCAGCTTCCTCTAGAATGAGTAGCGAAGTATTCTCCAAAGCCCATGCGCGTCCTGGCTTTAGTCCCTGGTGGAATCAGCGATCAGCTTCAGTTTTTGCCAACGTTAACAACTATCCAAGATATCTATCCCAACGCTGAAATTTCGGTAGTGGTAGAGCCTATATCCAAATCGGCTTATCGGGTTTCTAAGGCTGTCAATGAGGTTATTCCCTTTAATTACCGAGCCCAAAATAGCCCAGCTGATTGGGCTAACTTGCTAGGTATCATTCGCGATCGCGAATTTGAACTTGTTTTATGTGTCAGTGACCGTTGGGAAGAAGGCGTTTTACTCTGGCTTAGCGGCATTCCCACTCGTATTGGCTACAGCAGCGCTCAGACACCATGGCTTTACACCAGTACGGTGAAAGTGGATAAAACCCAATATCCGGCTGACCAATATCAGACCCTCTTGCAGGGACTGTCCGAATCTGCAAAGCCGTCCTCTACTGCCTTAAATGTCCCTGAAGCAGATATTGCCTGGGCTGAGGAACAGCGAAAAACCTTGGGATTAGCCGGCAGTGGCTATGTCGTTATGTATCCCGGGCTGACTGCTCAAGCAGATGGCTATCCTCTAGATAGCTGGCTCAAAATCATTGACGATTTTCAGAGCAAGCAACCCCAGCTACCAATTGTTTTGCTATCCACTGTAGATAGCGAGGATTTAGTGGCATCTCTCAGTCGTCAGCGTTCCCTGAAGATTATTTCGGCTGAAAATCTGGGTCAGGTGGCTGCCACAATTGCCGGAGCTGACCTTGTGCTCAGTCCCGATAGCTATGTCAGTCAAGTAGCTATGGCGCTTCAGGTCTTTACCCTGGTCTTACAGACAACGCTCAGTAGCGCACTACCAGCAGCTGAGGGGGAAACTAAAGTGATTGGTGTCAGTTCTGCTACCGAGAAGCTAGCTGATCTTGACCCTGGAAATGTATTGCAAAAAGTTTGGGGTGGTTAATCCGTTAAATATTCTCAAAATCGCTTGATAATACGCTGAAGTTAACCAGATCCCATAACCGTCCCTTAGGCAAAAAGCTTAAGACTATATACGATGTTCTGAGGCACGTTATTAATCATTCGATAGCATGCCTCTACAGTTTGATAGCTAAGACAAAAGTTTTGGCAAATTTTTTAACATTATGATGAGGTAAAACCATGGATCGCGTTAAGTCTCAGGCTGCTGTGGTGTCTCAACTACTATTTGATCCTAAAACAGCGGGTGCGTATAAAGACGTTCTCACCTTAACCGGCAAAATTATCAAGGAAGTTGCCCTGCTTGCCTGGTTGCTTATTTGTTCTGTATTAGTATTTGGCGCTTGGTTTGGTGAGACAGCGATTGGTGCGGGTCGTACTGCTCGGGCTTGGTGGCAAACTCAGCAAACGGAGACAACTGATGGAAATCAGGCCGCTGCCGCCACTGGTCAAGCATTTCTAGATGTTAGCCAAAGCGGAGCTAATTTTCTGGTAGATAAAGCTCGTGAGCAACTTGGATTAGAAAAACCTGCCCGTCCTGCTAAAGAGAGTACGGCTGCGCCTGTGCAGGCTAAGCCAGCTGCTAAAAAGTCAGCACCTGCCACGGCTGAGAAGGTGGCTCCTGTGGTTAAGGAAGCGACGGTTGCTAAAAAATCTTCTGAATCTCCTAAGGCAGAGTCCGAGACACCAGTTGCCGAAAAGCACTAGCTTGGTTTGTGTGTAAATTAGCTGGTTAAGTGTTGGCTTAACTTTAGTGTTTTAGGGGCTCGCTTTTTGAAGCGAGTCTTTTTTAGTCAAAATTTGTGCTAAAAGTCAGGCGGGATGGCATCCAGTGTTCGAATGTCGGTGGGTAAATAACTCAGCGACTCAGCGATGTTGATTGCTTCTTCGACGGTGATATTGCTACAGGCGTTTTGCTCGTAGTTTTGCGCATTGACTAGACCCGCACCGATCAATCGGTAGAACCCATCATTGCCCACAAGCCAGTCGGTAAACAGGTCGCTCTCTGGACGTTGGTCAATAAATTTACCGTGATGAAGACGATAGCCATCACCAAATAGAGCACTATCTATGGGTGCCTGGTGCTCAAGGGGGCTAGTGCTTGTTCTGCTTGCAGCGTATTCAATGGCAAAACAGCGATTTTGATCGTCGCGATAAACCAGCCAGTAATATGGGTCCTCGCCGCTTGAGGTGTCACTGACGCCGTAATTGGCCAAGGTCATGTTTGGGGTGAGGTAAGTGGGAATAACGATGTTGATCCCCAGATTTACTAGCTGATTGGCAACATTAGGAGAAAGATGTGCCAGATAGGAATTAGAGGGTGGCGGTGGCGGTGCCTCAGTGCTGAGGGTGTTTGTCTCAGATGGGGCGGTATCGCCCGCTACGCTGTCACCCACTGGGGCGTCTACACTGTCATTAGCAGTTGGCTGTGTCGGCTGACAGCTGATTAAAGAGCACAAAAGTAGCCCCCATACTATCCAACGGGGCAAGCACTGCAAATTAATCGTTATTTCGATTGCTCTCATCCGATTTTATCGGTGTGTAATTCTATGTGGGCATCTGGGTGCGACCAGTGCCTGATCAATAAGGGTCGCCGTTGCAATGGGTAAATTGATAGCCTCCTTCTGCTTTAGAGACGGCTAGCAAATCATGATCTGGATATTCTGCTCGGTCACCTGGGGTGCGATCGCCAATCTCAAGATAGGTTGCTATGGCATCTGATCGATTAATTAAATGATGACCGTCTGCTACCCCTGCTGGAAATCCAGCCATCATTCCAGGTTGCAAATCGGTTTCACCAGCCTCTGTCACCAAGGTTAGCTGCCCTGAGATGACATAGATAAATTCATCCTGGTGAGAGTGCCAGTGGCGTAGAGCCGACTGAGCACCAGGAGCCAATGTCGTTAAATTGACACCAAAATTGGTTAACCCCGCAGCATTGCCAACTCTCTGACGCGACCGGCCTGCTACCGCTGCTTGAAATGGCTTTGGGTACCCTGTTCCTTGACTGATGGGTACATCGGAGAGATCAATAACCATGCAGCATCCCCAGTAGATTTGCAATGGCTCTAGACGCTAATCAGCGACCTCTGTGCTAATCAGCGACCTCTGCCATCTCGATAACTTCGCCATCATAGTCTTTGACCAAAAAGTTGAGAGGGCGCTCGCGACGAATCTTATGGCGCACTCCATTGGCCTGGATCTGCATTAGTAACAGTTCCAGGCAGTCGCGATCAAAACAGACGTGACGCTGACGATCCTTATGACCACGGCTCGCGCCCGCAATCACATGTAGCTGAGTATTTTTCTTGAGCTGGTACCAAAGACCGTCAGGGCCGCTATATCCAGGCTCTGTTGGACGTGACATGGAGCTCATGCCCATCATGGGGTCCATGCCTGTTCCTAGGGTTTGCTCGTAATTGTAGTAATAGTGCAGCGGTACATCGGCTGCAGACAGCCCCAGCATCCCCTCATAAAACTGCTGAGCGATGTTCAAATCTGAAACCATCACCGTATGAACTTTGGGGGCGCTTGTTAAAAACATCCACATAGCCCCTGCATAGGCCACCAAGAGCATAACCATGATGCCTTGGGTAGAAACAAGGCTATCGAGCGGTAGCCCTTGCCATAGGTCAGCCAAGGGAAAAAACAAAACGGCGGAACAAAAATCCATGGACAGTTTTAGAAAAACGGTGCGTGCGGATTGGTCAAAAGGCTAATCCTAGTGTATCAAGGGTAAAACTGACTCGCTGTTGCAAATAGGCCGGGTTAACCGATCCTTTCCTGGCCGATGTGCTCACCTTACACGGGTGATTTGTCAATTTCCGGCTGGCTTTTTCCGCTCAATCTTTAAGATTCGACGGAACCTGGGTACAGTAATGACTATTTATACGGTAGTCTCAGTTTGATTAATGCCGGTTGCTGCCGGTAATTGGCAGGAGCTCCGTTCGCAGTACTGTGGATATTCCCAATTTTCCTGAATGTGATCATGCTGTCGTCAAGTCGCTGTTTGAATACAGCGACTACGACCTGGTGCAAAAACTTAAACTGCACCCCGAAGAGGGCAAATACTTTACCGCTATATTTTGCCGCTACAGCCCGGTGGTTTATACACTGATTCGCCATTCGGCTCGTTCTACGGTGCAATCGGAGTATCTATTTGCGCTGACGTGGCGACATATCCTCTACGAGTTGAGTGGTCTTGACCTCCCAGCTGAGCCACCCGAAAATTTCTCCCTACAGGCTTGGTTAGTAAATTTGACCGCAGCCTGTATTAACCAGGCTGCACTGCCCGACGTTGAAGAGATTCACTACAGTCTACAGGAAGCATCGCCGCCGCTTTGGTGCTACGTGACCCAGGCCCTTGAACGCTTGCAACCCTTGCATCGTTTGGTCATCGTCATGGCCCAAACATTTCGCTGGAGCAATACACGCATTGCGGCTTACCTGCAGGCTGAGGGCCAGCGGATTTCTCCGAGGTCTGTATCCAGGCTATTGACCGATGCTCAGCAGTCCTTAAGTAAGGCCCTGCCCCATGATATTCAGGCAATTTACTTTGGGGATACTGAGACTGCTACTGAGGAAAACCTGGCAGAGGATTTGGCAAACTTAATGGATATATCTGATCTGGATTTAGAACAGCCAAATCTAGCATCAGAAGCGTGATAGCTTTCTTTGGGAAGTGATTAGTTTTTTACATAGGAGAGAGTTGGCCGTGCACAGGGCATTTGGTTACGGGATGGTGCTGATGGCAATGATTGGGATGCCTGCAGCCTATGCTCAAGATTCACTTGATGAACAGCTGCGACAGCCGGTCAATCGTGAAGTGGTCAATCGGCAGCGAGATGTTGCTGACCAGCTGTTACGTTTGGGAGAACGTCAGGCATCTCAAGAAGACTATCGCTCGGCGCTAAGTGCCTGGGGCCGAGCTGTCGAACTTTATTATGAGATTGGTGACACGGCCTCCATGGAGCAGACCTATGCTAGGATTGGCGGTGCCTATGCCGAACTCGGTGATTACAGTGGTGCTGAAACAGCGGTACGTCGCCAGCTTGCGATCGCACGAGACAATCAGAACTTTAGTACCCAAATTTTTGCTTGGAACACCTTAGGCACTTTTCGACTGCAGCGAGGTGCCATCAGCTCGGCTAACCAGGCCTATGAAGAAGCCCTCAATGTAGCCTACAGCGTTCAAAATTTTGAAGGCATTGGTCTATCGTTGAGCAATTTGGGTCTTTTGGCCTCTGTCCAGGGAGATTATGCTACAGCGATTGACTACTATGAAGCCGCTGGTAACTATCGCACTCAAGCAGGCAACCTAGTTGGTCGAGCCAACACAAATAATAACTTGGGCACAGCTTATCTGGCTCAAGGGTTACAGGGAAAAGCAATCGGGGCCTATCGATTAGCTCTAAGGTACGGTCGAGACAGCAACGAGGTGCCTGCCCAACTCAGTGCGATTGACGGACTAATTGACGTCTACAGCGATCTCAGTGACTGGGAGCAGGTGCGTCGCTATCTAGATGAGCGGATTGCCCTCACCCTAGACACCGATAATGATTGGGGGCGTTTGGTCACGTTTAAGCGGCTGGGAGAATTTTACGAAGCTACAGGAGAGCCAACCCTAGCCCAAGAGCAGTATGAAATGGCTTACGAGCTGGCACGCCTGTTGGACCAAACCAATCTAGAAGTAGAACTGTTTAATCGGCTGCTAAGTTTTCAGAACCGTTAGGATGGCGACAGTTAATGCGGTTTGACCTCATCAGTTTATTTCCTGAGTTTTTTACATCACCGCTACAGTCGGGACTTATTGGTAAGGCCCTACAGCGAGAGATTGCCCAGGTTCACATTACAAACCCGCGAGATTTTACCACTGATAAACACCATAAAGTTGACGATGAACCCTACGGTGGGGGAGTGGGTATGGTGATGAAGATTGCCCCGATTATCACTGCCCTAGAAAGCTTACCTCAGCAGCCCCGCCGTGAGATTGTGCTCATGACGCCCCAGGGGGAATCCATGACCCAAGCTTTATTTTGGCAGTGGTCAACGGGGTTAGATCAGCTGGTCATTATTTGTGGTCATTACGAGGGTGTGGATGAACGGATTCTTAACGTGGTGACTCGCGAGATATCTCTAGGGGATTTTGTTCTTACCTGCGGTGAGATTCCGGCCCTGGCTTTGCTCAATGGTGTGATCAGGCTGTTACCAGGCACTGTCGCAAAACGCGAGTCTCTACAGGACGACAGTTTTGAATCGGGTCTGCTAGATTACCCCCACTACACCAGACCCGCTGAATTCCGAGGATGGATCGTGCCAGAGGTACTGCGCTCAGGTAATCATGCGGCTATTGCCCAATGGCGTCGACAGCAGCAAATTGAGCGCACCCGCGAGCGTCGCCGCGATCTTTATGACCGCTGGCAGCAGGAATGGGAAAATAAGGAAGAGGGCTAGATTGTCGGACTGACACGACTTGAGGAGTATCCCCTATGGGCATTCGCATTGGCAACGGCTACGATATTCATCGTCTAGGTCCTGATCGACCGCTGATTTTAGGGGGGGTTACGATTCCCCACAGCTTAGGGCTACTGGGCCATAGCGATGCAGATGTACTGACCCATGCAATTATGGATGCTCTCTTAGGGGCGCTCAGTCTGGGGGATATTGGACGTTATTTCCCCCCCACTGATCCAAAATGGAAGGGGGCTGATAGCCTAAAGCTATTGGACCAAATCTATCAAATGGTCCAGGAAAAAGGATGGGCTATCGGTAATTTAGATACGGTGGTTGTGGCTGAGCGGCCCAAGCTCAAACCGCATATTGCTGAGATGCAGAAGTGTTTGGCTGACCGGCTGTCTTTAGCCATTGACCAAATAGGCATTAAAGCCACGACTAACGAGAAGCTAGGGCCTACGGGTCGTGAAGAAGGCATTGCTGCCTACGCTGTCGTGCTGTTAGTACAGCCATAGGTGGCAATAGTGTTAAAAAGTTTCTAGGAATACATAATCCTGGCAAAAGATTTTTTAGAATTTATGAAGCATTATCCGGATCTTGCAAAAGCGCTATGTAACAGTGCTTCTTTCAGTTGCTTGTTTGGCGGAGCGTAGTAGCCGTCTTAGCAAAGCCTAAGAAGTGGCTGCAAATTGTCTGGTGGTGGTTGATTAGGATGTCGAGGTGTCGTTATGGATGGCTCAACCGTTGCAGTTGCTCTCGATGGAATAGGCGGAACTTGTCAGTTAGCTAAGCCCAATCAGCTAAGCCATTGGTTTTTGAACATTCCTCCTGAACGCATTGGGTTGAATGGAGAGTTTGATTACTACGGTCTGTCAAAGCGAGTTTCTCATCGCTTGAGCACTAAGGTTGATAGTTTAGGTCACTTAAAGGTACGCCAGCGAGGCCGAGTTGTTGTTTTGAGCGGCCAGCTTGGTTCACCCTACCAGCTGCGCGAAGTCGTGAACTTAGCAATGTCGGTAGATGGTGTAGATGAGGTAGAGACTTATGGGGTAGCTGTCGCTGAAGCTTGTTAGTGCTCTTGCCAGTAAATGTGGGGTTAGTGTGGCTACCTTTTTACCAGCCAGCTATAGCATTGAACCCGTTTCCTGGTCAGGTGCAACTCGGAGCCTAATGAGCGACAGAGCCAGAATGACGATAAACAGCACCAGACCGATGGTGCAAGCGTAGCTCATTTCTAGATCGACAAAAGCCTGCTCATAAACGTAGTAAACGATGGTTTTTGAGCTGCTGCGGGGACCTCCCTGGGTCATAATGTAGACCTCTTCAAAAACCTTAGTGGCTGATATGGCAGAAATTACAGCTACGAGAAACATGTAAGGTTTCATCAGCGGTAGGGTAATGTCCCAATGTTTGCGCCAGCGGTCGGAGCCATCAATGGCTGCAGCTTCATAGAGGTCTTCTGGAATGCCCTGCAATCCGGCTATGTAGATCACCATGTAATACCCCAACCCCTTCCAGATAGTGACTGCCATCACACTAAATAGGGCCAGGTTGGGGCTAGTCAGCCAGGGAATACGAATAGGTTGGCCCGTAATGCTAGAAAGTAGCTGATTAAATAGACCGGTCTCAGCATATAGCCACCGCCAGGCAATACCTGCAACCACCATGGAAATGACAACTGGAGTGTAGTAAGCCACTCGAAACCAGTTCATTCCTTTGAGTTTTTGGTTGACCAAGATCGCCAGCATCAGGGGTGCGATCGCAAGTACAGGTACCACACCGACTAGATACACCAGGGTATTACCCACCGTTTGCCAAAACGTTTCGTCTTGCCACAGACGCACAAAATTAGCCCACCCTACCCACTCTGGGGGCTGACCAATGACATAGCCATATTCCGTAAAGCTCAGATAAAAAGCCTGTAGCGCTGGCCAAAATACAGTCAGTCCCAAGACGATCAGAGCCGGTGCTAAGAATGCGTAGGGAATTAACCAGCGAGGGAACGGACGTTTTATCCAAATCATCTACATAAACCGTCGATAATCCTGACCTAAAAACAAAGCCCTTTCGGCATTGCGCCGTCTAGTTAGACCGGCTAAAACGCGACCACCTGCGCGATTCCAGCGGGGAAATTCATTGGCTGCGCCATAGATATCACGGCGATTGAGTTTGCGTAATAGCGTGGAGCTACGCATGGCTCCAGAGCCCACGTTATAGGTAAATGACACGATCGCAGCAAATTGATTGTCATTGATGGAGACTCGCACAGCCTGATTAACCGCTTGCTCAAACCGATTCAGATCAGCTTTGAGCAGTGCCTCAGCTTGGGCTTCACTAATTTCTTGACCCGGTTTTACCCCTCGGGTAGTCCCGTAGCCAATGGTCCAAACGCCAACAGCATCTTGATATGCTTTTAACCGCAGCCCTTCAAATGACTTAATCAGATGTACACCGCTAGCATTTGTTTGTCGTGAGGTGCCGGATGATTGGTTGCCAGAGCTAGGTGCCGGCTGTTGTGGTATTGGTTTAGGTTCGGGTCCGGTTTGGGAAACAGTCATTCCTCGAGGGGCATCAGCGCGACTGAACCATGATTTCATGCCGCTAATATTGAGCACCTTCTCATTTGGATTTGATTTGGAAGGGTACTTAGAAATTTTAGAGATGTAATATCCCCCCTGCATCAAATAGATAGCCTTATCTGTTTGCTTGATCCATGTGCCCATAGAAATTTCTCTTGGTTGTTTTTACCCAGACTTTACTGTATCTAGATGACTAGAATAAAAAGTAGAATGATCACGAAATTTTAGTTTGCTCATGGTTGTAACGTCAGCATCCTCCAAAACAACTAATCAACCTGTTGTAAAACGTCTGGCGAATGGTTTAACCATTATTGCCGAGCAAATGCCGACAGCCGCTGTCAACCTTAATATTTGGCTGCGGGTAGGCTCCCGAGTGGAGTCTGATGCCATTAACGGTATGGCTCATTTTTTAGAGCACATGATTTTTAAGGGCACCCCTCAACTTCAGTGCGGGGAATTTGAACGTTTGATTGAAGAACGCGGCGCTGTTACCAACGCAGCTACAAGTCAAGATTACACCCATTACTACATTACGACGGCGCCTAAAGATTTTGCGACGCTTGCCCCCCTCCAGGTGGAGCTATTGCTCAATGCCAATCTTCATGACCGTGATTTTGAGCGAGAGCGGCCAGTCATTTTGGAAGAAATTCGACGTTCAGAAGATAATCCGAGACGACGAGTATTTCAGCATTCAATGGTCCTCAATTTTGAGCAGCTACCCTATCGACGTACCGTGCTTGGACCAACATCGGTGATTGAGCAGCTCTCCGCAGAGCAGATGCGTGATTTTCACTGGCGCTGGTATCAGCCTCAAAATATGACTGCTGTGGTTGTGGGTGATTTGCCTGTTGAGCAGCTACTTTCTACAGTAGAGCAGAGCTTTGATCAAGCACTGGCTAATCGTCGACAAACAAACCTTACAGAGCCTTTAGAGCGCGTCCCTGTAGGTACCCCCGAGGCTCCGTTTGCCTCTATTTCGCGAGTTGACCATAGCGATGCCACACTTCAGCAGGCAAGACTTGTCTTAAGCTGGCGTGTACCCGGTCTCAGACAGCTGTCAGAAACGTACGCGCTGGATGTGGTGGCGTCAATTCTGGGCCAGGGGCGTACAGCTCGTCTGGTACAAGATCTGCGTGAAACCCGTGCTTTGGTAAATAATATTTTTACTAGCAACATCACCTATGGTGAGCAGGGTGTTTTTTATATTGCGGCTAATTTGGCTATTGAACACCTGGATACTGTTGAAGCGGCTGTTCTAGACCATATTCAGCGTCTATATAAAGAGCCTGTTAGCGAAGTTGAGTTGAGCCGCATTCGCACCCAGGTGGCTAATCGCTACATATTTAGTAACGAAACCTCTAGCGATCGCGCCAGTATGTACGGCTACTACCATGCGATGACGGGCGATATTGAGAATGCACTGAACTACCCTACTGCGATTAAAACAGTGGATGCAGACGCGGTTCAGTCAGCGGTACAGCGCTATTTGCCTGTTGATGCCTACGGTGTGCTGAGGCTATATCCTGAAGCCAACTAAACAGCAAAAAACGAAAATTGAGGAAAGACTATGGCCGATATTTGGGCCGATATCGCCGCGCATATCAGCCAAGTTACTCAGCAACCGTTCTATGGAAAGCAGACCCGTTCTGTCGGTGGAGGCTGCATCAATCAGGCCTATGGTTTGAGTGACGGCCAGACTACATTTTTTATCAAGCTCAATCAAGCCAGCAAACTAGCCATGTTTGAAGCTGAGCTGGCAGGGCTAAAAGAAATGTATGACAGCCGAGCGATTCGAGTGCCGCAGCCGATTTGCTCTGGGGTGTCTGGGGCTAACTCTTATATCGTGATGGAGTGGTTAGACTTGGTCGGTAGCGGTTCTGCCTGGGCCACCATGGGTCAAAACTTAGCAGCTATGCACCACCGATCTAGCGATCTTGGGTTTGGTTGGCATCGTGCCAACACCATTGGTGAAACTCATCAACCCAATGACTGGCAAGAAAGCTGGCTGACATTCTGGCGAGATCAGCGCTTAGGGTACCAGTTTCGTCTGGCGAAACGTCGAGGAGGATCGTTTCCTCAGCAAGAGGCGTTACTATCGGCTTTGCCCGAACTGTTGGCTGGGCATGACCCGATACCGTCCTTAGTGCATGGCGATCTATGGTCTGGCAATGCGGCTATTACGGCCAAAGGAGAACCCGTTATCTTTGATCCTGCCACCTACTATGGCGATCGCGAAGTGGATTTAGCGATGACGGAGCTATTTGGTCGTTTTCCGAATGCCTTTTACAAAGCCTATGAATCAGCCTACCCGCTTTCAGATGGCTATCCTATGCGCAAAGTTCTCTACAATCTTTATCACATTCTCAACCACTTCAATTTATTTGGTGGAGGCTACGCAGCCCAAGCCAATCGTATGATTCAACAGCTATTAGCAACTGTCCGTTAGTTATGGGTGCTAGGGTTTTTCTAAAGAACCAAGACGCAGGTCTTTCATAAGAATCTGAGTTAGAACACGACGAGAATTTGATATATTGAAGTTCGGCAATTCGGCGGCATGGCCAAGTGGTAAGGCAGAGGATTGCAAATCCTTTATCCCCAGTTCGAATCTGGGTGCCGCCTTTTAAAAATTTTGAATGATGAGCTTTGAATTGAGCTAGCCTTTCAATCTGCTAGGTCACCAATGGTTTGTCTAGTAAAAGTAGTTCACAAGTTAGAACTCAAAACTCCCCTAGTCCACATCGTAATAAGAGGGATTGGCCCGCTTGTGCCTTACTGGTGGAGGTGGCAAAAATTCTTGCTCATAGTAGCGATATCCACTAGGCGGTACGGGCATTTGAAACGGGTAGACCACCGGTACAGACCGATCTTCGCGACGGCGACCCGATACTAGAATCATGCAGAGAATGATGGCACCTCCACCCAGAATCATCACGATTAACAGGCCCCCCCCAATCCATAACAGAGTAGTCTGAACGCTGTTATCTGAATTAGTTTGCTCAGACTGAGCCGCTGCTAACTGACCGTTTTGTAGAGAAAGTGTGTCGACTGAACGCTGGTATTCTCTAAGCTGAGAAAGAACAGCCCGTGTTTCTTCTTGTTGCTGCTTGAGCTGATTCTCTAGGTTACGAGCTAGCATTTCTTGCTGCACTAGCTGGTTTTCTAGCTTGGTCGTGAGTTCTTGCTGCCGATCAAGCTCCTGTTTAATATCGTCGTTAAGCCCCTCATTAATTGTCTGTACCGGGGATTGTGGAACTGGCACAACGGTTTCTAAACTGGCGGAACTTGGTTCAGCTTCAGGGGGAGATGTTTGAAACCCAACTCGTGCAAGCAGCAATACTAAAACAGCTACCCCGGTCGTTGCACATCCGGCAACGAACGCAGTGGTATCAGTCATAGATGATTTGGGTGCCATTAATTAATGATTATCCCCACCAGTTCATAATTACTATTGCTTTTGGCACGACCTGCAGCATTGATTGAAAATGAAGAATGTATGCTGTACTCTGCGTGAGCAGACATCTTTCTTGGATGACCCTACACCCATAGAGGTGATCCAGGTGATGATGTCAAGGTTTATTTATATTACCGTACACAATTTGAGTGAAACCATCGCTAAACGAGGGTTTCCTAAAATTTATGCAGAGTTTTGATGCTTTTTAGCTGTAGATGTACGTTTTGATGTACATGATGGCATTGTGCAGTATACCCCATAGGCTAGGAAAAAATTGCCTGGAATCTAACAGTCAGTATTTCGGTAAGTTGTCACTGTGCCAGTATTTTCCTTGTACATAAATAAAGACACTGACCAGATATCCGCTACAGTATGTCACGGTTTAGGAAAACTCTCGGTCTCTTTATTTAAATGGCCTGACATTATAAGGACATCGTAAAGAACAATAGACTAAAATCTACCATTTTTATCCCATCTCTTTATGATTTCAATCTTGACAACCAAAGGTTAAATCAATAGGTAATAAGTCCCCTGCATCGGTTAGGCGTTCTTAGGATGTAGGGGTTATTTGAGAATTTGCTAGCCCATGGATATTGTTCCAGAAAAAGTAGTGCACCTATCAAACCGGGTGGACACCTTACATCAGCTGCTAGAGCAGATTGATGGCAAAGTGTCTGATCTGCTGGTTCGCCAGGATGCAGGCAGTGACGGTGGTCGGCTTAAGTTTGGGGTCAGTCCACCCGAGCGAGTCGTTGCCAATGGTTTGGATGAAGCCTTTGATCACAAAGACATCTTGAATGATGAGCCTCACTTTGGGGTTGATCAGCTGAGTGGGAGTCAGTCGTTGTCGCCTGAAATTCAGGTGCAGCGGTTAACGGCTCAGTTGACAGCTGCCTATAATCGAATTGCTGCATTAGAAGAACAGCTGCTTGCCCATCGAGCACATTAACTGGCAGTGAATGCTATGGATAAAGGCTTGAGCGATTGCTAGATTGAACGCATGAAATGCTGTCTTAATCGTTTGGTGGCGGCATTTTGAGGCAGCTTTCTAGTAGGGCTTCCATAGTTTTTAGTATCGTCTGCTGGTGCCAGTGTTGGTATAGATGTGCTGCAATTAAACAGCCACCTGCTCCTACTCCTTCCTTGACATACCCCTTTTCGAATAGGGTGAACTGCTGAAACCGTGAATGCTTAAATGAAAAAGCACTGCTAATAATTGGGGGTGTTGGTACTGTTTGAGCCAGATTCAAAAACTGACTAGTTTTGTCGTTGACAATCCACTGGGTCGTGCCGATAACTACATTCTTGAAGTCCCATGCATACTGAGTGCTCAGGTGGTTCAACAGCGTGTAAATAGCAATCATTTGACTACCCCCTGCAAGCAAAACGCCGCTGTGGTGACTTGCAGCAATGGTCATCCCTAAGACAAACGGTTGCATGGGATCGCCAACGTCTGCGATCGCATCCCATGGAGTCCGCTGAGTAAAACCGACAGTTTTTCCTTGTAGTCCAGCATTCACAAGTAAAGTTTTTTGCTCATGATTACAGGTGAGATGGCTGCTACCCATCATGCCAGCAACTTCAAAGCCAAGGGCAGTTAAGACGGCCTGGGCAGTAGTCGTGCCCGCGACTACACATTCGCCAATCACCAAATAGCTGTTAGCAAACCGACGCCCCAAACGCTCACCCCACTGAAGCCCCGCATTAAATAGATGGGTAACTGTATCAGGTGGGAGTGCATGTCCAGTGCTGAGACAGTTCGCAATGGCTCCATCGACATCTATATGGGGGACGCTCGGTTGGTACGGAAGCCCCGCATTAAACAGATAGGTCGGTAAGCCTTGGCCACTCACAATAGCCCGTGTCAGTAGGGCCGGTGAAACCCCTGCTGTCAGGGGGGGTAGCGGATATTGAGGTGCTGCCGTGGAGCCCTCATAGATAAATTCAGCGTCTGCTACTGCCGTCATCATTCTTGCCTCAGGTGTGTTGCCTGCTGCGGAGATCTCAGGAATTAGGGCCGTTTTAGTAAAGCCTAAAACGCACACATAGCAGGGACGTTGTCCTCGATAGCGTTGCTGCCACTGATAAGTGACCGCAGGATTTGTATGGTGAGTAATCAGAGGATAGATTTCTGAACTAGCAGGCAACATAGCAGGAGTAATGGTCTCTACTCCTCAAGGATTTGCTGTACCCACTGTGGTGGAGAGGGTATGGTGATTCCCATACGTTCTAAAAGAATCCAGGCCGTTAAATGTACGGTGAAGAGGTAAATAGTGCTGCTAAAAAATACCATTGAGACTGCCACAATCTGAATCACACCAGGGCTGAGCTGTCCCATCGCCCCTAACCCAATGAGGCCAAAATCTAGCAATCGATTAGTAATCCAGTCTGTCAGCTGTATCACTTGAGCTACCAGATAGCCCCACAGGTCTTCCCCAGCCATCCACGACAGTAGCCAAATTCGAAAAAAGATACCCAGGGTGACAATAAATGCGCCGACAGGTAGCGAAATCAGCCAGGACGTTTGGTTGCGCCAGTGATACCCCAGCTGTACCCCCAGCACTCCGTAGGGAATTACATAAAGTAGACTGCGGGGCGGTCCAATTAAGATCGCTAAGAGCAGACCAGAAACTAAAGTCGCCATCCAGGCAGCGCGAGAGTTCCAACGCAGATAGACCAGGGCCACAGGAACTGGAAATAAAATGCGCAGTAAAGGGCCAGGTGGAAAATAGAGATTGATTAACCACATTAAACTAGCCGCACTGGCCAAAAATGCTGTTTCCACCATAGCAACCGGTCCCTTTTGGCCAGGTACCGTGATGGGCTTGCTCCTAAGAGGAATTAGAGGAGGAGTATCCTCTTCTATCCAGGGAGTTTCTAGGTCAATGTCGTTGAAGTCAGTGGAGTTACTGCTATCAGCCACATCTGGCGATTGTCTCTCTGCCTGATACTCGTCTGGCTGCCCCATGGTGCTGAGAATTACTCCTAACCAAAATTCTAATGTTGAGAAACGATATGGCTAGACAAGCAGCCGATCTAACGCATCGATCGAAGGAATGCGAATTAGATCACGCTCTCGGCTAATCAATCCTTTCTTTTCGAGTTTACTCAAAACACGGGTAACTGTTTCTCTAGCCAGACCGCTGAGGCTGCTAAGCTCACGATGCGGCAAGTTAGGAATTTCTACACCCTGAGACCCAATAGTTCCCTGCCCATCGGCCAAGAAAAGTAGAACATCAGCGACTCGGGACTGACTATCAGACTCCCTCAGGCGCAATCGTCGGTTAACCTGACGTAACCGACGCGCCATTAGCTTAGCCAAACGAATACCTGCTTGGGGTTCGTTGTTGAGCAAGCTGACAAAATCCTGGGCTGGCATACTGCCAATCATTGTGGTGGCCAGGGTGATGACATCTGTTGATCGAGGCACCTCTTCTAGAGGGGCCATTTCACCAAATAACTCACCTTTACCCAAAATGTTTAGGGTAACTTCTTTCCCATCAAGATTGTATGTACGGATTTTGACCCATCCGTCCAAGATGAAATAAACCGAGTTGCCCCAATCATTTTCCAACAGCAAAACCTGACCGGCTGGATGGCGACGCGTAACAATCTGTGCGGTTGCCTGCTGCACCGTAGCTTCGGGTAATTCCTCAAAAAAAGGGGCCGCTGCAATCAGACTTTCGCTAGCTGAATTGTCTCGGGCACCGTATCTGCTGTCCATAGGCGGAGAAGCCACGGTTGGGTGAACAATAAAATCAAAAATTAAACAGTAGAGGCGTGGGGCTGATAGGCAGCTAGCCCGGCTCAGACATTTTAGGTGCTTTAGCCACTCTTAGAACGCTAAAAGAAAAGTCAAGACCTGCTAA
Organism: Cyanobacteria bacterium P01_H01_bin.21; assembly: GCA_038748405.1. Lineage (GTDB taxonomy): Bacteria > Cyanobacteriota > Cyanobacteriia > Phormidesmidales > Phormidesmidaceae > Leptothoe. The sequence continues at coordinate 17,959 of JBCDIX010000041.1, read as the reverse complement.
ACCTCAAATTTATGGATTATTTTGGTAGTGCTACAGCCTGCGTACTCTGAGTTTCAGGTCTGGTACTCTAACGGCTAATCCATAGCTTAATCTTTAAAACGGTAGCTTACTGCAATATGAAGGATCGGTTTGCTTTAAGTTTTTCTCTGGTTTGCCTAGATAAGGGTACAGCACGACTGCGTCATCCCCCTAACTCAAAAAACGTTAACTTAACTTCATATCTCAAGCATGAGGTTTAAGTGTATCGATTAGGATGACACCCATCTGCACGTAATATGGTCATCTTGATATTCATAGGCCCCGGTGGCTTCATCAGGATTTTCCCCAGAATGCCTGTAGATAGGAGGAAATTGTGATTTTTTAGCCAGCCTGCTTTACACTTTGGGCATTCAGTCGATAGGAACTGTTCTGCCCACGCTTGGGCTGAGTATTCTCCGATTTGCAGAGTTCGTTGTTGAAAGGCCGCACTGTGACTTCTCAAAAGGATCAAATCCAACGCCTCATTGCTGAAATTAATGCGACCCTGGCTAAGCCGTCTTCCCGTTTGCCGTTGGGCTTGTCAGGGGACTCTGAGCAACAGCGTCAGCTTTTAAGCAAGCTGTTTCACTATCTGCAGTCTCTAGAGCAAATGTTTGAGTCTCCGGGGGGATGGGGGCCCATCAATCCAGACACTGGGCAGTTTGTATCGCCTCCGGTCTCAGAGCCTGATATGGAGGAGTCAGCATCCCAGGTATTGCAAGGCTTGCTGACGGAGATGAAATACCTGAGGGAAAACTCCTTAAGGCCCATGCGTCAGGAGCTAGAGTCACTGCAGCAAAAGCGTGACAGCTTACAGGCAGAAATTAATGTTCTAGAAGCGCAGCGAGTTGCAGAGCCTTCACTACAGTCTGAGCAGCAAATCAATGCTTTCCTAGAAACCTTGATGCAACGCCTACAGGAAAAGCTGTCGGCCCAGATGGTGCAGAATTTTGCCACCATGGAAGCGGCGGCTATGGAACAGATGGCGACGGCTGATAATCCTGCCCCTATGATGTCGGGGCAACGGTTAGAGCAAGTACGACTTTTGCAGGCTCAGTCGGATCAGCTGCTGTTAAAGCTAGACAGTACGCTGACGGCTGTTTTTGATTCATTGCAAAAAAGTGTCGATAGCTATCGCGAGTCCCTGGAGGAGGGGCTAGATCAGATGCACGGCCTGGGTCGTCAGGGTGAGGTGATTTTTCATGCCTTTGTTAATCATCTGGCCCAGCAGCTTGGTCAGGATGCGTCGTTGTATCTAGCGACTGGTCTGAGTGAATCGGATCAGCCATCGGCTCTACAGGAACAGCCTGGCTCTGTAACCACCGATGTGGATTTGGATGCGATTCAGCTGGATGAGCTTGATCAGGCGCTTGAAGATCTATCCCTAGAGAACGAAGCGGACGCAGCCGTCGAAGCCTCTCCCGAGGTTGATGCTGACTTATCGGAACTAGAGCTGCTGGAGCAGGCAATTGCACCAGATGACGACATTACGCTGATTCAGGCTAATGATTTGTCTGAGTTAGAGCTACTGGAAGACGAGATCGCACCAGACGAAGACATTACGCTGATTCAGGCTAATACCGACCTGGGTGAAGAGATTGAATTTGACCTTGATGAAGCGATTACGCTGATTCAAGATGATGAGCCTGACTTAGAGTTTCTTGATGAGGCGATTGTTGCTGATGATGGCTCCCCTGATGTGTCTGCACAGCTGACCGCCGATGCTGAACCGGAGAGCCCGCCCGTAGGCGCGATCGCAGGCGATGAATCAACGCTACCAAACCTGGACGCGCTGGACGATATCGATGAGAACCTGGGTCTACTGGCGGTAGGGGGTGAAAATAGCGAACTTTTGAACCTGGGCGAACTCAATGACGACACATCAGCTCAGAGCGAGCTGCCTCAGGAAAGTGGTGAAAGTGAGCTATTTAACTTTGATGTCGATTTTGATCTGGGTTTGGAGCCCATTGAAGAGGATGACGACTCCACAACTGATCTGCTGGTAGGCTCACTCTTTCCAGATGATCCTAAAGCGACTGAAGGCTCATCGGACAACTTTTTAGACTTGAACCTGGAACTCACAGAGAACGACGGCAGTGCTCCAGACGCTTTATCCACTGACGTCGAAGCACCTGCTGATTCAGATGTCATTGATACGGCCAATCAGGTTGCTGATGCCTGGCTATTTGAGCAGACAGGTGCTGAGGTTATCGACGACGATGTGATCCCTGAAGCAACCGTCGAGAGTTTGTTTGGTGATATTGCATCTAGGGATGAAGTAGAAAACACAAATCAACCAGAGCCTGAGGGTGATGTGGTGGCCTCGCTTTCAGAGGTATTGCCCGATGAACTGGCTGCAGAAACGGTTGAGGAGTTTCCAGAGAATGTGCCAGACGATGTTTATATTGCGGCAGCGGCGGACGAAGATTTGATTAATCTGGTACAGCCAGGCGCTGAGCAGCGTCTGCTGATTAACTTTGATGATGAGCAACTCGTAGAGCAGCTAGATGAAGACTTGCAAAAGCTTGCCGGTGATACGTTTGCTACTGACTATGGAGTTGAGGAAGATGACGCCCTAGAGCCTTTAGATCAAGCCACATTGGAAACAATTGTCAGAGATCTCAATTTAGAAAGCTTGGATCTTGAGTCTGTCCAGTCGGATGGAGATCTGGTGCCTGAGATGACCGATGAATCCGAAACTGGGCAAGACGAAGATCCATTTGCTGAAGTTCTACAGTCTGACGATGAAGCAGACTCTGACTTATTTGAAGGATTTGCTGCAGAGGTTATCGATGTCGACGATCCATCTGGCAATGAAGAAATCGATATCGCTACAGTAGCCTCTTTGACGGAAACTGAGCTTGAGTCTGACGATGTTGATCTTTTAGGGTTAGCAGCTGACCCACTGCTGGATGATTTTGAGGATGGGCTGACTGATTCTCTAGCGGATGAGCTAGGGGGGCTCAATGCGCAGTCAAACGCACTCTCGCAGCAGCCAGCTGAACAGATCGTTGGGCAAATCTTGTCTGATCTTGAAGAACCTGTAGTGCCTGCAGATGGGGCCGTCACAGCGCCAGTTGTTGAAGATACAGAGCCAGGGTTAGATTCAGCCTCACTCCCCGATTTGCCCGCTGACTTTTTGGTGGACGACCCTAATAGTGTTGCCCCTGAAGCCGATGACTTTTTGCAAGCGGAGCAAGATGCATTCTGGCAAACCATGACTGAGGATGAACGCTCTCAGTCTTTGGATAACCGGACATCAGACATCTTGGATATCGTCGATTTATTAAACGAGGATGAGCCGGTATCTGATCCGTCTAACGAACCTGCTCCTGCTGAAGATTTGATATTGGATGCTGCCTCAGTATCTGCGGCGGATGATTTGGAGGATTTATTAGGTTTAGATAACCTGCCAACTGTTGCACCCGTTGAAGACACCAATATTGACCTGGGCGATCTAGACGACCTGTTTGGTCAAGCGCCACTACCCGAGCTAGAAGCGCTAGATCAGGGAGGATTTAATGCTGTCGATGCTGGCGACGCTGCCCCTGTCACCGATCCCTTAACTGCTCTGGGATTGGATGTGACGGCCCCGACAGAGCCTTCGCCAGAGACATCACCAAACGCCCTAATTCCCAATCTGATTCCTGAAACAGACGCGTCTGTGGATGCTTCTGTACCAATGGCGGTAGCAAATGTGGAGGCGGCCATAGCTGAGCCGGCTGCTGCTAACGAGAGTGTCACCGAGCCTCCTGTGACAGATACCCCAACGGATGGGTCTGTAGAGGTTGGAGGGGACTGGTTTTTAGGGTTAGATGTGGGTTCGACAGGACTATCTGCAGTGCTGATGGATCGTCAAACCGGCCAAGTTTATCCCCTCTATTGGCAAAAAGCCACTGAAGAGGCTAAGCATTTTCGCCTGCCTGCGATGGCGTTGATGACATCAGCTCAAGAAACAATAGCTGTGGGCTATGACGCCTTAGGGGATTTAAGTAATGTATTGGATGCCTTTGGAGCCAGGGCTCCAGAGCTGATAGGCGTTAATCGACTAAAGCCGTTGTTAAAGGTGGCGGTGGGTCATGGTCAGACATTGGCGAATTCCGATCCGTGGGTGCGCTGGTCAGATACGGTCGAGCTACCTATGCTGCAACTATTGCAGGCGATGGTGGCGCTCTTAAAGTATGTAAAAGAACAAGGGCAGGCTGTTGGCTTAGATAACGGTAGTCTTGGGCAAATTTGGGAAAAGCTACAGGGAGTTGTGGTTGGTTATCCGACAAACTGGCCCGACACTTACAGCTTTAATCTGCGGGAAGCGGTGTTGGCGGCTGAGCTAATCGATCAGCCTGAGCAGATTTTATTTGTAGAAGATGCGATCGCAACCATTCTTTCTGGCTTGCCTGACCCCAGTAATGCGGCCATAGCAGAGACCGTTTCGCTATCACGGCAGCCCAGCTTATATAACTGTCAGTGGCAAGAAGGCACTGTCGTCATCAGTGGTGGGGCTGTGATGACTGAGCTTGGTTTAGTTGACTTACCTCAAAAGTTGACTAATCTCAACTACGCTGATTTTGCTCTCCGCGGATTTGCCTACGCTGGAGATGCCCTTGACCAGGACATTGTTTGTCAGCTGCTGCTGCCTGAAGAGCGACGTCAGCCTCTAACTGATGCAGACGCGTCAATTAGCTGGGATTGGCAAGGACATCTCGATTCTGAAGATGCTGATTGGGGACAGCTAAACCTGGATGGTTTAACGCTCCCTGCAGTGGGGCATGTCGATTGGACCCAGCGCTATCAGCTGCAGCAACGACTGCTGAAGTCTAGTTTGGGGCAAGGTTTATTGGCAGCCGCTCGCCATTTAAAACTAGCGCTACAGCAGCAAAATCAAATGCAGCTAACCCTGGCTGGTCAGCACTGGTTAATTAAACGGCGTCACCTCGAAAACCTGATCTTTTTGCCCTACATTCAGCGGATTAATCGCTATCTAAATGTGCTGCTGAGCCATCACTCTATGGATAGTCAGGCCATTAAACAGGTGGTGTGTACAGGGGGCTCAGCGTCGCTGCCTGCCATCGCCCGCTGGCTACGTCAAAAATTTCCTAATGCCACGATCATTCAAGACACCTATGCCAGTGAGCTACCCCATAGCTGTAGCCGTGTTGCTTATGGTTTGGTTAACCTGGCCCGCTATCCTCAAGTTCTAAACATTACGCGTCAACAGTACAGTGACTATTTCTTATTGATGGAGCTACTGCGGGTATTTCCTCAACAGCCTTTACCGGTGGGGGCTATCATGCATTTGCTAGAACAGCGTGGCATCAATACTCAAGCGTGTCATCTGCATATTTTGGCGCTGTTAGAGGGGCACTTACCGCCTGGACTGGTGCCAACAGCGGCTGATCGCGGTTTGATTTGCGATCGCACCACTGATTTGCCGACCTATCGAGCGCTTCTACAAACGCCCCTGTTCACTAAGACCGTCACCGAGTCTGGCGGCCAGATGTATATCCCCAACGAAGCCCAAGCCGAGCAGCTGAGGGCCTATGTGGGGCGCATTCTAATCAATAAGGTACAAACCTTAGAAGAACCCTTAATTGCTCATCTTGAGGTCTTTGCCTAGGCCATTAGGGCCCAGCAGAGATATCTTCTATCCTATGGGCTCTAGAACGGTCGTATTTGACCGCTTATTTCTGCGATGTTTATTTGAATGATGCCTTCTGAAATTAAGTGTGACTTTGGTTTTAGCATCAACAGATAAAGGCATGATGGAGACTAACGCCACCATCAAGACACCTCAAGAAACATCAAAATAAAAGCGGGGAGAAAGTCATCCCCGCTTTTCAACTAATAAGTTAATGAAACTTGGAATATGCTGGCATCGCTATCATAGAGAGCCAACTCTAACTGCAATACATGATGCGCAGATGTTTAATCATCTTCATCAGAATCTTTGTTCTCGCCTAATTGAATTAAGTGAATATGCTTATAACCCAACTTAATTTCAAATTCATCCCCCGGCTTCAAACCCATTTCTTGAGTGTAGGTAGAGCCGATAACAATTTGACCATTCTTATGTACGCTGACACGATAGGTTGGTTCACGCCCACGCCCATCCTTTGTGCTTTCGGGGCCTAACGGAATGCCTCGTGCAGCCAATAGGGCATCGTAAAAGTCAGTTAGATTTACCCTGATTTGTTTGTCTTTGGTGATGCTGTAATACCCACACTCCTTAGCTTTTTCACGCTTAGGTAGATGAGTTATTTCCTTCATTTTCTGAAGCAGTGCTTTCCCTGTCAGTGGCGTGGTTTTAGTGTCAGCCATCGGATTTGAAGAATTATAATTAGGTCTGGGAAGGGAGGATGGAAGTGAAGTAATGGAATTATAACTAGATAACTCTCGATATCTGATCTTATGCAGATTAGATTGCCTGTTAGAGGCTCTGATTATAACAGACAAAAAACCTGTTTATCTAGGAGTATTTAAACTCCAGACTTTGCTTAAGTTCTAATCTCGATTTTTCTCTACAAAGAACTACAGTTCTGATAATGAATGTATTGGGTTCACAAACTATAGTGATAGTAACAAATTATTGTGACCATTTATTCTTTGCGTCTTAATCACGACAGCTTATAGAAAGAAATCTCTAAATCATTGGATTCTAAAGAGTACTTAGTCTGTATAAAAAATGTTGTTTAGAAGGCTTTAAAATCCTCTGAAAATACCCAATCTAACTTTTTATAAGACATTAGTAGAATTTTATTTAAGAGATAAATTGATATAAGTAGTTGCTTAAAATCTATATCGCTTTTTTCAAAAAGCGACCCAAATGCACCAGGGATATGGGATGGATAGTATAGAATAAGCGTCAGGTCGTCGAGACCCATCGACCTTGCTGAACTCTGAGATATCTGTGTGTTAGATGCGATAGATGCTACTAACAAATCGATGAACTCGATTGGCAACGGTAACGATAGTGATGATTGACTAACATCTTTAACGGTCTAGATGTAGTTGTTTGGTTTTAAGTGATTGTGGTATGACAAAATCTGAATCGTTAGAGCCTGATACGTCACAGCCATCAGCCACACCGTCGGCTGATGAACCTGGCTTTGGTTGGACTACCTACGCTGAGCGTATCAACGGTCGGTTTGCCATGGTGGGCTTTTTAGCGCTGCTGCTGCTGGAGCTGTTTACACGACAGGACTTCTTTACCTGGTTAGGTCTTTTCTAAGGGTTATTGAACACTCATCTGGTAGCGCCCCTGCCCAGTTTGGTCGTAAGCATTCACGATGACGCGATATTGGCCTGTATAGGGCAAAGCGATGCGAATGGTAGCGTCGCTATCGTTTTGAGCTAAATCATCGTTTTCAGCAATCTTATTACCCTGATCGTCGATCAGTAGTAGATAGGCATCAAAGTCCTGGCTACTCAGCGTAATGGTGATGCTTTGACCTTGCTGACCGTTAAAAAAGTATTCATCATAAAGGCTGTTATCGCTCAGACGGTTGTCTTGAGAGGTTAATGACCCATTTTCACTCAGCAGATAGCTACTGTTTCTGCCACTGCCGCCGTTTAAACTGCTGATACTCAATTCATATTGACCCTGTTCGCTGGCACCGTAGGAATTTGCGAAAACATAATACGTACCGTTAGCGGGTAGAGTAACGTCTAAGCGGGCATTACGGCTGTTGCCAGCATCGTCATTTTCACCCAAGAACTCTTGATTGGGGCCATAGAGTAGCAAGTAGGAATCAACCTGCGCGCTGGTCATGGCAATGCTAATGCGCTGGCCTGCTCTACCCTCAAAGCTATGGGCATTGAAGTAGCTGTTGTCGGGTAGTACGTTACTACTGCTATCTAGACGTCCAAAAATAGCGCTACCGTCAATTACGATCTGAGACGGTGCTCGTGATGCTCTATTTTGACGGGAGGATGTTGTGCTTGCTGTCCCGCTTTGGACGGCACTGATAAACGGTCTAATTTGTGGGGTTGCGATCGCAAAACCAATACCGATGCTGCCGCTGTTTTCCCCTGTTGTAAAAATCGAGGTATTGACCCCAATCAGCTCACCATTACGATTAAGTAATGGGCCACCAGAGTTTCCGGGATTAATTGCTGCATCTGTTTGAATTAACCCTCGCTCTGAGTCAATACGACTAACAATACCGACGGTAAACGTGCCCTGTAGACCAAACGGGTTGCCAATGGCAAAGGCCTGCTGTCCTACCTGAGCCATGTTGGTCGCTAAAGGGATAACAGGAAACGTGGTATCGCCACCATTGATTTGGATAGCCGCCAAGTCTAGACTCTCGTCAGCGTAGCCAATTACCTGGCCTGAAAATTGACGCCCATCAGATAAACGAACAGTGACTTGCCGAGCACCCCCGACAACATGTGCGTTGGTGAGCACTAAACCTGCTGACGTAATGATGCTGCCACTGCCTGAGTTGTTGCCCGAGTCAATGGCAACCACTGCAGGGCTGGCCTGTTGATAGACTCGTACATTCGTATCTTCATCAACCCCCTGGGCCTGGGCTGCGGCTGGTGTAAATCCCTGAGGAGCAAACGGTGCTGAAATCACACCGATACCCAGGGTCAATGCGAGTAAGCTTGTAAAGGATTTCACAAAGACGGATGTCATCGCTTTTTCAGCAGAGTGGGCTTTTCTATAAGATACTCACAGCCTAAAACTATTCCGGTAACCCAAATAAGATTTCACAGTCCCCACATCGCGCAGGGTTTTGGCCATATTGACGAGATGTAGCCATATTAAAGGGGAGCAGCTTAAGCTGCTCCCCTTTAATATGGCTATGTGTCTATACCCATCATCTATACAAACTACATGAGTTCTTTAAGCTAAACCTGTATTGGCACCTGGCCTACCGGTTGCTAACTCTACCTTAACAATCTTTCCACCCATCTTTTGAATTCGCTGCTGCTCGCGAAACCAGCTGTCGTAGGGAACGAGCTTAGTAAAAAAAGTGTTCTGTAGCTCACGCTGGGTGCGAATGCGAGATTGACTCGGCACGCAGGCAGTAATCCGAAACATGCGCATGGCAGAGAGGTCTCCTACTCTTAAACAAAAACTATTTTGCAAATTACTTGCGAAAAGCCCATTAACTGAAGCGGCGATAATCTTGGCTTGAGTTTAATTTGGCTAACTATCAGCTGAATTAAGGTCGACTAGCGTTGCATAAATGGCCAACCATCAAACCTTAAACTGCTTACATATTAAAACCCGGTTGTACCCTAGCTTCTAGAGTTGGCTAGTTAAAACACCAGGCACAGAGTCAAAAATTCGGAAGTCCGATAACCAATGACCAGCTGTCCTAATCTCTCAATACAGATAGATTTTGACAAGCTAACACTCGTTCCAGACTTCCGAAATAGTGTTAGATCGGTTCAGGCCAATCTAGACCACATCGACTTGACCTAGCTGAGGCCAGAGCAGATGTAGTCAAAGTAAACACCCATTTCCTTACCAGCATCAGCGCCAACAAGGCTTGCAGTTACTTCCTTCATAGCTTGGATAGCTTGAACGGTAGCACCGACAGGCACACCCAGAGAGTTGTAAGTCTCCTTCAATCCATTGAGCACACGCTCATCGAGGATGGAAGGATCACCAGCCAACATCGCGTAGGTGGAATAGCGTAGATAGTAGTCCAAGTCACGAATGCAAGCAGCATAGCGACGAGTGGTGTACATGTTGCCACCAGGACGAGTGATGTCAGAGTATAGTAGCGCCTTAGCTACAGCATCCTTAACAATCTCGGAAGCATTAGCACCAATGGCAGTAGCCGCGCGAACACGCAGCTCACCAGTTTGGAAGTAAGCAGCTAGCTTATCCATAGAGGACTGATCAAGGTACTTACCCTGAACGTCCGAAGAATTAATTACAGAAGTAATTGCGTCTTGCATGATCCGTATTCCTTGATGAAATTTGACGACGTAGCTTAACAGCGTAGTTGGAAAATCGAGTCAACTTAACCCAACATCGCACCAACAACGTAATCGAAGTAAGAAGCGGCCTCAGCAGCATCGTCACCAGACAATAGAGAAGATGCAACGCTCTTCATAAAGCGAATTGAATCTGCGACAGCAGGGATGGATGTGCCCAGGGAGTTGTACATCTCCTTAGCACCAACCAAACCAATCTCCTCAATAGGAGTAACGTCACCGGCAACAATACCGTAGGTGACCAGACGTAGGTAGTAGTCCATGTCACGCAAGCAAGTTGCAGTCATTTCTTCACCATAGGCGTTACCACCGGGAGAAACAACGTCAGGACGCTTTTGGAAAAGCTGATCACCAGCTTGCTTAATGATTCGCTCGCGAGACTCAGTTAGAACCTGAGCAATGCGCAGACGACGCTCACCAGAAGTGACGAATCCTTTGATTCGATCTAGTTCACCAGGACTGAGGTAACGGGCCTCAGCATCGGCATTCACGATAGATTTCGTGACAATACTCATCTATGGATTCCTCCGAAAGAATATATTTAGGCAAAATAACGACGTTTGCCAACAACTGATATCAACCTAAAAGGCAATAGCAGTCGTGTTTTCCACATTAAACTCAAATCAACCGGCACCTCACGCACCGATGAAATGTTTAACCCAGGTATCGAAGCATGCCTGATACTAGCTTCATATTTCGAGAAAACTTGTATCAGTTTAGCTACCTTCCGAAAGTATTTTCCGGCATTCAGCTAACGTTCTAAGAGGCTGCGAAACATTTCGTAACAATGTTCCTCAGAAATGGCATTCAAGCCCTCTTTAACATGCTGCAAAAACTATGTCCATCTGTTGCCAGAGGATAGTGCAGTCATCTCATAAATTATCCCTGACTACCTACACCACCAGATAGGTCAGGGATAATTTATCGAGTCTCTAATCAGCCCATCTAAGTGTCAATGGATGCCCTGGTTGACACTGAAGGTGCAAAACTCGGAATAACGACATCGTCGCTCTGACGGGTGAGCTGCTGGTATAGACGCTCAGTATTCGGGAAGTTTGCCGCTGGCAAGGTGGGAAAACGCCGATATGGAACGGTATCCTCGCCAAAGAATTCAGCATACTCCGGTGTGGCAACCATGGCTCTAATAAACCCGCGAATACCCTGTGTTGCCAAAATTTGGTTGTACTTACGAATTTCACCCTGGTTGAGGGGCGCTCTACCTAAAAAGTGCTTGGTGCCCAGTTCAATCACCTTAGTGTTGGGGTAAGGGGCATAGAACTCTTTCTGATAGAGATCAGAACAGCCCAACTCTTCGATAAACTCTTTCAGGTTAATTTCGCCGTTACCAAGCTTACTTTCAAGAGAGGTGAATTCAGCCTTAACGACGTAGGGTGAAATGTCGCGCTCAAAGATCTGACGATAGGCAGCCTGGGTGACCAATTTGAGGTTGGCTTTGTCGAACAAGCTAGTGAGCTTAAAGACTTTGGACTGCACGCGGCGGGTATTGACACCCTGCTGAATTCGCTTGTTGAGCTCAATGGTGCCTGGCTGACTGGTCCCTACACCCAGTTCAACAAAGCGGGGTACGCTGGGCTTCTCAACAGGCTTAAGACCGGTTGTTTCAACTGTTCCCGCCCGGAAGCTACGTAGGGTTTGGCCAGCTGGAGTCACATAGCGCTCATAGGGGATAGTATCGTCTCCGAATGAGTCTGTGTACTCAGCACTATCAATAAGGGTATCCACCAGTGCATAGAATCCTTTCTTGGCACAGATGTCGAAGTACTGGTTAGTCTCTTGGCGACCATAGGTCGGTCGACCCAGCAGACGACGATGGATGTATTCCACCGCTTTCATAACGTACAGAGAACTCCAGTAGGTTTTGCGGAATGCTTCTGATTTGGCAAGAGCTCTCACAAAGTCACGTACGCAGATATCGCCATTCTCCAGGCGATTCTCAGCTGATTTTAGCTCTTGACCAGCATAGACATCTCGGCCAAATACCTGGCGGTAGGCAGCTCGAATAACCTTTTGAGTAGAACTCTCGGCAAATTTAACGCTGGCACCGTTGCCGGATGGAATTTGGTCAAGTTTAAAGACTTTAGGGCCAAGACTGCCAGGAGCCTTGGGACGGGCCGCCGGATTACTAAGCTGGTTGTCAATCCCAGCACCCCGGCGGATGAGGATACGGCGAGTGTCTTTGCTAAATGGAGCAGGACTACTGCTGGGATTACGGGTCTCTTTTGGAAAGATAGCGCCAAATTGAATCTCCAGCGGGTCATTTCCGGAACCGTAGGGATGTTGGTCTGGCAGAGGCTGTTCGTAGGCCGCAAATGTCGTCAGAAACTGAGGGATTTTGCGGAAGGGGGCGCTATAGTTCAGAAGATTTTGCTGGGGACCCCAATTACGACATTCTTGAGCTTCCTGACCAAGCCCCCGCAAGTAGGGGACAGTCTCTTCGCCAAAGTAATCGCTATATTCGTTGGAATCTATCAGGGCATCGACCAGCGCCGCTAAACCACCGCTAGAGACAATAGAGAAATATTTTTGAACTTCCTCACGGGAGCTGGGGCCACGCCCAAGAATGTGACGAAATGCCAGCTCAAGTGCACGACTGTTGATATAGGGTTCGAAGAAATTCTTTCGGTACAGGGGGGATTTTGCCAGCCGACGAATAAATTCCTTCATGGAAATCTCGCCATTTTTGACCTTGGATTCTAGATCTGAAAGGTCTAGGGAGTAAGCCCGCTTGATATCACGCTCAAATACTTGTCGATAAGCTGCCTTAACAACCGTATTTTTCTCAGAGGTGGAGAGCCCTGGCTTCATCACAAACTTGGGCCGGCGCTCAGCAGCATTGAAGTAGATTTGCGGTAGCTGCAGACCCTGAAGATCTTTAGAGGGGCGCTGACGCAACTTGTTGGAGGGGGCTGGGGCCTTAAACTCATCGACTAGGACGTTGAAGTAGGAGCGGACAATCTCCTGAGCTTCGGCATCCCCTCGAAAGTAGTTAATGCTGGCTGCTCGCATCGTTTGTAGAGCAACCACAGTGGCAGCAGAAGAGCAGGCATCTTCGATGATTTCGCGCAGGCCACGAACGTTAACTGCAATGATGTTAGGGTCACCCGCCACAATTGCATAAGTCAGATAGCGCAGAAACCAGCTCATATCTCGCAGAGATTTCTGCATATTGCTGGGGCCGTAGCGGCCTACGTTAATCGGGCGAAAGCCAGCGGGGGTAGGACCAAGATCGCCAGTATTACTAACCAGATTTCTCAGACCTGAGAAGAGGCCACCGCTGCTCCCTTTCTCGATGTAGGTTGCTGTGTCAGAACTACTGCCATTTTGGGATTCGACTATTTCAGCTGAGTCGGGTTCAACTCTCTCTAGGTAAGACAGCGGGGAACCACCGGTAAAAATACGATTGGCGGCTTGGGAAACAATTAGCTCAGAGTATTGGGTGATGAGCTGTGCGATCGCAATTCGCTTACGACCCGACTTAAAAAAGTCAGACAGCTCGCTCAACTCACCCCGTTCCATGTAGCGATCTTGCTGCTCGGCTTGGGTAATCGTGGTAACCGGCAAGGTTTGATAAAGTTGTGGCCGTGCTAAAGAGCTTCCACCACTAGCTGTTACAGTCATTCCTTTTCAAAGGCTCCCTTCTAATAGTTGATTGCAATAACGATTGCATCAGACCCCTTCCTCAGCGCCAAACAGCCCCGATCCAAAGATTGATCCGGAGCGTTGGTTAATACCAGCAGGCAGCGTGACGGGCCTATCGGCTCTATGACAAGTTCCAGATTAAAACGATTACGGAACGCCAAGATGGTTGTCTACAGACTGTGTAACATCTTGTTATTAGCCCACTGGGTCATCATAAAAGACCGGGGTAATTGGATGAGAGAAAAGATAAGTTTTGTTACCTGAATTTACGAAGCGTTTTCCGAAAGATGGCATTCTTAAAGACGTAAGGGTTTGAGGATTGAGTGCTTATTCTTGGAGTTTTAGGCTTTTGAAACCAGTGAATATGGCTCGGTAGAGCTGTGGCCTTTGATGCACTCAACCCTTAAAACTGAGAACTCAAAACTACGTTTCCCATGGCGTCTGAAAATGAAGCGGCGGTTAGTGCGGCGGTTGCAAAGCTGTACGATACCTATCCCTTTCCCCCTGAACCGTTAATCGATGAGCCCCCACCCGGCTATAACTGGCGCTGGCATTGGCCATCTGCCTACAGTTTTTGTACGGGGCAAGCTCCCCGCAGTAACGCTGTTAACATCCTGGATGCAGGCTGTGGCTCAGGGGTGGGGACTGAATATTTGGTGCACCTGAATCCTGAAGCTCAGGTGACAGGTATTGACCTTAGTGCCGGTACGTTAGACGTCGCAAGAGAGCGCTGCCGTCGTTCAGGGGCTAACCGAGCAACCTTTCATCAGCTCAGTATTTATGATGCTGCGCAGCTAGAAGGGGAGTTTGATCTAATCAACTGTGTTGGTGTGTTGCACCACATGCCCGACCCCATCAGGGGCATACAAGCGTTAGCCACTAAGCTGGCCCCCGGCGGTTTGCTACATATATTTGTATATGCAGCTCTAGGCCGCTGGGAAATATCCCTAATGCAGCAGGCTATTGCCATGCTCCAGGGAGAGCAACGGGGCGACTATCGCGATGGGGTGCACATTGGTCGACAGTTGTTTGGCGCGCTGCCCGAGACCAACCGCATTGTCAAACGAGATAAAGAACGCTGGGCCCTTGAGAATCATCAGGATGAGTGTTTCGCTGATATGTATGTTCATCCCCAGGAGGTGGACTACACCATCGACACCTTATTTGAGTTGATCGATGCGTCAGGCTTAGATTTTATTGGATTTTCCAACCCCCGCTACTGGGACTTAAACCGGCTAGTGGGTAACTCTGACGACGTGATGAAGCGGGCTAGGCATTTAAGTGAGCGTGAGCAATATCGATTAATTGAGCTGCTCGATCCAGAGCTGACTCACTACGAGTTTTTTCTCAGTCGGCCACCGCTGCAGAAAACAGACTGGTCTAATGATAGCGATCTAGCGACAGCGATTCCTAGCCGTCATGCCTGCATGTCGGGCTGGCCCTCAAAAAGTTTTTTTGACTACGATTATCAGCTGGCTACGGTTACTGATGCTGAGTATGCCTTTTTGAGCCAGTGCTCAGAGCCTGGCGTAATCCACAGCCAGACAGTGGCAGAGCTAATCGCCGATACAGAACTAACGCTGGATCAGGTGCGATCTTTACAGCGACGTCAGCTAGTAGTTCTGTCGCCTGCGATACCGGGGCACCCCTAACCTAACAAAGACCTAACCAAATACCATCAATAGGTATTAATGCCGTGATATGATCGGCCATGGCTTGGCAACTGGCGCAAGTGATTGCTGTCAGTATGTTTAGCTATGGCTTCTACGTATTTAAATCACCTGTGACTTCTCCTGAAGAAGCCGTTGAGGCCCAAACGCAAGAGTCGGCAGACGTTGCCGCAGAACTTCCCCCTGCTTCTGATCAAGCAATGGGAGAGTATTTCCGTCTCCAGCAAAATTTGTTGTTGGTGACCCTGGGGTTTACGGCTTTCATATTCGTCTCTGTTTGGCTTGCTTACTCCCGCCACATAGCCCTGAATTATTTGCTAGGGGCGTGCGTCGGTGTGGTTTACTTAAGAATGCTGGCAAAGAGTGTCGCTGAAATAGGTCGTGAGCGCAGAAAATTGGGTAGTGGTCGCCTAGCAATCTTTATTGGGCTGATTGTTTTTGCAACTCAGTACCAACAGCTAGAGATAATGCCTGTTTTCTTAGGCTTTCTTACCTACAAGGCAGCGTTGATTGCCTACACGCTTTGGACGTCGGTTGTGCCTGAGTCGATGGCTCAAGGATAAAGGCATTTTCGTGTTTCCGTGAGCATCTGCGAAAAAAATTAAGATTCTGGACGGAGATGTTAAGCACATTTAATTTCCCATTTTCTCTATTGGCTGAGCTGGAAGTCGGCCAGCACTGGTATTGGCACCTTGGTGGTCTTAAAGTCCATGGTCAGGTATTTGTTACTACCTGGTTTGTTGCCGCCATACTGATACTGGTTTCTTTTTTAGCCTCTAGCAAGGTTGAGCGTGTCCCCTCTGGTTTGCAAAACCTGATGGAGTTTGCTCTCGAATTTATCCGAGACCTCGCCAAGGACCAAATCGGAGAGAAGGAGTATCGACCTTGGGTTCCTTTTGTGGGAACGCTGTTTTTATTCATCTTTGTCTCCAACTGGTCAGGTGCTCTGGTGCCTTGGAAGCTAATTCACATCCCGGCAAGTGAGTTGGCGGCACCAACGAACGACATTAATACGACTGTTGCATTGGCACTGCTAACCTCCTTGGCTTATTTTTATGCCGGGTTTAAGGAGCGTGGACTGGGTTATTTCGCGAAGTACGTTGAACCTACTCCCATCTTGTTGCCAATCAACATTTTAGAAGATTTCACTAAGCCTCTTTCGCTAAGCTTCCGTCTTTTCGGAAACATTTTGGCTGATGAGCTGGTGGTGGCTGTGCTTGTCTTGCTTGTACCTTTGTTTGTCCCTCTGCCCGTGATGCTGCTGGGGCTATTTACAAGTGCGATTCAGGCCCTGATTTTTGCCACCCTTGCCGCAGCCTACATTGGTGAGGCGATTGAGGGGCATGGTGGAGAAGAGCATGGATAGCCCCCAAGGGTTATCCAGTTGGGATTTGACGTTGGGTCATCTCCTGCTTGGTTAGAGCTAGCCGATTGAACTAGCTTCTGACGGTTTCGAGAGGAGTTAATCCTCATTGGGCGACTTGCTTAGTTTGTTGATATTTATCTAAGGATAAGGAAGAAGATCATGGATCCAATTATTGCTGCTGCTTCTGTACTGGCTGCTGCGTTTGCTGTTGGTTTGGCAGCTATTGGCCCTGGTATTGGTCAAGGTAATGCCGCTGGTCAAGCCGTTGAAGGTATTGCTCGTCAGCCCGAAGCAGAAGGTAAGATCCGCGGAACTCTGCTACTGAGTTTGGCGTTTATGGAAGCACTAACTATCTATGGCCTTGTAGTTGCACTGGTACTTCTATTTGCTAACCCCTTTGCTTAAAGGGATTTGATTGTAGGGAGGTGACACTTGTTGTCTCCCTGCTTTCTGCACGGTCAGACGTTACATCGAGACATGTTTCCCAACTGTTTTGAGAGGTTGTGAAAAAGTTTTTTTCGGTAAATCTGTTCTGATCATTGGCAAGTATTTTGTTATGGCGGTCCCAGAGTATTTGGGCATAGTGACGTGATGATAACCGGTGTAATGCTATTTGCGGTCGAAGCTGCAGCTGAAGAGGCTGGTGGTTTATTTGACCTGGATGCAACGTTGCCCCTGATGGCTGTGCAGTTTGCTCTGTTGGCCATCATTCTGAATGCGGTTTTCTACAAACCTCTAGGTAATGCTATTGATGAACGGGACGGCTACGTTCGTTCGACAACGGCAGATGCTGAAGAGCGTCTTGCTAAAGCAGAAAAGCTAGCTCAAGAATATGAGGAAGCTCTTTCTGGTGCGAGACGTGAGGCTAAGCAGCTGATTGAGGAAGCTCAAGCAGAGGCTGAGAAAATCGGCGCTCAATCAATGGCATCTGCTCAGCAAGAGGCTCAGGCGCAGCGCGAGGCTGTGCAAAAAGAGCTTGATGCTCAAAAGCAGTCAGCTATGGCTGTGCTTGAACAGCAGGTTGACGCACTGAGTCAACAGATATTGAGCAAGCTGTTAGGGGTCGCTGCATAGGAATTATTTTAGGGCGTGCTGATGATAAGCGCGCTCTTGTGCGGGAGTTATATCGCTACTGGCAATAGTCAGTTGGCAGGCGCAGTTTGGGATGGAGCATATGGAGACAGTCTGGTTGCTTGCTTCGGAAGAAGGTGGCTTTGGTCTCAACTTCGATATTCTGGAGACAAATTTAATTAACCTCGTCATAATTATTGGCGTACTTGTTTACTTTGGT